>NZ_JANJZT010000001.1 GCF_024622975.1 Blautia caecimuris | reverse complement strand
GATATGTTTTTCTCATAGCGATCATCCTTTCTTTGATAACACTATTTTACCATACATCATCTCAAAAATATATAGCAGAAATTTAATTTATTCTATACTAGTTCAATCTCCACAACTTCGTCAACCTCGCTGATTGTCACGCTGATTTCTTCCTCGGAAAGTTCATAACCTTTCGGGCTTTCGATTTCACGGATGACCCATGTGCCATACGGAACTTCCTCAAAAGAAAAACTGCCGTCATCCTCGGATGTGGCAGTCGCAATCGCATTTTCCTTTGTATATTCTGTTGTGCCTGTCTTAAAGATGCCGATTAACGCACCGCCCAAGTCCTCGCCGTCCTCATTGGATTTCTTACCGCTTACCGAGCCGTAAATCAGTTCGTTTTCAATGGCTTCGCCCTCATTTGCCGTGATATTCACAACGGCTGTTTCCTGCCCTGCGTACTCAAAGTCAACAGGGTATTTCTCGTCGCTGACAAGGTAGGCGGCGTTTGTGCTGATTTCCTGCACATAATAGCTGCCAATCGGCAGGTCGCTGACTGCCTTTCCATGACCGTTTTCATCAAGGAAAATAACCTCTAATAATTCATCCGCAGGGATTGTCGTGCTGTCTGCGGCGGTCAGTTCCTCGGCGGCATACAGACCAAACGTAACGTCTTTGATTTCGCCGTTATTTCCCACACCGTATGCTTCATCCACCTCAAGGCTCTTGATTACATCGATTTCCACACGCTGACGCTCGTTGTAAAAATCCGTGCCTGCTTCCGTCACTTCGATTTCCTGTCCCGCATATACAAGCTCCACGGCGTGGACTTCCTCGCTTAACACCATGCCATACGGGGCGGTCACTTCCTTAACCTCATATCTTCCCAGATACAATTCTTTTGATTCTGCCGTGCCGTCCTCTCCTGTGGTAAGCGTGTCTACAACCTCGCCTTTCTCGGCTCTGACCGTCCCATCCATTGTGATAATGTCCTCGGCTGCTGTAATCTCATAAACCGCACCCTCAAGGCTGTCTACTGCAAAAATCGGCTGATACAGCCCCTTGTTTCCTGATACCCTGCTGAATACCTCCCCAGACTTTTCTACCGTGATTTTTCCTTTTTGTGCCACGTTGGAGCGTTCCACTTTGACAATCGTGATGCCGTTTTCATCCTCGGAATTTTCCTGTTCTACATCAAAATAAACTGGCTCGGAATCCAGAACGTAGCCATACGGAGCCTGCACCTCAACCAGAGAATATCCCTTGCCGTATTCCAGAGTCTGCGGCGTAATAAGCTCGCCCTCTGCCGTGGTGTAGAATGTGTCAATCTTTGTTACTTCGGGATAAGTGAACGTCATTGTTACAAGCTCCCCATTCGGGTCGTAAATCTGGAAGCCCGCACCTGCATATGGGATAACCTTGCCTGTTTCTATATCCTTTTTCACAATCTTGATATAGCTCTCAAAATTGGCATTGTTGATAAGGTAGCGGTAAGTCTGGCTGTCCTTGCAGATAAACACGTCAAAGTCTTTCATCAGCTCACGCCCGTCCCATCCAGAAGTCTGGTGAACCGTATAGATGCCGTATGGCATATCCTTTGTCTGTGCAAATCCGTTCTCATCGCAGATAAGCGTGTCACGTTCCGTTTCCTCCGCCGCATCAAAGCTGCCTGCGGATTTCAAATATACCTCAAAAACAGCACCCTCCTCTGGCGTTTCAATCTGGGTTTCGCCGTTATCGGTATGCTTGATGATAGCGATATTTCCCTTAATGACCTGCTCGTTTACGTCATTCTTTGCAGAGTTATATTCCACGGTGTAAAGCTCTGGCTCTGCCCCTACATGGTGTACGGTCGTATCTAAGAGATAGCCCTCGGACGGGGTAATCTCACGGATGCTCCAGTCATCGCCGCACACATAATATTTTGTTGTGAACTGCCCGTTTTCGTCGGTGGTGTAGGTGTCAACCAGTTCCTCGCCTTTATAAATGCCATAAACCGCACCTGCAAGGGAAGCGTCCCCCTGCGGCTTCTTTCCCGTTTCCACATCGGTCTTTAATACTGTGACATTGAATTTCTTTAAAATGTTGTGGAAGCAGCGGTTCGTGACCTTTTTCCACTCAATCGGGGCGGTCTGGGATGCAGGGACAACATAACGGACTGCCGTATCCACTTCCTCAAGGGTATAAGGCGTGCTGCCGCTGATAAGGACATTCTCAAACTTCGCCAGTCCATTCTTATCGGTTATGGCATATTCATCAACAGCCAAGCCGCTCAATGATGTTCCGTAAAGGTGGAACTTCACGCCCTCCACAAGATTATCCTCGGATGTTTTTACAACTTCCAGACTTCCACGCTTTAAGGTATTGCTGAATGTGACCGTAGATGTTTTCCCTCCGATAATCGTCACGGTCTGGGTCTTCTGCGGCTCGTAGCGGTCAATGGACTGCTCTGTGACCGTATAAGTGCCAGGGAATAAGCCCTCCACCGTGATGTTTCCATTCTTGTCGGTTTTTACGGTCTTATTGAAGCCGTCGCCTTTGATGGTAAAGGAAATCCCCTCAACAACTCCGTCCTCGGAAGTCTTTTTGAGTGCAACCGTGCCTGTCGGCGTTTCCACGTTGATATATGCCATCATGGTGTCTACATTTTCCACACCCGTGATAACGTCCTGTAAATTCGGGTCGCCGTAGGCAATCATCATCGCACCGCTGCTGACGGTCGGCGTGTTATTTCTCGTCGCCGTAATCCTCGCCTTGCCGTCAATCGCCTTTGATGATGTGATGGTCAGCTTATTCCCAGATTTGGATACCTTTACATTGCTGTCGGAACTGGTAAAGGAATACTCGGAGAGGGCATTGTTCTTATCCGTCAATGTCAGACTGTACTTCCCATCCTTATAGGCAAGCTCCTTTGTGATGTCTTTCTTGCCTGCCGACATGAAGCTCGGAATTGTGCTGTGCCTTGTCATCAACGACACAATCTGGTCGTAAGCCGCCCTTGCCCCGCTATTGGAATAATTAGAGCCAAAGTGAAGACTGTAAACCATCGTGCTTGTCTGGCTGTACGGACTTGCTGCCTGTCTGCATCCCGTGACGAACTCCCACACAAGGGTCTGGGTGGCAAGCCATTTCTCATCATCGCTCCCAGATAAATTCCCGCTGTTTCCCTGATACCCATAGAGCAGGGCAAGCCCAACCGCCTTTTTCTGGTCTGCGGAGAGGGCGTTCCAAGCGTTGGAAGATGCCTTTGCCAATGTGTTTCCTGTTTTCAGCGGCACGCCCGGCTGAAGGCAGAACGCCGTTTCCCCGTCCACATACATACGGTATTTGTATTCGCCCGTTCCTCCTGCGGTATGACCTCCAATGTTGGCACTGGAATTATACCTCATGGCGTTCCCTGCACCGTCGTAGGTGTGGGTAAAGCTGATTGTTCCGATGTCGCCCGCTGCAAACGCTGTCGTGGCAGGGACGGCGGACAATGCCGTGACCGCAGCCAGAGCAAACGCCGCAGCCCTTTTGAATAATTTACATATCTTCATTCATTACCTCCTGTTCATTCTCGTGTTGATAGTTGACTTCTGGCAGAAAAAAAGCCGCCCATGTGGACAGCCTTTAATAGTTCTTTTCTCGGATAGTTACTGGCAGTATCTAGGGGGAGAGGTGTGGAGAGGGGGAAGCGGAAAAAAATTTGCTATTCCCCAAAGGGCGGACTTCTCCCCAAGTGTGCGGTTATCTTTCCTGCCCCCGCTGCCTTTGCAGATGGCGGTTGTAGAACTCCAACGCCTTTACGACAAAATCCGTTTGCTGCCCTCTGGGGATGGATTTCGGTATGAGCTTGGTTATCCGCTCATCCTTAAAGGCAGGCTTCTCTTTCTGGTTCGGCTTATCCTCCTGCATGATGCTCTGGATAACCTCGTCCGTGAGCTTTCCCTCCTGCATAAACTTTTTCATTTTGATAGCCTGTGCAAGTGAAGGCGTGGCATCATTGTAGCCCATCGCTTCAAGCAGGGTGTATTGCTGTTCCTCGGAAAGATAAGAAATCTCTACCGCAGGACGAAAAGCAATCTGGCGTTCATCTACCATTTGCAGAATTTCGGGTACAAGTTCAGTTAAGCGGATAAAGCGGCGTATCTGCTCACGGCTTTCACCAACTTCTTTTCCCAACTTCTCATTTGTTCGGGGAGTTTCTAAATCTGACACCACTGGTGTCAAATTATCTTTTGGTGGTCTGCCCGCTTGTCTGTTCATCGCTTCAAGCCGCATCTTATAGGCAAAGGCTTTTTCACTCGGCAGGATAACGGAGCGTTGGAGATTACTCTCAACCATGATTATAATCGCTTCATCATGGGTCAGCTCCTTAACCTCGCATTTCAGCGTTTCAAGCCCAGCAAGCTCGCAAGCCTTTTTCCGCCTGTGACCGCTGATAAGCTCATACCGCCCGTCCTCTTTCTGCCGAACTGTGGCAGGGGTCATTACGCCGCTCCGACTGACACTTTCAACAAGCTGTTCCATATCCTCATTCATCAAAACCTTGAATGGGTGGTCTGGGAACTCATCAATTTCGGAAATGGGTATCTCCCTTATCTTGCTTAGATTCGCTTCTGCACGACTCTCGTCTGTTTCAAAGAGGTCATCGTATGCGGTCAGCTCGATTTTGTTTTCTCTGTTTCTCACCAATCTCTGCCACCTCCTTTGCAAACTGTTCATAGGCTGCGGCTACTTTGCAGCTCTTGTCGTAGGCAAAAATACTTTTTCCCTCTGCGGTGGCTTCTACGGCACGAATAGAATGGGGTATCTGGGCATCGAAAACTTTAATCCTCTGCCCGTAGGCACTCTTTACCGTTGCGGTAATCTCCTTAGAGATGTTCGTGCGTGGCATTACCATCGTCATTAAGATACCGTCAATCCGCAGATGGGGATTGATTTGCCGTTTGACTTTAGACACGGAGCGAAGCAACAGCTCTAAACCTTTTGCAGAAAGATAATGGGGCTGTGTCGGGATAACCACGCTGTCAGCCGCTGCAAGTGCATTGATTGTTAGCATACCCAAGCTCGGCATACAGTCAATAAGGACAGTATTGTAATTCTTTTTTACTTCATTGATGCAGGTTTTCAGCACACTTTCACGGCTTATGGCATTGATGAGCCTTACTTCCAAGCCCGACAGTTCAATATTGGACGGGAGCAGGTCAACGCCCTCGTCATGGTGCAGGATAGCTTTCTGGACATTGGCAGGCTTATCGTCTATCACGTCCTGCATGATGCTTGAAAGCGTATCCGACAATTCATCTGGTCTGCTGTAACCAAGTGACATAGTTAAATTTGCCTGTGCATCGGCATCAATCAGCAGGACTTTTTTACCCTGCTGTGCCAGACTGACACCCAGATTTACCGCCGTGGTGGTCTTTCCGACACCGCCCTTCTGGTTCGTCAGAGCGATTACTTTACAATTTGACATAGGTGCGTCCTCCTTTCGCATAAATTTAGCCACTTTGTCAGAGTGGCTATGTAAAGGATTCATGACAATAAAAAAAGCCGACTGGCTGTTTTTTAAACTACACCAATCGGCTATGTAAAAATCTATTCTGTTTTATTATTTGCCTTATCTGCTCTTACATGATAAGTTTTCTATTATTCTTTCTGTATCCCATTTCTCTGGAAACAATACCGCCATAATATGAAACGCATCTATCAGCCCTGCAATATACGCATGAGTTCCGTATTCAAAATCCTGCTTATCCCTGCAATCTAAAAGACGTTGGCAAACTGCCCTTTGCTTTTCCGTCAAATCAAGCTCATTAAAGGCATCCTCTGCATCTCCCTCGTTATTACTATCTTTTTGATAACTTGCATCCGCTTGTAACAGTTTCAATACAGATTCGTCTTTTAGTTTCTCGACCGCTATTTTCACCAGTTCTTTAAATTCCTTATCGCACATCACTTCCTCCTGCCATTTCTACCCTTAACTTTTTTACAGGTGCATGGATAACCTTGATAATAAGCTCATCAACGCAATCTGTATATCTGCCTTGCTGTATAAGCTGATTTTTTAATCCTACAAGGCTATGTAACAGGAGTTTTCTTTCTTCACTATCCACATATAAATGATTTTTCTTTTCTCTCATTCATATCACCGTCCTTTTTTATTTTCATTATAATAGACAGATACCAGTATATTCAAAGATGCGAATGGGCGAAAAAATAAGCGTACCACTATCTCTAATGATACGCCTATCCCGTTCAATTTCTAAGAGCCTGTTGCCTATATTTTATCAGCAGGGTGTACACTACATAGACACGTTGATTGCCCAAACCCTTTATTTTCCGTTTGTGTTCCCACACCCGATATCAACTACCACCGAAACGTCAAAGTAGTTTTTGAGGTGCTTATTTCGGATTTTTTCACCCTCCGAAGTGAACGTGAAATGCTTCGCAAAGTGCCTAAAATAAAGGATTTCTACGAGGTTTTCTTTTGTATCAACACAATAGTCTCTACATGTACCGTCATCGGAAACATATCCACCGGGCACACCTTTTTCACCTGATACCCTCTCTCGCAAAGGTATTTCAGGTCCCTGGCCAGGGTGGCGGAATCGCAGCTTACGTACACAACTCTGTCCGGCTGCATTTCTACGATCGTGTCAATCAGTATCTCGTCGCAGCCTTTTCTAGGGGGATCTACAACGATCACATCGGCCCGGGCGTTTTCTCCCGGATGACGGGCAGCATAATCTGCATAGTAATCAGGAAGGACCTCTTCAGCTTTTCCTACATAGAATTCTGCATTCTTTATACCATTCAGCCGTGCATTGCGGCGGGCATCTTCAATAGCGGCAGGAACAATTTCCACGCCGCGGACAAATTTTGCTTTCTGGGCAAGGAAAAGAGAGATGGTTCCAATGCCGCAGTAAAGATCCCACACTGTTTCCTCTCCGTGAAGATCTGCATATTCCAGAGCCTTGGAATACAGTTCCCATGTCTGCTGTGGATTTACCTGATAAAAAGACAATGGAGAAATCTGATAAGAAATATCTCCGATTTTATCTGTAATATATTCCTGTCCCCAGAGAACCTGGATTTTTTCTCCCAGGATTACATTATTACGATTTTTATTAATATTCAGAGTAATGCTGGTCATACCCGGGATTTCTCTCAGAGCTTTCACCAGCTCCTGCTGATGCGGAAGCCTGCTGCCATTGGCAACAATACAGACCATGATCTCTCCTGTATGGTAACCGTAACGGGTAAAAATATGGCGGATCAGGCCTTTTCCGGTAACCTCATCGTACGGGGAGATATCATAGGTTTCCATATAGTCAATTACACGGTCCAGGATTTCTCTGTTCTGCGGAACGCCAAGGACACAGTCCCTGTTTTCGATAATGCTGTGGGTGCGTCCTGCATAGAATCCTGTTACGATTTTTCCATCCCTGTTCCGTCCTACCGGAAACTGTGCTTTGTTGCGGTAATGGAACGGGTCCTTCATACCGATAATGGGTTCCATGGGCAGATTGGCAAAGCCGCCGATCCGTTCCAGATGCCCGCGAACCTTGTCAGCTTTAAATTCCAGCTGTTTTTCATAGGAAAGCGCCTGAAGCTGGCATCCGCCGCACTGACGGGCAGAAGGACATACCGGCTCCGCACGGTCAGGAGAAGGCGTCAGGATTTCCATAAGTCTTCCATACCCATAGTTCTTTTTTGCTTTCATGATCTTGGCTGTAACTCTGTCTCCAATGACTGCGTCCTTTACAAAAACAGTGAAGCCATCAGCTTTGCCAATGCCTTCACCATTTGTACCGCAATCCACAATATCTAACGTAACCATATCATTTTTACGATATTCCATGAGGATCACACTTCTCCTGTTCTTCTTAAATTTGACTCAAAAAGTCTGTTATATCCAAGCCAGTCTTTTTTTCCTTTATCTGCTGCAAAAATCTCAGTCAGCGTCTCCATTCTGGCATCTGTATTGTCCGCCAGGTTCAGAGCAACTGCCTCTGCAAGCGCAGGTTTTTTCGGAGATCCATACTCCAGTTCCCCGTGATGGGCGAGAATACAGTGGATCAGTTCATTTTCCAGCACTTCCGGAAAGTCCGGAATTTCCTTTGCCAGATCATGAATCATCTGAGAGCCGATGATGATGTGCCCCAGAAGCTGTCCTTCGTCTGTATAATCGTTCTGAGGAAAAGCAGAAAGTTCTTTTGTTTTTCCAATATCATGCAGCAGCGCCGCTGTGATCAGAAGATCTCTTTTCAGAAGAGGATAAGCGCCTGCCATATAATCACAGAGCCTTGCCACGCTTAACGTATGCTCCATAAGCCCTCCGATAAATCCATGGTGAACTGTTTTGGCTGCAGAATGTCCCTGGAAAGCTTTGATAAACTCCTGATCTTCCACAAACAGTTTCCTGAGAATTGTGTTCAGATATGGATTTTTTACTGTGCTGATCATATCGCAAAGCTGACGATACATATCGTCTGCACTGTTTTCGCTGACAGGAAGGTAATCTGCTGGATCATATTCTCCCTCTCCGGCTTTGCGCACACGCTTGATATTTACCTGCATGGCTCCTGCAAAGCTTGTCACATCGCCCATTACATCTATGTAGTCCAGTGCATCAAATTCATCAATTCCCAATGAGTTTGGATCCCAGATCTTTCCGTCCAGCACTCCTGTCTTATCCTGTAAAATAATGCTGTCATAAGGTTTCCCGTTTTTGGTCACCGCTGACTGTTTCTGTTTACACAGATAAATTCCGCTGATTCTGTCGCCTTCGTGTAATTCATTAATAAAACGCATTTCTTTTTCTGCCTCTCTATTTTTGTTTTATCAGTACATCTAATTCTACGTCCACATATTCTCCTGATGGATTTTTGCGATATACTGTAAGTTCTGCCTGCTGTCCCGGTTTCATACTCTGAAGCCGGATACTGTATTCCCGCATTGTGGTAATTTCTTCTCCGTTAATCCGGTGAAGAATATCTCCGCTCTGAACGCCTGCAACCATAGCCGGGGAATTACTTTCTACCCGGTCAATATAAACCCCTCCCGGAATATCTCTGCTCTCAGACTGTATTTGAGAAATCGTTGTCCCGATCAGTCCTGCATAGCAGATGGGTTCTCCGTTGGAAAGCTTTTCCAGAAGAGTTCCAAGCTGTGCCACCGATACAGCACGGATCACGCAGCTTTTTTCTTCCTCATGATCCAGAATAATACCAATCATCTTTCCGTCCATATCCAGAAGCACACCGCCTCCGTCATTACCGGCGGCCATATTCGTTGTGATCAGTGTATATTCTGCATCCGGGATAGTAAGCTTTCCGGAAATGGCGGTAATATTTCCGTAAATAAGGGAATTGGTATCTCCATTTGGACTTCCGATCGCAATCACCGGCTCCGTCTGCTGACGGTCGTCCTGCGGAGCCAGAGTCACTGCAGTAATCTCATCCCTGTATTCCTCTTCTACATTTTTTACCGGAACCCTGACGACTACCAGCTTTGTCCGGGGATCTGCTCCGCACAGAGTTCCCTCTGCCATCACTCCATTAGAAAATGTAATTTTGAATTTCTCCGCTTTTTCCAGCTCATCCGATGTAGTCAGAATATAAAACGCATCTTTGTTTTTCAGAAAAACAATACCTTCTTCATCCCCATAAGTGAGGAGGGAATCGTTCAGTAAATCCTCTGTGTCCGTAAGTCCGGTCACCTGAACCAGAGCCTTGCGCGGTTCCTCTGCAATGTCCCAGATGGTTTTATACACATTTTTCAAATGGTCTGCTGAATCTGCATCTTCCTCCTCTTCCGGCTGAACACTTTCCGCCGTCTGTGTATCCGTTCCTCTGGCGAATTCTGAGCCGGCAGGCGGTGATAACTGTACCGTCTCCGGTTTTTTCGCTTCTTTTTCAAACTGTCTGAATATATTGGGCACAAAAGCCATTACCGTTACAACTGCACAAATTCCGAATACAATTCCACAGGATGCAGCCATTGCCAGCCTGCGGAGCACTGTCTTTTTATCTATGGGCCGTTCTTTTATTGTCTCTTTTATAAATGGATAGTCCTGATCCTTTTTATCAACCATAACCATTCTCCCATAAACCAGATAATTTAGGTGTATTTTAGCAAAAATATATGAACTTTTTATTAACAAAAATATACTTTTTCCTTTTCATTATGAAACAAATCATGTATGATAAGATTATAAGAAGAATTTTCTTTCCTGATTCTGTGTTTCATCTGGAAAAAAACATCAGAATCTGTTATGATAAAAGACTAAATACTATCAGAATTTACAGGAGATGCTGCTTCTGGCAGCGAAAAAAGTTATGAATCAAAAAGCATTATCTTCACTTGAGTATCCAAAAATTATAGAACGGCTTACAGAAAAGGCTTCCTCTCCTATGGGAAAAGAGCTGTGCCGGAAACTTCAGCCTTCTACTGATATAAATAAGATCCGTCTCATGCAGACTCAGACAAAAGATGCCCTGACCCGTCTTTTTCAGAAGGGTTCCGTCTCTTTTGGAAGTGTAAAGGATATCCGCGGCTCACTGAAGCGACTGGAGATCGGAAGTTCTCTGGGTATTATGGAAATTCTTTCTGTCTGCGCGCTTCTGGAAAACACCTCCAGAGTAAAAGCCTATTCCCGAGGCGACCGGAGCGACCTTCCCTCTGATTCTCTTGACAGCATGTTTGAACAGCTTGCTCCTCTGACCCCTCTGTCTTCAGAGATCAGAAGATGCATTCTCTCTGAAGATGAGATCAGTGATGATGCAAGTCCTGCGCTGCGCCAGGTACGAAGAAATATGAAAGTAACCAATGACAGGATCCATACGCAGCTTTCCGGACTGGTAAACGGAAACGCCCGTACCTACCTTCAGGATTCTGTGATCACCATGAGAAACGGCCGGTACTGTATTCCGGTCAAAGCCGAATATAAAGGACAGGTTCCGGGCATGATCCACGATCAGTCTTCCACCGGTTCCACTCTGTTTATTGAGCCTATGGCTGTGGTAAAGCTGAATAATGACATGCGGGAGCTTGAGCTTCAGGAACAAAAAGAAATTGAGATCATTCTTGCCGGTTTAAGTGAACAGATTGCAGAAGAACGGGAAGCCATTGCCCTGAATCTGGAACTGATGGTACAGCTTGACTTTATTTTTGCCAGAGCCGGTCTTGCCATGGATATGAACGGAAGCGAACCTGTTTTTAACGAGGAAGGCCGTGTGCTCCTGAAAAAAGCCCGCCATCCTCTGATTCCAAAAAAGAAAGTAGTTCCCATTGATATCCGTCTGGGAGATGATTTTAACCTTCTGATTATCACAGGTCCTAATACCGGAGGAAAAACAGTTTCTCTGAAAACCGTTGGTCTGCTTACTCTTATGGGTCAGGCAGGACTTCACATTCCGGCTCTTGACCGCAGTGAGCTGGCTCTTTTTCATGAGATTTATGCAGATATCGGGGATGAGCAGAGCATTGAACAGTCTCTGAGTACTTTTTCCTCTCATATGACTAATATTGTATCCTTCCTGGAAAAAGCAGATTCCCGTTCTCTTGTTCTTTTTGACGAGCTGGGTGCTGGAACCGACCCTACGGAGGGTGCTGCCCTTGCCATTTCCATCCTTTCCTATCTTCATGATAAAGGAATAAGGACCATGGCAACCACCCATTACAGCGAGCTTAAGGTATACGCACTTTCTACACCGGGTGTGGAAAATGCCTGCTGCGAATTCAGCGTAGAAACCCTGCGTCCTACCTACCGCCTTCTGATCGGTATTCCCGGAAAAAGTAATGCCTTTGCCATCTCTTCCAAACTTGGACTTTCCGATCAGATCATTGAAAGAGCTAAGGAACAGATCAGCGAACAGGACGAATCCTTTGAGGATGTTCTTTCTTCTCTGGAAGAAAACCGCGTTACCATTGAAAATGAAAGACTGGAGATTGCGCGTTATAAAGAAGAGATCAAAACTCTCAAAGCCCAGCTGGAATCCCGCCAGGAAAAACTGGATGCCCAGCGGGACCGTATTCTCCGCCAGGCAAACGAAGAGGCTCACAAGGTTCTGGAGGAAGCAAAAGAATATGCTGACCAGACCATGAAGCTGTTCCATAAATTCCAGAAAAATAATGTGGATACCTCGGCTGTGGAAAGAGAGCGCCAGGAACTCCGCAAACGGATGAATAAAGCAGAAAAAAACATGTCTGACAGACAGGAAACAAAAAAACCGAAGAAGCAGCTTACGGCCAAAGATATCCGTCCGGGAGACTCTGTTAAGGTTCTCAGCATGAACCTGAAAGGGACTGTGGGAAGCCGTCCGGATTCCAAAGGTTTCCTCTTTGTGCAGATGGGAATTATCCGTTCCAAAGTACATCTCTCTGATCTGGAGCTTGTGGATGAGCCTGTGATCACCACCCCTTCTCTTCAGAAAACAGGAGCCGGAAAAATACGTATGTCCAAGTCTGCCAGTGTTTCCACAGAAATCAATCTTCTCGGGCGCACAGTAGACGAAGCCATTGCCGAGCTTGATAAGTATCTGGACGACGCCTATATTGCCCACCTGAAAAGCGTCCGTATTGTCCATGGAAAGGGAACCGGAGCTCTGAGGAAAGGAATCCATGATTATCTGCGCCGCCAGAAGCATGTTTCCTCTTTCCGTCTGGGCGAATTCGGCGAGGGCGATGCAGGCGTGACTATTGTAGATTTTAAATAACAGAGGGAGGATTTCCTAATGACATCCAAACAGAAAATTCTTATCGTTGATGATGATAACAACATTGCAGAACTGATTTCTCTGTATCTTACAAAGGAATGTTTTGAGACAAAAATCGTAAATGACGGAGAACAGGCGCTGAGAGAATTTGACTCTTTTCATCCGGATCTTCTGCTCCTTGATCTGATGCTGCCCGGAATCGACGGATATCAGGTGTGCAGAGAACTGCGTCATACCTCGGATGTTCCCATTATCATGCTCTCTGCAAAGGGCGAAACTTTTGACAAGGTTCTGGGGCTTGAACTGGGAGCAGATGATTACATTATTAAACCCTTTGATGCAAAAGAACTGGTCGCACGTGTCCGCGCTGTGCTCCGCCGCTTTAAGGTCAGACAGCCGTCTGCCCCTTCCGGCGAAAAATCAGTGTCCTACCCTGACCTTACCATCAACCTTACCAACTACTCAGTCACCTATATGGGAAAACAGGTAGACATGCCCCCCAAGGAGCTGGAACTGCTTTATTTTCTGGCTTCTTCTCCCAATCAGGTATTTACAAGAGAGCAGCTCCTTGATCATATCTGGGGCTATGAATATATCGGGGATACAAGAACTGTGGATGTCCACATTAAAAGACTCCGGGAAAAAATCAAAGATAATCCCAGTTGGAGCATTGCAACTGTGTGGGGCATCGGATACAAATTCGAGGTAAAAAACAGATGAAAAAAAAGCTGTCCAGGAAATTCATGGAGGTTTATCTTTTTGTAGGGCTCCTTGGTTTTCTGCTGGTTACGCTGCTGGGTTCCCATATGATCGAATCTCAGCTGGAAAAAGATATCAGCGCAGATCTTTATCAGAGTGCCTACCGGATCTCAGAAAATGAGGATATCCGGTACAATATTTCCGCTTCCAGTCTTGACAGCATCCGAGAAAAACTCACTATGGTTGCAGACTATCCCAATACCATCATCTGGATCATTAATGAAAGAGGAGAGGTTGTTCTGAGTACCCGGAAGGATATTTCTCCGGGAGATCCCATTCCTCTTGCAGGTTTTGATCCTTCCATCTGGGGAAGCACCTATTATCAGGTAGGCTATTTCTACGGGTACTTTGAAGATGATGCGCGCCTCAGCGTAATCGCTCCCATTACAGACAACATGACTATCAAAGGCTATGTTGCCATTCACTATATGATGAGCCGCCTTTACCAGCAAAGAGGCAGATATCTTTTTATCCTTCAGTTTCTGTTCCTGCTTGTCTATATACTGATGTCCCTGCTCCTGCTTGTGTTCCGTCAGTATGTTCACAAACCGCTTACAGAAATAAAAAAAGGAGTTACCGAATATGCAGGAGGCAACCTTAACTATAAAATCCCTGTTTATACAGACGATGAGCTTGGATATCTGGCAAACAATCTGAACTATATGGCAGATAAAATGAACCGGAACGGAGAATATCAGAGACAGTTTATCTCCAATATCTCCCATGACTTCCGCTCACCGCTTACCTCCATAAAAGGCTATGTGGAAGCAATGATGGACGGTACGATTCCCGTGGAAATGCAGGATAAATACCTGAAGATCATTGCCTATGAGGCTGACCGTCTGGAAAAGCTCACAAAAGGCCTCCTCACCCTGAATGAACTGGATATCCAAAAACGTCTCCTGAACATTCAGACCTTTGATATCAACGAGGCCATAAAAAAAGCTGCCGCCACTTATGAGGGAGACTGCACCAGACGTCATATTCTCCTTGAACTGATTCTTTCCGGAAAAGAGCTGTACGCCAGGGCAGATGTGGAACAGATCCAGCAGGTGCTCCATAATCTGCTGAACAATGCCATTAAATTCAGCCCGGATCATTCAACCATCATTATTGAGACAACAGAAAAAAATGAAAAGATTTTTGTTTCTGTCAAAGACCACGGAATCGGCATTCCAAAGGAAAGCCTTTCCAAAATCTGGGAACGCTTTTATAAAACAGATATTTCCAGAGGAAAAGACCAGAAAGGTACCGGTCTTGGTCTGTCTATTGTAAAAGAGATCATCCATGCTCATGATCAGCACATTAATGTGATCAGTACCGAGGGCATTGGAACAGAATTTATTTTCACTCTGGAAAAAGCACGATAGGATTTGTCTCCTGCCGTGCTTTTCATTTACCTGAAATATTTCTCTTTCCATTCCGGGTAATAACATTATGCTTCAAAAGGACTGGAAAGAATTCTGTCCTCTTTTACAAGATAGATTCCTCTTGGAGTCACCCGGATTTCAGGAATAACCGGAAGCGCCATAAAGGACAACGTGATAAAAGGATCAAACCCTTTTTTGATTCCCATTTCATATGCCCTGGGGATCATTTTTCCCAGAAGTGCATTTACATTTTCATACCCTGCATCACTCATCAGCCCCATAACCGGAAGCGGCAGTGTATCGTAAACTTTTCCGTTCTGCATCAGCGTGTACCCGCCCTGGGTGCGCAAAAGTTCCTGCACAGCCAGATACATGTCTCTGTCATTGTCTCCGATCACAATCAGATTGTGAGAATCGTGAGAAACACTTGACGCGATGGCTCCTCCTGTGATCCCGAACCCTTTTACAATGCCGACTCCTGTTTTTCCTGTATTCTTATGGCGCTCAATCACTGCAATTTTCTGATAAATGCCATCTGCGGCAAAAATCCTCTCTCCTGCTTCTTCTCTGAAAGGAACCTCCTCCACAAGATCTTCTGTTACGATCTGTCCCTCTACCATCTGAAGTACATGGGCTTTTTCTCCTGTATGTACAAGCCTCAGATCCTTTTCACTGAAATTCTTTAAATGAACGGTATTTTTAAGATAAGGGGAGCAGGGGCGGATCTCTGTTTTTTCATCTTTCTGGATTTTTATGCCTTTATGATAAACTTCCAGCACGTTCATGTCTCTGAGATTATCCAGAACCACCAGATCAGCCTGATAGCCAGGAGCAATGGCACCCAGATGCTTCAGTCCATAACACCGGGCGGCCTGGATCGTTGCCATTTTAAGCGCCTTTTCCGGAGCCAGTCCAAGCTGTACCGCGCGTTTTACATTGTAATTAATATGTCCCTCTCTCCGTATCTCTTCAATGTGTTTATCATCTGTACAAAAGCAGAATCCTGAAGTATCTGTATGATTTTTTACGATACCATTTATAATAGCTTCCAGATTGCGCGCCGCACTGCCTTCCCGGATCAGCACCTGCAGACCGTTTCGGCATTCCTCCATAGCATATTCATAGTCCACACACTCATGATCCGTTGCAATTCCCGCCAGCGCATAAGCTGCCAATTCTCCCTCTTCCAGAAACGGCGCATGTCCGTCCCGGATACGATCCTGAAACAATCCCAGTTTTTCATGCATGGAAACACTGCCATTGATCACGGAAACGGCGTCCATCACCTCTCCAAGTCCCAGAATTCTCGGGTTATTCAGATAACTCTTCATTTTTCCTGCTGTCAGAGTGCATCCATTGTCATCTACATGGGTTGCAGGCACACAGGAAGGCATCATCACATACACATTGGCAGGAACATCCTCTGTCTGCTCCAGAATATAATCAATGCCGGCTGTTCCTGACACATTGGCAGATTCATGAGGATCCACAATAAATGTAGTAGTTCCGCACTGGGCAGCCTGACGAATCAGCTCTCCCGGAGTCACAAGAGTAGATTCCAGGTGAAGGTGACTGTCAATAAAGCCAGGGCAGAGATACTTTCCGGAAAGATCTGTTTCCCTCTCACCGCTGTAGCTTCCTGTTCCAAGAATCAGTCCGTCTGCAACAGCCACGTCGCCTTTGCGGAACTCACCTGAATGTGCATAAAAAATATTCGCATTTTTCAAAACAAGAGGGGCCTTTCGAATTCCTCTTGCCATTTCAGAATATATACGATACTGTTCAAGCTCCATATCCCTGCCTCCTTTTTGATATCTGAGAATATTCCGGCTTTATATTCTCATAAATTTTTGTTTTTATCTGTACATACAGATTTTTCTTTATATTAAAGTTATATTTCAATTATATTATCATTTTTCTTACATATTTTCAATTATAATTTGTGTGTTTTTAATAAATCGCAGCGTTTTTGTTTTCTTATTTTGGTTTTTATCCATAAATATTCTAAAAACTATTCCATCTCTTTCTGGCTCTGATCCTGTATGTTGAGCATACAGAACTTATTTATTTTTTATATCTGTATGATACATACTGCAGCAGATTCACTCTTACTCTTTTGCTCATCCTTTTATGACAGATAAAATAACCACTCCTTATAGACCAGAACAGCCTTATATCTAAAAAATTCCTTTATTAAAGAGATGCTGCCAGTATCATTTGCTGCAAAACAAAAACTCTGAGAGCTTCCATACCCGGAATGTATCTCAGAGTTTCTCTTTTTATTCAGTACAGAACCGCCCCTCAGACAATGCTCTGCCTGGTTTCTTTTATTTCCAGTGATATTTTGTAAGCTGACCCTCCAGCTGCATATGGCTGAAATTATGCTGTCTCAGAGCCTCATAAAGAATTACTGCCACAGAATTGCTGAGATTCAGAGAACGGATATCGTTGATCATGGGAATCCTTACACAGTGTTCCTGATTTTTAAGAAGAATTTCCTCCGGTATGCCTGCGCTTTCCTTGCCAAACATAATAAAGCAGTCCTCCTCATAGCTGATATCTGCATAGGTCTGAGGTGCTTTTGTACTGGCATAGTAAATTTTTGCCCCCGGATTTCTGTTCAGAAAATCCTCATAATCAAGATAAGTAGTTACATCCAGATCCTTCCAGTAATCCATTCCGGCTCTTTTTAATGCCTTTTCGCTGAGACTGAAGCCAAGAGGCTCGATCAAATGAAGCCTGGTTCCTGTTGCCACACAGGTTCTTCCGATATTTCCGGTATTTGCCGGAATCTCCGGCTGGTGAAGTACAATATTCAACATATCTGTTTCTCCTTGTGTTTTTCTGGAAGTATACTGCCATTTTCCTTGTCTGTATTGTGCATATACAGCCTTTTGTTTCTCCCTTTACAGAAACGTCACATTTATGTTCTGTTTTATATTCTGCTTTCCTGTTTCCGTAAATGCCATGTCTTTAGTTCTGTATATCTCTCATTTATGGCTTTTCTGATTTTTATCTTTGCCCGGAAGCAGGCCTTTATTTTTCCAGGAGCTTCCCCAGGAAAATTTTGTAAGCTCATCTTCAGCAGGACGTTCCAGATATCTGCAGTTTTCTCCGCTGTACAGTAATCTGTCATTGCCCTTTACAGCCTTTCCGATCACAGCCGCCGGAATTCCTTTCTGTCTGCAGAAAAGCTCAAGCTCCGCCCCATTTTGCGTGCCGATCAAAAGCGCCCCTTCCGAAAAAAGCCTGTAAGGATTCAGATCAAACCTCTCACAGATTTCTATGGTTTCCTGACGCACAGGTATTTTGCGGAGATCTGCCTGAATTCCTGTTTCTCCGGCCTCTGCCATTTTCCACAGGCCGGCAAGCACACCGCCTGTTCCCAGAACATAAAGCGCATCTGCTCCCATATTCCGTGCAGCTTCCCATACAGAGGATTTTTCTGCACAGGCTCTTTTTCTCCCGTTCATCTGCTCACAGGTAAGATTTTCCCGGTCTCCTAAAAGAACCTCCGCGTCATATGCTCCATAAAGAGAGGGGCTTCTCTGCGCATCCCAGAGAAAGCCTTCTGAAAAATAGCTTTTAAGGGTTTCTTTTTCCTTTTCTGTGATCAGAGCTGTCCCTGACAGGGCGATATCTCCTGCAACAACCAGATCATCCCCTGCCTTCAGTTCACCTGTGATCTCAGCTCTTAATGCTTCCATTGCTTTCTGTCCAAGTTTCATGTATCGTTTCCTCTGTCAGACAAGAATGGACAGGATACTTGGAACCACCATGGCAAGCACAAGGATCACAGCGATCACTGCTGTAATTATTTTACGTTTTTTCGGATTAAACATTCCCATATTTGTCACCTCTTTTATATTACGGATCACGCTTCTGTTTCTATATCATTTACCGGGTTCCGTTCCAAAAAAATCTGTTCTGCCCGGGCATTGTTTGTAAGAAGGTCACGCACTTCATAATCAAACAGAACCGCGCTTCCGTCACCAAATACTTCAATGTGAGCTGTTTTTGGAATTTTATTTGCTTTCCTGTAATTTCTCACAGATGCTTCATAAGGCTTCTGATCCATAGCAAAAACCGGACGTTTTTTCAGCTTTTCTCTCAGATAAAGATCATATACCATATGCTGAGATGCTGTATTTACAGGAAGCTGTGTCTTCTCTTTCAGAAATTCCAGGAGAATCTCATAACGCCTGAGCCTGGAATGAGAGATCTCTTCATATCCTTTTTCCTCATAATAGGCTCCCAGACTTTCATAAAAAGAAAACATCTCCTGATAAAACATCTCGATCCAGGAAAGCGTTTTCCGGAACTGACCACTATTATAATACACTTCCACCATACTTTCCACCATTTTCAGCTTCAAAATATCCTCATAAGAAAGCCAGGCTGTAGACAGAACCTCATAAGGCTCTTTTTCCTTGTACAGAATTTCATATTTTTGCGCCTCATGATACATGGAAGAGCCTTTCAGCACCTTCAGAAATCCCAGCTGAAGCTGATCCGGCTTCATGCGGTAAACCTGTTCAAAGGAACGCTGGAAGCTTTCATAATCCTCACAGGGAAGTCCGGCGATCAGATCCAGATGCTGATGGATATTTCCAAAGCTCTTTACACGGGCCACAGATGCTTCCAGCTTTTTCAGATCCATGTTCCTGTGGATCGCACGGATGGTATCCGGATTTGTGGACTGAACTCCAATCTCAAGCTGGATCAGTCCGGGGCGCATTCTGCTCATCAGCTCCAGCTCTTCCTCACGAAGCAGATCAGCGGATATTTCAAAGTGGAAATTCGTCACTCCGTTGTCGTGCTCCAGAATATACTTCCAGATTTCCATTGCATGATCGTGTTTACAGTTAAAGGTCCTGTCCACAAACTTTACCTGAGGAACCTTTTTATCCAGGAAAAACTGAAGCTCTTTTTTTACAAGCTCCAGATTGCGGAACCGAAGCTTTTTATCAATGGAAGAAAGGCAGTAGCTGCAGGAAAAAGGACAGCCTCTGCTGCTTTCATAATAAATGATCCTGTTTGCAAAATCCTCTGTCTGCTCATAGGCAAAGGGAACTCTGCTTAAATCCATTACTTCCCGCCATCCGTTGTGAAAGATCTCGCCGTTTTCCTGGAACGCAATTCCCCTGATATCTGCCAGCGTCCCTTTTTTTTCTATGTAATAACGGGCAAGCTCCAGAAAGGTTTCTTCTCCTTCCCCCACCATAACGCCTGTTACCTGAGGCATTTCCTTTAAAAAATTTTCCGCATCAAAAGAAACCTCCGGGCCTCCGACCCAGAAGGCCGTACCCGGAAGTATTTTTTTAAGGTCAAAGATCAGTTCCCGGACAAAGGAAATATTCCAGATATAGCAGGAAAAACAAACTACCTCTGCGCCGCTTCTGTAAATCTCCTTCAGGATCTCATCCTTTGTCTGATTAATGGTATACTCCCCAAGAAGTATGTGTTCTTTATATTCAGATGCAAACGCTCTGAGATCATACACTGCCGGATTGGAGTGGATGTATTTTGCGTTGCATGCTGCCAGCAAAATTTTCATATGTCAGACTCCCCGATGCCCGGCTCAGTCATTAAGAAGAGCAAGCAGATCATTCTTGGAGGTAAGTCCTACGACACGGTTTGCTTCTTTTCCGTTCTTAAATACCAGAAGAGTGGGAATACTCATAATCCGAAACTGCTGGGCAAGAGCAGGTTCCTGGTCCACATCCACCTTCCCTACTGTATATCCCTCAGCTGCGATCTCTTCTACAATAGGCGCCTGCCGCATACACGGGCCGCACCAGGTTGCCCAGAAATCCACCAGAACCGGCTTTTCTGACTGAAGTACCTCTGTTTCAAAATTCTGTGATGTTAAAGTAATTTCCATAATCAATCGCTCCTTTATTTTTTGAATTTTCTTCGGATATATTTTCCTGCGCTGATTCCTGCCGCGCAGCCTTCTGAGACGGCTGTCGCTACCTGAAGCAGGCCGCCTGTACAGTCTCCTGCTGCAAAAAGTCCCGGAATCGTTGTTTCCATTTCCTGATTTACTCTGATATTTCCTTTTTCTGTAAGTTCAGCTCCCATCTGCCGGGCAATCTCCGTACTTCCCGCTGTTCCAAGAGCTACGAATATCCCGTCAGCCGGATAAAAAGACTCCTTCTGACCATCACTTTCCAGGATACTCATATCCTGTTCCATCCGAAGGCCGGAAACAGTATTCTCACCTTCTACTGACTGGATTTTCATGGTATTCACCTGAATATCATGTTCTCTTGAAAATTCAGGCTTTTCCCCATTGGTATAAATCGTCACGGAAGGAGTCACATTTTTCAGCTGCTCTGCCTCATGAAGGGCAAAATCACTGTTTCCCAGAACTGCAACCTGTTTTCCCCTGTAAAAAAAGGCATCGCAGATAGCGCAGTAGCTGACTCCTTTTCCTTCGTATTCTCTGATTCCCGGAATAGAGGACGCTGCCCGTTTACTTCCTGTAGCAAGGATCACACTTTCTGTTTCTATGTCTCCGTCTGTTGTTCTGATTGTAAAAGTATCAAATCCGCTGATCCCCAGAACCTGGGTTTCCATGACTCTGACTCCCAGAGCCTTTGCCTGGGCAATTCCTCTGTCAAAAAGCTCCTGCCCGGAAAGAGGCTTCTCCAGGCCATAATAATTTTCTATTTTTTCTGCTTTTTCAAGGGCTCCGATCCCTGTGTGGATCACAAGAGGATCCAGATTTCCTCTGGCTGTATAAAGAGCTGCGGAAATCCCTGCCGGACCTGCGCCAATGATCACTACATGTTCCATTTCCATTCACCTGCCTTTTTCTATAGTATACTGTTTTCCTGAAAAGATTTCTGTGATTTTATCACAGAATAAAAATTTCTGTTTTGGACAAAGCATACAAGTCCGATTCAAACTTCTTTGAAAATAAGAATCACGACCACCGGCTTGCTCTAACAATAAGTAAGACAGAACCGTCCAGAAGTTCTGAACTGATTCTGTCTTATTTTATTCACATTTATACAATCCTGTCAAGGGCACAGATCTCCACGCCCTCATCGGTCAGAGCTCTGCGGATTTTTTCCACAAACGCAAGGGCCTTGGCCCCGTCTCCGTGAACGCACACAGAATCTGCCTGAATAGGAATATCCTTTCCGGTAATTGCCGTAACCTTTTTCTCTTTTACCATCCGCACTACACGGGAAACCGCAAGCTCCTCGTCTGTGATCATTGCGCCTTCTTTACGGCGGTTTACAAGAGAACCGTCCTCCTCATAGGCACGGTCCGCAAAAACCTCCAGCGCGGTGCGAAGTCCCAGGTCTTTTGCCGCCCGGGCAAGCTCGCCGCCGGAAAGAGCCAGAACAATAAGCTCCGGATCAAAGTCTTTGATCCCCTGACAGATTGCAAGAGACAGCTCATAGTCTTTGGCAGCCATATTGTAAAGGGCTCCATGAGGCTTCACATGCTGCATTTTCATATGATGGACTCTGCAGAAGGCTTCCAGCGCTCCAAGCTGATACAGAACATAAGCCTTTGCCTCGTCAGGGCTGACGCTTAAATTCCTTCTGCCAAATCCCATCAGATCCGGCAAGCCCGGATGCGCCCCCACACAAATGCCGGCTTCTTTTGCCATGCCAAGAGTCTTATCCATCACAACGGGATCAGAAGCATGATAGCCGCAGGCTACATTGGCTGATGTGATCAGAGGGATCACCTTATCGTCATTTCCAATGGTATAATTGCCAAAGCTTTCTCCCAGGTCACTGTTTAAATCTACTTTGTACATAAATCCTGTCACTCCTATTTAATATGCATCAGATTTTCAATAAATCCTGTATCTGCCTTTCCTTCACAGAATACCGGATGTCTCATGATCTGATACTGAAAATCAAGATTTGTTTCCACTCCTACGATCAGCATCTCATCCAGCGCAGAACGCATTTTCTGAAGAGCAGCCTCCCGGTCCGGAGCATGGACGATCACCTTTGCGATCATGGAATCGTATTCAGAAGGAATCCGGTATCCTGTATAAAGTCCGGTATCCACCCTTACTCCGTTTCCTGCCGGAAGATGAAGATGCTGAACCACACCGGGACTTGGCATAAAGTTCTTTTCCGGTATCTCTGCGTTGATTCTGCACTCAATGGCATGACCGCGCAGCTTCACATCCTCCTGTTTAAAGCTAAGAGGAAGTCCCATGGCAACTCTGATCTGCTCAATGATCAGATCCGTGCCTGTAACCATTTCTGTAACGCCATGCTCCACCTGGATTCGGGTGTTCATTTCCATAAAAAAGAATTCACCCTTTGGGCTTACAATAAACTCAATGGTTCCCGCATTGGTGTAGTTTACTGTTTTCGCAGCCAGTACCGCATACTGGTTCATTTTTTCTCTGGTTTCCTCTGTGATGGCCGGAGACGGAGATTCCTCGATCAGCTTCTGATGATTTCTCTGAACAGAGCAGTCTCTTTCTCCAAGAGCCACAACATTTCCGAATTTATCTGCCATGATCTGAATTTCCACATGACGGGGATTTTCCACAAACCGCTCAATATACATGGTGTCGTCGCCAAAAGCGTTTGCCGATTCTCTCTGAGCCACATTAAACTGAAATTCAAATTCATCCTCTGAAGCAGCTACTCTCATTCCTTTTCCGCCGCCTCCGGAGGATGCCTTGATCATAACCGGATATCCGATCTCTCCGGCAAGCTTCAGTCCTGTTTCCGCATCATAAACAGGTTCCTTTGTTCCCGGTACTACAGGAACTCCGGCTTCCATCATGGTTTTTCTTGCCTGAGATTTATTTCCCATTTTATCGATCACGTCTGCGTCCGGACCTATGAAGGTAATCCCGTTTTCCTGACATCTGCGGACAAATTCACTGTTTTCAGATAAAAATCCAAATCCGGGATGAATGGCGTCCGCTCCCATATTTCTGGCTGCCTGGATGATCCTGTCCATATTCAGATAACTGTTTCTGGCAGGGCCCTCTCCAATACAGATTCTCTGGTCTGCCAGCTGTACATGAAGGCTTTTGGCATCCTCTTTGGAATAGACAGCCACACTGCGTATGCCTAAATTTCTGCAGGCGCGGATAATTCGGACAGCAATTTCTCCCCGGTTGGCAATCAAAATTTTGTTAAACAATATTCAGGCCTCCCTCCGGCTTTTATAATTTTTTTACACGGAACAGAGGCTGTCCGTATTCTACCTTCTGCTCATTGCTTACAAGAACTGCTTCGATCTCACAGTCAAAATCGCTCTGGATCTCATTCATCAGCTTCATCGCTTCCAGAATACATACTGTCTGTCCATTTTTTACCTGGTCTCCCACCTTTACAAAAGTCGGGGCATCCGGCGCCGGAGCTGAATAAAAGGTTCCCACAATGGGAGAAGTGATAAAGAGCTTCTCATCTTCCTGATCCGCTTCTTCCACAGCCGGCTCCGGTGCACCCGCAGCCGCTGCTGCCGGCACTCCGGCTGCCACTACAGGAGGATGATCCAGCTTGCTCATTGTGATCTTCATATCGCCCTCTTTCAGAGTAAATTCTGTCAGAGAAGAATTTTCGATTATTTTTACCAGTCCTTCAATTTTTTCTAAATCCATTCGTATCTCTCCTTTTCTGCTGCATTTTCTATTGATACCTGAAGGTACAGGCTGCTGCTCTCACAGCACTGTCCTGTACAAAACTTTATTCGAATAATTTCCTCAGTCTTTTTGCAACCAGTCTGCAGTCCAGAACCTCTTTGCAGGGCTGATGTATGATCTTTCTCATGGCATCCAGCTCTTCGATTTCTTTCAGGTAAAGAGCCTGGGCTTCCTGCACGGAAATTGCGCGGAACCGGAGCTTCTGGTCTGTTTTTCTCTGGACTACTGCCGGAATATCTACAGACGCCACTGTGGCGATCTTTCCGTATCCTCCTGTTGTCTGTCTGTCAGAAAGAAGAATGATCGGTTTTCCGTGAGAGGGAACCTGCACAGAGCCAAAAGCAATTCCGTCGGAAATGATATCTGAGGTTTCCTTTGGAGCGATAAACGGTCCCTCCAGTCTGCAGCCCATTCTGTCAAAATCACTTGTTACTGTATACTCGCTGCCTAGAAATGTCTCGATTCCCTGTCTGCTGAAAAGCTCTTCCTGAGGTCCCATGACCACGCGGATCTCTGCCTGGTCCTGATCAAAATTTTCCGGCTCCAGCTTTCTGGAAAGGAAAAACGGAAGGTATCTTCTCTTTATACGGAAATTCATGTAATCTCCCGCCTGAAGCTTCCTTCCCTTAAAGCCTCCGATTCCGCTTTTCATATTGGTGCATCGGCTTCCCATAACCACCGGAATATCCAGATAACTGGAAAAGGCAATATATCCTCTGCTTCCTGTTCTTGCGCTTCCGAATTTCAGAATATCTCCCTTATTCATATAGAGAGCCGTGTACATAGGTACCGGTTCTCCATTGACCTGAGGCTGAAAATCTCCTCCGGTAATGGCAATAATGGTTGCTGATGTAAATTCCAGTGTGGGACCGATCAGCGTCATTTCCAGTACCGCCTCGTTTTCCGGATTGTCCAGAAGAAGATTGGCGATTTTAAAGGAACGCACATCCATGACGCCTGCCACGGAAAAGCCCTGACTCTGATATCCGGTTCGGCCAAGATCCTGAACTGTTGTCAACATTCCGCCTTTTAATACACGAATTCCCATTTTACACCTCTTCCTCGTGGATCACGCACTGATATTCTCCACGTTCCACAGCATCCTTGATACGCAGATATTCTTCCTCGTCCACCGGGACAAACCTGATATAATCTCCGGCTTCTACCAGAATCGGCACTTCCCGGTCCGGATCATAGGTTTTTACCGGAGTCATACCCATAAGCTGCCAGCCTCCCGGAGAATCCAGTGGATAAATACCTGTCTGAGAACCTCCGATTCCCACACTGCCTGCACTGATCCGTATTCTCGGATTGGCAAGTCTTGGGGTATGGAGCCGTTCATCCAGTCCCCCCAGATAGGTAAAGCCCGGCAAAAAGCCCAGCATATAGATCAGATAGTCTTTTGAGGAATGAATGCGGATCACCTCTTCCTCTGTCAGACCTGCATGCTCTGCAATGTTCGCAATATCCGGTCCATATTCGCCGCCATAGCATACCGGAATCTCAAAAATCCTTTTGCAGGTCTCTCCGGCTTTTACTTCCACCTTTACCAGTGCCTGCATTCTTTCCCGGATCTCATCATAGGAGATCACTCGGGGATCATAATTGATCAGAAGAGAACAGAATGCAGGAATCATGTCCACCACGCCCTCAATGTGCTGTTCCTTCATAAGCTGAATAGTAGCAGAAATCTTCCTGTTGATCTCCGGACTGATCTCCTTTCCGAATTCAATCAAAATAGAAGAATCCCCTGCTGTTAAAATTCTGATATTCTGCATGTTTTTCTCCTTGATTCATAAATATCAGAAAAAGGTGTAAGCCTCTGCGACCACACCTTTCCCCGTTCTCACTATGCTCAGAATAAACTTCCCAGATTTGATACAAAGGTTGTGATTCCAAGATAAGCAGAAATAATAACTACAATAATTCCAAGTACCAGAAGCCATGCGGGATGATGATAATTTTCTCCCATAATAGCCTTTTTCTTTGATGCGATCAGACAGATTCCCAGAGTGATCGGAAGAATCAGTCCGTTCAGAGCGCCTGCAACCACAAGAAGAGTTGCCGGATTTCCAAGAATCAGCATGATCAGCGTAGATGCTGCGATAAAACCGATAATCACACCATTCTCGTGCTTTTCGATAGCCGGATGGAAGGTCTTTAAAAAGGATACGGAAGTATAGGCTGCACCAATGATAGAAGTAATTGCCGCACACAAAAGAACAAGTCCTGCAAAACGGTATCCGATCTCTCCCGCGCCTTTTCTGAACGCATCTGCTGCCGGGTTGGCAGGATCAAGAGCCACACCCTTTACTACTACGCCAAGCACTGCCAGAAACAGGAAAATACGTACGATCGTTGCAATACCGATTCCCATTACAGAGCTTTTGTTGATCTCTTTTAAATTCTTTTCACCTGTAATACCTGCATCGATCAGACGGTGAGCTCCGGCAAAGGTAATGTATCCTCCCACTGTTCCGCCCAGAAGTGTGATGATCGCAGGCACAAGAGCCTGTACCCCTGCATCCGGAACAAACGTATTCTTAATGGCTGATCCTACCGGAGGCTTTACAACTACGATCACAATAAAGATAACAACGATCATAATTGCTCCGAGAACCTTTGTCAGTGTGTCCATGGCGCCCTTTGCATTTCTGGAAAGAAATACCAGGATTGCCAGTACTCCGGCAAGTACATATCCCACCTTGGTCGGAATTCCCAGAAGGGTATTAAAGCCCAGCGCACCTCCGCCAACGTTGCCGATATTAAATACCAGACCGCCTAAGACCACCATAAAAGCTACCAGATATCCAAGTCCCGGAAGCACTTTATTTGCAACCTCCTGTCCTCTCAGTCCTGTCACGCACAGTACTCTCCAGATATTCATCTGCGCCACTGCTGACAGTAGAATGGAGATCAGGATTACAAATCCGAAGCTTGCCTGAAAATCACTGGTGAATTTAGATGTCTGAGTGAGAAATCCAGGTCCGATCGCTGAGGTTGCCATCAGAAAGGCTGCACCCAGAAGCGCACCTCCGTTCTTCTTTTTTTCGCTCATGCTCTTTCCTCCTTTTCGTTTTTGATAGAAAAAGACACTCTGCGTTGCGCAGAGTGCCTGCTTCAAACTCTTTGTTTATTATATCATAATTTACAGTATCCAACAAGAATTTTTTGATTAACCCACAAGCGGATATTTATCTGTCAGTGTTTTTACAAGGGCCTTTGCCTGTTCTCTGTTATCACGGCTTTTCAGCATCAGAGAAATGGCTTCCGCGATCACATCCATATCTTCCGGCTTCATTCCTCTGGAGGTTACTGCCGGTGTTCCCAGACGTACGCCGCTTGTTACAAACGGAGACTGAGGATCATTTGGAATGGTGTTTTTATTGCAGGTAATGTTTGCCTCGTCAAGAAGATTTTCCATTTCTTTTCCTGTTACCCCAAGGTTTTTCAGATCTACCAGCATCAGATGATTATCGGTTCCTCCGGATACAATATCAACGCCTCTGTTCTGAAGTCCTTTGCAGAGCGCCTGAGCATTTTCCACTACCATGCGGGCATACTCTTTAAATTCCGGCTGCAGAGCTTCTTTCAGGCATACCGCCTTGGCAGCGATCACATGCATCAGAGGGCCTCCCTGGATTCCCGGGAAAACAGCTTTGTTAAAGTTAAATTTCTTTGCATTTTCTGCGCTGCTCATGATCAGTCCGCCTCTTGGGCCTCTCAGTGTCTTATGTGTGGTTGTTGTTACAACGTCAGCATAAGGGACAGGACTTGGATGCTGTCCGCCTGCCACAAGACCGGCAATATGAGCCATATCCACCATAAGATATGCTCCCGCCTCGTCTGCAATCTCACGGAACTTCTTAAAATCAATGGTGCGGGCATAGGCACTGGCACCTGCGACGATCATTTTGGGCTTACATTCCAGCGCAATCCTGCGAACCTCGTCATAGTCCAGGATGCCGTCATCATTTACTCCATAGGAAACCGCATGGAAATAAGTACCTGACATATTTGCCGGACTTCCATGTGTCAGATGGCCTCCGTGGGCAAGATCCATGCCCAGCACGGTATCCCCCGGCTTCAGCATTGCAAAAAATACTGCCATGTTTGCCTGGGCTCCGGAATGAGGCTGAACATTTACATATTCGCAGCCAAAAAGCTCTTTCGCCCTGTCGATCGCAAGCTGCTCGACTTCATCCACACAGGCGCACCCGCCGTAAAATCGTTTGCCCGGATATCCCTCTGCATATTTATTTGTCAGCGGACTTCCCATTGCTGCCATAACAGCCCTGCTCACCCAGTTTTCGGATGCTATCAGCTCGATGTGAGAATTCTGACGCTGCACCTCCGCCTGAATCAGATCCGCGATCTCTTTATCTGTCTGCTGAATTTCTTCTAATGAATACATGCTCATCCTCCTTGTAAATATCTTTCTCCGTAACGAAACGTCCATGTCTGCTTCAGACTCTCTGAATCCCTCAGACCTTCCGTGCTTAAAACTGTTACTGCTCTCCGCAACACTAGAATTGATTATACCTGAATCCCCTATCTATGTCAACGAGAAAAAGACATTTGTCCGTCATACAAAAATTTTTGTATTCTTTTTCAATTTCATTAAGTTTTTTTTGACTATTTATGATATCTTTTTTATAATAGAGTGAAGTATTAACATAAAAGGAGCATTTGCTATGAGAGGCTTTGAATATTACACCCCCACAAGGGTGATTTTTGGAAAAGATACACACATGAAGGCCGGCGAACTTCTGAAAGAATACGGCTGCAAAAAAGTTCTGATCCATTACGGCAGCGGAAGCGCTGTTTCTTCCGGACTTCTGGATCAGATCAAATCCAGCCTTGCCGAAGCCGGGGTGGATTTTGTCACGCTGGGAGGCGTTGTGTCCAATCCCAGACTCAGCAAGGTTTGCGAAGGAATTGAGCTGTGTAAAAAAGAGCAGGTGGATTTTCTTCTTGCCGTAGGAGGCGGAAGCGTCATTGATTCCTGCAAGGCTATCGGCTACGGCGTTGCCAACCCCTGGACAGATGTATGGAATTTCTTCCTGAAAACAGAAGTGCCCAAAGACTGCCTTCCCATTGGCGCCATTCCCACTATTGCCGCATCAGGAAGTGAAATGAGCGGTTCCTGTGTGATCACCAACGAGGACGGATGGCTGAAGCGGGGAAGCACCAGAAGCGATCTCTGCCGTCCGAAATTCGCTCTTTTAAATCCCAGACTTACTTATACACTGCCCCAGTACCAGACTGAGAGCGGATGTGTGGATATTCTCATGCATACCATGGAACGATACTTTGTCAATCTGGAAACTATGGAGATCACTGACAGTATCAGCGAGTCCCTGATGCAGACTGTGATCTACAATGCCAGAATACTTATGAAAGAGCCGGGCAACTACAATGCAAGGGCCGAAGTGATGTGGGCCGGAAGCCTGTCCCACAACGGGCTTACAGGCTGCGGAACAGGTGGCGGCGACTGGGCCTGCCATCAGCTTGAGCATGAGCTGGGTGGTCTGTATGATGTGGCGCACGGCGCCGGACTTGCCGCTATCTGGGGAAGCTGGGCACGATATGTATATCTGGAAAACCCGGAGCGCTTCGCCCAGTTTGCAACAAATGTATTTGATATTCCCTGCTATGTGGATTTTGAAAAAACAGCGCTGGCCGGCATTGAAGCCATGGAAGATTTTTTCCGCTCCATAAAAATGCCCACCAGCCTCCGGGAGCTCGGTCTTGATCTGAACGAAAAACAGATTCATGAGCTTGCCTTTAAATGCAGTTTTGAAGACACCCGTACCATCGGCGTCTTCAAACAGCTGAATATGAAAGACATGGAAAAAATCTATCTTATGGCCCGCTGACCCTTCCGGTCTGCCTACCTGATAACTGTCTTTTCTATCGAAATAAAGTTTTTGTCAGTATCCTGAAATTTCACCGCAGATTCCTGATCTGTTTCAGAAATAAAGGTGAATTTCAGGATTCTTTTTTATTTATGCAGAACAGCACTTTCAGAGATTAGAAAACTTAATCAGCCGGAAGCACACCTGTTCTCTTACAGAGAAATACGTCTCTCCTTTCCGTCATATACAAAACGTTTCTCCACCTTATCTCCTTCCAGGATCACGCGGCATTCACGTCCCTTCAGCCCCTGTGCAAAGGTATGCTCTGCTGCGCCGATTGTCAGGCAGTGCTCATCATCCTTCCAGGTAAGAGAAATCTGGTTATATTTGCCCTGCTCATATGCATATCCGTCTCCGTCATCCTCATACAGAACAAAGCTTCCGTCAGCGCCCGGATAAATATGGATCTCAAAGGGTGTATCCACCGCCTCGTCCGCATAGCGCATTTTCTGCTCCATGGGAATGACAGCTCCGGCCTTTACAAATACCGGAATATGGTCAAGGGAAGCGTCCGCTTCCACCTCTGTGCCCCCCTCATATTCTTTCAGCGTATGGAAATCATACCATTTCGTTCCCGCCGGAAGATAGCAGTTCCAGAGCTTCTCACGGTCAATGGCGCGGCTTTCCCTCTCATAATACATAGGTTCTGTTACCGGGCATACCAGAAGGCTGTCGCCAAACATATACTCATCTCCCAGCGCCGCTGCGCGTTTATCCTGTGCAAAATCAAAAAGCAGGCTTCTCATCATTGTATAATCATCTGTCCAGATTCTTGCTGCATTGGAGTAAATATAAGGCATCAGTCTGTATCTCAGCTCAATATTCTTTACAAGCGCATCATAGAAAGGCTCGCCTGGCCTGCCGAAATTCCACACCTCCCTGGGGGTGTCCGTGCCGTGTGAACGGAACATGGGAAGAAAAACTCCCTGCTCAAACCAGCGCACATACAGTTCTCTGTAACCGTAATCCTCCACACCTTCCTCGTAATCCCCTCTCCAGAACCACTTTGGCGTTGGATCCTTGCTGCAGGAGCAGCCTCTGTGCTGCCAGTTTTCGTTTACGGTAAAGAAACCGCCGATATCAAGAGTCCAGTAGGGCATACCGCTCATACACATATTCAGCCCCTCATGGATCTGTTTTTTCATGGTATCCCAGGAGGCAAAAATATCTCCTGACCACAGGACAGTTCCGAATTTCTGACTGGATGCATAACCGGAGCGTGTCAGGTTCAGAACACGTTTGTCCGGATTGGACTTTCTCTGATTTTCATAAATCCCCTGAGCATGTGCAGCCGCATAAAGGTTTGCCCTCTCTGCCCCAAGGAATCTGCGGTGCTCGTCTCCTACCAGGCGGAAACGCTCCCATGGCTCTCTTTTAAACTCACCATTCCAGTCCGGGCCGGAAAAGGGCTCTGTAGAATCACACCACCAGGAATCAAAGCCTCCGGAAAACAGCTCCCTCTCCGCCTGTTTCCAGTAAAGTTCTCTTGCTTCCTCAGAAAAAGCATTGTAGGTGGCATAATCATAAAAAAGATGTCCTGCCGCCTTCATCTCCTCGTAATCCTCTGTTCCGGAATTCATATTCGGCCATACCGATACCATGGAATGCACATGCATATCGTGAAGCTTCTGATTCATTTCTGTCAGGCTTGGATAGCGTTCTCTGTCCACACGCTTGTTTCCCCATTTGCCCGGCTCCCAGGTATTCCAGTCCTGTACCACACAGTCCAGAGGAATGTCAAGATCACGGTATTTCTTTGCAATACCAACTACCTCGTCCTGAGTTTTGTAGGCTTCTTTGGACTGCACATAGCCAAAGGACCATTTGGGCAGCATCACGGCCCGTCCTGTAAGAAAACGGAAGCCTTTGATGATCTCATCCAGGTTCTCTCCTCTGATAAAATAATAATCCAGCTGCTCGATCATATCCAGATACAGCCAGGAGCCTCTGCAGTCGTCGTTAAAGGTCATCAGGGAGCCGCAGTCCACCAGGATTCCATATCCCCTGTCCGATACCAGGAAGGGGATCGGGATGCGCATATTATGCTGATAAAGGTACTGAACGTTTCCACGATAATCATAAATGCCTTCCTCCCCCTGTCCAAGACCATGGATATGCTCGTCCGGCTGCCAGCAGAAGTTCAGTTTTCCGTGAAAGGCCATGTGATCCTCCACAGCCTTCAGATTCTGCACAAAATTTCTCTCGCCGTCTACGGTCTGAACTCTTTTGATAACAGGCTCCTCGCCCCCTGTAGAATAAACCATAAGAGGAGCCTCTGTCAGTTCCTTGCGGCCCTCCTTCAAAAGTACACGGCCGTCATCAGCATTCCGCCATACAAAGCCTCCGTTTTTGCTGTCAGCCTCCAAAACCACTCTCTCTGTCCGGAAAACAGTTTTTTCTCCGCCCTCACTGACACTAAAAGAGCTTTCCGGACATACCTTAATGCCAACAGGTGACTTTTGCTCCCAGTTCTCTCTTTTTGTGTAAGAACATCTGATAATATTGTTACGTACTGCCTGAACCCTGCAGTTTCCGTCCTTTAATCGAAATTCCCACTCATGTTTCTGCATAATACCCATAATACTTCTCCTTTATTTTCAGATTAAGCAGAAAAAGGGCATCAGCCCTTTACTGCTCCGGCGGTCTGTCCGCCTACGATATGCTTCTGGCACACCAGATACATAATGATAACCGGCAGACAGGTCAGAAGAATGTCCGCACAGATCAGGTTCCAGCTCTTTGAATACTGTCCGAAGAAATTGTATACAGCCAGTGTCATCGGCCATTTTTCGGAAGAATTCAGGAAATACAGAGGCATTACGAACTCATTCCATGTATTCAGGAAGCAGAGAACTGCCGCTGTCACCATACTTGATTTCATCATCGGCATGACGATATTAAAGAAAAGTCTCCAGGGTCCGCAGCCGTCCAGCACTGCCGCCTCATCCAGATCCACCGGAACCTTTGACACAAAGCCGTACAAAAGGAATACAGAAAACGGAAGCTGCATTGCCACATACAGAAGAATGATACCCAGCCTTGTATCATTTAACTGTGTCACCTGCATCACTTTCATCAGAGATACATAGTTAATGGGGATCACAATACCCAGAACCATGTACATATACAGTCTGTTGTCAGCTTTTCCCCGTCTTCTGGCAAGTACATAGGCTGCCATGGATGCAAGGATTACAGTAATGACCGTTGCGCAGCCTGCATACAGAAGACTGTTCAGGAAGCTGGTTCCCAGCTTTCCTTTTTCAATCACAACTGAAAAATTACTGAACTCCCAAATCTTTGGAAGCGTCAGAGACAAGGTAAGGGCCTCAGAATCCGGTTTAAATGCATTGATCACGATCAGAAGAAGAGGGATCAGCATGATCAGAGAAAAAATCCATGCAAGGATATTTTTTAATATTGTCAGAATGATTTTCTTGGTTTTCGCATTCATTACTCGATCACCTCATCTTTCGTCAGAATCTTAATCATAAAGTAGCCTACGATCACCATAAAAATGAACATAACGGAACTGATAGTGGTGCCCTGTGCATACAGGCCCTGGGAAAACTGCTTAAATACTGCAGTGTACATAACCTCTGTTCTGTGTCCCGGTCCTCCGTTTGTCAGGGCATATACCATATCAAATACCTTCAGGCCATAAAGCACGTTCAGTACGATAGTTACTGCCAGAGTCTGCTTCAGCATGGGAAGAGTAATGTAGCTGAATTTTTTAAATCCGTTTGCTCCGTCAATACTTGCGGCCTCATAATAAACATTGGGGATGGCAAGAATGCCCACGATCAGAATTGTCATAATGTATCCGGTTCCACGCCAGATATCAACCCCCATAACAGACCAGAATGCGATCTGCGGATCGGTAAGCCATCTCTGTGTAAGACTTTCCAGACCGATCATCCGAAGTCCCTCATTAAGAAGACCGTTTTTCGGATTCAGAATGGAAGTAAATACAAGGCCAATGATCAGAATAGAAAGAACTGACGGCATGTACATTACGCCTCTGTGGAAATTCTTTGCCTTAATATTCCTGCTGAGGGCAAGGGCGAACAAAAGTCCCAGTCCTGTTTTTGCAGCAGTGGTCACCACAGTAAATAAAAGTGTGTTCAGTATGTACTGCAGATAATCCTGGTCGCCGCTGAATACATCAATAAAATTTTGAAAGCCAACAAAATTCAGCTCCTTTGAATATGCAGACCAGTCTGTAAAAGAATAGCCGATTCCAATGATCCCGGGAATAACGGACAGGGCCGTATAGATAAAAATAGCGCCTGCTGCAAAATACCAGGGATAAATTTTTGATTTGTTCACAAAATCCTCCTCCATTTCTCTTTGTTTCTCTCTGTTTTTCTTTATTTTAGGGTAAAACGCATAATTTTCCCATGCACTCGCCTGTTTTATTTATGTATTTTTTTAACCAGATGTGGTACAATATGAACACTTAATGAATCCAAGTCAAAGACGCAGGATGAATTTAGTGAGAATATATGCCTGGACACTTAACGAGGTCGAGCGATGCGAACACCAAGTTTAGTGACCATGGTGCAATGGCAAAAGATAAAATCGGAGGTGTGTCTTATGTTTGCCAGACATGGAAAAAAGAGTATTCAGACCATTCTGTTTTACCGTTTTTTATCGGTAACCGCAGCGCTGCTGATCATAGTCTCAGCCATTGTCTATCTGATCCAGTACACAAAAATGTACAAAAATATGGAGAATGACATTATCCGCACAAGCTCCAGTATTGGCGATGCCATTGACCTTCAGATCAGCCAGATGGATAATATATGTCTTAATGTGATCAACTCCACCTCCGTAAAAGACACCTTTGCTGAGTGGAGCCAGAACAAAAATGCCTCCGCCTATGAGCGGCGTCAGCAGCAGAATCAGCTGAACAACTCTCTTGTTTCCATACGAGGAATTGACACCTCCATCCGCCAGGTGAATCTTTATTCCATGGAGTCAGGCGGATATGGAGTGGGAAACTATTACGGCAGACTGTCCAAAAGTACAGCCGATCTTCCCTGGTATAAGGGAGCGGTAGAAAAGGACGGCTACCGTTTTTTTCAGGCTGACAGCCATCCTCTTCTCTCCCGGCACTCAGGAACTGAGACTGACAGGTTTTATTTTTCCCTTTACCGTATGTACTTTGACAACTACCATAATCCTGCCGGCTTTGTGGAAGTGTCCAAATACTATGATGAGCTTTTTGAGGAAGCGCTTTCGCCCACCACTTCTTCCAGTATTGATATCACCGTGTATGATGAGGACGGCAGGCAGATTTATCCGGATACTGCCTCTGGCGGTGAAAAACACTTTGATTATTTCACGGAACTTAACTCCCGTGATCTTTCTTCAGACAGCGCCCGGATATATAATGATCTGAAGCAGCAAAAAGAGTTTGTCACTGTGTGCCCTCTGGACTACAGCGGATTTACTGTAACTGCATCCATTAATAACACAGGCTTTTATACTCCCATCCTTGCCAGCCTCATGTGGATTCCCCTGCTGGCTCTCAGTCTGTTTGTAGTCTGCTATTTTGTGGCAGGATTTTTAAGCCGCAGGCTTGCCCAGCCACTGACAGAAATGCACCAGTTTCTGTCACAGTCTGATTCCGCCGGAAAGTTCCGGCAGATCAGTCTGAAAGATTCCGGAGTCATAGAGATCGACCGGCTGCGCGACTCTCTGAACAGCTCCATCCGCGCCCAGGAGGCTGCAACGGAATCCCTTCTTGTGATGAAGGAATCTGAGATACAGGCCCAGATGCTTGCTTTACAGGCACAGATGAATCCTCATTTTCTCTACAATTCCCTGAATACCATCGGAGCTATGGCCGAAGAGGGAATGACGGAGGAGGTCACCTCCATGTGCCAGGATATCACCTCCATTCTCCGATACATATCTTCAGACAAAGAATCAGTTTCCACAGTGGAGGAGGAACTGGAGCACTGTTCTCTTTATTTAAACTGTATGAAAATGCGCTTTAAGGACAAATTCACTTATGAGTTTGACATTGGCGATGATCTTCTGGATCTGAAGATCCCCAAGCTGTGCATCCAGCTTCTGATTGAAAATTCGGTAAAATTTGTATCAAAAACAGCGCCGCCCTGGCATATCCGCATTGAGGGCTACATTGATGCCGGACAGTGGCTGATCTCCGTAAAGGACAACGGCCCCGGCTTTGACCCGGAGGTAGACAGACATCTCCGATCTCAGATGGATGAAATCCTGAAATACAGCCGGCTTCCCAGCCTGGAGCTGGACGGCATGGGTATTCTCAATATTTTTATCCGCTTTTATCTTCTGTTCGGAAGCTCTTTTTTGTTCCAGTTCGGAAATCTGCCCGAAGGAGGCGCTTTTGTAATTGTAGGAGGACGTTTTCATGAAAAAGATCAAACATTATAACATCATGCTGGTTGAAGACGAAGAACTGCTCCGCCAGTCTCTTGCCAGACACATCGACGCTCTGGACAACGGCTACAAGGTAGTCTGTCAGGCAATGGACGGACAGGAAGCTCTGGATGCCCTGAAGCAGGAGGATATCCATCTCATCATCACAGATATCCGTATGCCTGTTATGGATGGACTGACTCTTGCCCGTAACATCCACCAGCAGTATCCCCATATTCTTACTGTGATCCTGTCCGGCTATGCAGACTTCCAGTACGCTCAGGAGGCTCTGCGCCAGGGTGTATTTGACTATCTCCTGAAGCCTGTGACCCGTGAAAGTCTGGAAAGCACTCTTGGAAAGGCAAGCCTTGCTCTGCAGAAATATTATGAGCTGGAGGAGGACACCTCCATGGCGGGAAAGGATTCCCAGGAAATCGTAGACTACGTAGTTCTTTATATCCGCAATCACTACATGGACGATATTGACTTCTCGGATATTTCTTCCCGTATGGGCTTCAGCTCTGCGTATCTCACAAAGCTGTTCAACAGATACGTGGGAAACACACCGTTAAAGTATCTTACAGACGTACGCATCCACGAAGCCAAGCATCTTTTGTTAAATACCACTCTTCCCATCCGTGAGGTGGGTGAAAAAGTCGGCTACCCGGATCAGTTCCATTTCAGCAAAACCTTCCGCAAGCTTACCGGAATAAATCCTACTGCGTACCGCCAGAAACCGCAGATGGAAGAATAATTTGCAGCAATAAAAATAAGTGCAGGTATCAGAGTTAATTACTCTCTGACAACTACACTTTTTTGGTACTGAAAAGACCTGTTATCGGTTTACAGAACTGATTACAGGTCTTTTTATTCTGCTGATCTTTATGCATTGCTGTTTTTCCTGTACAAAGCTTAAAAAAGTGTACAAATCCTTTATTGATCTGTCTTTGTGCCATACATAATCCCGCTTAATATTTCTTCTACGCTCGAGTATTTCCTTCGAGTATTGCAGATCCTGTTGTGAAAAATTTAATATTTGCTTATTTATATTTTCATTTTAAAAGAACCTTAAAAAGAACGACATAGCTTTCGCTATGCCGCCCTTTATGCTTTAAAATCACTTATAAATTATTTCCAGGCTTCGTCTCCAACTGCCTCTGCCTGAGTTGCGCGTCTCTCGTCGATTGCGTTCAGAACGTCCTCAGAGGTCATATCGCCGATAAACATGGATACGATATCCTGTGTCAGCTCTGTCCACTGAGGATTCAGGTATTTAATAGTATCCTGGAATACAGTTCCCTGCTTCTCAGCAGAATCGATAAACTCTTTTGTTTCATCGCTGTAGGAAGGTGTCTGACCAACCTCGAAAGGAAGGTTCTCGATCTTGTCACAGTTGTCAATCATGTACTGTACACTGTCAGCAGAAGCAATGTACTCAAGGTACTGTTTTGCTTCTTCCTGATGCTCAGAACCGGAATAAATAAATCTGGACGGTCCAACCGGATGTACGTTCAGAATGTCGTTGTCAAGAAGCGGAATCTTGAACATACCAAAGTCTTCCTCTGTGTAAGCGCCTTCGGAAGCTGCTGCGATTGCCGGAATCTGACCGGGTTTCTCAAGAGCCATTGCGTACTCGCCTGTTCCAAGATACATAAGAAGATCTGTGTACTCGTCAGACAGGTAGTTGTCGCCGAAATAGCCTTTCTGGGCCATATCGTTCAGCTGGTCAAGTGCCTGTTTCAGTTCAGGAACATCTGCAAATTTGATCTTGTTATTGTTCAGATCATCTACAATATTCGGAACAAGATCCTCATATTTTCCGCCGATCTCAGTAAACCACATAGTCTGATGCCAGCCGTCTGCACATGGCTCATAGATTGGAGTTACCTCATTGTCAAGAAGTGTCTGACATACTTCCTCAAACTCTGCAAATGTAGTGGGAACTTCCAGCTTATTCTCTTCAAAAATCTTCTTGTTGTAAATTACATAATAATCTGTGGAAACGTCGAAATAAGTCATTCCGTAAACCTTGTCGCCTACAGAAGTCTGCTCTTTTGCAAACTCATCATAGGTCTCTACCCATGGCTGATCGGAAAGATCTACTGCGTTTTCTTCTACGTTATACTGGGAAACAATATCAAAGGCTCCGGCCTGTCCGCCAAAGATATCCGGACCCTCACCACTGTTCAGTTTTGTCATCAGCATATTGTAATACTGATCAGCCGGGACAATCTGATAATCAATCTTGATTCCGGTCTCTTCCTCAAATTTTTTGCCAAGCTCCATCTCCGCGTCATACACCCAGTCCTGACTTGCCATTACAGTAATGGTTGTATCGCCCTCCGCATGAACTGTCTCTGCATATACAGTGATAGATCCTGCTGCCATTGCACCACAAAGAAGTGCAGCCACTAATTTTTTCTTCATCGTAAAAACCCTCCTGTTTTCTTGATGGTTTTATCATACCAGCACATTCACCAAAAGAACATGGAAATTGCGCAGCTCTTTTTGTCATTTTTTAACTTATCTGTGATCTCAGATGTCATAATTTTTGTTCATACACTGAAATACTGCTTTTCCCCGAAAAATTTATGCCATACAGATTTTACTTTTTCTCATCCCTTGGCGGCTTTCCCACCTGTTTTTTGTACAGACGGTAAAAATTGGAGATATTATGAAATCCACATTCCATGGCGATTTCCGTAACACTTTTGTCCGTATCTCTTAAAAGTTCTCTGGCGTGGCTGATACGAATGCGGGTCACATATTCACTGAAGCTGATACCGGTTACCTTCCTGAAATAAGAGGAAAAATAATTGGAACTCATATAAGCCGCTGCCGCCACTTCATCCAGGGTGATTTTTTCACTGTAATGATGATCTATATAGGAAATCGCCTGCTCCAGACGCTTCATGGCAGACTTTTTTTCCTTCAGCATCTCTCCTGATTTACTTTCATCCTGATAGGTGCGGATCAGCATGGTAAGTATACGAAGGATATTTGCCTTGATCATCAGAGGATATCCCTCTTTCTGCTGCTGCCACTCTGCATAAATCTCCCTGATTCCTTTGCGGATCTCATGACTTACCGGCTCTTCACTTCCGATCCTGTTTTTAAAATTACTTCCCCGCTCTACAAAAGGCTTCAGATATTCAGAGTCAAAAACACTGAGCTTTTCTGCCACAAATTCCGGGGAAAAAATCATTACCAGAAGCTTCATATCTTCTCCCATCAGCTTCCAGCCATGGGCTTCCACATTATTAAAAATAATAATATCCCCCGGTTTCATCATATACTCCTGTCCGTTGACAGAATAATTTCCCTGTCCTTCCTGTACGTAAGTGATCTCAAAATAACTGTGCCAGTGAAAGGTATCCGGTCGGCTGTTTTTATGATTCAGCACCACCTCTGATATCTGAAAGGGAAAATCCTTATCCAGCGCAATATTATCTCTGATAAGCTTCATCTTATAATGTCCTTTCTGCCGCTGTGTAATGGCGTGATTCTTCAGACATTATAACAAATGCCGGTTTTAAGCGCAATTATTGTCAGAAATAATCATAAAACAGACTTTTAAGGGATTATTTATAAACTATTCTGTTTTTCTGTGTTGACAAATTCTTCAATTTTTTCAAGATACTCCTGGTGTTTTCCATGTACTGCTATGCGAAAATAGTTGTTTCCCTCTATTCCTTTTATCATATAATAATCATTTTCAATTTTGAAAAACGGCTGTCTGAGCATATCCAGATACACAAATCCCCCCAGAGGTTTCAGACTTAAAATAAACTCCCTGTTTATTTTATGATCCAGAAGACAGTCCCAGGCAAACCATCCGGCTTCTGCGCACTTTTCTCTTGATTCTGTTTTTTCCACAATCTTCATTTCCAATTTCTCCTGATCTGTAAACAAAGCTTTTTCTGATAAAACCTTCAAAAAACTCCTGTCAGAGATTCTGCAATTTCTTCTGCCGCCTTTATAAAGCTTCTTATTTCCTCCTCGGTTGTGAACCAGGAAACACTGACCCTTACAGTTCCCCTTGCCCCGGTTCCCATTGCCTGATGGATCAGCGGCGAACAGTGAAGCCCTGCCCTGACTGTTATTCCATAGGTATCCCCAAGAATATAGGCACTGTCCGACGGAGAAAGCCCTGTAAAATTCATGCTCAGCACCGGGCCTCTGCATGTCTCCTTATTTCCATAAACCTGAATTCCGGGAATCCTTTCAAGTTCCTCATACAAAATCTCCATCAGATTTCTTTCTTTTTTATGGATTATCTCCACACCTGTCTCAAGAATAAATCCCACTCCGGCATAAAGGGCTGTGATCCCGGGAAGATTATGGGTTCCCGGCTCATATTCATAATCGTCATTCTCATAAACAAGTTTTGCGCTGTCTGTTCCTGTTCCCCCAAATTTCAACGGGATCAGCCTCAGTCCCGGCCGTATATAAAAGCCTCCTGTTCCCTGAATTCCCATAAGGCTTTTATGTCCTGTAAAAACAAGGGCATCTGCTCCCCATTTCTCTGCATCTATGGGAATACAGCCTGCACTCTGAGAAACATCTGCAATGAAGATCAGTCCGTGTTTTTCTGCAAATCTTCCCACCATATCCATATCCTGAATACACCCGGTCACATTGGAACAGTGATTTACTACAATTGCTCTGGTCCGGGAAGTCACAGAACTTTCCAGTGCTGCCAGTGTGATCCTGCCGTCTTTTTCACAGGGAATCACTTTCATTTCCAGTTTCTGTGCTGACAGAAGATTTCTGACAGGCCGCAGAACACTGTTATGCTCTGTCTGAGTAACCAGAATCTCCCCATCCAGCAGTAATCCTCCCAGCACTGTATTCAGGGCTTCTGTGGCACCTGAAGTAAAATATATCCTGGAATACTCAGAAATACCCAAAAGCCTGCCCAGACGCTCTCTGCAGGCTTCTTCAATATCCTTTTTTCCAATCTGCATTCCTCCCCGAAACTGAGAAGCAGGCACGTCTTCCAGACATGCCTGCACTGCTTCTTTTACACAGGATGGTTTCGGATATGAGGTTGCTGCATTGTTCAGATAGATCAAACCTCTCCCTCCTCCCCGGCTGATTCCCGTCAGCCTTCCAGTATATTAAAATTCATAACTTTTGCGATTTTTTTCAGAATTTTTCTATAGTCGCCAAACACCAGTACCTGATGATGGCCAAAGCCTGCCAGATTATGCATATACTCTCTTGCGTCATCCATTTTAATATAATAATAAGGACTGCAGTAAGTCTCTGCATACTCGGAACGGATGACTTCCCCTACCTTTACGCACATGGTATCGCCTGCCGGATTAAATCGTCCCAGAGTTACATAATCCTCATTATTCTCTGTAAAATCAACCTGAAGCTTGCCACCGAATCCCTGACCGGTAAATGCCCAAAGTTTATATTCCAGAGGTTTGGTTCCGTAACCATTCATGCACAGCGCCGGAACTGCATGATGAATACGAAGCAGTTCATCTGTTTCATGATTGGGATTTCCCATAAATGCAGGCCGGTGAGCTGCATACTGCAGAATCACCATTGCCATCAGTGCATTGAGATCCTCTTCACATCCACTTGGAATCCCTTCATCTTTTAAAATAGAGTGGCACATACACGGGGTAAATTTTCTCTGCTGCGGAATTTCTGTGGTGCAAAGCTCATGGCAGGCCGTAGAAAATGCATTACAGTCATAAATATCCATCATTTTTTTTGCTGCCAGATAATATTTGATATCATTCAGGAACCATTCTGTATTTACCTGGGTATCTGAAGAACCATTGATGATCTTTTCTGCAATTGGTCTTGCTTCTTCGTCTGTGATCTCATCCATGTATTTAAAAATAGATGTAAAAGGAAGCTTCACAACTTCCAGGCCATAACGCTGTCTTAAAATCTCAGGATCACGGATCAGGCTCTGGATCCCAAAAGTCGGCTGAGATCCTGCAGTCAGCACAAGGGCTCTTGTATTCTGAACTGCTTTTCTTACCCAGAGAATATGCGCGATCTCATTCACATCCTGAAGATCCATACAGACATAAGCCTCTATTCCAAGTGAACGGCAATAAGCTGCAAAATCAATTCCCTCATTTCCGTTCTGCCAGATGATCACCGGTTTATTATAACGTTCAAGCTTTGGGATTCTCCAGCCCATGCACAGAAAACAGTCTACTTTGTCAAGATCTTCTCCTATTTTTGCAAAAAGCTCTTTCTCAACAGTGAAAGATTCATTATAGCGAACATCCAGAGGCTCCAGAAATTCAACCTCATCAATGACCTGTTTTAATCCCTCTACAGAACTTTTAAAAACTTCGTCTGCAGCTTTGGCCTCTGCTTCCTCAGTCATATCCTCTCTCCGTCCGGCTCTGCACGGTCCCTCCCAGAAATGTGTGTGAGTAAGGCATCCCACCAGCGGTCTTACAACCAGTTTTGTTTCCATAGCTTTCTGTTTCATTTGTCTGTTTCCTCTCTTTTTATTTTATAAGTTTACGTTTTCCTATTTCTGATAAACCTATTATATAAAGGAAATATAGAATTTTCGTCCTGTATCTTGTGATATCACTGTACTTTTTTCCTGTTTTTGCAGGAAAAAGTCTACCGATCATAAATCTGCCGATCATAATGATCTGATCCATTTATTTCTTCTTTACCAGCCTGACAGCCCCCGTCACCAAAGGATAAAATATTCATCAGAACAAAACCGCAGCCCGGGCCGTGGAACCCTTTTGCTGCGGTTTTTCTGTGTTACAGAATATATTTTATTGGAATTCAAAAGTAAACTTTATTTATCTTCCCAGTGACTCACAGAAAGTGCCTTTGACATCGCTCCAGTTCTTTTCTGCATAATCCAGAAGATATACTGCCTGCTCCATGGACATTTCCGGGAACAGAAGGAAGAGGCTGTGAGAACCGTATTTTTTTACAAGACGGTCTACGTTTCTGATCCAGTCCTCAAACTCTCCGGAATAAACCTTTACCCAGATGGATTTTCCTGCTGCAATAGCTTTGTCATAAATCACATCCCAGTCCGGAAGAGTTCCGTCCGGGCCGGCATCGCCGCTGGTCCACTGCAGAGCATCAATTCCGTCAATTTCCATCAGAGCATCCATGTGCTTGATCGCCTGCGGTCCGTCCAGATGATAAAGAACATGATCCACATTTTCAGACTGTGTTCTCAGTGAAGGCTGGATGTATTTCCGGAAATCCTCCGGTGACATCATGGCTGAGAAATCACACTGCAGCTTCACGGTTCTTCCCGGTCCCCAGATCTGGAACACAGTGTATGCGTTGCCGCCTTCCTCGTCTTTGATGGCATCGTAGAAACAGTCATAATAATCATAGTAAACATCAGTTACTTCCTGTATACGCTCGCCTACCTTTTCCGGCTCATCCAGAAGGTCGAACAAGGTTTCCTGGGCTCCGCGAAGGGATGCCAGAACATCAATATTCTCCATCAGGTCAGGCATATCTACATAAAAATCATTTCCAGCCAGTTCACGGCAGCTTTTCACAAGATTGATATGTTTCTTAAACCATTTATTTTCCGGATCAAACTGAAGCTTCGGAACACCATCCCAGCCGTCCAGACACTTGTTAAACCATACGGTGTCTTCTTTAAAGCCGATCTCGGATCCAAGGTAGGCTGCCAGAGATCCCGGTCCAAAGTCAACATTCAGGTTCGGGAAACTCTCGCCAAGGAATGCGTGAGTGTCACAGAAGAAACGATAACGGTCTACGATTCTCTGAGGATCCTGATATTTATCCTCCATATCCTTCCACATCAGCTCATCCGGCATATTGTAGTATTTGCCCTGGCAGATCTGCCCCAGATATCCGCCGTCTACAGGAGTTCCGTCAGAATACTGTTCAATCTCCGGTCTTCTTGCGATCACGCACATCAGCGGACGGCCTGTGTTCTTGTGAGCCCAGTAATTACGGAATTTCTCTTTTGTTTCTTCCCAGTTCAGCTTATAGCCTTCTCCCGGACCGGGAAGACGTACTTTGCTGATATCTACTTTTGTTTTGTCAAAATTCACCTGAACTGCAGCTTCTTTTACAGGCGCAGCTTTCTCTTTTGATGCTGCTTCTGTTTTTTCTGCCGCTCTTTTTTCTTCAAAAGCTTTCAGTTCTTCCTCAGTAAGGTCAAATTCTCCGGCTGCGGCCTTTGCACAGAAACCGGAATCCGCATATTTTTTTGCCTGCTCTGCTGCAGATGCCGCATCCTCGGTATATGCGTCTGCGCCGATCTCATCAGCAAACTCCTGAGTGATCGGAGCTCCTCCTACCATAATTTTAATTCTTGGACGGAAAGGCTGCTCCAGAAGAGCTGCAACTGTGTCGCGCAGAGACGGCATGGTTGTAGTAAGAAGCGCGGATAGGGCAACGATCGTTGCATCCTTATGTTCATTTACTGTATCAATAAAGGTCTGGATGGGAACGTCCACGCCAAGATCAAGAACCTCAAATCCGGCGCTCTCAAACATCATGCCCACCAGATTTTTTCCGATGTCGTGAAGGTCGCCTGCCACAGTACCGAGAATGATCTTTCCTGCGCTTCCCGCCTCTCCTGTTGCAAGATACGGCTTCAGCACCTCAACACCGGCCTTCATAGCGCGGGCTGCAGCCAGCATCTGCGGAACAAAGATGATCTCTTTTTTGAAGTTCTCACCTACCACAGCCATAGCTCCGATCATACCGTCATTGAGAATTGCTGTAGGATCGCAGCCTGCGTCAATGGCATCCTGCACACATTTTCCGATTTCTTTGTTTTTACCGTCCTGAGTTGCCTTAAAGACTGCCAGCATCTTCTCGTCTGCCGGTGTCTGCGGTGCCGCTTCTGCTTCTGACTCCTGAGGTCTGTCCTGGAATTTCCCGATATAATTCAGGCAGTATTCATCTCTTTCCAGAAGAGCGTCTGTGGCATAGATCATTCCGATCATATTTTTGTTGGTTGGATCTACGATAGCGCTATCCATACCTGCATTCATGGCAAGAACCATAAATGCCTGATTGATATTTTTTCTTACAGGCAGACCAAATGAAATGTTGGAAAGACCGCTGGTAATATGGATTTCCGGATATTCCGCCTTAATCTGACGGCAGCAGTCTGCAAATACAGTAAGTGCAGTCTCATCTGTTGACAAAGTTACTACCAACGGGTCAATATGTAATCTTGACGGAGCAATTCCGTACTCTTTTGCCTTTTCCATGATTCCATGGAAAACCTTCATCCTGCGTTCTACAGAATCCGGGATTCCGTCATTGTCGCAGAGAAGAGCAACACATTCCCAGTCTGTATCCGCAATGACCGGGAAAATCCTGTCAATTTTGTCTCCTTCCAGGGAAACAGAGTTTACCAGTCCCGGTCTTTTACAGAACGGGATCGCTGCTACGCAGGATTTTGCACTTGGACTGTCTACACAAATCGGCGTATCTGTTACCTCCTGTACAAGATCAATCATCCATTTTAAAGTTTCTACTTCCACGTCCTCCTCAACAGAAGCACACACGTCCAGAAATGTGGCGCCCGCTTCTGCCTGTTTTCTGGCTCTCTCTTTGATAAGTTCCGCATCCTTATCTGCAATGGCCTTAGCAACTGACGGAATGGAACCGTTCAGTTTTTCTCCAATGATTATCATGGCATACCCTCCTGTATGTTATTACTGAGTTTATTTTACCCCAGGAGAGCTTGTATTTTCTTCTGCTATTTTTTTATTTATGTGTACTATTTTAATTTTCTCAGTTACATATTACAGGCATTTAAAAGAAATCCCTCTGCACTGCTGAAATTTTCAAGCTTTGTAACCAGAATATGACATATTTTTCTGACTGCAAATGATACAATACAGTTGCTGCCGAACCTCCAGCAGAAAGGAGGTGAATGCTGATGTCAGAACTTATCATGACGTTTTTTGTTTCTGTCGCAGCAGGTATAGTTAGCTACTATATCTGCAAATGGCTGGACAAAAACAACAGGCAGTAACAGCCTCAAGGTCTAAGCCTCCTTACATAAAAGGAATAGAAAACCCCGGAAGTGTAGCAGACTTCCGGGGTTTTCGTTTTCGCTAATGTCAGAATCATAACGTTTTTAGCTACTATCAGTATATGCTCCTCCTGCCTGAAAGTCAACAAAATCTCATCGACACCATTCGACAACAGTAACCCTCTGACAATATTTTATTCATTTTCATCTGCTGATGATGATACAAAACCATTTTCTGACTCTTCAGATTTTACTGCATCAAGATAAATCTCCATCATAGCCTCCTGATAGGCAGCTCTTTTCTTCTTTTTCATGCACTCCCGGATTTCCAGAAGCTCGTCTATATATACCTGTTCCAGCTTTTTAAGCCGTCTGGGATTCAGTTCCACTTCGGACAGAAACTGCAGATACCATTTTTTATCATATTTCCAGAGATGAAGACTTTCACCATATCGTTCTTTCAGCCTCTGAGCAATCAGGATACCTTCCGGGTCAAAATCCCCTGCATAAAAGAATCTGTGACTGCCCTTCAGGCTGTCCAGCAGAAGCAGAGCGGCAAGCCTTGGCTGTCCATTGATACACACAGCCGCACATTCCGGATATCGGGCTGTCAGAACAGAAAATACTGCCGGATTTTCTACTACATAAACCTGTTTCCGCTGCGCCCTGATAACCTCAATACTGCCCATGGTGTGCAGCGTCAGACGCATGGGTTCCTTCTCAAGAAAAAATCCTTCTATTCCCCTGTGAAGACTTCCATCTCTTTTCCAGCCCCGGATACCATAAGCCAGAACCTCATTAGACAAATCGTCTCTCAAAAGCCCGCACTGATAAAAAAGGCGGTTCTTTTCCTCTGCACCTGTCATTTTCTCTGAGTCTGTGTCCGACAACTGCCATGAAAAAAATGCAGTCAGTAATTTTTCGGCAGCAGTACCTGCGTCAAAATAATGAGGATTGCCTGTGACCTTTGCAGAAAATACAGGAAGCAGTTCTCTGCAGCCGTTTCCTTCTCTAAACATTTCTGTAAGTCTCTGAACTGCAGCCATAAAATTCTCCAGCACACTGCGAAATGTCTCCGGATCACCTCCATACTGCTGAATCAGAATTTCATAACCTGGAAGGTGATTTGCCAGAACCAGCTTCAGCCATACAGAAGCCGTATTTCCCTGAGATTTTTTTATAATATCATTGAAATAAAAAGCTCTTTTTTCCAGTTCCTTCTGTTTTTCTTCTTTTTTTATTACCAATGGCTGTTCAAAATATGCTTTCAGCAGCTCTTCTCCCGAAATTCCTGCAAAACGGCTGTTCTGAAGCCTTTTTTCAAACACCTGCGCAGAAATTGTCACAGTCCTGCTTTCTGTATAATCCTTTTGAAAAAAGCCACTGAGCTGAGCCTTCTCCTCCTGATCCAATCCGGTCAGCGTTATCTTACCGCCCAGATATCCCAGTCCGGCATATTTCTCTCGCCATTTTGAGAAAAACTTTTTATAAACCGGACGCTCACGAAAATATTCCAGACATTCCTTCAGGTTTTTATTTTTCTCTCCTTCTGTCATTTCCTATGACCTCTGTTCCGTACTTCCTGTTGTCATGATCTTTTTCTTTCCATTCCAGATATAGCGGATCACAGAAACAAACTTTGCATTTTCCGGTCGGATCAGCTGATAAATTGCCAGTCCCGGAACCGTATCATAATCGCCCCACAAAATCTGAGAATTGATCATAAAATTAAATTCAAATTCCACCATCAGACGGAACATATCCCGGATATTGGTTTCATCTACACCGGCAAAAGCCTCGTCAAGAGAAATCAGCCTTGGCGCATCCTCGTTGGCTCCTGCATATTTTGCCACCACTGCTGAAAATAAAGGAACATACATGGACATGGCTTTTTCTCCTCCGCTGAAGGTAAAAAATACTCTGTCTGTCAGCTCCCGCTTCTTCTCTCCTGTTTTCTGGCACTCCAATTGAAATTCAAACCACTTTCTGTAGTCCAGTACCTCCCGCATAGTTGCATGGAAGGACTGAACTGCGCCGGTTTCTCCTGAAATTTTACGGGCTTCCTCAATTTTTGACCGAAAATGACGGGAAAGGCTCTCAACCTCTTCCTCCCTCATAATCTCCGCATCCTTCTGAAGCAGCTCCACCAGAGATCTGGTATCCAGCTGATCTTCTCTTTGAGCCTGCTTATTCTTCCAGCGAAGACTTAATTTCAATCCGCTTGAGGTCTGCATGGATTCCATTAGTGTATTCATTTTTTCTATCCAGCGCCTGCTTGCCTGGATCTTTATCCTGATTTTTTTACTGATCGTGTTTGCAAGTATATCCTCAAACAGCTCCCGGTCTCTTTCATTTAAAAGAGCAGACAATGATTCCGCATCTTCTGTCAATTTCCGGATCAGTTCCTTAAAAGTCACTGATATTCCCCGATATTTTGCCGAAATATCAATTCGCTTTACACTTTTTTCATAAAACAGACTGTCCTCATCCAGATCACCAAACAGAGACAACAGAGTAATCTGATAATCCAGAAGATATCCCCGGTTCTGATGATAAATCTCCTGAAGATTTCCAAACAGGTCGCTCTGTTTCTTATTTCCAAAGCCTCCTGCAAACATCCTGCACACCTTCCGCGCCTGATCATCCATATCCTCTGTAATTACAAAATTTTTTTCCACATACCCTAAATTATATTCTTTCTGGAAAATATACTGATACTTTTCCTGTTTTTTCAGAAATTCCTGTTTCTTTATACCGTTTTCCTTGATTTTTTCTTCAAGCGTCTGGATTTCACCTTCCAGGGCTTCCTGTTCCCTTACACTGTTTTCCCGTTCTTTCGGAAGCTGCAAGAGACGCTTCATGCAGAAATCCAGGCGTTCCTGTATCTGCTCATAATCCGTAAGCTCCAGCTGTTTTCTCACAGAATCCAAAAGCCCCTCCAATTCCCGTATTTTCTGCTGAATCCGAATTCTTTCATACCGTATTTCGTCCAGATCCTGTTCCAGCTCCTCCAGATACGCTTCCTGACTTTCCACAAATCGGAGACCATTCTGATAATTTCCCCATAAAACCTGGAGACTAGCCAAAAGCTCCTTATAATTTCTCAGCCCATCCAGCGTCTGTACAAACAGCTCCAGACGAGGCGTTAAATATGCTTTTGAACAAAGCTCCCTGACCTTAATCCGAATCTGATCCAGATTTTTTCTTTCTTTTTCCGTAATGATCTGCTGTTCTCCCAGCTGTCTTACCGAAATTTCCAACTTATATTCACACTCTGCCAGGGCCTTTGCCGCTGTTTTCAGATCATCCTCTTTTGGAAACTCCAACCATTCTCTCTGAAGCCTGTTCCTTCTTTCTTCATTTTGCACTATAGCTTCTTCCAGCATCCGGATTTCTTTTTCTTCCTGTTCACAAAGGACTGTCAGCTCTTCTATCTTACTTTTCCTGTATTCTTCCCGTGCACGGGCACCAATAAAACGCGCTTTATACTCCTTTGTAACCGTACCCTCCAGCACTCCAATCCGGTAATTTCCCTCTCTGTCAATCCAGGAATGACCGCTCTGCTCCTCCCGGCTTCCAAATCCTATTGCTGAAAGAATATTGGAGATGCTATGATATAAAAGAATATCCTGCTCTCCATTATCCACGTCCAGGACCTGAGTCAGATTCTCTTTCACATGGGAAACGTCACTGAAAATATATTTGTCGCAGACGCCTGGGTCCAGAGAATACACCTGTTCCCGATATTCCTCTGAGATAATCAGGGCATCCAGAACTCCCATATTCATAAGAGCCTCTTCTATGCGGTCTGCCTGTTCTCTAGTTAATCCTGTGTCAAACTCTATGATTTTATAAAACTGCTGATAGGGTATTCCCTGTTCCTTCAGTCTTCTTCGATTTTGTCTTACACATTCTGGCTGCTCCGGTTCCGGATCTTTTTTATTATTCCAGCTTTCAAGTTCTGCATTTAATTCTTCGAAGGATTCCTGTGCTTTGCCATGAGCCTGTTCCAGTTGCAGCTTTTCCCGGTTCAATTCACTTTCCTTACTGAACAGAATGCCTTTTACAGAATCACGGATTTCCAGAAAGTCCTCCCCTAATTCATACTCCTGAATTTTTCGGGTCATTTCCCTCAGTGCATCCGGTTCTGGTTTTAACTCCTGATTTTCGTGAGCCCAGATATAAATTTTTTCTGTCAGCTCTGCCTTTGTCTCCTGAAACAGTTTTTCATACTGCTGGACTGATCTTTCCGCCTGATCCCGCTGCTGCTGACAGACATCCAGCTCTTTCAGGTATCTGTCATATCGATCCTGACAGTTTTTTTCCTCCGTAAGCCCCTCTTTTCCTTCTTCCACCTTGTCTGTATATTTTTTTAATAAAGCATTGTGAGATGAAAACGAATAAGAAGGATTCCTGTCTTCCAGAAGTTCTTTCCTTAAAAAAGAAAACTCATCAAAGGGGATATCTTCCATTTCCTCTTCCATTTCATCCAGACAGCCTTCCATGTCAGCCCAGATAGTTTCATTTCTCTCATTTTCCTGTCTGAGCCTTTCCTTTGCATCCAGATGTTTTTCTTTTTTCTCCTGTTCCTGAGCCTCTTTTTTTCTCTCTTCCTTCCGCTTTTCATCCAGATCCTGCGTCAGCTTTATTTCCTGATCTTTCAGCTTTGCCGCATCACTTTCCGCAAGAGAACTGCTTTCTTCTTTTAATACCGTCTCCTCACATGCCAGAGCTTCATAATGCTGCTTCTCCTGAATCAAAAGCTCCTCCCTGTTCATAAGACTCTCTGAGAGCTCCTTTTCTGTTTTTTCACAATCCTCAAGATTTTTCAGAGCCTCCGTCAGCATCATAGCCTTGTCGTACAAGACAATCTGATTGTACTGATCATACACCTTTTCAATCTGTCTGGCAGCATTTATGCTCTCATTCAAAGAATCCAGATTTGTTTTCAGGCTGTCCATGTTTTCAATTGCTTCTGACATAGGGCGCAGATCATCTTCCGACAGAGTCTGCAGAGAACTGCTGAGGATTTCATTGATTACTGTAGGCTTAAAATCCTTTGATAATTTAGGCGTACGAAGCTGGATCAGAAGCTCCAGAAACTCCCTGTACTCCTCCTGAGTCTCAAACCCAAACAGAAGACGGTTCACACAGGCCGCATATTCTCCCTGGGTTTCCATTACCTTTCCGCCGTCGCCAATACGATTTTTCAGTTCTGCCTTTGAGCAGGTAATACGGTTGTCCACATCCTTATACAGAAAAACATCTTTTCCAACCCGTCGGTTGTCTGTAATACAGAAATACCAGGATTCCAGCTTTTTATTCTTTCTGGCGCGGATTCCCAGTCCAAGGGTCATGTATTCCTCGCTTTTCATGCGTTTAAATTCCATATAAAGATAGCCGGTCCGTTCTTCCCGGTCATCACCCTCTTCCAGAAGATAATTTTCCATTTTTCTAGCTCTGGAGCCAAAGGGATCCAGACGTTCCGGTCTCATATTTCCGTCCAAAAGAAGCGGAATAAAGCTCTGCATGGTAACAGATTTTCCTGAACCATTTGCTCCCCTTAGCAGCATACGACCGTCCAGAAAATCAAATTCTTCTTCATCATAATACCAGAAATCAATCAGTCCCACCTTGCTGATCTGCCACTTACTGTTATTCATTCTGTCCTCCCTCTAATACAAAATCTGCCGGATAAACTCCCATGATCTTTCCTGCTGCCTGTCTTATAACAATCTCATCCTGTTTTTCTTCTATAAGCATTAATTCTTTCATATAGTCAGCCATCTCCCGATAGATTTCTCCAAAAGTCATTTCCCGATATGTTTTATTCCAGGCTGCTCCAAATCTCTCTCTGCATTCTTCTGCAAGTCTCTGAAAGGCTTCCCTTGGAATCCTGATCTGCTCATCAAGAGGAACCTGAATTTCTCCTGTCTGAAGCTTTTCCTGCAGAATTCGGTTAAACAGAAGAACAATATCTGACAAGGTATTTTCCTCCGGAAAACATCTGCCAAGATGGCTGTTTTCATTCAGAATCAAAAACGCACTGTTTCTGTGAACCTGAAGCTCGCAGTCAAACAGCTCGGAGAGTTCTCCCTGTATCATATTTCTGTAATTTCTCACATAGGCGAAATCTTCTTCTGAATCTGAATCCTTATACATGCCCATAGACATCAAAAGTCTCCGGTAAACTCTCTGTCTCCGCACAATTCCCCTGTCCTCATTGACGTCGATCCACTCTTCCTTTTCAAAGTCCTCCGGTGAATGGTAGCCCATAATATCCTGAGTGAAATTTTTCATAAAATATCTGGAAGCACCTGTATTTTCATACAGAACCTCTCCTGTATAGTCCCGGGCAAATCCCTCTTCGCTTCCATCGTCTATATTCAGAATCCCACAGGCAGTACAGTATTTCATCACCTTGATCATATGACGGCGGTACCGATAAACCGTCCAGTCAATCTGCTCCCCTTCATACTGACTCTGTACATACTCTGTAAGCTCAGACAGCACAAACTGTTCTTCTGCTTCCTTCTCCTCCAGAAACATAAGGACAAGGCAAAAAAACACATACTCCACAGGCTCTTTAAAGTCCAAAATCCCCATCCAGTTTTCCGGCACAGCAGGCATTTTTTCCACCTTGATCAAATAGGGATTTACAATCACCTGATACCCCAGCTTTTCTCTCAAAAATTTCTTTTCCTCACCGGAAGCCAGCTTCTCTTTTACCTGATAATAAAGTTCCCGATCTCTCGACTTCAGGATCCATCTCCGGTTCAGCAAAATCTCCAGTACATTCATCTTAGTCCTTCTCTTCCTCAAATATCATGGTATAGGCAGGCATCTGAAAAGTGCCGTCCGTACAATTCAGAGTACAGTATTCCTGCACATCCGCCTGTTCAATGTAATAAATCTGGCCTTCTTCCGTCTTTGCCCTGTGATCCTTCCTTTCCAGTGCTTTTGACAGCCATAAAAGAAAAATATCTCTTACCTGAGGCTCAATTTCCGGAAGAGAGGCAAACTCCAGACAATTATCTTTAATATAGCTTTTCAGCAGTTTTCTTTCCTGCTCCAGTCTTTTTATTTCTGACGCACGCATTTCTTCTTTTTCTTTTGAATGATCACGAATTCCTGTTCTCTTTGCCTTTTCCCGATAGGTACGGATTCTTGGAGTCAGTGTAATCACACCGGGAGCTTCTTCGTATACGCCGCTGTTAATGCTGTCTGTTTCTCTTTGTAAATTCCCTTTTAAATGAAAAGGCTTCTCTATGCCAAATACAACAGCAGCCAGTCTGTGGGCCTGCTGAATATCCCTGCACTCATGAAAAATACGGGCTACTTTTTTGTATTCTTCCCTGCGGTTGGAGCCCTGACTGCTCATCTCACTGATTCGCGCAGCATATCTGGTGATTTTACGGATAATTTCATTTGTGGTATCAAATACCTTCCCAGCCTCAGACTCCGCCCCGTCTTTTCCGGAAAACCATTCCACGATACTCTCCCAGCGACCCTGATTCTTATCAAAAATCATCTGCTCATCTATCTCAACATCCATCCGGGGAATAGAAAGCTCATAGGCCGTAGCTTTTTCCAAAATCTGATGCACAGTTTCTCTGTCCATATTCCGAAGCTTCTGTTCAATTGCAGATACGTTTGCCTGAAGCCCTTTTACAAATGACCGCAGATACTCGATCAGCCTGTCCTTAAACAGAAGAAATTCCCTGGTCTTCATCATTTCCTCTGCTTTAACACTGTTCAGTTCACGCATATAGTCCTGATAATTCTGATTCAGACGGATAAAATCATTATTCAGATCATTCCACCATCCATAAAGCTTTTCCTCATTCCGGGAAGCCATTTCTTCCATTTTCTCAAGACTGATCCGCAGTCTCTCCAACAGAGTTGGTTCCAGAGAAGAACCTTCAATAAACAGGTTTTCCACCCGTATTACCATTCGTTCTACTTCTACTGCTGTCTCTGAAAGCTGATAACGAAATTTTTTATTTTTGAACTCCTCAATACTGCTGACCTTTCTGGTATCCTGAATTGTTACCAGGTTTCCCCATGATGCCAAAGCCGCCAGATCCTGCTGACACTGTATCATTGTATATTCTGCAAAAGAAGGATCCTCTTTCAGCTCTTCGAATACCTCCTCCTGATACAGCCAGTATTTCAGTTTTTCGTATTTTAAATAAAAAAGCCGGATGATCGGGCGATATCTTTCTGTGTTTTCTACATTCAGATATTTTGCCTCCATCATCGGCTTTCTCATTTTTTCCTGAATTTTCATTATATTTTCCTCGGGTGTGTCATTTCAATTTTCCCACTTTTGTTACCTTTTTATGATAGCATACAGACAACAGAGGTTCAAGAATTTTTCTAAAATCCTTTTTCATATAATCTCAGTTTGGATACTGCTAAAAACCAGCGCTTCCTTGACAATTCCTGATACTTTTCAGTATAATTTAGTGTAGTAAACTACAAGAGAATTAAACTAATAAACAAGCGAGGTTTTACATATGAGCGCCACTTCCTCAAAAACACTTCTCACAGAAGGACCGATCTGGAAAAGGATGACTGCTTTTGCCATTCCTATTTTTCTGGGCAATCTTTTTCAGCAGCTTTACAATACTGCTGATTCTCTGATCGTAGGAAATTTTCTGGGCAGCAATGCCCTGGCCGCTGTCAGTTCCTCCGGAAGTCTTATTTTTCTTCTGGTAGGATTTTTTAATGGAATCGCCATTGGAGCCGGAGTAGTAATTGCCCGTTACTTTGGGGCAAGACAGACAAAGGATCTGCAGAAAGCCATCCACACCACCATAGGCTTTGGGCTGATCTCAGGGGTTCTCCTGACGATTCTGGGTATTCTTCTTGCGCCAAAAATCCTGGTTCTGATGAAGACTCCCACAGACGTACTCCCCAATTCCATCCGGTATTTCCGGATCTATTTCCTGGGCTCTGTAGCTTTTGTCCTCTATAATAATTTTGTGGGTATCCTGCAGTCTGTAGGCGACAGCAAACATCCTCTGTACTATCTGATATTTTCCTCTCTGGTAAATATCTGTCTGGATCTTTTATTTGTAGGCGTTTTCCACATGGGTGTAGGAGCTGCAGCCGCTGCCACGATCATTTCCCAGTTTGTCAGCGCCTTCCTCTGCCTGAACCGACTGACAAGGAAAAGTCCGGAGGAATACCAGGTATCTCTTGGTAAAATCCAGCTGGATCCCGCCATGCTCCGCCAAATCATTTCCAACGGACTTCCGGCAGGCATTCAGAATTCCATTATTTCTCTGGCAAATGTGGTTGTCCAGTCTAATATCAACAGCTTTGGCAAACTGGCAGTAGCCGGATGCGGCTCCTATTCCAAGGTAGAAGGGTTTGGTTTTCTTCCGATCACCTGCTTTTCTATGTCTCTGACTACCTTTATCAGCCAGAATCTTGGGGCCAAAAAGTATGACAGAGCAAAAAAAGGCGCCCGCTTCGGTATTATCTGCAGTCTTATTATGGCAGAGTGCATAGGAATCATCATTTATTTTGCCTCCCCTGTGCTGATTGCAGCCTTTAACAGTGATCCGGATGTGGTAGCCTTTGGAGTACAGCAGGCTCGTACAGTGACTCTGTTCTATTTCCTGCTGGCATTTTCTCATTGTCTGGCAGGCCTTCTCCGGGGAGCCGGAAAATCCATCATCCCCATGTTTGTCATGATGATCTGCTGGTGTATCATCCGGGTAAGCTATATTACCATTATCGTAAAGCTGATCCCCTCTATCCAGGTAATCTTCTGGGCTTATCCTCTGACCTGGACACTAAGCTCCATTGTATTTCTGATTTTTTATCTGAAATCAGACTGGCTGCATTTTAATTCCCGTGGGTAAAAAGCAGCTGCCGCACGAATATTTCGTACAGCAGCTGCTTTTTCAAACCATTCTTCTGCGACACGCACGTTTCTTAAAGTAACTGCTGCCTGTCCCAAGTACACATAAAAGAACTATATATATCCCCATTGCAGCGGTGACCATCTGTTTCTCCGGCATCCGAAGCAGCATTTCCGGAAGAAGCAGGGACCAGATATTTGCACCCATATGAAGCAGAACACTTGCCCACAGGCTTCCTGTGATCTCCAGGAAATACGCAAATACAAATCCCAGGATTCCTGCATAAACAGCCTGGGTAAGATTCATGTGATAAACACCAAAAAATACTCCTGATATCACTGCCGCCGTTGCCACCCTGGTATAATCTCTCAGCCTCAGGTAGATCAGCCAGCGAAAAACAATCTCCTCTGCAAGCGGCGCGATCACTCCCATCCAGAAGATGAGCATAAACAAGCTTTTTCCATTTGTGATCTGTGCCATATTTTCCTGATATTCCTGTACATTCAGAACATTTTGCAGCAAAGCCACCAGCATATTGGCAAATGTGGCAAGTGACGCTCCCAGCAGAAGTAAAAGGATTCCTTCTCCAGGCTTCAGCTTCTTTCCCGGCTGCTCCGGAATCACTCCCCTGGCAATTCTTGCACCTTTATCCTTCTGATAAAACCAGATACAGGGAACCATTGTCAGAAGCGCGGTAATTCCTGTCATCAAAATAGTCTGAGACTGATAAAATTCCAGTCCGTATCCCATTCTGTAACAAATTACTGCCAGAGCTGCATACCCTACGATCTGACTGATAAGAAAATGGATTCCGCAGGGGTAGAGTACCCTCCACACTTTTTTTAAAATACTCTGTTTATGCAGAGGGGTCAGCAGAAAAAATCAACAATTCCCTGTACGGAATCTACAATTTTTAAGGGCTGAGCCTGTTTCAGCTCCTGCTCCGTACCGTATCCATAGGCCACTGCAACACATTCAATCCCGGCCTTTCTGGCTCCGAACACATCATGCTCCTTGTCCCCTACCATGATAACTTCATCCCGATGCTCCTGCATATTCAGACGGTTAAGAACTTCCTCGATCACCTCTGCCTTGCCAGTTCTTTTTCCGCTCATTTCACTTCCCACAATCTCGCTGAAATATCTGGTCAGCCCGAAATGGTCCAGAATTTTTTTTACAAAATATTCCGGCTTGGAAGAGGCAACTGCAAGAATATATCCTTTTCCACACAATGTATCCAACATTTCCTCCACTCCAGGATAAGGCTGATTTTCGAAAATTCCAACTGTAGAATATCGCTCTCTGTAATATTCTACTGCTTTTATTCCGGTTTCCTCATCCAGTCCGGCATACTCCATAAACTGCTGCAAAAGAGGCGGCCCTACAAACACCTCCAGCTTTTTCAGATCATCCTCAGGTTTTCCCAGTTTCTCCAGTGCATACTGTACAGATTTTGTGATTCCTTCCCCGGATTCTGTCAGCGTGCCATCCAGATCAAATAAAATTACTTTATACATATGCGCCTCCGATTTTCAGAATTTTTATTTACTGCTATAAATGAGCAAATATCGAATTTTGCATAATAGAATCCGTAATATACGCACATAAAAGAAAGATTAAGCTCTATATATGCATCTTATAAAGATAAATTCATGATGATTTTGCGCACTTTTTCAAATTTACTCATTTATAGTTTACTGATTATCGGATAGTATATCATGATTTTCCCGGAACGTCCACGTAAATTCCGGCTTCCATTCCGTTATAAGAAAGAAACGCCAGCTCTGTCTGAAATACCTTTTCTGATGCCTTCTGTTCCTCTGGAATCTCCGGATAAATCCTGTTTTCCTCCTGAATCCATGCTGTTTCCTTTCCATTTACTCTCAATGACAAAATCTGAACGTTCCCGTTCCGTTTTATATTCAGAACCGGCTCTGACGTCGTTTTTATTGTGCCTTTCCAGTAAAGAACTTCCGGTACCGCATGCAGCTGATTCCGGAAACTTTCCGGTTCCTTATCTCTGTCATCTTTTTCTGTTTTCTCTGCCTGATATAAATCTGCCCCCATGTCTGACGCAATATCAGCGGAAGCGGTTGGAGAAACTGTTTCCACTGGCTGCTGCGTCCTGCAAGGCGGCATGTTCTGGAAACCTTCTGTTCCTGTCCGGTCCGACTCCCCTGTCTTGGACAGATTTTCCTGCAGCTCTTCCGCTTCACTCTGATTCCTTATTTCCTCCAAATATTCCGTATCTGTTTCTTCCATATTTTCCATGCTGTTTTCCCAGGCAGACACGCCCCCGCTTTCGGGCACAGTTTCCGGCTCTTCATAAATCTCCCCCTGCCAGCTTTCTTCTCCTGACCCAAACATATCCTCATATCCATTTTCCTCAGACTGCTGTTGTTCCCCAAAATCCTGGTCCCCGTCTCCCACTTCCCAGTCAGAGGGAATACCTGTGCTTTCTCCCGGAAGCGTCTCCACATGAAACCCTCCAAGATCCTGAGCAGCGCTTGTCTGTCTAATTGCTGTTACAAGTACAAGAACTGAGATTACTGACAGAAACTTTCTGTTTCCCGAGAAATCAGCCAGATATTTTTCCCCGACATGTTCTTTTTTCCTTAGGATATGTCTTTTTCTCTTTAGCGTATATTTATTCTTCATTCTATTTGAGATCATATTTCGTTTCCTCTCCTTTTAATACGGATAATTGTTTCAGATATTCTTTCCAGTGTTCTACGTCTTTTGCGTAATCAGAATCACTTTTTAAATCTTTTCTGTTTTTCATCAGCTTATATAATTCCACGCTTTCTGTTTCCCTTCCCTGCCTGATCAGAAATAACCCGTACAGAGAGTATTCTTTATTTCCTGCCTTTTCCCGGAGCATCTGTCTGTAATACCCTTCTGCCTTTGCCATATTTCCTTCCAGTTCACTGTTCTGAGCAAGAAGTGTAAGCACTTGCTGCTGTTGCTCCAAAGCATCATAAATCCTCAGAAATCTCTGCCCGGATTTTTCTATCTGACCTGTGATTATTTTTCTGATACCATTCCCGCCTGACCGAAAATCCATGGAATAATACCAGGCAGTAACCGGAGATATAGCAGTTTCCAATTCCTGCATTTCCAGTCTTTGCATTGTTTCTGTTGTCAGCGTCCCCATTATGACTGCAGTACAAAGAAAGCAACACAGTCCGACAGCCGCTCCCTTCCATACTTTCCAGGACAGAGGTTTTATTTTCTGCAATGCATTTTCTGCTTCCTCTGCTGATCTCCAGCGTTTTTCCGGCTGACTGAAGCAGCATTTTCTGATAAAAAATCCAAGCCCCGGAAACTGAAAAAAATATTGAAGCCTGCGCTTCTGGCACAGCTCATCTACAGTTTTTCCCAAAGCATAAAAGTCACTGGCAGGAACAATCCTCCCCTGATACTGCTCCGGAGCCGCATACCCCTCTGTTCCCAGACAATAAAAGCTCTGTCTTTCATATCCCAAAACTGCGCTTCCAAAGTCAACCAGATAAAGCCTTCCTGATTCCGTCAGCATCAGATTGTCCGGCTTCAAATCTCCGTAATAAACCGCCGGCTTTCTGGAATGCAGATATTTCAGAATTTGCAGCACCGTACCTGCAATGGACAGAATCTCCTCTCCGGAAAATATTCTTCCCTCGTTCAGATACTGTCCCAGAGATTTTCCCCTGATATACTCCATTACAAGATAACAATGATCATTCTGTTCTGTATAATCAATCATCTTCGGAAGAGAAGGATGCTCCAAAAGCCGAAAAAGCCCTGCCTCACGTTTTTTCTCAGCAGGAAGTTCCTTTACCGCCCGGTATATGCCAAGCTCCAGATCTCTTGCAAGATAAAGATCCCCCTCTCCACCCCTGCCGATCCTTTCCATAATACAATAACGCCCTTTTAAAATAATTCCGGTTAATTCGATACGATCTCCTCCTCTTTCCATGCGCACAAATTACATGTCTGATCTTTTCATATATCTTAATGAACAACTTTGAAAAAGTGCACAAAAATACTCACGAATCTGTCTTTATAACATACACATATACAGCCTGATCTTTCTTTTATGTCCGTATATTACGGATTCTATTGTGTAGAATTTGATATTTACTCATTTATAAAAAATAAAATGGGAACTTACCGGATGAACTCCGGAAAAAGAAATGTTGATGTTTGTATTATAGCACAAATTGTTCTTTTCAATTCTTAAATTTCTATAAAACATACACCAAAACTCCAGTCAGTGAAATGTTATCACTGACCGGAGAAATGATTGTACCTGATTTTTTACAGAAACAGCCGGACATCAGCAGGATTCATTCCCCGCCTTATAGTATTCCGGAATTTTTTACTTTTCTTGATCAGACAGATATTTCCCTTTCAATATCCATTAAATAAATTCTTGCATTCAGATGATGGGGATCAAGTTTTAAGGTATCTTTGAAATACTGAGCTGCCTTTTCCATATTTTTCAGCCCCAGATTTCCAAGCCCCATAAGGTAATAGCAGTGAGCCTGATTCTTTCTGGTAAGATCCTCCTCAAAAATCTGAAGATCCGGATAGGATACTGCAAAGTAATCCATTTTTACTTCATCATAAATATGAGCCTCTCCATAACTGATCAGCTTCTGGAACCTTGATTTTGAGGGTGTGCTTTTTTTCAGTTTTTCCAGAGCCATTCCCTGATACATGATCATATCTGCAGGCTGGTCATAGTAGAACATCATTCCCGCAGGTTCATCTGTTCCTGTTGTTGCTTTTTCCAGAAGTTCCTCTGCGCATGCCTCCTTACCAAGAGCCGCCTTTGCCACAGCCAGATAATAATTGATATGGTTGTCCTTTGTTCCCTCAAGCTTTCCTTCTCCCAGATTCTCCGGATAAACAAGGGCTTTTTCCAAAAGCTCTTCTGCTTCCTCGTAATTTTTCTCTGCAAGGGCTCTTTTCGCCATTCCTACAAGAGCTGTGGTATACTGGGTAGTTGCTTTTCCTTCTCCGCCTTCCCATGGATGGAATTTTCTTCCCATCAGAAGCTCATAGGCGGTTTCGTATTCACCTGTAAAGTTTTTGAGAGTGATATATTCAATGAACAGATCGTCTCTCTTTACAAAGGTTTCTTTATGTTTCTCATAAAAAGCAAGTCTGTCCTCTGCAGACATTTTTAATTTCTTATACAGCTGGTCAAGCTCCAGGAATACTCTTGCATCGGAAGGATCCAGTGCAAACGCTTTTTCCAGAACAAGGCGGGCGCGGCTGGGATCATTGATTTTATTATAATATACAAGAGCAAGATTACGGAGAGTGGTCGGGTATTCCGGATCCAGCCCGGCAGCCTTTTCCCAGTTTTCCTGTGCTTCCTGATACTGACGCTTGTCATACCAGATATTTCCGAGATAGTAATAAGCTTTCGGACACTGCGGAGTTACTTTTGCCGCCATTTGCAGTACATGGATATCCTCCAGTCGATTTGGGAAACAGCAATAGGGGTCTGCTTTGTCTGCAAGACAGAACATCTCTTTTGCAGCCTCGATATCTCCCATCTTTTTAAGGGTAGCGCCGCGATAGTAGTAAAGCATCGGCCACTGTGCGTCACAGATATTCAGTATTTCCAGCGCTTCCTGATAAAATCCGCCTTCCATATAATCGATGGCTGCCTGGATAAAGTTCTGATGGAAGTTTCTCATTTTTGCTTTCAGAAGCTGTTTTCTGTTATTCTGTTCTTCCGGCTGTGACAAAAGAATTTCCTCATAGGAAGATACAAAATCAAAGCAGTCTATTTCAAGATTTTCTGCGATCCATTTTTCTGCCTGTTCTGTGCATCCCAGTTTTCGAAGAATTGATGCCTTCAGCCCTCTTGCCTTAATGTTATGACTGTTTTTGACCAGTCCTTTTTCCACAAGTTCCAGCGCAGAAAGATAGTCTTTTTTCATGGATGCAATGGCTGCCAGGAAATAGAATGACATTTCCTGCTGCTCATTTGTCCATGTTGCTTTAAAGAACGCATCATAGGCTTCCTCATATCTTCCCTGATAGAAAAGTGTAAGTCCCAGGTCATAATATGCTTCACTGTTATACGGATTTGGATTTTTCCAGGTCATGCGTTCCAACGCTTTTCGGAAATATGCTTCACTTTCTTTCAGCTGTCCCCGTCTGAACAGAAGCATTCCATAAGCAGTATTCAGACGGATGTCTCCTGCATCCCTTTTCAGTCCCTCCAGATAGTACGGATCCGGAAGATAGGTTGCATGTCTGTACTGTTCAATATGCTGACCTGTCAGATACAGTTCTTCGCAGGTAAGGATCTCTTCCGGAGCCTTTGCCGCCTCAGCAGGTTTCGGAAGCTCCGGTATATTTTCTTCCAGAGGTGTAAATTCTACCAGAACTCTTCCCTGTGCATTTAAAACACGGACAGTCAGTTCTGTTTTATCTTCTGTCTCAACAGAAAGCTCTTTTTCATAAATTCTGACAGGAGAAATATCGGCTGTATCGCAGAAAATTTCTTCTCCCCTTCTTTCCAGTACAATTCGGGCATCTTTTTCTTCTCCTGTTGTATAAACACAGAGAGATACCTTTCCATTTTCAACCTCCATATTGACCATGGCGTCAATGGAAGCATTTTTTACATATCCCACTTTTTTATAAGGCATAAAATACTGTTTGAAGGTCTTTTCCTCAAATGGCTTCAGCCAGGTAAAATCCGGCTGGTTATCTGTGTAAACTCCTGTCATAAGCTCAATGTACGGACCATCCTCATCTGTAAGATTGCGGTCCCATGCTTTTCCAAAATCACCGCAGCCCCAAGTCCACTGTTTTTTTCCAGGGGAAATATGATGATCTGCCACATGAAGAATACCGGCTTCTTTTCCGTAGTCATAGCCTCCCACAAAATCAAACTCTGACTTTTCCGCCATGTAGGAAGTCGGCACCGGGATATTTTTATATCTGGAAATATCTACACCTTCACTGTAGTCATGTTTATAATAAACTCCAGTGGCAATCGGGAATTTTGATACGTCTCTCTTGCCATGATCCATCACTGCATGGACATCCGGCGGAAATACAGACTGTGTATTGTCATTTACCGGAACTGCCGGATTTGCCCACCAAAGGAAAGTCTGAGGCATCGGAGTCCGGTTGTAAAGCTGTCCACGGATTTCAATATAGGCCTTGTCCGGATAAAGCGTAAAGGATGCAATTCCCTTTGTTCCGTACATCTGGTCCACATCATTGACCATAACAGTCCTGCTTCCGTCCTCGTGCTCAGAAACTGCATAATCTACAGGGAGATATGTAGTCGGTCTGTGATGCTGCGGCCAGTTAAACTCAATACCGCCGGAGATCCAGGGTCCGGTGAGTCCCACCAGAGCCGGTTTGATCACATGATTGTAGTATACAAAATCATAATCATTTGTTTTATCATAGGCTCTTAAAATCCTTCCTCCAAGCTGGGGCAGGATTGTAACACGAATATACTGATTCTCCAGGATCACAGCCTTCCATGCTTTGTCAATCTTTTCGTCCCGGATCTTTTCTGTAACAGGATACGGATAAACTCTTCCTGAACTTCCCTGATAAACACGTTTTTCAGAAAAAATAGGATTTTTTTCTGCTTCTCCTATTTCATATGTTGGAAGAATCAACTCTTCTTCCCAAACCTTTACCTCGTTCATAGTTACCTCCCATACATTTTTATTGCTTTGACTTTATGTTTTTGATATTATAATTATACCAGTCTTTTTCCTGTGAATCATTCATTTAACTTGCTTTAAAGTTTCAAAAAATTGCTCTATAATCTTATAAAATAAAAAGCAGAAAGGTGATCACCATGCGTTCAAAAGAAGCGAAAGTAAAAGAGCACTCTCACTATTATCTCTATCAGCCCAGCGCTACGGCTTCCAGGCTTTATCTTTATCCCATAGCTCTTGGATATTTTGAATACGAGACCGGATACTCTCTCTGGCGGAACAGCTACGACAGTTTTCTTCTTATGTATCTGATCAAAGGTTCCTGCCTGATCCAGTATCAGAATGAAGAACTTCGGGTCTCTTCCGGAAATTTTATCCTTCTGGACTGCTATCAGCCTCATGGATATCGTTTTGATGAAGATTCGGATGTCCTCTGGCTTCATTTTGACGGTCCTCTTGCCCGTTCCTACTATGAGCTGCTCTCTGTTCAGGGAATTGTTTTTTCCCCCTCCAATCCGTCTCCGGTTATCCACAATATGGAAAAACTTGTTGACCTTTTCAAAAAAGCAATGCCCATTAAAGAGTATATGGTATCAGACCGCATTACCCAGATTCTCAATGCGCTCCTGAATTCCCGTTCTCAGGCAAAAACCACCTTTTCCCATTCTGAGGTAATTGAAAATTCTCTGATCTACATCAGCAAGCATTTCAGCGAACATCTGACCATGGAGACACTGGCTGCCAATTCCAATATGAGCCTGTTTCATTTTACCCGGATCTTTTCCGCTGAAACCGGCTATACTCCATATCAGTATCTCATTGCAACACGGATCAATTCCGCCAAATATCTTTTACGCACACCGGATCTCCCCATAAAGGATATCGCTTTTTCCTCCGGTTTCAGCAGTGAAAGCAGTTTCTGCTCTACCTTTAAAAAATGGGAGCATATGACTCCCAGCCAGTTCCGTTCCAGCATTTTTTCAGATTCTTCTCTTTAAGCATAAAAAACCGACGGCAAAGACTATAAAAGAGTCTCAGCCATCGGTTTTTTCTTATCTGGTATAATATTCCTTTACGGCGTCAAAGAATGCCTGAATATTTTCAAGAGGTGCAGCCGGAGGAATATCGCATCCGCTGGAGATCACAAAGTTCGGATACTTTCCGCATCGATTTAAAAGCTCCAGCGTCTCTTTCCTGATTTTTTCCGGCGTGCCACTGCGAATCGTTCCTGCAGGATCGATGTTGCCGATCACTATACGGTCTTCCGGAATCACTTTCAGAACTTTTTCCACATCAACCGCATTTCCAATACTGTATGCCTGCATATCCAATGCCCGGATACGATCCAGAAGAGGAGAAATATTTCCACAATTGTGATACATAAAAATAAAGTTTTCATCTTCCACTGCTTCCCTTACCTTCTGTACATAGGGAGTAGAAAATTCATCCATCAGCGCGGGAGACAGAAGTCCCGCCGCCGGTTCTGCCATACAGATTCCATTGGCTCCCGCTTCTTTAAATGCCTTTGCATACTGGATCAAAAAAGCAGTTGCTTTTTCCAGTATCATTTCTACCATTTCCGGTTCATCAAAGCAGAGAAGCATAATTTCTGACATATCCAGAAGTCTTCCCGCAAGAGAATATGGTCCGATGATTCCGGCAAGAACCGGTTTATTCCTGATTCTTTCACATGCTTTGCGGATTCCCTCCACACATTCTCCGGTCCTTCCTGCCCCTACTTCAGGAATCTTCAGTGCTTCCGCTTCCTCTTCATCATGGATCAGGATCCCATGAACCGTAGGTACATCGTCTTCGCTGTAGCATACCGGCGCGCCAAAAGCCTCTGCCTCCACAGACAGATCCATAAGGCTGAATGCCGCACCTGTGTCAAAGCGTTCCGAGACAGCCTGCATACATTGCGCCTGCAGTTCTCCGCTTCTTACCAGCTGGTCTACTGTATGGCCAATGATCTGAACACCCGGGAAAGAAAGTATCGGCATGGCCTTCTTTTCTGGTGCATGAATATAGTCATAAGCCCATTGCTTCATATTTCTCTTCATAATAATTGCCCCCATTACCTGGATTTTCTCTTTTATTTACTCTCTACTGCTTTTTTTGCCACCTCTGCTGCTGACGCTGCATCCGGTGTATAATAATCCGCACCGATCTCTTCTGCAAATTCGTTGGTGATCGGCGCTCCCCCAATCATAACAATATACTTGTCACGAAGGTTCTTTTCTTTCAGAAGATCAATGACCTCTTTCATCTGTGACATCGTTGTGGATAAAAGGGCGGACAGTCCGATAATATCCGCATTGACTTCTTCTGCTTTTTCCAGAAATGCCTCTGCGCTGACGTCAACTCCCATATCATAGATTTCAAAACCGGCTCCCTTCAAAAGCATGGCAGTAAGATTCTTTCCGATATCGTGAAGATCTCCCTGTACAGTACCAATCACCACTCGTCCAATCGGCTCATTTCCCGCTTCCACCAGCTTTGGTTCCAGAATACTCAGACCCACATTCATAGCCCGGGCCGCCATCATGACGTCCGGTACAAAAACTTCCTCTCTTTTAAATTTTCCGCCAATGATGCTCATTCCTGACATCAGGCCTTCCTTCAGGATTATTTTGGGATCAATTCCCTCTTCCAGTGCCTGTTCGATCAGAGCCTTTACGTTTTTTCTTTTCCCTTTCTGTAAAAACTCGGATATTTCTTCTAAAATTGACATGCTGCTCCTCCTTTATCTATTACTGTTTAAGACCTGCGATATGTCCGGCATGCTTCTACATAAGCCAGTATGTTTTCAAGAGGCACTTCCGGTTCCAGCATATGTGTAGGCGCTACAAAAAGCCCGCCTTTTTCCCCTGCGATATCCAGGTTTTTCCACACAGCTTCTTTCACTTCTTCCGGTGTGCCTTTCGGCATTACTGTCTGTGTTCCGATGGTTCCATGGAAAGAGATTTTATCTCCGTATTTCTGATAAATTTCCCCAAAATCCATACACTCACTCTGAATCGGATTCAGCACATCTACACCTGCTTCGATAAGATGAGGAATCATAGGCTCTATAAATCCGCAGGAATGATAAAAGATAATGATCTCCGGATTAATCCGCTTTACTTCATCAATGATTTTTTTCAGTCTTGGCTTGATCCACCGGCAGTACAGTTCTTCGCTCATCATGATGGTATGCTGCATTCCGATATCATCGCCCAGAAACAGAACATCCACGCCTGCATTCGCGTAGGCTTTTGCACGTATCAGTGACAGCTCTGTTACCTTATCAAAAAGGAATTCCGCAATCTCATTTTCGTCACCCATATCACAGAACAATTCTTCCATACTTCTCATATACCAGGCACATTCCCATATCGTCATCTGCATATCGCCCAAAGCCACAAGATCCTGCTCTTTGATTTTTTTCACCTGCTCTGGCTGATGAGATCCGTCTGCATGTGCAAAATCCGGGAAGGGATATTCCATAACTTCTTCCAGAGTTTCCATATCTTCCATCGGATGGCGCATATAAGTCATATGCATGCTGTTGGGTGATTTTTCATGTCCTACTCCCCAGAGATCAATATCCGCTCCTTCCGCCAGCGGTCTTTCATAAAATTTCCTGAATTTCTCCACATCCTGGTCTGCAAGCTTCAGGTCGTCCACTCTGCGCCATGGAAATCCAAAGTATTCCTCATAATCCTCTGCTCCGAGCTTCTCTTTACACAGCTTCTGTAAATGTGGACAAAGTACAAATTCTACAGGTACATGTTCATAGCCCTGTCTGCGCAGCAGCGACAGAAAATTCTCCCGATTTGTCATTTCTTTTCCTCCTTGATCTGATTCTTTTTTTCAGGTTCAGAGCTTTGTCCTGGAAAGCCCTTTCGGTTCCTGTTTTTCCATAAATTTCTGTATTCCATAGGAGCCATATGTTCATGCTTCTGAAATACTCTGCAAAAATACTGCGAACTGCCAAATCCTGTATCCATGGCAATCTCTGTAACCGATTTGGTTGTAAACCACAAAAGTTCCTTTGCCTTTCCAAGCCGCAGGGTACAGATGTATTGCTGGCAGCTCATTCCTGTTTCCTGCTGAAAACATTTGCGGATGTAACGGGAACTGATTTCAAATCTTTCAGCGATCTCTTCAATACAGATATCGTTTCTCCAGTTCTCGTTGATGTACTGAATGATTTTATCAATTTTCTCTATTTTCCCTTTTTTCTGAGATCCCCTGTCAGCACAGCCTATTTTTTCGGAAAGTTCAATAAAAAGCTGAAAATATCCCAGCTGCACCAGCATTTCTCTGTTTGCATTATCTTTTTCATACCGCCGGATCCTGCAAAGGCTTTCCATATATTCACATACATCCTCGCACCCTCGAAGCCGGATATAGGGATTTTCCATACGAAAAAAGCACATTTCCTTTGCTTTTTCAGGAAGATTGATCACCTCAAATTCCAGCTGTGTGATTCTGCAGTTTTCTTTATCCTCCACAATAAACAAATGCTTTACTCCTGCATATACAATGATGCAGTCACCTCGCTTCAGTGGAACAAAAACGCCTTCCACTCCCATGATGCAGGATCCGCTGTTTATATAATTGATCTCAATTTCACAGTGTGTATGGGCTTCGTACCGATAGGCGGCCGGAAACCGGAATACTCCTGCGTTTCTGGTACGGATATCAAACGAATCACTGACAACCATTGATAAAATACTTTCTTTTATCCTGTTCATATGTTCCTCCGGATATGTTATTCTCTTTTTTCTATTTTAACATAATTCGGAATTATTTTTTATTAGTCTGATTCTTTTTCAGTGTATTTCTTTTCCCTGTTATACATTGATTTTAACACCAGAAATATAATATTACTTTCTCTTAACGGTATTTACCGGTTTATTATTTGTACATTTCGGAACACAGTTTTGTCAAAAAGAAAACTGTGCCGGAGATTCCCCCGGCACAGCCTTCTTTATTTCTTATGATCTGCCCTGCGGTCTGTCTCTTTATTCCGCGTAGCTTCCCATTTCTTCTTTGTAGTTTTCCGGTGTTACAACAACTGCGTCAACTGCGGTTTCCATCTCCGGCTCATTGCCTTCGATCATATCAAGAAGAACTTCTACAGAGCCTGCTCCAACCTGATCTGCGGAGAAGTATGCAGATGCTTTCACACAGGTACCGTCTGCACCTTTGTTGTTCCACTCATCTTTTGCCATATAAGCGCCAAGGCCTACTACACATGCATCTGCATCAAGTCCTGCACTCTCCAGCGCACGTGCCGCACCAATACATCCTTCTTCGTTGGCGCCTGTTACCAGCCATGTCTTGATCTGTGGATTTGCTGTGATAACTGCTGCTGCAGCGGTATTTCCTTTATCAGTTGTTCCGTCATAGTCTGCTTTAAATACGTTTGCCTCCGGGAAATCCGGGCACAGCTCTGTAAATTTATCAAGCTCGCCTTCTGCACGAGGAACACAGCTGGAAACCGTATCCATAGTCATAAGAAGAAGTCCTACATCCTCTTTTCCTACAAGTTCATTTTCATTTGCATAGTTTGCCAGCCATTCGCCGTTTGCAGCGCCAATGTTATAAGCGTCGATTCCTACCCATGGAGCAAGCTTATTTCCTTCTGCATCCTGAAGAGCATCATCTGCTGCTACGATCGGGATTCCAGCTTCTTCTGCTTTGTCAATCGCTGCCTGAGACATTGTCTGGTCCGGAATACAGGTTACGATACCGGAAGCCTTGTTTGCAATGGCATTGTCAATCGCTTTCAGGTATTCTTCCGGATTCATCTTTGCATCTACATATACAAATTCTCCGCCTGCTTCTTCGACTGCCTTCTGAGCTGCTGCACCCTCGTCGATAAACCATGTCTGATCGCCGGCTTTATAGATACCATAAACCACCAGTTTATCCTCAGCGCTTACAGTCACTGCACCTCCTGCCAGAACACCTGCTGTCATTGCTGCACATAATGCCACGCTCACCATTTTTCGTTTCATGTTTGTTCCTCCTTGCGTTTTTTCATTTTTATTTCCATCACACAGTTCGTGTGAAAGAGTTCCATTTCTTATTTCACATTCCTCATGCTTGCTTCCAGAAGTTCTTTTTCTCTTCTCTGCTTACGGATATAGTCGGATGTAAGAGCGAACAGAAGAAGGGCTCCTCTTGCCACATACTGCCAGAAAGTAGGCACGTTTACCATAATAAGTCCTGTGTTGAACGCCTGGATCAGAATTACTCCGAGTACTGTACCAAACATACTTCCCACGCCGCCGGCAAATGAAACACCGCCAAGAATAACTGCAGTAATAGCGTCAAACTCCAGGTTGATATTGGCTGCCGGCTGACCTGAATTCATACGGGCTGCAAAAATAATGCCGCCTAAAGAGGTCAGAACACCAATCAATATAAAGCACAGTGTAATGATTCTCTGTGGGTTCAGTCCGGCAAGACGTGCGGCTTCTGAACTGCCGCCAATGGCATATACGCTTCTTCCGAATTTTGTTCTTGCAAGAATAAATCCAAAAATCACAAATGCCAGAATCATCAGCCACACAGTAAGAGGAAGTCCCAGAAATCTTGCTTTTCCAAGAGCAATAAAGGTTTTATTACTGATGGCAATGGGTTTTCCATCACAGATGATATAGGCAAAGCCTCTGATCACAGACTGGGTTACCAAGGTGGCGATAAAGGCTTCCAGTTTAATCTTATTTACCATCCAGGCATTGAAAAGTCCTACGGCAACACCTGCAAGTAAAGTAATTACAATAGAAACTCCTGCAGGCATCCCAAAGGAAAGAAGGAGAGCAGCCAGAGTTCCGCTGAACGCTGCCAGAGAGCCTGGTGACAAGTCGTTCTGTCCTGCAATAATCAGATATGTATGTCCTACGGCAACAATTCCTACCAGGGATGCCGCTACAAGAAGGTTCACCATATTCTGCCAGGTAAGGAAATTCCTGTTCAGACAGGTAAACAATGCAAATACTACTACAATTGCTGCCAGCAGAATCAGTTTATCTCCGCCGATCAGATTTAACAGTTTATGTTCTTTTTTATTCTTCTGGTTGCTCATGTGTATCCTCCCCCATCATTCCAAGCTGCAGCAGCCGGTCTTCCGTTGCCTCTTCTCTCATTACCTCACCGGAAATCCTCAAAGATTTCATAACAATGATCCTGTCTGAAAGTCCGATAACCTCCGGAAGTTCCGATGAAATCAGGATCACGCCAAGCCCCTGTTTTGCAAACTGACAGATCATATTATAAAATTCCGATTTTGCACCTACGTCAATTCCCTTGGTCGGTTCATCCAGTATCAGTACCTTGGGATTTGTGGCAATTCCCCGGGCAACAATGCACTTCTGCTGATTTCCGCCAGAAAGCTCTACTATTTTTTTGTCCGGAGACGGTGTCTTAACCTTGAAATCACAAATCCCCTTATCTGCCGCTTCGTTTTCTTTTACAGGATTTATGATCCCTAACCGATTGGCATTCTGATCCATCAGTGCAATGTTGATGTTTCCGCTGACACTTAAATTGCTCAGGATTCCCTGCATTTTCCGGTCTTCCGGAACCAGGACGATACCATTGTCCATGGCTTCCTTAGGAGAACGGTTTTCGATTTTTTTGCCCTCCAGGAATATTTCTCCTGTTTTCCTCTTGTCTGCGCCAATAATTGCCCGCATCACTTCTGTACGGCCTGCACCTACCAGACCGGAAAATCCCAGAACCTCTCCTTTATGAAGAGTAAAGGATACTTCTTTTACATAGTCAGAAGAAACGTTTCTGACATCAAGAAGAACATCTCCGATTTCCTTTTCACGATCCAGATTATTAAAAATATCTCCCAGGTCACGGCCAACCATCATTTTGATCAGCTGCTGCTCCGGCACTTCTTTTGTCACTACCGTATCTATGTAATGTCCGTCCTTAAAAATCGCCACCTTGTCCGCAATCTGTTGGATTTCCTTCATACGATGGGATACATAAATAATGATCTTTCCCTGTTCTTTCAGCTTCTGGATCACTTCAAACAGACAGTCGATCTCCGCGTCGCTGAGACTTGCCGTAGGCTCGTCAAAGCAGATTACTTTCAGGTTTTCCCTGCTGTATGCTTTCATGATCTCCACCATCTGCTGATAGGCAATGCTCAGATCCTTTACCTTGGTGGTCGGCTGGATCGGAAGTCCAAAATCCCGGATGATCTCCGCAGCCATCTTATTCGCCTTGCCTGTATCGATCACGCCAAACCTGTTTGACGGCATACGTCCCAGATAAATATTTTCTGCCACACTCAGTTCCAGAAGAATCTGTCTCTCCTGATAGATCACGCTGATCCCTTCCTGAATTGCCTCATGAGGAGAGTGGAAATGTTTCTGGACTCCGTCCAGCAGGTATTCTCCCTTTGTAGGCTGATAATCACCGTTCAGCACCTTCAAAAGTGTGGATTTTCCGGCTCCGTTCTCACCTAAAAATGCCAGGACCTCACCGCCATATGCTTTAAAGCAGATATTGTCCAATGCCTTTACACCCGGGAAATACTTGGAGATACCTTTAAATTCCAATACACTGTTCATATCTCTTTCCTCCCTTGCTTTTCTCTGATATTGATTATAACCTTCCTCTTTTTCTTTTTCATTAGCTTAAATTGCTATGGAGTTTCAAATTCTTGCTATTTTATACATATTTACGGATTTCTCGCAAGTTATTTCTTCCATACTCGTTATTATACACAAATACCAAACTATCTTCTTATGTGTTTCGGAAATACCGCCAATATTTATTACATAATTCGGAATTTTTGTTTTCTGTTCTTAAGCATTTTGCACATTCCTCCTTGATTTTGAATCGAAATTACGTTATATTTAGTGAAAAAACAAGGAGTATTTATCATGAAGATTACTTTTTTGCACCGGTCTGCACAATATACGCTCTTATCTCTCACCTGCAAAGATTCTTTTCAGGTAACGCTTAATTCCATCGGCGCTTCTGTCCGTTCCGTCGGATATACAGATTCCGCAGATAAATTTAAAAATATTGCTTTGTCTTTTGCCTCTGATTCTGACTATACCGGAAACCCTCTGTATGCAGGCGCTACTCTTGGTCCCTGTGCCGGAAGAATCTCCGGAGGGTCGCTTTCCTTACCTAAAAAAAAATATTCCCTTACCAGAAATGAAAAGAACAGGCATTGCCTGCATAGCGGTATTCATAGTGTTTCCTTTATAAACTGGACTCTTGTTTCCATCCGGGAAGAAGATACCAGTGCCGAAGTGCTTTTTCAATGTACTCTTCCGGACGGATGTGACGGTTTTCCGGGGAATCGGACTTTTTCTGTTTCTTACCTGTTAAATGAAGCCCATGAGCTTACAGTCAGATATCGTGCGGTCTCTGATAAAACAACTTATTTTAATATGAGCAATCATTCTTATTTTAATTTATCCGGGAATTTTGAAGAAAGTGTTTATGACCATCTGCTTCAGATCCATGCAGATTCCTATATATATAATGATGATGAATTTATCCCTGAAGGTATTGCACCTGTAGAAAACAGTCCTTTTGCTTTTCGTAAGCCTGTTTCTCTGACTCGGCAAATGAAGGCTTTTCCGGATCATCCCCAGCTTACAGTCAGCCGTGGATATAATCACGCCTTTCTTTTAAATAAAAACAATGAGCTTCCTCAACTGGTCTTTACCAGTCCTGACAGCGCCAAAAAGCTTTTCATCTCTTCGGATGCTCCCTGCGTAGTTGTATATTCCGGAGGTTTTATCGAAAGCGGACTCCCTCTTTCCGGAAATCAGATTTCCTGTCCCGGTTGTGCTGCTGCCTTTGAATTTCAGGATTATCCCGATGCTCCCGGCAATCACGGCTTTCCTTTTCACTATACAGAAGCCGGAAAAGAATGGACGAGATACATCAAATATTCTTTTGTTTTTTCATGTTCTAGAGAAAATAAATAAAAAAAATAATTTTTTAAAAAAATTTCAAAAAAACATTTGACAACTACAATTCTATATGCTATCATATGTTTTGTTGATGAGGGAAACACCTCAGAGATTAATACAGGATATGCGATAGTGGCGTAGTTGGTAACGCGCGACCTTGCCAAGGTCGAGACCGCGGGTTCGAGCCCCGTCTATCGCTCTTGAAACCAGAACAGATATTGTTCTGGTTTTTTTATTTCCACAGAACCTCAAAACTGCCCTGCGGCCAGATTTCACATCCGGACCGCAGAGCAGTTTTTTATATATGTATCATGGCAAAAATTTTCATTACGGAATCTGTTATCATCCCAGTGTCATAAACGCATATCTGAGAACAAATACAATGGAAATAATCCATGTGAGGACCTTCACTTCTTTCGCTTTTCCTGTAAAAAGTTTTATCAGGCAATACATGATCAGGCCTACTGCAACACCGTTTGCAATTGAATATGTAAACGGCATAAACACAACTGTACAGAATGCAGGAAGCGCATTTGTCATATCACTGAAGTCCACATCCTTAATGTTGCTGAGCATAAGAATACCCACAAAGATCAGAGCCGGAACTGTTGCCGCTCCAGGGACAATCCCCACAACCGGGGCAAAGATAATGGAGCCAAGAAACAGAAGAGCTGTCACCAGGCTGGTCATTCCCGTTCTTCCCCCTGCAGCAATACCTGCGCTGGATTCTACTACTGTTGTTACCGTGGAGGTTCGAGGTTCCTACCATTGCTCCTGCAGCAGTTGAAATGGCATCGGACATCAGAGCTTCTTTCATGTGAATGATTTCACCGTCTTTGTCAATCATTCCCGACTGCTTTGCCGCACCCATCAAAGTTCCGATTGAATCAAACATGTTTACAAGAGAAAAGCTTACCACCAGCATTGCCACTGTAAGACATGTATCTACAGGATTTTTTCCTGAGAACATGCCGCCAAAATCCATGTTCAGGAAAGAAACCTCTGCAAAGTCACTGAATTTTGCCCCAATATTCATATCAAATGCAGACAGTTTCGTAACCCCCAGAGGGATTCCCGCAATTGTAGCAGCCGCAATTCCAAACAATATGGAGCCTTTTACATTGCGTGAATGAAGAACTCCGATTACAATCAATCCAATCAGCGCTACCAGCGCCCCACAGATCATAGTAACATTTCCATCCTCGCTTCTCCACTGCGCAAAATCAACCATGCTTACCAGAGTAGACGGATTACTTACTACCAGTCCTGCATTTTTCAGCCCGATAATAGTAATAAACAGTCCTATACCCGGGGTAATTGCAAGCTTCACTGCATCCGGTATCGAACGGATAATCGCCTCTCTCAATCCCACTGCTGTAATCACAATAAAGAAAATTCCAGAGATAAATACGATTACAAGCGCCTCATTGTAGGAATATCCCATTCCCAGCACAACCGTATATGCAAAAAATGCATTCAGTCCCATACCAAGCGCCTGGGCAAATGGAACCTTTGCATATAACGAACATAAAATCGTACCAATAAATGCGCCGATACAGGTTCCGATAAATACACCATTTGAAATTTTTTCTGCCATTGCCCCATCGCCCATAATCATATACGGATCTGCCAGGATCTGCGGATTCAGGATAAGAATATATGCAATTGTAATAAAAGTCGTTACTCCTGCAAGTATTTCAATCCGCATCGTAGAGCCATTTTTTGAAATCCCAAAAAAACGTTCAAAAAAACCATCCTTTTTTTCCATTACTACATAGTCCTCTCTTTCAAAAAATTTCTGCTGCCTTGTGTCTTTGAATATTTCTGCCTGCAACAGTCATATCATACGCCAACCCCGGCCGCGGCTTTTTTGAGGCTGCTCTTTTTCTGATCTCTTTATCCGGATGAGGATTTTCGGCAATAAAAAAAGAGAGACCACACAAGATTATGTAGTCAACTCTTTACGGTAGTTGGTAGAAACACTGGGCCAATCCCCAGCATATACATAATTAGCAGTGCTATATTCAGCTAAAAATATTATAGCATCCTAAATATTTTTGGTCTATTGATAAACTACACAATTTTCTCGTTGTGTTTTATGCACTTTTACCAACTATTATCATTTATTCTTTTTATTTTACATATTTTATACAAAATCATTTTATGTTTTTCTATGCTATTTTCTTGTTTTTTTGTTTTGACAGAATATTTTCCAAAAACAGCCGATTAATGATGGAACAGTCTGATTCCGGTAAATGCCATTGCCATGCCATATTTATCGCAGGTTGCAATTACATCCTCATCTCTTACAGATCCGCCTGGCTGAGCAATATATTTCACGCCGCTCTTATGAGCCCTTTCAATATTGTCGCTGAACGGGAAGAACGCATCAGATCCCAGAGTTACATCAGTCAGCTGATCCAGCCACTCACGTTTTGCCTCTCTTGTAAATACTTCCGGCTTCTCAGTAAAAATTCTCTCCCATGCGCCGTCAGCAAGCACATCCATATATTCCTCGCCAATATAAACGTCAATGGCATTATCTCTCTCTGCACGGCTGATTCCCTCTTTAAACGGAAGGTTCAAAACCTGAGGGCTCTGACGGAGGAACCAGTTATCCGCCTTCTGTCCAGCCAGTCTGGTACAGTGTACACGGGACTGCTGTCCTGCTCCTACACCGATAGCCTGTCCGTCCTTTACAAAGCATACAGAGTTGGACTGAGTGTATTTCAGAACGATCAAAGAAATTTTCAGATCACGTTTTGCCTCTTCGCTGAGTTCTTTATTTTCTGTGACAATATTGGCGATTAGCTCATCGTTGATCTCAAGCTCCTGTCTTCCCTGCTCAAAAGTTACCCCGAACACTTCCTTGTGTTCCAGTGGGGCCGGTACAAAATCAGGATCGATCTCAATAACATTGTAGTTGCCTTTTTTCTTGGCTTTCAGGATTTCCAGGGCTTCCTCTGTATATCCCGGAGCAATCACGCCGTCTGAAACCTCTCTTTTAATAAGAAGCGCTGTATCTTTGTCACAGACATCAGAAAGGGAAATAAAATCTCCAAAGGAGGACATACGGTCAGCTCCTCTTGCTCTTGCATAGGCGCAGGCAATTGGTGAGAACTCTTTCCAGTTCATGTCGTCCACCCAGTAGATCTTTGCCAGTGTCTCTGTAAGAGGAAGTCCCACAGAAGCGCCTGCCGGGGAAACATGCTTAAAGGAAGTTGCTGCGGCAAGTCCGGTTGCTTTTTTCAGATCTCTTACAAGCTGCCAGCCGTTAAAAGCGTCCAGGAAATTAATATATCCGGGTTTTCCGGAAAGAACCTTAATAGGAAGCTCACTTCCGTCATTCATATAGATTCTGGAAGGTTTCTGGTTTGGATTGCATCCGTATTTTAACTGTAATTCATTCATTACTGCATCCTCCTTATTTGTTCTTATTTACAATAGTTGTTTCATATTTACCTGTTGCAATGTCAATATAGCGCACGAACAGTGAAACCTTATTTTCTTCATTAAGACTGTTCCAGAGAAGATCTGTAAACTCTTTCATATCATTTGGAATCTGAACCAGCTTCGGCTCTCCCTCAAAGCTTGGAAGGGGATTTCCGTCACATTTATATGTGTGAATAAACCGTCCTTCTCCCGGAATTGCTTTTTCGTAGGCAAAGGTATAACGAAGACATGCATCCGGATTTCCGTTATCGCTTTTCAGAATAGACATTGCATAGCTGTAATTGCCGTTTTCAATATGCATCACACCGGAAATACGAGGTGTATAGTTAGGTCCGTCCGGCTCAAATTCGCGGCATCTTAAGGACTGTTCAAAGGTCATCTGTCTGTCCATGCCATCATAAATAGTATCTGTCTGATCTCCGTTAGTAACAATGGTCTTGTTTCCAAGAACACGTACCGGAGCATAAATGATCAGGCTTGGATCTGTAAGCTTGGACGGATCAAATGCCTGTGTACGGATTCCCTCTCCTTCTGTGACAAACACGCGGTTTCTGCTGTTCTCGCTTCTTCCCATAATAAAGTATGCTGCCACTGCTTTTGTTCCGTCAAGAGAACGGCCGAGGATGATTCCTCTTCCCGGATAAGAATTATTTTTCAGTTCATTTTCCAGTGATATCATTTCCATAGTCTGATCTCCTTTTTTCTAAAAAATCATTATATAAACGCGCTGTCCTGGCTTCATGCTGCGTTTTCTTTTAAAATAAAACAAACCGCCCAGGTAGTCTGTATTTCAGGCTGCCCAGGCGGTCGGCTTATCACTTACTGCACTCCCCACAGGTAATTCCTGTTTTCCGCCAGTCATGCAGTCGTTATTATTATCATATCATATTTTTTATTTTTTTCAAGAACAAAAATTCCTGATTATTCGTCTACACTGTAGTTCGGAGCCTCTTTTGTGATGTGGATATCATGAGGATGAGACTCTTTTAAGGAAGCTGCTGAAATCTTAATAAACTTGCCTGTTGTCTTCAGCGCTTCGATATTCTCAGCTCCGCAATATCCCATACCTGCACGAAGTCCGCCGATCAACTGGTAAACAGTGTCTTCCACATGGCCCTTGTAAGCTACACGACCCTCTACGCCTTCCGGAACAAGCTTCTTAGCATCCTGCTGGAAGTAACGGTCCTTGCTGCCGTTCTCCATTGCTGCAATGGAGCCCATTCCACGGTATACCTTGAATTTACGTCCCTGATACAGCTCAAATGTTCCCGGGCTCTCGTCACATCCGGCAAACATGCTTCCCATCATACATACGTTGGCGCCTGCTGCAATGGATTTGGTGATATCTCCGGAATATTTGATTCCGCCGTCTGCAATGATCGGCACTCCATAACGATTTGCAACCTCATAGCAGTCCATAACAGCTGTGATCTGAGGAACACCAATACCTGCAACCACACGGGTAGTACAGATAGAACCAGGTCCGATACCAACCTTAACTGCGTCAACACCAGCCTCTATCAGAGCCTTGGTGGCAGCTCCTGTGGCAACGTTTCCTGCAATTACCTGAAGATCCGGATACGCCTCTTTCATTTCGCGTACGGCCCTTAAAATATTCTCAGAATGACCGTGAGCAGAATCAACTACGATCACGTCTACGCTTGCTTTTACAAGAGCCTCAACTCTTGCAAGAACATTGGATGTGATACCAACTGCCGCACCGCAGAGAAGACGTCCCTGCTCATCCTTTGCAGCCAGAGGATATTTGATCTGTTTTTCAATATCCTTAATGGTGATCAGGCCTTTTAAGTTGAAGTTATCATCTACAATGGGTAATTTTTCTTTACGGGATTTTGCGAGGATCTTTTTTGCTTCCTCCAGAGTAATTCCTTCTTTGGCAGTGATCAGACCTTCAGAAGTCATGCACTCGCCGATCTTTCTTGAGAAATCTGTCTCAAATTTCAGATCTCGGTTGGTAATGATACCTACCAGTTTCTTTCCTTCTGTGATCGGAACACCGGAAATACGGTATTTTGCCATAAGATCATTGGCATCTTTCAGAGTATGCTCTGCGGATAAATAAAATGGATCTGTAATAACGCCGTTTTCAGAACGTTTTACCTTATCTACCTCATCTGCCTGCGCCTCGATAGACATATTTTTGTGAATGATACCGATACCGCCCTGTCTTGCCATAGCGATAGCCATGCGGTGCTCGGTAACTGTATCCATTCCCGCGCTCATAAGCGGAATGTTCAGCTTCACCTTTTTAGTCAGCCAGGTTGTTACATCCACCTGGTTCGGAATCACCTTTGAATACGCAGGAACTAACAGTACATCGTCAAATGTAATGCCTTCACCGATAATTGTACCCATTGTATTTTTTCCTCCCTTGTATGTAATTTTTACAGGATGTGCTTATTCACACCTGCATGATATTTTGAGTTTGGTTCATAGTGTAGCAAAAAAAAAATACGGTGTCAATCCAAAAAAACTTTGCTGGGCGCTGAATTTTTTATAGCATTTGCCATGGCATCGTCCGGCTCTACGATCACCTTACAGGCTTCGCCTCCGTCACGAATGATGATGCCGAATCTTTTGTGGTCCGGATTTCCTGAAGAATAGTCCAGAACCTTCATTTTCTGGTTGCCGTTATAATAATCCATTCTGTGAGAATTCAGAGGAGCGATCAGGTCTGCCTCTGTAAGATTCAAAGATTTTACTCTTTTTCTTTTTGATTTTGCCATGATCTTATCAATATCCAGTTCCCCGTTTACAAACAGATATTCATACTCAAGATCTGTTTTTGGGATAATAAAATAACATGCCACGCCCAGACCAATGGCAACGATCAAAAGCAGCGGATTCAGAAAAAGTCCTGCTGCCACAGCCACTACAGTCAGTCCGATCATTCCGAATTTAATCAGGGCATCCTTAAATGTGGATTCCTTTTTCACAAGGAATTCCGAGTACAGTTCACTCATAATTCACTCTCCTTACGAGACACGGCTCGTGCTTGTATAATGATATTTTTATTCTAACATAAAAAGGAATCAGCGTCTATGACGCCGATTCCTTTTTATAAAATATTTCTGTTACATCATTCCCATTCCAGGATTTCCTGCCGGCATTGCAGGAGTATCTTCCTTAATGGTTGCAACAACAGACTCTGTTGTCAGTAAAGTAGATGCAACACTTGTTGCGTTCTGAAGAGCGCTTCTTGTAACCTTTGCAGGATCCAGGATTCCGGACTCTACCATGTTTACATATTCTTCATTCAGAGCGTCAAATCCAACTCCCGGCTCAGACTCTCTTACTTTGTTGATGATCACAGAGCCTTCCAGTCCTGCATTTGCAGAAATGTGGAATAAAGGAGCCTCCAGAGCTTTCAGGATAATGTTTGCACCAGTCTTCTCATCGCCTTCAAGAGTAGCCGCAAGCTCTGCAACCTTCTTGGATGCATGAATGTATGCAGAACCGCCTCCTGCGATGATACCTTCCTCAACAGCTGCTCTTGTAGCTGCAAGAGCATCCTCAAGACGGAGTTTTGCCTCTTTCATCTCTGTCTCAGTTGCTGCGCCTACACGGATAACTGCTACGCCGCCTGCCAGTTTTGCAAGTCTTTCCTGTAATTTTTCTTTATCAAATTCAGAGGTTGTTTCCTCAATCTGTCCGCGGATCTGAGCAACACGGTCAGCAATCGCTTTTTTGTCGCCGCAGCCGTCAACGATAACAGTATTTTCTTTTGCAACTTTAACGGATTTTGCACGTCCAAGCTGCTCCATAGTAGCCTCTTTCAGATCCAGACCAAGCTCGTCGGAGATTACCTGACCGCCTGTAAGGATAGCGATATCCTGAAGCATTTCTTTTCTTCTGTCGCCATATCCCGGAGCCTTAACAGCAACTACCTGGAAGGTTCCTCTTAATTTGTTTACAATAAGAGTTGTAAGAGCCTCGCCCTCTACGTCCTCTGCGATAATAAGCAGTTTTGCGCCTGCCTGAACGATCTGCTCCAGAAGTGGAAGGATCTCCTGAATGTTGCTGATCTTCTTGTCTGTGATCAGGATGTACGGATCTTCAAGGTTTGCTTCCATTTTTTCCATATCTGTGGACATGTAAGCGGAAATATATCCACGGTCAAACTGCATACCTTCTACAAGGTCAAGCTCTGTATGCATGGTCTTGGACTCTTCTACTGTGATAACGCCGTCTTTGGAAACTTTTTCCATAGCGTCTGCAACAAGCTGGCCAACTTCCTCGTCACTTGCAGAAATTGCAGCTACGTTTGCAATCTGTTTCTTTCCGCTGATTGTCTGGCTCATTTCCTGAATTGCTTTTACTGCTGTATCAGTTGCTTTTTTCATTCCTTTACGAAGGATGATCGGGTTTGCTCCTGCTGCAAGGTTCTTCATACCTTCATGAACCATAGCCTGTGCCAGAACAGTAGCTGTTGTAGTACCGTCGCCTGCAACATCGTTTGTTTTGGAAGCAACTTCTTTGATCAGCTGTGCTCCCATGTTCTCAAATCCGTCCTCAAGCTCGATCTCTTTTGCAATAGTCACACCGTCGTTTGTGATAAGCGGAGCGCCGAAAGATTTGTCAAGTACAACGTTTCTTCCTTTCGGTCCAAGTGTTACTCTTACTGTATTTGCAAGCTGGTTTACACCATTTTCAAGTGCGGCTCTTGCTTCTGCACCAAATTTGATTTCTTTTGCCATGATGAAAATTCCTCCTAGTCTTTTATAAGATACAAAACTTTTAAAGAAACACCATTTTCACTGGTTTCGCCCTTCTCTGTATGGGGATTCATCCAGTATTCCTGTCTGTGTTTTATTTAACAACTGCTAAAATATCGCTCTGTTTTACAATGATGTACTCTTCGCCGTCAAGCTTAACTTCTGTTCCTGCATATTTGGAATAAATAACCTGATCTCCTGCAGCAACTTCCATTTTTACTTCTTTGCCGTCTACCATTCCGCCAGGACCTACTGCAATAACTTCTGCCTGCTGCGGTTTTTCCTGAGCCTGACCCGGAAGCACGATGCCGGATTTTGTTGTCTCTTCTGCTTCTAACTGTTTTAATACAACTCTGTCACCTAAAGGTACTAATTTCATGATCTATTTCCTCCTTTTATTTGTCGCAATCTGTTGCTAGCACTCATTTCATTCGAGTGCTAATCACTGTCCTTATATTATTGAATTGCCTCCCATTTCGCAACTCTTTTCACGGTCATATAAATAGATATATACTTTTATTATCTCCTATTTACTCTTATTTTCTTGTTTTTTCTTATCTTCTTATTTTTTTACAAATCTGCTGCCGTGTCTGTTCCATATTCTGAGTTACTAACTGCCCACATTGATGTCTATGGAACTGACTGCATATTGTTCAGTATTCAGATACCTTCAAATTTTCAGACAATTTAAAGTTACAGCTTCTGATTTCTGTTGCCCAATGCTTTATATTCTGAACTATCCGGATATCTCAGACAATCCATTTCCGGTAAAACTGCTCTGTTTCCCCACAGCAGAAATTCAACAACTGTCGAACTTTCCTGTAAGGTCAGTATTTTACCCTGACTCTTGACAAAGTGCAAAAAAACAGGAGCTTCCGCTCCTGTTTTATAAATATCGTTTATTCACACTGTTTTATGATTTTTTGTTTCGCTGTGCTTTGATCTCTTCCAGCTCATCAAAAATCACTTCATTCAGAACCTTGATATAGGTTCCCTTCATTCCTGAAGAACGGGACTCGATCACGCCTGCGCTCTCAAATTTACGCAGCGCATTAACGATCACTGATCTGGTGATCCCCACTCTGTCTGCAATCTTGCTGGCTACAAGAATACCCTCTTCTCCGTCCAGCTCATCGAAAATATGGATGATCGCTTCCAGCTCTGAGAAGGATAAGGTATTAAATGCTGATTTTACTACCTGCTGCTTTCTGTCTTCTTCTGCATTCTCTTCATGGACTGCGCGCATCATTTCCAGACCAACCACAGTTGTTCCGTATTCACTGACAATAATGTCCTCAATATCATATGGCTTGTCATCCCTGTACATAAACACAGTTCCAAGGCGCTCTCCGGCAATATCAATAGGATTGATGATGCCCTGACACCGGCTGTCCACATGCTCAAAACCAAGTGTCTGAAGATTTACATTCTCTTTTGTTGATAAAACTCCTAAAAATCTTTCATTCAAAAGAGTGTCTACATGTCCGCCGACTTTATCCTCTATCAGCTCTGTGATCTCCTGTACACCCGGGCATAAGCTGACGCCCAGCACCTTGCCCTTTTTGCTCAACACCAGTATATTAGAACTTAAAGTCTCCATCAGTACCTGGCAGATATCATTAAACACTACCTTGCTGGAGCTGCTGTTGTGCAAAAGTTTATTGATCTTTCTTGTTCTGTCTAACAACTGAACGCTCATACTGGCCTCCTTTTCTCATCTCTCCTGTATTTTCTACATAAATGTCCTGATGAGTTTATATTACACGCTTTTTTCCAAAATTACAAGACATTTTTATGTTTTTTCAATTTTGCCTGCCTATTCTGAAAATATTTCCTTTTTAAATTTATTGTGAAATTTTTCAATCTTCCTGCTTTGTTTTCTGCTCCACATAACCGCAGGTCTCCTGGCTGCACACCAGCTTGTTTCCTTTTTCTACCATATAGCTGCCGCATACCGGACATTTTTTGTCAGACGGTTTCTGCCAGGACATGAAATCACATTCCGGATTATCCTCACAGCCGTAATATTTTCGTCCCTTCTGCGTTTTTTTCAGAACAACATCCCTGCCGCATTTCGGACATGCAACACCAATTTTCTCATAATAAGGTTTGGTGTTTCTGCAGTCCGGAAATCCCGGACAGGCAAGAAATCTTCCATGAGGACCATATTTGATCACCATATTCCGCCCGCAGAGGTCACATACCACATCTGTCACCTCATCCTGGATATCTACCTTTTCCAGTTCCTGCTCCGCTGCATCCACGTCCTTTTTCAGATCCGGGTAGAAATTACGCACAACAGTTTTCCACTGAACGGTTCCTGCTTCCACACAGTCCAGAAGGCCTTCCATCATGGCTGTAAAATGAACGTCCACAATACTTGGAAATGCCTGCTTCATAATATTATTCACTACCTCGCCCAGCTCTGTCATATACAGGTTTTTCTGCTCCTTTGACACATAGCGGCGGCTGATGATGGTGGTAATGGTAGGGGCATAGGTACTTGGACGGCCAATTCCCTGCTCCTCCAGAGCCTTTACAAGAGAGGCCTCTGTATAGTGAGCCGGCGGCTGGGTAAAGTGCTGTTCCGATTTCAGTTCCAGCAATTCAAGCTCCATGCCTTTTTCCAGACTCTGACTGAGGACATTTCCCTTCTTATTGTCATCATCCTGCACATACACGGACATAAAGCCGTCAAATACAACCTTTGATGCGGCAACGGTAAATGTATATTCACCGGCTCCGATCTTCACAGAAGTAGTCTCATAACGCGCCGGCGCCATTCTGCTTGCAGTAAAACGCTTCCATATAAGCTGATAAAGACGGAACTGGTCTCTTGAAAGAGATTCCTTCAGCATTGCCGGAGTTCTTGAAATATCTGTGGGACGGATTGCCTCATGGGCATCCTGGATCTTCTGATCCTTCTTTACTGCCTTTCCGCCCTCTGCCACATAGCTTTCTCCATACTGTTCTCCAATGTATGCTCTTGCCGCCTCATCGGCCTCCTGGGAAATTCTTGTAGAATCCGTACGCAGATAGGTGATGATACCTACTGTGCCATTTCCCTTGATATCAATACCCTCGTAAAGCTGCTGGGCAAGACGCATGGTTTTCTGAGTGGAAAAGTTAAGTGTCTTGGCCGCCTCCTGCTGCAGTGTACTGGTGGTAAACGGAAGGGGAGCGTTTTTGATTCTCTCTCCTTTTTTTACTTCTGTCACCTGATATTCTGCGTTTTCCAGCTTTTTCAGGATTTCGTCCATTTCTGCCTTATTGTGAATCGGAAGCTTTTTGTCTGTTCCATAGAATTTTGCCTGAAGAGGCTTCTTTTCCCCATGGATCTTAAATGCGCCGTCAAGGCTCCAGTATTCTTCCGGAATAAAGGAATTGATCTCTTCCTCTCTGTCGCATATGATCCGAAGCGCCACAGACTGCACGCGCCCTGCGCTCAGGCCTCTTTTTACCTTTGCCCAGAGCAGCGGACTGATGCTGTAGCCTACCATACGGTCCAGCATTCTTCTGGCCTGCTGTGCATCCACAAGATTCATATCAAGCTCTCTTGGCTGTTTGATTGAATTTTTGACTGCTGTTTTGGTGATCTCATTAAAGGTGATCCTGCGCATTTTTTTCGGATCTTCCTTTAACGCCTGCATCAGATGCCAGGAAATAGCTTCTCCCTCACGGTCAGGGTCAGTTGCCAGAAAAATTTTGTCAGCCTTTTTTGCCGCCTTGCGCAGCCCTGCCAGAAGCTCTCCCTTTCCGCGGATGGTTATATATTTGGGCTCAAAGTCATTTTCCACATCAATTCCAAACTGACTTTTCGGAAAATCTCTTACATGTCCGTTAGATGCCTGTACGTCATAATTACTCCCCAGAAACTTCTTAATTGTTTTTACCTTTGCAGGTGACTCCACGATCACCAGATATTTTGCCATGCTACCTCTCCTATTTATCAAAATCACTTATGTCTGAATTTTCACATAATAATGTCTGCTGATTTCTCTGATCAGTCCCAGGATACTTAATTCTACAAGAATACTCCCTGTTTTTTCAGCAGAAAGCCCTGTTTCCTGCATAATACTGTCCCTGGATTTTGGTCGTAAATCGAGACAACTATACACCATATTCAAATCACTTGCAAGTCCTAAGTTCTTTTTTTCAGATGATTTTACGGTATTTTTACAATTTATCCCAAGTTCTTCCAGAAGCACTTCCGGCTTGTATGCCAGCCCTGCGCCGTCATAGATCAGCCTGTGACAGCCCCTGCTCAGTTCTTCATTTACAGGACCCGGAAGGGCAAAAACCGCCTTTCCCTGTTCCAGCGCCCACTGGGCTGTAATAAGGGAACCGCTCTTTTCTTTTGCCTCCACTACAAGAACAAGATCTGACAGCGCACTTAAAATTCTGTTCCTTGCAGGAAAATGATAATTTCTCGGCTGAGTGCCCGGAGGATATTCACTGATGATTCCTCCCTTTTCTCTCAAAATCCTTTCATAAAGATTCCGGTTGGTTGCCGGATAACAGACATCCGGTCCGCTTCCCAGAACTGCCCAGGTGGGCATCCCTCCTGCAAGCGCTCCTCTGTGTCCTTCCGAGTCGATTCCTGTTGCCATTCCGCTTATGATCTGCACTCCTGCTTCTGCCAGCGTCTTTGCATACTGAAACGCCTGGATTCTTCCGTAGGGACTGCACATTCTTGCCCCCACAACTGCGGCACAGGGTCTTTCCGGATCCGGCAGCCTTCCTTTTATATAAAGCTTTTCCGGCATGTGGTCATAGGCTTTCAGTTTTTCCGGATATTCCGGCTGACCTTTTTCGATACATCTGATATTGTCTGAGTGATTTCTTTCCATATAAAATACCCCTTCTCCCGTTTTTTTATGACTTTTTATTTTTCTGTTCACGACCAGTATTTTTTGTCAAAGGCACGGTAGGACAGCGCTTCTCCTATATGCTCTTTTTTTATCAGCTCCGAGCCTTCCATGTCGGCAATGGTTCGGGAAACCTTCAGTATCCTGTGGTATGCTCTGGCGCTGAAATCCATTCTGTCAAAGGCTGCTTCCAGAAGCGCTTTCCCCTGAGCATCCGTCCGGCAATAAGCTTCAATCATGTTTCCTTTCAGTTCCCCGTTGAACTGAATGTTTTCTTTCTGATAGCGATTTCTCTGGATTTCATGAACCTTTTCCACTCGTTTCCTGATCCGGTCCGATGCTTCCCCCTGTCTTCCATTCAGACTGGAAAAGCTTACCGGTTCTGCTTCTGCACAGAGATCCAGACGGTCAAGAAGCGGCTGACTGATCTTATTCAGATACCGGCTTACCTGCCCGGACGTGCACCGGCATCGGTTCATATCCGGATAATACCCGCAGGGACAGGGATTCATAGCTGCGCACAGGATAAAATCAGCAGGAAAGGTATAGGTTCCGTATACTCTTGAAATCCGTATTACCCGGTCCTCCAGAGGCTGCCGCAGGATCTCCAGGGTTCTTCTGGAAAATTCCGGCATCTCATCCAGAAACAGAACGCCCCTGTGAGCCAGCGTGATCTCCCCCGGTCTTGGATTACGCCCGCCGCCGGCAAGGGCAGGAGCAGGACTGGAGTGATGAGGACTTCGGAAAGGCCGCTGCCTTACCAGAGGATCTGTGGGAGAAAGAAGCCCTGCAATACTGTAGATTTTAGTCAGCTCCAGGCTTTCATCAAAGGTCAGAGGAGGCATGATTCCCGGTATCCGTCTTGCCACCATGGTTTTTCCTGCTCCCGGCGGTCCGATCATCAGAAGATTATGGAATCCGCTTACAGAAATTTCCACTGCTCTTCTTAAAGATTCCTGTCCCCGGATCTCACTGAAATCCAGTTCCTGTCCCGGCTGCTCTGTTTCCTGTCTGATACAGGGCTGTCTGTACTTTCCGGGAGCTTTCAGAAAAATGATCAGCTCTTTTAAATTTTTTACCCCTATGATTTTCATATCCGGCACCAGACAGGCTTCTCTCATATTCCCCCAGGGAACAATGCACAGCCGGCACTTTTCTTCTCTTGCCCTTATAACAATAGGAAGAATTCCGGGAATCGCATGAATTTCCCCATTGAGGCTTAATTCTCCCGCAAACATGACTCCCTTTAAAACTTCCGGCTCCAGAATGCCGGAAGCAGCCAGTACGGCTGCCGCTACCGGAACATCAAATCCTGCTCCTTCTTTTTTTATATCAGCCGGGGCAAAATTAACTGTGATCCTTTTTGGTGGAAGCGCGATCTCATTGTTTTTAAAAGCTGTTCTCACTCTGTCCTGAGCCTCCTTCACCTGAGCAGAGGGAAAACCTACCATAGTAAAGGACGGCAGTCCATCGCTTACATCGGCCTCCACCTGTACCGGATGTACTTCCATACCGAGGATCACTGCAGATAATACTGCTGCAAACATAACACTCCTTTCTGCGAAAATCAGTCCCCGATCCTGTTTTTCACGAAAAAATAAAGCTGTACTTTTAAAGAATAACTATAAATGGAAATTCCAGCAGAACTGCTGTCTAAGAAATAGAAATTGAAAAGATGATTTGTCTGTTCTTTTATTATAGGGCTGAAGCCCTGGAAACACAAGCCCCAGCCACGGAAATGTGGCGATATTCCAAATCCCGCCTGATAGCAAAAAAGGCACCTATGGTTTTCCATACGTGCCTTTTTGTTTCATGATATGATTTATGATCAGTTTCCTGCTGCCCTTTTCAGCATTTCCCATTCCTCAATTTTCTGGATATTTGCAATCTCATATTCATTAAAAATGGAACCCTGCTGAGCGTCAAAGGTATCCGGATCCACAGTTCCCTGATACCAGGATTTGCCGTTAAAATAATCTGCAATACTCTGGGTCACAAAGATCCTTCCGTGGCGGGCATAGATCTCATTTTTTGCAAGCTCAAGCTGAGCCGACGAATACACAGATACCTCATCATCTGTCAGATACCTGCTGTTGCTTTCCGGAAAGAAATATTCTCCAGTCTGGCTGATCTGCTGATTCTGAGGCATCGGCGTTGGCGTTGCCGTAGGATCCGGTACAAGCTGAACCTGATTCCGGCTCATAATACAGTCCACACTTGGGAAAACAGCAGATACCGGTTCGCTGGTTACGATCTTTACATAAAGCTGTCCATTGTCAAAAATCAGATTCCCTGATGAACTGTTTCCGGCTGAATCGGAAAAATAAAATTTCGCCGCATTGCCGGCAACCTCAGCGGTTACATCTGCCGTCACTGTCTGGGTCTGATTGCGGTCCGTCTGAGAAAAACTGAAGGATACGGTATCCAGACTGATATTATAAATATTCATTGTCACAGTTCCGTCTGTACTGTACCATTCATTCCAGAAATCATCCGGATTAAAGGCAGCCACCACTGTCGGAATCGGTGTAGGCGTTGCCGTGGGTCTCGGTGTGGGAGAAGGCGTTACGGATACCGCAAGGGTAGGGGCAACGGTAGGCCTGTTTTCCAGTGCTTCCAGCGCCTCCTGTTTTTTCTGCTCCTTCTGTGCGCTAGTCCGAAGGCCTACAAGAAGCAGCGCTGCGGCGCTTACCATTATAAAAACCGCAGTCAGTACACAGAGCAGTATTTTCAGTATCTCTCGTTTTCTTCTCATTCTGTTTCACCTCTGTTCTGCACGTACCCTTCATAACTGATTTCTTATGGCAGTTCTTTATTCCTTGCCGCTCCAGCAATAAGTACAAAGCTTGCACGGCTCAATATCAATAGAAGCCACAAGATCGTCAAGACGATGGTATTTCAGGGTCGTAAAGTTCAGCTCTTTGCGGATATCCTCCAGCATTCCCTTATAATTCTCAGAATCCGGATTTGCATAGTCCGCAAGAGTTTTTTCATCCACATTGTCACCTTCCCGCTTTGCGATCACTCTTCTTGTGATCAGATCCATCTCGGATTTTGAGCGGGAAAAATTCAGATATTTACATCCGTACAAAAGCGGCGGGCAGGCCGGACGGATATGTACCTCTTTGGCTCCGTTGCTGTAAAGGAAATCTGAAGTTTCGCGAAGCTGGGTTCCCCTTACAATGGAATCATCGATCATCAGAAGGCTTTTATCCTTGATCAGTCTGTGAACAGGGATCAGCTTCATTCTGGCGATCAGATTTCTCTGGCTCTGCTGGGTTGGCATAAAGGAACGCGGCCAGGTAGGGGTGTATTTAATAAACGGGCGGGCAAACGGCACTCCGGAGCGGTTTGCATAACCAATGGCATGGGCAATTCCGGAATCCGGAACACCTGCCACAATATCAGGTTTTACCTCTCCAAAATCACGCTCTGCCAGCATATCGCCGCATTTATAGCGCATTTCCTCTACATTTACCCCCTCATAGGTGGAAGTAGGATATCCATAGTATACCCAGAGGAAAGAACAGATACGCATTTTGTCTCCGGGCTTCTGCAGAGTTTCAATTCCTTCCGGAGTCACTGCCACGATCTCGCCCGGTCCCAGAGACTTTTCATCTTCATAGCCCAGGTTGATGTACGCATGGCTTTCAAAGGAAACACACCGAGCGCCGTCTTTTTTTCCAATAATAAGAGGAGTTCTTCCAAGACGATCTCTGGCTGCAAAAAGTGCCTTTGGAGTCAGGATCAGCATGGTCATAGATCCGTCTATCATTTCCTGTGCATAGCGGATTCCCTCTACCATAGTTGACTTCTGATTGATCAGAGATGCAACCATTTCTGTAGGATTCACATTTCCGCCGCTCATTTCCAGAAAATGTGTGCTGCCGTTTTTAAAAGAATGCTCCACAAGCTCTTCCATATTATTGATCTTACCTACTGTTGTAATGGCAAAATTCCCAAGATGAGAACGTACCAGCAGAGGCTGAGGCTCATTGTCAGAAATGCATCCAATTCCAAGATTGCCCTGAAGCTCTGATACGTCTCTGTCAAACTTTGTACGGAACGGGGAATTCTCAATATTATGAATGGCTCTGTCAAATCCCTTTGCCGGATCATATACAGCCATTCCTCCCCTTCTTGTTCCCAGATGAGAATGATAGTCAATTCCGAAAAACAGATCCAGCACACAGCTGGACTTTGAAGCTACTCCAAAAATTCCGCCCATAATTCTGTTCTCTCCTTATTATGTTTTTTCGCTACGTGAAGCTGAGTAATCGCCAGTCTGTCTCAGACCGGCAATCCCTAGTTTGATCTTCCGTATTTACTGCAAGCATCATTATATAAAAACAGGAAAAATAAGTAAAGCCTTTATTTTGTTTCTTTTATAATACCTTTCCTGTAGGCTTCAAGAAGACGGGTAAGTTCCTGTATCCTTTCCCGCAAAGCTTTCCCGTTGTCTGTATCCCCTACAAGACGCCTTTTTGAAGAATAATGCACAGCCATCTGGCTGGATACAATGTCATTCCCTTTGGAAACCGCCTCCTCCGCAGAGGTAAACGGCTCATGGGCTGCAAGAAACAGGCCGTAAGAGTTATAGATCAGAGTGTAGCCTGCGATTCCGGTTACCTTCTGATACGCCTTGCACAGACCGCCGTCAATGACGATCACCTTGCCTCCGCATTTTACCGGGCTTTCGCCCTCGATCTGATGCACCGGAACATGACCGTTGATAATGTGGCTTTTTGCCGGATCCAGACCAAACTCCAAAAGCATGCGATCCACTACCTCCTCCTTTTCCAGAAGCTGGTAGTAGGCTCCCTTTTTCTCTTTTGCAATTTCTTTATCCTCTATAAAGTACCGCTCAAAGGTTGTCATTTTGTCCTTGCCGAACAGAGGGGAATTTGGTCCCGCCCAGATATACCACAGGATATCCTTTCCCTTTTTCTGTTCCTCTGCATCCACGGAAAAAAACGCCCTGCGCACATAGCTTTCCAGAATATCGTAAAGAGCCCTGCCACTGTAAGTTTCCCCGTAAACCTCTACTTCTTTCATGCTTCCGTCCTCATTAAGAGGAATGCAGCCATGAAAAAGCAGATTTCCGTTATAGATCTTGTACAGGCCTCCCACGTCAAGAAGAAGGCGCATATGATTCTGAAGCTTTTCACAGTTCCGGAAGGCTGCTTCCAGCCGCTCCATAACTTCCAGTTCTCCTGCAGTAAGCTCATAGGGATTTTCCCAGTCAATGGTGGGAAACAGATTGTCCCTGAGCGCATATTCCTTTCCGTCCGGCATGACAATGCTTCCCTTTTCCGGATCAATTCTGTGAAGAAGGCAGCGATCCTCCATATGAAATTCCCTGCGTTCCCTTAAAAGCTGACCCTCCAGCTTAAACTGGATCATGGCAATGGCCTTGTGCATTTTGCGCCCAAGCTCCTGTTCCAGAGAATGGTAGTCAGAAACACCCTTGATCCCGAACACTGTGCATGGGTCATCCTTATAGGTTTCCATGGCATAGGTGGCCAGCGGAAGCATGTTGATCCCATAGCCGTCCTCCAGAATATCCAGGTTTCCATAGCGGATACTGTTTCTTACTACTGTGGCAATGCAGGCTCTCTGTCCCACTGCCGCCCCCATCCACACAACATCATGGTTTCCCCACTGAATATCAAGAGAATGGTATTCCATCAGCCGGTCCATAATAAAATGCGGCCCCGGGCCTCTGTCAAAAATATCTCCCAGAATGTGAAGATGATCCACAACCAGCCGCTGGATCAGTTCAGCAAGGGCAACGATAAAGTTTTCTGCTCTGCGGATCTCTATGATGGTATTGACAATGGAATTATAATAAGCTTCCTTGTCAAGAACCTCCGCCTTCTCTGTGATCAGTTCCTCTATCACATAGGCATAATCCGGAGGAAGAGCCTTTCTCACCTTGGATCTGGTATATTTGGATGCAGTTGTCTTACACACCTCGATCAGACGATACAGGGTGATCTTGTACCAGTTTTCCATATCCTCCTCTGTTTTTTTCACCAGGCGGATTTTTTCTCTTGGATAATAGATCAGGGTGGCAAGGTCTCTTTTGTCATGATTGCTTAAGGTATGGCCGAATACATCGTCTATTTTTTTTCGCACAGCGCCGGAACCGTTCCTGAGAACATGAGAAAATGCCTCGTACTCTCCATGAAGATCCGACATAAAATGTTCTGTTCCTTTTGGAAGATTTAAAATAGACTGAAGATTAATGATCTCTGTAGAAGCTCTCCCAATAGTGGGGTACAGTTCTGCCAGACGCTGTAAATAGCGAAGTTCATCTTTTTTCATAATTGTCTCCTGTTGGAAAATTGTTCTGTAATATTTCCGTAATATATTATAACATGCTGCAGAAACTTCCTGTAATTCCGGATATCTTAAGGTTCTTTCTCGAGATGGCATATACATGCCAAAACACCTCCCAGGACAGCGACCTGTAAACAGTATCCGTCAGGTGATCACAGTAGCCTGACAGGACAATACCGTGTAAACAGCAGCGTCAGGCAGTCACACCACATCAAACAGGGAGAACTGATTGGACTGGGGAATATCTCCGAACAGCCCCAGATCGTCCATAAGATCAATGACTGTCTTACTGACCTTGGTGCGATCGCGGAAATCATCCTTGGACAGGAATTTTCCCTGCTTTGCAGCCTCCACCACCGCCTCCGCAGCCTTGTCTCCCATTCCGTCAATGCTGTTCAGAGGAGGAAGCAGCTTGCCGTCAATGATCTGGAAGCGGTTTGCATGGGAACGGTAAATATCAATAGGAAGAAACTCGAAGCCTCTGGCGTACATCTCCTGGACGATACGCATGTCCCTGATGGAATCCTGTTCTTTTTTTGACGCCTCGTCGCCTTTTTTTCGAAGCTCTGCCAGATAATATTCCAGCCTGTCCCGTCCCATACACATGGTCTCATAGGAAAAAGCAGTTGCGCGGATACTGAAAAACGCAGCATAGTATGCCAGGGGAATAAACACCTTAAACCAGGCGATCCGCCATGCCATCATAACATAGGCTGCCGCATGAGCTTTGGGGAACATGTACTTGATCTTTTTGCAGGACCAGATATACCATTCCGGAACATTATGCTCCCTCATAGTAGCCTCCCACTCGTCCCGGAGCCCCTTTCCTTTTCGCACGCTCTCCATGATCGTAAATGCAAGGCTGCTCTCCACTCCCATACTGATCAGATAGATCATAATATCGTCTCGGGTACAGATCGCTGTGGAAATGGTAGCCTTTCCTTCCTGGATCAAAGTCTGGGCATTTCCCAGCCATACGTCCGTACCATGAGCAAGTCCCGCGATCCGGACCAGATCCGAAAAATACTTTGGCTGGGTATCAATAAGCATCTGCATGGCAAAGTCTGTACCAAACTCCGGCACACCCAGACAGCCAAGCTTGCACCCTCCAATATCCTCCGGAGTGATGCCCAGGGCTTTTGTGCCGGCAAAAAGGGACATAACCTCTTTGCTGTCAAGAGGGATCTCCTGGGCATTCTTTCCGGTCAGATCCTCCAGCATACGGATCATGGTTGGATCATCGTGTCCCAGAATATCAAGCTTCAGAAGGTTTCCGTCAATAGAATGATAATCAAAATGAGTGGTAATGATGTCGCTGTTTTCATCATTTGCCGGATGCTGCACCGGCGTGAATTTTTCGATTTCCTCGCCTTTTGGCAGAACAATGATTCCTCCCGGGTGCTGGCCTGTGGTACGGCGGATGCCTGTGCATCCCTGAACGATCCTGTTGATCTCGCAGTACCGCTTGTGCTGACCATGCTCTTCAAAATAATTTTTCACATAGCCGAAAGCTGTTTTTTCCGCAAGAGTACCGATGGTTCCTGCCTTAAAGGTCTGCCCTTTTCCAAAAATAACCTCTGTATATTTATGAGCGTTTGCCTGATATTCACCGGAAAAGTTAAGGTCAATATCCGGCTCCTTGTCTCCCTTAAAGCCCAGAAAGGTTTCAAATGGAATGTCAAAGCCTTCTTTGATCATTTTTGTGCCGCAGTGAGGGCAGTTTTTGTCAGGCATGTCACAGCCTGCCATTCCGCCGAATTTTTTTACCTCCGGTGAATCAAAATCACTGTATTTACAATTTGGACAGATATAATGAGGCGGCAGAGGATTGACCTCCGTAATACCTGACATGGTAGCTGCCAGAGAAGATCCTACCGATCCTCTGGAGCCTACCAGATAACCGTCGTCATTTGATTTCCACACAAGCTTCTGGGCTATGATATACATAACCGCATATCCGTTGGAAATAATGGAATTCAGTTCTTTTTCCAGACGCTCCTCCACAATTCCCGGAAGCTTCTCTCCATAGATCTCGTGGGCTTTTTTAAAGCAGATATCCCGGAGATCCTGATCGGAGTTTGGGATCACCGGCGGAAATTTATCCGGATGGATAGGCGATATTTTTTCAATCATGTCAGCAATCTTATTGGTGTTGGTAATCACAACCTCTTCTGCCTTTTCACTTCCCAGATAGGAAAATTCCTCCAGCATCTCTTCTGTGGTACGAAGATAAAGAGGTGCCTGATTATCCGCATCAGAAAATCCGTTTCCCGCCATGATAATGCGCCGGTAAATCTCGTCCTGAGGATCCATAAAATGAACGTCGCAGGTTGCCACCACAGGCTTTTTAAACTGCTCGCCCAGCTTTACGATTTTTTTGTTCAGCTCAATCAGGTCTGCCTCTGAATTTACGGTATCATTTTTGTCACTGGCGATCATAAAGGCATTGTTTCCAAGAGGCTGGATTTCCAGGTAATCGTAAAAATCCACCAGTCTGGCAATTTCCTGATCCGGCGCGTTCCGAAGAAGAGCCTGATAAAGCTCTCCTGCCTCACAGGCGCTTCCGATGATCAGCCCATCCCTGTACTCCAGAAAAACACTTTTGGGAACTCTTGGCCTTCTCCTGTAATATTTCAGGTGGGACTGGCTTACAAGCTTATAAAGATTAATGCGTCCAGTCTCATTTCTGGCAAAAATAACCGCATGGTAAGTGGGAAGCTTTTTGATGGTATCCACAGATACATTTCCCTGGCTGTTCAGGGCATCCACATCAAAAATATCCCTTTCTCTCAGCATTTCCACAAATTTTACAAAAATATCCGCAGTGCAGGCAGCGTCATCTACTGCTCTGTGGTGATGGGCAAGGGAAACTCCCACTGCTTTTGCCACCGTATCCAGCTTGAACCGGTTCAGCGCCGGCAGAAGGAAACGGGCCATTCCCACGGTATCAATGTAGGTAAAATCATCGCTGATGCCCTGCCGCTTGCAGTTTTCTATAATAAAGCTCATATCAAAATCAGCATTGTGGGCAACCATCACCGCACCCTGGCAAAATTCCAGAAACTTCGGAAGAATGGTTTCAATATCCGGAGCGTCCATAACCATTGCATCATTGATACTGGTAAGCTGCTCGATCCGGTAGGGAATGGGAACCTTCGGGTTCACAAAGGTGGAAAACCTGTCTGTGATCACGCCTTTTTCCACCCGGACAGCTCCGATCTCAATGATCCTGCAGGTCAGAGGGGAAAATCCCGTTGTCTCTATATCAAATACCACAAAGCTTCCGTCCATGGACTGCCCCTTACTGTTAGTGACAATTCCCTTCAGGTCGTCTACCAGATATGCTTCCATGCCGTAAAGCACCTTAAAATCAGAATCCTTTGGCACACAGCCTCCCCAGGCGTCAAAGCAGTGGTTTGCCTCGGGGAACGCCTGAACCACACCGTGATCGGTAATGGCAATGGCCTTATGTCCCCACTCATAGGCCCGCTTTACCAGAGCCTTTGCCTCGGTAACGCCGTCCATATCGCTCATTTTTGTATGGCAGTGAAGCTCCACTCTTTTCTGAGGACTGGTATCCATTCTTGTACTGGTAAAGTCTGCGATTTTTTTAATTCCGGCAATGGAGCCAATGGTCAGCTCACTGTCAAAACGGTCAATGGTGGTAACTCCCTTCAGCTTCAGAAAGGCTCCCTTTTTTATCTCTTCTTTTACTTCCGGAACCTGCTCGTTCCGAAGGAACATTTTGATCACAATAGAGTCTGTAAAATCCGTAACCGGAAAAATAAGAATGGTTTTTTCATTCCGGATCTCTCTTGCCTCTACATCCAGAACCTGACCTCGTATAATGACTTCTCCCATTTCCCCTGTAATGTTTTCCAGAGGAATGGTTTCACCCTCAAAATCTCTTCCATATATAACATCCGGATTGCTGTCTCTTCGGAATCCACCCCGGAAGTCGCCTCCATGTCCCTTTTTGTCAAAGGATTTTTTCTCCTGCTTTCCTTTTCCGGAAGCTTTTTTATTCTCTTTTTTGTCAGAACCGGAAGAGGCTTCCTCCTGTTTCGGCGTTTCTTCCTCTTTATCCAGCTTTGCATGTTTCAGGACATTTTCCACTTCCTGCTCAATCTGAAGAACTGCATTTTTCCGGTACTTGCTTTCCTGAGCCTCTTCAAACTGAAGCTCGATCTTCAGATTCATTCCGCAGCGTTCACAGAATACCTTATGAAGATATTCCACAAGGATTTCACTTTTTTCCCGGGCGATCACAGAATCCGGAAGCACCAGATTCATTTCCTCTGTGCCGGAAAAAGTAATTCTGGACCGTTTAAAAAGATTATATTCCAGCATATTGTAATTCCGCAGCTCCAGTTCCATGCTGGACCGGTACACCTCAAGAAAATTATCCGGCGTATACTGTCTGGACAGACGGAACTTTTCGATCACCGTTACCTGCATCTGGATTCCCGGAAAGCACTGTCTTTCAATCTGCTGCTGCAGCTCTATGATATATTTTTTGTGGATCCACCGTTCACTGCTGATATAAACCCACAGTCTGGTCTTATCCGGATTGCAGGACACCCTGGTGACAGCTACCATATCCAGAAGCTCCTGCAGCGGATCCTTGATCTTCAGATTTGGAAATACGTCAAAAAAATCTTTTTCCATTTTTTCCTCTTTCTTATTCTTCCCAGTGAAGAAGCTCTTCTCTTAGGGTATCCAGAAGCTGATCCTCCGGAACCTTTTTTATGATCTCTCCCTTTTTGATCAGAAGCCCTACGCCCACTCCCCCGGCAATTCCTATATCAGCTTCCTTTGCTTCTCCCGGTCCGTTTACCACGCAGCCCATAACAGCCACCTTAATATCAAGAGGGATGTCCTGGACCATTGTCTCCACCTGATTTGCAAGACCGATCAGGTCAATCCTGGTACGTCCGCAGGTAGGACAGGACACCACCTCGATCCCTCCTTTTCGAAGTCCCAGAGTTTTCAGGATCCGTTTTGCAGATTTGATCTCCTCCAGAGGCGCTCCGGTAAGAGAAACCCGGATAGTATCTCCGATTCCCTGAGAAAGAATGATCCCAAGCCCTACTGCAGACTTAATGTTTCCGGAATATAAAGTTCCTGCCTCTGTAATTCCCACATGAAGAGGGTACTTTGTCTTTTCTGCGATCAGCTCATGGGCTCTGGCGCACATCATCACATCTGAAGATTTAATACTGATCACCAGATTGTCATATCCCATATCCTCAATGATCTTCACCTTGTCAAGAGCGCTTTCTACCAGCCCCTCTGCAGTGACACCGTGATATTTTTCCACCAGGTCCTTTTCCAGAGAACCGCTGTTTACGCCCACCCGGATAGGAATATTTCTTTCCCTGGCCACATCTACAACCGCTTTTATTCTCTCCCGACTTCCGATATTTCCGGGGTTAATGCGGATTTTGTCTGCTCCGTTTTCCATTGCCGCAATAGCCAGCCTGTAATCAAAATGAATATCTGCCACCAGAGGAATGTGAATCTGCTTTTTGATCTCAGAAAGCGCCTCTGCCGCCGCCATATCCGGAACCGCGCACCGGATGATCTCACATCCTGCAGCCTCCAGCTCCAGGATCTGCTTTACGGTTGCCTCCACATCATCTGTCCTTGTATTTGTCATAGACTGAATAAGAACAGGATTTCCTCCCCCGATTTTTTTATTTCCGATTTTTATAACCTTTGTATGTTCCCGATACATAATCTTCCTCCTGAAAAATTTATTATGAAACACAAAGAACTGCCACAGCTTTTCCGGAATTTCCGGCTGTGTGACAGCCCTTTTTTCTTTATCTCTGGATTTCCAGAAGCTTTGCTTTCAGATCGTTTTCCATCCGCGCCATCTCCGCTTCGGCAGCCTGACGCTTTGCTCTGCCTTCCTTCTGTATCCGCATCACATCGTCCAGGGTCTGGATCAGTTCTGCATTTGTCTGCTTCAGAGTTTCCAGATCCACAATTCCCCGCTCAGACTCTTTTGCAGTTTCTGCAGATGCCATATGAAGTGTTTCCGCATTTTTACGCAAAAGCTCATTTGTCACATCAGATACCTGTCTCTGAGCCTGCGCCGCCTGGGTAGAATGAGCGATTCCAAGAGCCAGCACCATCTGGCTTTTCCACAGAGGAATGGTATTTACAATAGTTGTCTGGATCTTCTCTGCCATAACTGTATTATTATTCTGCACAAGGCGGATCTGAGGCGCTGTCTGAAGCGAGATCATCCGCGTCAGCTCCAGGTCATGGAGCTTTTTCTCAAAACGGATACACTGACTGTCCAGATCCCTGGCTTTCTGCGCATCCTCCGGCAGTCCGCTTAATCCGGCCTTTTCGGAAAGCTCTTTTAATTTTCCGTTTCTGACAGCGGAAAGCTGTTTTTTTCCTGCCAGGATATACATGGAAAGCTCCCTGAAATAAAGGAGATTCTGTTCATACATCTTATCCATCAACGCAGAATCCTTCAGAAGGCGTACCTGATGCTTCTGAAGCACGTCTGTGATCCGTTCTACATTTGCCTCTGCCTTGTCATACTTGTTTTTCAGATTTTCAATTTTATTTGCCTGTTTTTTAAAAAATCCGAAAAATCCCTTTTCTTCTTCCGTATCAAAATCCTTCAGCTGACTTACCACGTCTGTGAGAAGTTCCCCCACTTCCCCAAGATCCTGAGTTCTTACATTTTTCAGCGCCTCATCCGAAAAATCCGCCATTTTTTTCTGGGTTCCGGCTCCGTACTGAAGAATCTGCGCCGTATTTTCCACATCAATCTTTTCTGCAAAGGAATCCACCATCTTCTGTTCCTCAGAAGTCAGTTCCATCCGGGCCATTTCCTTCTGTACCGGATCCATATCCGGAGTCTCCTCCATAAGAGCGGCAGGATTTTCCGGCTGTTCCGGAGCTTCCGGTTCCAGCTGCGGCTCCAGTGTGAGAAAAGGCATTGACGCTTCTGTTTTGTTTAATTCTTCGCTCATTTTGTTCTCCTTTATGATCAATGCTGTATTTTAAAATCACTGTCCTTCAGCCCTTCCTGGGCAAGTAACGTATGAAGAACGGAAATATCACTGGAAACATCCCAGGCTGTATCCTGAAAAACAGAATCTAGAAGCTTTGCAAAAGCATCGTTCAGAGTATCCAGAGTATCTTCGATCTCTTTTTTGGAGGAACGGATGGTTTCTCCCTGAACAGGCTGACTGTCCATATCCTCATAAGCCTCCAGAAGCTTTACGGTCATGGGAAGATAATAATCCATCATCCGCTTCAGATCCGGAATGATCTCCGGATGAGCCTTGGTCCTCTGAAAAATCTGCTCCACGATTTTTTCCATTTTAAAGATCTTGGCAGAAATTTCCTCCCCCGGAATGGCATCGTTGCTTTTTCTCAGTCTGTCCAGATAATTCCTTCCCTTTTCAAGCACCTCTTTTACCTCAGGGGAAAGCTCTGACTCCTCCTGTGCGCGGAGAGCCTCCTGTTTCTTTTTTTCCTCCAGAGCTTTTTCCATTTCCTGATACTGGCAAAAGGTTTCCCGGCTGGTGATCAGGCAGGTTTCGCTGCCGTCAAAACAGCCTTCCGTAAACCAGCCCTTTCCGATCATTTTTTTCAGATCTTTTTTTACAAATTTCACAGGCTTTCCGACTGCCTGCGCAAGCTTTGTAAGATCACAGTAGGTTCTTTTTCCCAGAGTTTTCTGATATTTTTTGAATCTCCTGAGCTTCCCCAGTCCAAGGATACCTGTTCCCAGCATAAAGGCTCCTGCCGCCATTCCTGTCAGCATAACTGCCGCCGCTCCGCTGCTTCCGGAATCTGTCAGAAGCCGTACCATCTGGACTGCCAGAAATCCACATGCCGTACTTCCTGTAAGAATTCCTCCAAATACAGCAAGGAGAATACTTCTTACTTTCTCTCCGGTCGGCTTCATATAAAGCATCTGAAGCTTCTCACCATTGGCTGCGCTTCCCGATTCCCGGTCACTGCGATGATCAGCCTGCGGCTTCTCTCTGGTTTTTCCCATTTCCGGATGCTCTTTTTTATACTGATCCAGGGTTTTATTTACCATCTGTGTCACTGACTGGCTCATTTCCTGAAAATCTTTAGATTTTACAGCCTTTTCAATGATGTTCTGAACCTGCTGTATTTTATCTTCCACAACAGAAAAATCAAAATCCTGACTGTTGTTTTTTTGATTTTTTTCCATATTCTGTCTCCATCAGACTGCTTCTGCTTTTTGGGATCTGCTCCCGTGCAGACTGTATATTTATTATAGCGAAGTACCGTTCAAAATACAAGTTTTCATTGAAGTTCACCGGCAAAAGTGCTACACTGATTATATCTCACAGTAACGTGGCAAAGTATTTAAAAAGCTGTTGTCACAGGATAACAGGAGGATGATATTATGGAAAAAAAGAACATTGACTGGGGAAATCTGGGTTTTGGCTATGTCCAGACTGATTATCGCTTTGTCTCAGACTTTAAAAACGGTTCCTGGGACGAAGGAAAGCTGACAGAAGACGCAACTGTTGTGATCAATGAATGTGCCGGCGTTCTTCAGTATGCTCAGACTGTTTTTGAGGGAATGAAAGCATACACAACAGAAGACGGACGGATCGTAACCTTCCGCCCTGATCTGAATGCAGAACGTATGGAAAACTCTGCAAAAAGACTGGAAATGCCGGTATTTCCAAAAGACCGGTTCATCCAGGCCGTTGTGGACACCGTAAAAGCCAACGCCGCTTACGTTCCGCCTTTTGGTTCCGGAGCTACCCTTTATATCCGTCCCTATATGTTTGGGACAAATCCGGTCATCGGTGTAAAACCTGCTGACGAATATCAGTTCCGGGTATTTACCACCCCGGTTGGTCCGTACTTCAAGGGAGGCGTGAAGCCTCTTACTATCCGTGTCACAGATTTTGACCGGGCTGCTCCTCATGGTACAGGTCATATCAAGGCCGGACTGAATTACGCTATGAGTATGCATGCGATCATGGACGCTCACCGCCAGGGCTACGACGAAAACATGTACCTGGATGCAGCTACCAGAACAAAGGTAGAGGAGACCGGCGGAGCCAACTTCCTTTTTGTTACAAAAGACGGAAAAGTGGTTACTCCGAAATCCGACAGTATCCTGCCTTCCATTACCCGCCGTTCTCTTATCTATGTAGCTCAGCACTGCCTTGGTCTGGAAGCAGAGGAACGCGAGGTTACACTGGAGGAGGTAAAAGATTTTGCTGAGTGCGGCCTTTGCGGTACTGCAGCAGTTATTTCTCCTGTAGGAAAAATTGTGGACCACGGAAAAGAAATCTGCTTCCCCTCCGGCATGACAGAGATGGGGCCTGTAACCAAAAAGCTTTATGAAGCTCTTACCGGTATCCAGATGGGACGTCTGGAAGCTCCGGAAGGCTGGCTTCAGGTAATCGAATAATACCTTCCAAAAAGTCAAACGCTGCAGAAAATATAAACTCTGCAGCGTTTTCTTTTCCGGAACATGTCTGTTCCTGTGTCATATTTTTATTTTACTCTTTCGTATTTCACAAACTCATATTCCAGATCAAAATAAGTCTGCTCTTCGCTCCTGGCTGTGATCTCCCATTCCGGAGACTCGTCCAGATTTGGGAAATAGCGGTCTGCCTCATATCCAAAGTCGATCTTTGTCACATGAGCTGTGTCACAATAAGGAAGAAGCTGTTTGTATACGCTGTCTCCACCCACACAGTAAACCTGATCGGACGGATATTTTTTTATTTCTTCCAGAAGCTCTTCGATACTGTGAACCACGGTTGCATCCTTTACCTTAAAGTCTTTATTTGTGGTAAGGATAATGTTGGTTCTGTTTTTCAGAGGAAGTCCTCCTGGAAATGTTTCCAGTGTTTTTCTTCCCAGTACGATCACCTTTCCGGTTGTCTCCTGACGAAACATTTTCATATCTGCCGGAATGGCTACAAGAAGCTTGTTGTCCTTTCCGATGGCCCAGTTTTTGTCAACTGCTACAATGATATTCATGGTATTTTTCCTTTCTGTTTTTAGATTGCAATAGGAATATTTTTAATCTGTGGCCAGGTCTGATAATTTTCCACAATCAGATCATCCACTGTAAAATCATAAAAGTTCTTAATCTCCGGATTCAGTCTCACAGAAGGCGCCGGATACGGGGTTCTGCTGATCAGCTCTTTTATTACCGGAATGTGCCTGTCGTAAATATGACAGTCTGAGATCACATGAACAAGCTCTCCTGCCTCCATGTCGCACACCTGGGCAAACATCATAAGAAGAATGGAATACTGGCACACATTCCAGTTGTTTGCTGCCAGAATATCCTGAGATCTCTGATTCAGGATCGCATTTAAAGTCAGCTTGTCTTTTCCCGGTTCCTTTGTCACATTAAAGGTCATGGAATATGCGCAGGGATAAAGATTCATTTCATGAAGATCCTGATGCACATAAATATTCGTCATGATCCTGCGGCTGTAAGGATTGTGTTTCAGGTCATAGAGAACACGGTCTACCTGATCCATCATTCCTTCTTTATATTCATGCTTCACCTGCATCTGATATCCGTAGGCCTTACCGATAGAGCCTGTCTCATCCGCCCAGCTGTCCCAGATATGACTGTTCAGGTCATGAATGTTATTTGACTTTTTCTGCCAGATCCAGAGGATCTCATCCATCGCGCTTTTCAGTGCAGTCTTACGAAGAGTCAGAGCCGGAAATTCCTTTCTGAGATCATACCGGTTTACCACTCCGAATTTTTTTATTGTATAAGCAGGCGTTCCGTCCTCCCATACCGGACGTACCTTTTCCCCCTCTGTGCTGGTGCCGTTTTCAACCACATCTCTGCACATATTAATAAATATTGTATCTGCAACACTCATGTCCGCGCCTCCTTTTTGCTTTTGTTTCCTGGGCCTTTCCGGAAAACCTGCTGCTTCAAAAGTCGTTTTCCCGGCAGGCCGGATTCTGCCTGTTATTATACCATACCAGAGCCGTGATTGCCAGAGTGCTTTACAAACCAATGCCGCCGTGCTATATTAAAACTCATGAAAAAAATACTCATAACACTTTTAAAACCACTTTCGTTTCTGCCAGCGCTGCTGATGATGTATATTATTTTTTCATTTTCTGCCCAGACCGGGGAGGTGTCCGGGAATCTCAGCTACAAAATCAGCTACCAGATCGTAGAAACCAAAAACGAACTTCTCAATACCGGAAAAAGCTATGAAGAGCTTGCATACGAGGCAGAGCAGATTCATTACTATGTCCGCAAGGCCGCACACATGACAGAATACTGCCTGCTTGCCGTTGCTGTTTCTTTTCCATTTTATGTATATCGCATCAGAGGACTGCGGCTGTTTCTTCTTGCCGGGATCATCTGCGTGGGATTTGCCGGGCTGGATGAATATCATCAGTCCTTTGTGGCCGGCCGTTCTCCCGGGATCCGGGACGTAGGCTTTGACAGCCTGGGCGCTCTGATCGGGATCCTTCTGGTTCAGCTCTTTTGCTGGTCCACCCTCCACGCGCCTTCTTCCGGAAACCAAAAGCGCCGTAAAAGGCGGTAACACACAGACCGGGGGAACATGGATTTTCATGTTCCCCCGGCCTTTTTACAATATTCTGATTTCTCCCGGAGCTTATTCCTGATCTTTGTCCTTATCCTTCTCCTCTTCTGTATCAGAATTCTGCGCTTCCTGCGCCTCTTTCTCCGCTACATTTCCCGCCAGTTTCGCACGCTCTGCAATGGTCATTCTCTTAGGCTCCTGAACCGGCTCAACCGGATGTTCCTTTTCCTCTTCCGCCGCTGCGGCCTTTTTGGCATCGCTTCTCTGTTTCGCAGTCTTTGCTGCCACAAAAAGCATTCCTGCGCCAATGATCAGAAAAGCGGCTCCCGCGATGAAGAATCCCCAGCTTGCCCCCTCTTCGCCTTTCAGCACGTTTGCGCAGAGCTTATAACCTGTATAGAGAAGGTATACTCCGGCAAGAAGCAGAAGGCCGAAATTTGCCGCAGGTCTTTCCTTTTTTTCAGGCTCTGAATCTGCTGAAGCCTTCTCGCTGTTTTCAGATGTCTGAATCTCAGTTTCTTTTTTTAACTCTGTATCAGCAGACATTTCCAGTTCTTCATTTCTTTCTTCCATATAAATGTCCCTTTCGTATGTTTTTTCATTTTCCTGCATTTATGTTTTCCGTTACAGATCTTAAAGCTTCCGTGTATCTGTCAGAGATGTACTGTTCAGCATTCTGTATCCTGCGCTTCTTCCTCTGACAGCTTCTCTTCAGCTGACTGCTCTTCTGTTTCCGATACCGGTTCTTCCTTCTTCAGACGTCCGTAGATCCGGTTCAGTTCTCCCATTGTATAAATGGTAATATCAGAAAGCTGTCCCTTTCGCATTCTCCATCTCCAGTTCAGCCCCAGGGTTGCAGGCGCATTCAGTCTTGCTTCGTTTCCCAGGCACAGATAGTCCTGAACAGGAATCACAGCCAGATCTGCCACACTGGCCAGGGCTGTGCGGATCAGTCCCCACACGCAGTCGTTCACAGGCCTGTCATAACAGTTGATATATGCCCGTACAAACTCATTGTCATGTCCCTGCAGACCTTCCAGCCATCCTTTTGTCGTCTCATTATCATGAGTTCCTGTATAGACCACACAGTTTTTATCATATTTATGAGGAAGATATTCACTGTCCTCGCTTCCGTCAAATGCAAACTGCAGCACTTTCATTCCCGGAAATCCGGTGTCCTTTACAAGCTTCACCACGCTGTCTGTCAAAAATCCCAGATCTTCTGCGATCACCTGAAGCTTTTGTACATTCTTTTTTAACACCTCAAATAATTCCAGTCCCGGTCCCTTTTCCCAGCGGCCGTTTTCTGCAGTAGCATCTCCGTAAGGTATGGAATAATATTCGTCAAATCCTCTGAAGTGATCGATTCTTGCCACATCATACCGCTCCATACAATAGGTCATTCTCTGTATCCACCAGGCATAGCCGGTAGCCTTATGCTTTTTCCAGTCATAAAGAGGATTTCCCCACAGCTGGCCCGTAGCAGAAAATGCATCCGGCGGACAGCCTGCAACAGCCTTTGGACTGCATTCCTCATCAATCTGAAACAGTTCCGGATTCGCCCACACATCCGCACTGTCAAGGGCAACGTAAATCGGCACATCACCTATGATCTTAATTCCTTTTTTGTTGGCATAGGCTTTCAGCTTTTTCCACTGTTTTTCAAAAAGATACTGCTGGAAGCAATAAAAGCCCACTTCCTCTGACAGCTCGCTTTCCGCTCTTTTTACATATCCGGAGCTGCGGTCTTTCAGTTCCTTCGGCCAGTCCAGCCAGCTCTCTCCGTTTCTGCTGTTTTTGATCGCCATATAAAGAGCATAATCTTTCAGCCAGATCTGATACTCCCTTACAAAAGCCTGATATTCACTGTCATTTTCCAGATCCGCTCTTTCATAGGCTTTTTTCAGAAGTGGAAATCTGCTGTTATATATTTTTTCATAATCCACATAGCCGGGGTCATCTCCCCAGCTGCAGGAAGTACATTCTTCTTTTGTAAGAAGCCCTTCCCGGACCAGTTCATCCAGATCAATAAAATATGGATTTCCCGCAAAGGTAGAACAGGACTGATACGGAGAATCTCCATATCCTGTCGGACCAAGAGGAAGAATCTGCCAGTACTGCTGGCCTGCTTTTTCCAGCTGATCTACAAACTCATATGCCTCTCTGGAAAAGCATCCGATTCCATATTCTGACGGAAGGCTTGAAACAGCCATTAAAACACCGCTTGCTCTCATTTATTCTTCTCCTTCGTGTTTCGCACTAAATGAATCCGGCTTCTCAGGTCCATACATTATAAAGTCTTAGTTTTTGCCGGTCACCCGGAGAACATTATACCAATCCATATGCTTATGGTCAAGGAAAAAGCCGGGGACATCTCCCCGGCTTTCGCACCTTGTTACTGTTTACCGCCTTCACAGCAACCTGGTCAGAATACATACCAAATCACCTTTGATGATCACATTTTGCCCTGTATATCCCCTGAGCATCAGCTCCGCCTTTCAAAACAGTGCTGTGCGGACACTAACACAAGCTCTCCATTGTCCTCTGCCTGTTTTTCGGTTCTTCCGCAGCCTGCCAGACAGAAAGCGCATAAAATACCTATAAAAATTATTTTCCGTGTTCTTTTCACCGGGTTCTCTCCTTTATCCATACAGATATTCATTCATAGTATGGACAGAAAAATATCTTCTATTCGGAAAGCTTATAATACTCAGAAACCTTTTTTCCTGATATATACAGAAATATCTCTGAATACCCGCTCCCGGTCTTTTTCGTTCAGAATTTCATGGCGCATTCCCGGATAAAGTTTCCCTTTTACATCCCTGTAGCCTGCGTCTCTCATTTTCTGAACTGCCGCTGCAAACTGCCGCACATTGCCCAGGCACGGATCGTCTGCGCCGCTGATAAAAAGAACAGGCAGCTCCGGCTTCGTACAGTTCCAGTGCTTCACATCATAAGCTCTTTTCATCAGCTGAAACAGAGCCAGATAAGCATCGTCCGTAAACGTAAATCCGCAAAGTTCTGAGTCCGTATAAGCCTGATATACCTCCGGATCCGAACAGATCCATGCGTTTCTGTTTTTTTCCCCGCTGAACCTGGCTGCATAATTCCCAAAGGACAGTATTTCCAGAAGACGGCTTCTGTGCCTCATTCCAAAGAGTTTTCCTTCCAGTTTCGCGATCACGCTCCCTGCGATCCGCGCCCTCCGGTTGCTGGGTGAGCCGCAGACGATCAGCATATCCATGCAGTCATCATGCTCTGCCGCAAAAGCTCTCACTGCCAGGGAACCCATGCTGTGCCCCATCAGTATCAGAGGAAGATCCGGAAATTTCTCTCTGATCTGCCGGTTGACACTGGCAATATCCGCCAGCATGGCATCTGCTCCTCCGCCGTACATGTAGCCCAGGTCATCCCCGGAGCGGACGCTCTGCCCGTGTCCTCTGTGGTCGTGGATCACTGCCACATACCCAAGAGAAGCCATGTACTCCATAAACGGCTCATACCGTTCCTTGTGTTCGCTCATTCCGTGTACCAGCTGTATTACACCTTTGTACGGCATTTCCTCCGGACAGATACTGAGAGCTGAGATTCTCAGTCCGTCCGCATCTGATCTGAAAAACTGTCTGTATCTTTTTACCATATCTATTTTCCTCCTGCCCTGTCATTCTGTCAGTTATCTTTTTATTGATTATCTTTTTATTTTATCCTCTTTTTCTTTCCCTCCTGTAATTTATACGTAACCGCTGTCACACAAAAGATCACCGGTCAGCCCGGCCTGGTTAAAATGCCCCCTGAACAGTAGCAGTCAAAAAGCAACATTTATTCCTGAGACACAGGATAACCTTGTCAACCAGCCGTATGCTCTGGTATAATAAATCATGTAACACTTACACAGATACTGTCAAAAGACTATTTATAAAAACAAGGAGGAACTATGGATCAACAAACTCAGGAGAGCAGCCAGGAGCAGGTCACTGCTTCCGAAAACATCTCTCCCATCAAAAAGAAAAAGAAGAAAAAAGGGCTGATCATTTTTCTTGTAGTCCTGCTGATTGCCGCTGCCGCAGGCGCAGGCTGTTACTTTATGGAACGCCAGAAGCCTGTCTCCACAGTCAAATCATTCCTGGAGCATGTGCGCACTATGAATTTTGAGGGAATGAAATCCCTGCTTCAGAGTAATGACATGTCCGCTCTCGACAACGCAGATATTACAAATGAAGCTTATCATGCATTTTTCCAGGGCGTCAATCAGAAAATGACCTATGAGATCAAAAAAACAGATTTCAGCCTTGCCAATGGAACTGCCACTGTCACAGCAAAAATCAAATACATTGACGGTTCTGATATTTACAAGGAAACCATTACCGAATTTTTAAAGCAGATCGTCTCCACTGCCTTTTCCGGTCAGGAGCTTACAGAGGAACAGACCCAGCAGAAGCTTGCCGCTCTTCTGGAAGAAAAATCAGCAACTGTGAAAGACAAGTTTGCAGAAGCAGAAATTTCCTATCCTCTTATTAAAGCAGGAGGACAGTGGAAGATCGTATCTCTGGATACAGAAACCGTTCGCATAATGTCCGCAAACTTTACGAATGTACAGGACGAGATCAATCAGTCTCTGGAAGAAATGGAAACTTCCGAAACACAGCCTGAGCAGGAAGCGCCTCAGGCATCTGCAGACGGCAAGATTGATATGAGCAATGACAAATTTACCATTCACTATAAACAGCACCGGGTGACAACTGATTTTGCCGGAGCTCCATGTCTTCTTGTATATTATGATTACAGCAATAACGGCTCTTCCGCTTCCAGCGCCATGGTTGATGTCAATCTCCAGGCTTACCAGAACGGCAATCTCCTGGAACCTGCAATTCCGGAATCAGATGACGAAGCCATTGATCAGTTTATGACTGAGGTGCAGCCGGGACAGGCAGTTACTGTATGTCAGGCCTTTACACTTCAGGATGAATCCGACGTAACGCTTCAGGCAGGTGAGGCATTCAGCTTCGGCGGAGGAACCGTTGTCTCTCAGGTACTGAAAATCAAATAATTTTTTCAAGATATTCGCAGCTGAAAATGCTGCGAATATTTTTTTGTTTTTTCGGAATACTATCTGCATGAAAGGATGGTGACTTATGGATAATAAATTTTTGCAGTATTTTGCTCTGACCATTACTATTATAGGTGCAGTCAACTGGGGACTGATCGGCTTCTTTAATCTGAATCTGGTGGCTCTGATCTTCGGAAGCATGAGCTGGCTGTCAAGGATCGTTTATGGGCTTGTCGGTCTCTGTGGTCTTTATCTTCTTTCTTTATATGGAGTGATCGGACAGGAAAGGCGGGAAATGTAATGGCAGCAGATACTGAAAACAAAACCACGATGTCTCATTGTACTGCAGCTCCTGCAGAGCTTCCGGAAAACTGCCTGGAAAAAATCCGGGATTTCGAAAGAGAGCTGAACAAACAGGGATATTGGAATATTGCTCTTGTGGCCTATCAGATAAAAGAATAAAGAAAAAAGAGTCAGGAACCAATTCCTGACTCTTAAGAGCGATAGACGGGGCTCGAACCCGCGGTCTCGACCTTGGCAAGGTCGCGCGTTACCAACTACGCCACTATCGCACAAGAGCGGGTGATGGGAATCGAACCCACGTATCCAGCTTGGAAGGCTGGTGTTCTACCATTGAACTACACCCGCAAGTGTTTGTCTTGTGAGAGTTTTTTGTGTTTCCCTCAACCGACTTCGTTAGTATATAACACATATATCTAAATGTCAACACTTTTTTTAAAAAAATTTATTTTTATTTTTTTGGTGAGAAATGTAAAAGTAACTTCCGGTTCTTCTTCACACTTCCGGAAGTTACTTTTACATTCCGGCTTTATTTTTTAATTACAGGAGCTGCTGTTCTGCAGGCTGATACAGCAGCTCCTGTTTCCTGTTGATTTCTTTCCGGATCAGATTAGTTTTCCCAGTCCCATACATCCGCTTTGGAAACTGTGTTCCTTGGCTTTTTGATCACAAGCTCCGGGCTTTTAGCGCTTACCTTAGTATTGGCAGGAATAGAGGAAGTAATAAATGTATTTCCACCTATGATCGTATTCTCGCCGATCACTGTTTCTCCGCCAAGAACAGTAGAATTAGAATAAATCGTCACATTATCCCCGATAGTAGGATGACGTTTCACATCTGCAAGCTGCTGTCCCTGTCTGGTAGAAAGAGCTCCCAGGGTTACTCCCTGATACAGTTTTACATTTTTGCCGATTTCCGTTGTCTCGCCAATAACAACTCCGGTACCATGGTCAATAAAAAAGTAATCTCCAATAGTTGCTCCGGGATTGATGTCGATTCCGGTTTTTCCATGAGCATATTCTGTCATGATACGTGGAATATACGGAACCTTTTCCATATAAAGAATATGAGCCAGACGATATACATAAATAGCAAACAGCCCAGGATAAGAAAATATAATCTCTTCCTTGCTTTTTGCCGCCGGGTCTCCGTCAAATCCCGCCTGTACATCCTTCAGAAGTTTTTTCTGTACTTCCGGAAGCTTTTCAAAAAAATCATCACAAATGGCTTCTGCCCTGGCGCAGGCTTCTTCCTTCTGTATATCCTGGTCAGCGTAAAGAAATGCAATTTCCACCTGACTTTTCAGTCTGTCATAAAAATCATTCAGAAGAAATGCTGTAAACTGCTCCGGAAACAGCCTTGCCGCCGTATCCTCACCAAAATATCCCGGAAATATCACAGACCGGAGATCTCTCACCAGATCAATGATCACAGATCTGTTAGGAAGGCTTCTTCCGTTTTTCGGCATAAACAGCTCTTCCCTGTCATAATTTTCTGTAAGACTTTCTGCAGCTTTTAAAACTGCTTCTTTTTTTCTGCTCATAATTCCTCCTGTCTGCTGAAATCTTTTTATCTTATAATATAGTATAGCTTTTTCTGTGCGTCAAGGAACAGAAACAGATTCCAAAAATAATTTGACTTTCCCCGGGTCAGCCGATATAATAAAATCTGTCATGGAGATGTACCCAAGTGGCTGAAGGGTCCGCACTCGAAATGCGGTAGGCCGGGCAACCGGCGCGAGGGTTCAAATCCCTCCATCTCCGTCTTGACAAACAGATTTTTTCATAGTATAATAATTTTTGTTTGATGCACATATAGGGGATTGGTCAAATGGTATGATAGGGGTCTCCAAAACCTTTGGTGGGAGTTCGATTCTCTCATCCCCTGCTTTTACGGATATCCGGAATTCTGACATGAATTCCGGATATTTTATTTCTTTATCGGACTGTTTATGGTAGATTCTCAATATCAGCACACTGGCACTGGCTCGCGAATCATTACAGAAATTATCCTTTATCTGAAAAAATCAAATTATAATAAAATACAACTGGGTGTTGATAAAAATAATCCCCAAAGCTATGGATTTTGGAAAAAGAACGGTTTTCTTCCAGTGGATACTCAAAAATATATTATCATGGAACGAAATCTGTAGCATTTATCTGTTTTCAATCAGGAGGAAACATATGGAACGTTTTCTTACCTTTACTGTAAATAAAAATTCCGGCTTCCACACAGTGGGTCAGGTTCTGCGCTCACAGGGAGGCCTGACAAAAAATCAGATTTCCCGGGCAAAATTCCGCCCACAGGGAATTCTCAAAAACGGGGTCCGCTGCCGGGTCACAGAATCTGTTTATCCGGGAGATATGATTACTGTATGTCTGGAAGAATCCGGTTTAAGCTCCGGGCATCTGGCCTCCCCTCCTGAGGCTGCTCTGCCGCCTCTGGAAATTCTGTATGAAGACCAGGATCTGTTGGCGGTAAACAAGCCTGCCGGAATTGTCACCCATCCTTCCGGCTGTCATTATCGTGACAGTCTTTCCAATCAGGTTTCCTGGTACTTCCGTTCCAAAAAAGAAAAGATCGTCATCCGCCCTGTAGGAAGACTGGACCGGGAAACCTCGGGAATCGTAATTTTTGCCAAAAATCAGACGGCTGCTGCCAGACTGCAGGCCCAGCGCTGCCACAATCATCTGAAAAAGCAGTATCTGGCAGTGGTATCCGGATGCCTGCCTGTTGATCCCTGTGCTGAAAAAACTGTGCCTCCGTCCTCTTCTGCGCTTTTGTCACAGGGACACACCATCAGTCTTCCCATTGGCCCGGATCCTGATGATCCCCGGAAAATGACCGTATTGCTGTCAGACAGCTTTACCTTTGGCAACCTTCCTGTGGATCTTGAAAAAAATTCTTCACACCAACATCCTCTGTCACCTCCGGGTGGAAATTTTAAAACTGCCGTCACCCATTATCAGGTACTTCACAGTACTGCTGACTGGTCTCTCGTTTCCCTCTTCCTGGATACCGGACGGACTCACCAGATCCGTGTACACATGAAATCCACAGGACATCCCCTTCTGGGAGATACCTTATACGGAAACACCGGAGAATCCCCTGTGTCTCTTCCATTTACAAGAGCTGCCCTTCATGCCTGGAAGCTTTTTCTGGAACATCCTTTTGAGGGCAAAAATCTTATATTGGAGGCTCCCCTGCCGGAGGATTTTTCTTCCCTGGCAAAATATCTTCCATAAGCCTTCTCCGCACAAACACGACAGGAAAATCTTACCTGCCGTGTTTGTGTGACTTTAACTTTTTTTGCCGGTAACACCTGTACACAGGGCTGCCGCAGCAAAAACCTTTTTCATGTATCCACAGTTTCCTGCCATCTGCACTTTATCATTTTGAAGCTGTTCCAGAAACTGACACAGATACAGAAACTTATCATTATGACATTTCTTACTGCTGCATTTTCATTTATCTCATATAAACCTTTATATCACCTGATACTCTTCCACATCTTATCCGCATCCCTCCAGAATACTTTTTCTCCTGTAAAATCCCTTTGATTTCTGCCATTATAACAAAATTCCCCATGTTGTAATTGTATTACATCTGTATTTCGGATAATTTTCATCTAATTTTATCTCAGAAGTATTTTTCTTGCATTTTTACATTGTTAAAAAATTATTTTTCCGGTTGATTTTGTCCCGCATTTATGTATAATATATAGAGGAAAGCTATAGTTCCACTTCTTTCACAAGATAACATAAGGTCTGACAGTCAGGCTGTTATCCTATTACTATTTTAAGAAAAGAGGTAAATGTAAGATGGCAAAAATTGATTTAACCAAGTACGGCATTACCGGAACCACAGAAATCGTACACAATCCTTCTTATGAAATGTTATTCGAAGAGGAAACAAAACCGGAGCTTGAAGGCTTTGAAAAAGGTCAGGAAAGTGAACTTGGCGCAGTCAACGTTATGACTGGTATCTATACAGGCCGTTCACCTAAAGACAAATTCATCGTTATGGATGAAAACTCCAAAGATACTGTATGGTGGACTTCCGATGAGTACAAAAACGACAACCATCCGGCTTCCCAGGAAGCATGGGACAGCTGTAAAGATCTTGCTCTGAAAGAACTCTCCAATAAGAGGCTTTTCGTAGTAGATGCTTTCTGCGGCGCTAACCACGACACACGTATGGCTATCCGTTTCATCGTTGAAGTGGCTTGGCAGGCACATTTTGTAAAGAACATGTTCATCGTTCCTACAGAGGAAGAGCTTGAGAACTTTGAGCCGGATTTCGTTGTATACAACGCTTCCAAAGCTAAAGTAGAAAACTACAAAGAACTTGGTCTTAACTCTGAGACAGCAGTTCTTTTCAATATCACAAGCCGTGAGCAGGTTATCCTGAACACATGGTACGGCGGAGAAATGAAAAAAGGTATGTTCTCTATGATGAACTACTATCTGCCGCTTAAGGGCATCGCTTCCATGCACTGCTCCGCAAACACAGATATGAACGGTGAAAACACAGCTATCTTCTTCGGTCTTTCCGGAACAGGTAAAACAACTCTTTCCACAGACCCGAAACGTCTCCTGATCGGTGATGACGAGCATGGCTGGGATGACAACGGTATCTTCAACTTCGAGGGCGGATGCTACGCAAAGGTTATCAACCTTGACAAAGAGTCCGAGCCGGACATCTACAATGCGATCAGACGCAACGCTCTTCTTGAGAACGTTACTCTTGACAAAGACGGAAAGATCGACTTCGATGACAAGAGCGTAACAGAGAACACTCGTGTTTCCTATCCGATCGACCATATCGACAATATCGTTCGTCCGGTTTCCGCAGCTCCTGCAGCTAAGAACGTAATCTTCCTTTCCGCAGATGCTTTCGGCGTACTGCCTCCAGTATCTGTTCTTACACCGGAGCAGACTCAGTACTACTTCCTGTCTGGCTTCACAGCTAAACTTGCCGGTACAGAGCGTGGAATCACTGAGCCTACACCTACCTTCTCCGCTTGCTTCGGACAGGCTTTTCTTGAGCTTCATCCGACAAAATATGCTGAGGAGCTTGTTAAGAAGATGGAAGCAAACGGCGCTAAAGCTTATCTTGTAAATACAGGATGGAACGGCTCCGGAAAACGTATCTCCATCAAAGATACCCGTGGTATCATCGATGCAATCCTTAATGGAGACATCAACAACGCACCGACCAAGACTATCCCGCACTTCAACTTCGAAGTTCCGACAGAGCTTCCGGGCGTTGATACAAACATTCTTGATCCTCGTGACACCTACGCAGACGCTTCTGAGTGGGAAGTAAAAGCAAAAGACCTTGCACAGAGATTCGTTAAGAACTTCGCTAAATACGAAGGAAACGAGGCTGGCAAAGCTCTTGTTTCAGCAGGTCCTCAGGAATAATTCTTATAACTGACAAAAAAGGATGTGATTGCTCACATCCTTTTTTTGTTACTGCGCAAATCTCTTTAAAATTCCCAGCATCACATGAACGGCTGTATCCATTCCCTCTGCTGTGATATGCTCATAAGGGCCGTGGAAAGCATAGCCGCCTGTTCCAAGATTCGGACAGGGAAGTCCCCGGAAACTAAGCTGAGCTCCGTCTGTACCTCCGCGGATCGGATCTGTATTGGGCTCCATTCCCAGTTCTCTGATTGCATCCTTTGCATAATCCACAAGCTGCATACATGGCGCTACTTTTTCTATCATGTTGCGGTACTGCTCATGAATTTCAAGTTTTACTGTTCCCTGACCATATTTTTCATTCATGATTTTTTCAATATGTCTCAGAGTATTTTCTCTTGCCTCAAAAGAGGCTGCGCTGTGATCACGGATAATATACTGAAGCGTTGCATTCTCCACAGTGCCTTCCATCTCACAGAGATGGAAAAAGCCTTCATACAGCTCTGTATGTGCAGGTGTTTCCAGATTTGGAAGCATACTGTTGATCTCCATTCCCACAAGAGCCGCATTTATCATTTTGTTCCTGGCTTCGCCTGGATGAATATTAAATCCTTTGATTTTAAACACTGCCTCGCTGGCATTAAAATTCTCGTATACAATCTCATTTTCACAGCCGCCGTCTGCAGTATAGGCATACTGGGATCCAAATGCCGGAATATCCAATTTATCTGCGCCGCTTCCCACCTCTTCATCCGGTGTAAAAGCAATACATACTTTTCCGTGAGGCATGGTTCCCTTCAGCAGCTCTTCTGCAACTGTCATGATCTCTGCGATTCCGGCTTTGTCATCTGCCCCCAGAAGAGTGGTTCCATCCGTAGTGATCAGTGTTCTTCCCTTCAGCTCTTTCAGATGAGGAAAGGTCTTAACAGAAAGCACCTTTCCGCTGTCTCCAAGCGTTACGTCCTCTCCATTATAATTTCTGTATATCTGAGGATTTACATGTTCTCCGCAAAAATCCGGAGCAGTATCCAGATGAGCGATCAGGCCGATGGCAGGTTTGTCTTCATATCCCGGGGTTGCCGGAATCGCCCCGTATACATAACAGTTTTCATCCACTCTGACATCTTTCACTCCAAGTTTTTTCATTTCCTCTGCAAGAATCTCTGCAAGATCAAACTGGCGTCTGGTGCTTGGCGTTGTATTGCTGTTTTCGTCACTTGTCGTGTGGATTTTTACATAATTCAAAAATCTCTCATATGCTCTCATGTCATTCTCCTGTTCTGATGCTTGATTTACAGTGAAGCCTTCCGGATAAAGGCCGCAGCTGTTTTCTGAATAAACTCATTATAATATAAGAATGTTTAAAATACAACGAATCCTTGCTCTATTCCGATCCATTGGTTCCCGGTCAGCCTTTTTCTCTGTTTGTCATTCCCTTCTTCATATGGTATACTTGCATCAGTGGGAAATCCTACAATTATCCATATCGGAGGTACAAAATGACAAAAAAGAATCTGATCGTCGGACAGTCCGGCGGCCCTACAGCAGTGATCAACAGCAGTCTTTACGGAGTGGTTTCCGAGGGAATTGCTCATTCTGATGAGATTGGCGAAGTTTACGGTATGGTAAACGGAATCGAAGGCTTTCTTGAGGACAGGATTCTGAATTTCCGTGAAGCTCTGCCAGGTGAACAGCTGGATTATCTGAAACACACACCAGGCGCTTATCTTGGTTCCTGCCGTTACAAACTGCCGGAATCTCTGGAAGATCCGGTTTACCCTCTTCTTTTCGAAAAATTCGAGGAAATGAATATCGGCTGGTTCTTCTATATCGGGGGCAATGACTCCATGGACACTGTAAGTAAGCTCTCCAGATACGCTGCTCAGACAGGCAGCTCTATTCGCGTGATCGGCGAGCCTAAAACCATTGACAATGACCTTGTACATACCGATCATACTCCGGGATACGGAAGCGCCGCAAAATATGTGGCATCAACAGTACGCGAGATCACTCTGGATGCCAGCGTTTATGAAAAAAAATCCGTAACCATTATTGAGATCATGGGACGTCACGCCGGCTGGCTTACTGCTGCCTCTGCCCTTGCCCGCAAGTACAAAGGCGACAATCCTTTCTTTATTTATCTCCCGGAAAGCGCTTTTGATACAGAAAAATTCCTCAAAGATGTAGAAAGTGCTTTTGAAAAAAACTGCAATGTAGTTGTGTGTGTTTCCGAAGGAATCCATGATGCGGACGGTACCTTTATCTGTGAGTATGACAGTTCTGTGGGGACAGATACCTTTGGTCACAAAATGCTTGCAGGCTGCGGAAAATATCTGGAAAATCTGGTTCGTGACCGTCTTGGAGTAAAAGCCCGTTCTGTAGAGCTGAATGTAAGCCAGCGCTGCTCTGCTTCTCTTATCTCCGCCGCTGACCAAAAAGAGGCGGTTTCCGCCGGACGTTTCGGTGTTCAGGCTGCTTTAAATGGCGAAACAGGCAAAATGGTCTCTTTTGTCCGCCGTCAGGCTGAAGACGGATCCTATCAAATGGAATGTGGACTGGAAGATGTAAATCTGATCTGCAATGAAGAAAAAGAAGTTCCGGCTGAATGGATCACAGAAAACGGTTCTGATGTATCTGATGAATTTATAAAATATGTGACTCCCCTTGTTCAGGGCAGTGTCAATGTACCTCTGGGCGAAGACGGTCTTCCGGTATTTGTTTACAGAAAATAAAATATACGAAAAATCAAGAAAGAAGCTGACATATAAGCAGCTTCTTTCTTGATTTTATTATTCTGAAAATTCTTTATGATCTCTTTCTAATTGTTCTTCTACTTCTTTTTGTTTTCTCTCTTCTTCTTTTTTCTCATCCCTGCTTTTGGGAAGGATCACATTCAGCAGTACAGCGATTATTGTTGCAAGCACTACCGGAGATTTTCCGAATATTGTAGTAACCCATGCCGGAAACGTAGAAAGCGCTGCCGTTGCCTGAGAAACGCCTACTCCCAGAGCTGCTGCAAGACCTACGATCGAGGAATTGCGGTAATCCATTTCCGCAGAAGCCACCAGCTTCATTCCGGTCATTGCTATAGAGGCAAAAACAGAAACCGTTGCTCCACCCAGTACACACTGAGGAATCGTAGTGAGCAGGGCTGAAAACTTCGGAACAATTCCCGCTACTGCAAGAATCACTGCTGCCAGCCCCAGAACACAGCGGTTAATAACTTTTGTTGTGGTGACAATACCGACATTCTGGCTGTAGGTCGCTGTTGGCAGGCATCCAAAGCATGCGCTTAAAATATTCGTCAGTCCATAGCCCACAATACCGCTTTGAAGCTCTCCGTCCTTAGGTGTCCGGTTCATTGCTCCGATGGTGGTTGCAGAATAATCGCCGATCGCCTGAACAGAATTAATTGCAAACAAAAGCCCTATAGCCACGCAGGAAGAGATCTCAAATTCTATCCCAAAATGCATAAATTCCGGAACCTGGAACATGCCCGCCTCACCTACGCTGGAAAGATTCACCATTCCAAACGGAATCGACACAATGTAACCTGCAATAATTCCAATAAGAATAGAAGCCAGTTTCCAGATTCCTTTTCCAAAATGGTTCAGAGCAGTCACTACTGCAAGAGTAAAAAACGCAACCAGCCAGTTCTGCCATGCTCCATAGTTTTCACTTCCCACTCCTCCTGCCATATAGTTAATGGCCGTAGGATAAAGAGACAGACCTATGGTGAACACAACGGTTCCTGTGATCAGAGGCGGGAAAAATACACGGATTTTTTTTACCAGAAGTCCCATAATAAGGGCCACGATACCACCTACGATCTGTGCTCCAAAAATCGTAGCAATCCCATAGCCTTCTGCAATAGCCTGCATACTCGGCACATAGGCAAAGCTTACTCCCATGATCATGGGAAGGCCTGAACCAATTGCAAATTTCCCTCGTTTTCCAATGGGAAAAAGCTGAATCAGCGTAGCAAGCCCGGACATAAGCAGAGAAGCCTGTATCAAAATTACACGGTCCTGGGAATTCAGACCGCCTGCTGCGGCTCCTGCCACGATAATTGCCGGCGTAACACAGCCAACGATCATTGCAACTACATGCTGGAGAGCAAGGGGACAGGCTTCCCGCAGCCTGGGTACCCCATCCAGCTCAAAAATACTCCCTCGTTTCATAAAAATCTCCCCTTCCTTTTCTTATATGAATAATACTGCTTTGCTTATTATACCAGACAAAATGCATAAAAACAATTAGGTGAACTAAAAGTTTTTGTATGAAATATCACCAAAAAACAGGAGGGATTTTTGTGTACTTTTTTAGTAAATATTCATTTCCCGATTATCATCACTGAGTGATCTGTTTCATTAAGTAAGGAGCTCAAAGGTGTGATACAGATCTATTCTTCCATACCCCCATTCCGGATTTGGATACTGCATATCTTCTTCTCTGACTGCCCCTCTTCTCAGATAATTTTTTACACTGTTACCGGAAAAAAAAGGCTCGTTGCCACGGATAATGGCCCACTCAAATAAAAGAGCTGCAATACCTGAGGTCTGCGCCGCTGCAAGACTTGTTCCCGATGACTGTGTGTACGTTCCTGCCGGTCCTGAAGCTGCAGCTTTCATATCCACCCCGGGTGCTGCAAAATCAGGCTTTACCACATTATCTGTGTTGTAGCCTCTGCTGGCTTTGCTGTAAAGGCTGTCGTCTCTGTACTGATAGGCTGTCACAGTCATTCCATTTACCGCGTCTCCCGGCGCAGTAACCGTATACTCCGGAGATGACTCCAGAAAATACGTCTCCTCTGAGATCATCCCCTGTACAGGAAGCCATACATGAAATCTTGCAGAACTGTTCAGTCTTCCTGAAGTTTCCAGTTTCCAGATTCCCTCTGCCGGATGGAGAAAACGAAAAAAAATCAGCGTATTTCCTGATCTCCTTTCAATTGGAACATAATTTACCATCACCTTTGTTTCCACAAACACAAACGACAGCTCCTGAGTCCCGTATTTCAGAGCGCTGCTTACCTGCAGCCTTTCCCCAGTCGGAGACTGAATAGTTACATGATAAAAATCCGATGCCTCTCCCCAGAATTCCATAGAAAATCCATGTACCGCTTCCTTTGCCCCCACTCTCAGCTCCAGAATATCAGAAGTGGTTTTTTCGTCCAGAAGCCCCATATAATGACGTCTTGCCAGTCCTTCGTTTCCAGCTGCCACAGATACACAGTTCTGGGTAAAATCAGCAATACTGCTGATATACTGGCTTAAAGGACCGTCGCCTCTGTGAGATCCCTGGCTGCTTCCCAGACCCACGCACACAGACAGAGGTTTCTGATAACGCAGGGCGCATTTTATTGCATAGGAAATCCCAAGCATAATATCATCCTCCTGAAACACCTCAGCCTCAGGAGGAATCAGATACAGCTCTCTGAGATATTCCTTGGCAGGCTTCAGCTTTACAATTACCAGCTCCGCCTCCGGCGCTGCCCCGGAAACGCCCTCTTCCAGATTCCTGTTTCCCGCTGCTATGGAAGCAAGCCGTGTCCCGTGTCCGTTAATGTCTGCAGAAGGAACGATTTCCTGCGGATTTTCGGACTGCAGGGCTCTGTTGATCTCCTGCCGGGTAAAAACCTGTCCATAAGGCACTTCCTCTGACTCCCCTGAAGGAAGGCTCTGATCCCAGATGCTTACAATCCGGCTCTGGTTTCCATTTCGAAATGCCGAATGAGTATAGTCGATCCCGGAATCAATAATCGCAATCAAAGTTCCGGCTCCCCTCAGCCTCAAATAAGGATGTTCATGAAGCCGATTGATGCCTGAGGCATTCAGGCCGCCCTGATCCATATATGTATAACACTTGGGAACGGAAGAGTAAGAATAGCTGTTGATCACAGATTCCGGTACCTGAGAAGCCGGTATATAGATGACTCCAAAAAGCTCATTGATAATCTGAAAGCTCCTGTCCGACTCATAGTTGACAGCTCCGTCAACATTGCGGCTATACCGGATAATAAAGTTCTGATAGCTTTCATTCTGGGCAGGAACTACCTGTATTCCATCAGGTATTTCCCTGTTTTCTTCCGGCTGAGGAATCACACCTGCCAGTTCCTCTGTAAAAGGCAGTCTTGTTTCCTCCACAGTCAGATTTTTCTCTTCTGTCCATAATCCGGGCTCATAGTCTTCTTTTTTCAGCATATCTTCTCCAGAACACTTTTTATCAGCCTATGCCGTTCTTCTTACAATATGTGTAAAAAAAGCTCCCGCAGATCTTTCTGCGGAAGCCTTTTTACACATGCTGTCAGCCCTGATTTAACACAGAACGGACATGTTCTACTTCTTCTCTGGTTGCCTTTGCAGCCGGTACATAATAGCCCTTTGTCCTGGCAATTCTGTAAATCTCTTCCTGAGACATCTCGCACTGGTTACGGATCTGCTTCAGAGTCTGCTTCAGTTCCGGATTCTCTGTCTGAGGAATCATTTCACCATAACGGACAAGCTCTCCGTTAATACCTGCCAGCGTATCTGCTACCATTGTTTTTTCGTTCATCTGTGCCACCTCCTACTGTAAAAACTGCATAAGCTGCTGCTTTGTCTGCTGTGCGGACTGCGCAGATTTCTGGAAAAACTGTTTTACTTCCATATCCTCTGCTTTCTGTGCATAGTCCTGCATTTTACAGTGTGTGGTGTCAAATCCGCCGATCAGGTGACGCAGATTCTGTAAATCAAGTTCTGAAATCTCTGTCATGATACTACCTCCTCAATATTATGTTACAAAAGATAGTATCTCAGAAAATCAGATTTTTATTCGCCGATGAGCCAGTTGTACATTTCCTCATACTGGCTTGCAGAATGACCCCAGGAGAAATCCGCCGCCATAGCGCGGTCTACCAGCTTGTTCCATTCTCTCTTGTTGTCATAGAATACTCTCTCTGCATTTCTCACAGTGTCCATCATCTCATGGGCATTATAGTTTCGGAAGCTGAATCCGGTTCCTGTTCCCTCAAACTCATTGTAAGGCTGAACCGTATCCTTAAGCCCGCCTGTTTCGCGAACGATCGGCAGTGTTCCGTAACGAAGACTCATCAGCTGGCTGAGGCCGCAGGGCTCAAACAGAGACGGCATCAGGAACGCATCGGATGCTGCATAAATGCGGTGGGACATCGGCTCGTCATAATAGATCTGAGCAGAAACCTTTCCGTGGTACTTCCAGTCAAAATGACGGAACATATTTTCGTAGCGCTCGTCTCCGGTTCCGAGGATCACAAACTGAACGGCATCCTGGCACATTTCATCCATCACATAGGCAATAAGATCAAAGCCCTTCTGGTCTGTGAGACGGGATACGATTCCGATCATCATTACCTTTGGATCAACCTCAAGTCCCAGGTCTTTCTGAAGCTGAAGTTTATTTTTTATTTTTTCCTTGCGGAAATTACGGGCGTTGTAATTCTGAGTGATAAAAGGATCTGTTTCCGGATTAAATACATCATAGTCAATTCCGTTTACAATTCCTCTCAGGCTGTTGGATCGGGCGCACATCAGCCCATCCAGGCCCTCTCCGTAAAACGGCGTTTTAATTTCTTCTGCGTATGTATTACTTACAGTAGTTACCGCATCCGCAAAAACAATTCCGCCCTTCAGGAAATTGGCGTCTCTGTATGCTTCCAGTTTATCTGGAGCAAAATAATAATCAGAAAGACCTGTGATCTCCCTTACTGTTTTTACATCCCATACTCCCTGGAATTTCAGGTTATGGATAGTCATAACTGTGCGGATCCCTCTGAAAAATTCATTCTGCTGGAAAGAATCATGAAGATACACAGGAACAAGACCTGTCTGCCAGTCATGACAATGGATCACATCCGGGCGAAAACCGATCACAGGAAGTACGGAAAGAACCGCTTTTGAGAAAAATGCAAATTTTTCCAGATCCCACGGAGCGCTGTCATAAGGCTTTGGACCGCTGAAATAATATTCATTGTCAATAAAGTAAAACTGAATCCCATCATACTGCATCTGCATAATGCCCACATAGCAGTTCTTAAAACCAAGATCCATATAAAAATGGGTCACGTATTCCATTTTATCTTTCCATTCCTGCTTCATGCAGGCATATTTCGGAAGGATGACACGGATATCAAAATAGCGTTTATCAAAATATTTCGGAAGTGCTCCCGCTACATCTGCCAAACCTCCTGTTTTAATAAACGGTACTGCCTCTGATGTTGCAAATAAAATCCTTTTCATCTGTAAATACCCCTCCTTAGTGGCTTGAAGTTATTTTTATTATACCCCAATTCACTTTTATTTAAAAGAGTGTTTTTTGTATTCCAGCCGAATCTTGTCTGCGATCAGGGCAATAAATTCTGAGTTCGTAGGCTTGCCTTTGCCTGTGCTTACCGTATATCCAAACAGCTCGTCAATGGTGTCCATCTTGCCTCTGCTCCACGCCACTTCTATGGCATGACGGATGGCACGTTCCACCCTGCTTGGGGTTGTCTGATGTTTCTTGGCAATGGTAGGATACAGAACCTTGGTAATAGAATTCAGCATTTCCATATCATTGACTGCCAGGATAATGGCATCTCTCAGATACTGATATCCCTTGATATGCGCAGGAACTCCGATCTCATGGATGATATTTGTCACATCTCCCTCCAGATTATGCGTTCCGTAATCCGCCTTTTCTTCCTGCACTGCCTGACGCAGAAGCGGCTCACGGTTTCTTCTGTCTCCAAAGCGGCGCAGATGTTTGATCCGGTTCAGAAGCACCTGATTGTCAAAAGGCTTCAGCATATAATAATCTGCTCCCAGATTAAAGGCATCCTCTGTGATCCTTTCCTGCCCCACTGCCGAAACCACAATAAAAGACGGCAGTTTCTTTACCGTCTGATCATGGCTGCACTGTTCCATAACTGTAAGTCCGTCCATCTTCGGCATGATAATATCCAGGATGACTACATCCGGTTCTTTTTCTCTGATGATATTACAAATTTCTTCTCCGTTGTGCGCTTTCCCCACCAGTTTCAGATCATGATCCTCTTCAATCATTCGGCCCAGTACTTCTACCATTTTCTCGTTATCATCTGCAACTGCTACATTTAGTTTCTCCATAAGACCAATTCCCTCCTCATTTTTCACAGCCAACCTTCCACAGCTGTGGTGAATTTTCGTTTACTCTTTCATGTCACAGCTATTATAGTAGAACATCACAGGCGAAATCAAGCCGAAACTGGGTGAAATGCCGGTTTTTCTTTCGCCTTCTTTCGAGATTTAAGTACATTTTACCCCATAAAACCACATTCCCGCCTGGTTTTAATTCCTGGTTTTGTGCAGTTTTATGAGGGTTTCCGCTGTTTTGACCTGTTCTTCTATTTTTCTACATTTCCCACAAAAACAGGTTTTCTGTCCTGTTTCCTGTATCTGTTTTTTCTGAAGCGTTACTTGTTTTTTATATTTTCCAGCATGGTCTCTGCAAAAATACCATATCCGCTTGTTGAATCCTGTACAAATACATGTGTCACTGCTCCGGCAAATTTCCCCTTCTGAAGTATGGGACTTCCGCTCATTCCCTGAACAATACCGCCTGTGATCTCCAGAAGCTCAGGATCTGTCACATGGATCACAAAGCTTTTGTTTGTATCTTCATGGTTCATGTCAATCCTGGTAATTTCCGCGTCATATTCCTTTACGCTTCCATCCACACAGCAGAGAATGGACGCCGATCCGACTTCCAGTTCCTGTTTATAAGCCACTTCTGTTTTTTTCACCGGAATTCCGGCTCTTCTGTCATAAAAAGAACCGTAAATACCATTTTTGCTGTTCGTGTCAACAGCGCCTATAATCTGGCCGGGTTCATAGCGTATGAGCCCGGAAAGTTCTCCCGGACTTCCGCTCTTTCCTTTCTGGATACCCAGGATCTCCGCCTGATATAACGCCCCTTTGCTGATATGAAGAAGCTCCCCTGTATCCACATCACTGATTCCATGACCCAGGGCGCCGTAACGGCCTTTTTCGTCCACGAAGGTGAGGGTTCCGATGCCCTGGGTATTGTCCCGTACCCAGATACCCAGCTTGTATTCTCCTCCGGCATCCTTTACAGGAGTCAGTGACACAGGAATTTTTTCTCCGTTTCTTATAACATCCAGAATCACATCCTCTCCGTCCAGAATTTCCAGATCCTCCATCAGTTCCTTTTTGTTGCTTACCTTCTGTTCATTAAATGCCACAATATAATCTCCGGGTCTGACAATATTTTTTGCCGGCTCCCTTGCAGTTCCTCCTTCACACAGGATCTCTCCTGTATCAATGATCAAAACGCCCTCTGTTTCCATATAAATTCCCACTGTACTTCCGCTTACATACACAGAACCGGCCTCTGCGGGAGTCACTTTGATATCCTTAAATGGTATCATTCCCAGAAGTCTGCAGGGCAGCAGATAACTGCCTTCTCCGGACACAGTGATCGCATCCTCAAATTCCAGCAGAGGATGCTCCAGAAGCTCCTGCACCTCATGGGCACTGCTCTCTGACACATGTATCTCATCAGGAACCTTGCGGTCCATATAACGGTATCCCAGCCAGCTCATAGCAAGTACATCCAGCCCGAGACACCAGAAAAGAAATTTTCTGTATCTTCCTCTTCTGTTCATTCTGTCACATCCTTTCGCATAATAAAAAAGAGAGAATAACCTCTTCTGTCATCCTCTCTTATTATGCGGTGAATATTTCTATTTCACTCTTGTATTTTTATGTACTTGTGCCAATTCTTTCATTTCCATTGCATTTTTGAGAACGGCCTCCGTGATCTCCGCTCCGCCCAGAAGTCTGGCAAGCTCACGAACCGATTCCCTTTCACCAAGGGGATGGATCTCTGTGATCGTCTCGCTTCCCTTCTGATGTTTTTCGATCTCAAAATGAGTGTCTGCCATTGCCGCGATCTGGGGAAGGTGCGTGATGCACAGAACCTGATGGCAGCTTCCGATGACAGCCATTTTTTCGGATACCTTCTGAGCCGTCCTTCCACTGATTCCTGTATCAATCTCATCAAAGATCAGTGTTTCAATCTGATCTCTGTCTGCAAGAATCGCTTTTATCGCCAGCATGATCCTGGACAGCTCACCGCCGGAAACGATCCTTCCCAGAGGCTTCACACTCTCGCCGGGATTTGTGGAGATTTCATATTCAATGCTGTCATAGCCGTTATCTGTAAACTCCTGCTTTCTCTGAAAATCAATCCGGAATTTTACATCAAGAAAGTTCAGATCCCTCAGACCTTCAATAATCTTTTCTGTTAATGTCTTACTGTAGTCTTTCCTGATTTCTGATAAAACATACGAATCTTTTTCCAGCTGCTCTTCTGCTTTTTTCAGATTTTGCCGGGCTTCCAGGAAATTTTCTTCATACCTGGCAAGCTTTTCCAGTTTTTGCTGCTGTGTATTCTGATATTCCAGGATTTCCTCTATGGTACGTCCGTATTTTGCTTTCAGCCCGTTGATCTGATCCAGACGTTTTTCTGTCTCATAAAAGGTTTCATCATCAAAGCTTAAATCCTCCACATAGGAAGAAAGCTCTCTGTTAAAATCATTGAGAAGCCCGTCGATCTCCTGAAGAGTCTCTGCCATAGATTCCAGCTGCGTATCGTACTCTGTCACCCTTAAAAGCTCCCGTACTCCGGTTCCGACCGCCTCTCCGGCCCCCTGTCCGGAATCATACCCGGTAAGGCTGTGAACGCTCTGCAGGGTTTCCAGAATCAGCTTTCCATTGTTCAGCCTGCGGTAAAGCGTTTCCAGCTCCTCGTCTTCACCCGGCACTAAATGAGCCTTCTCGATCTCACTGATCTCAAATTCCAGAAATGCCTTTTCACGGTTTCTCTGTTCTTCATCTGTATCCAGTTCCTTCAGAGCCCGCATATATTTGCGGTATTCCTCATAGGACTGTCTGACCGCTTCCTTTGCCGGACGTATCTTTTCTCTTCCATATGCGTCCAGGATCTCCAGCTGTTTCTCCTGATACAAAAGAGACTGATGTTCATGCTGGCCGTGTATATCCAGAAGACATTCTGCCGCCGCCTTCATCTGGCCTACGGTACAGGTTTCACCATTGATCTTATTAATGCTTCTTCCATCCATAATCTTCCGTGAAAGAAGAACCTGTCCCTCTTCTGTAAAAATTCCAAGAGAATTGAGCGCCTGCTCTGCCTTTTTGTTTTCTACCTGGAACAAAAGCTCTACCAATGCACAGGAAGCTCCTGTGCGGATCATATCTCTGGCGGTACGTCCGCCAAGGATCAGCTGCATGGAACCAAGAAGAACCGACTTTCCTGCTCCTGTCTCTCCTGTAAGAATGTTAAGCCCCGGACCGAACTCTACCTCAATGTCCTCGATCAGAGCAAGATTTTTTACATGCAGATGAATTAACATTTTCTCGCCTTCCTATTTCTGCAATATACTTTTTAAACGTTCTGCCACACTGGAAGCCTCTTCCAGTGTTCTGGCCACGCACATGACCGTATCGTCGCCTGCAATACTTCCAAGAATTTCCTCCCAGTTCAGGGCATCCAGAGCAGCCGCTACCCCCATTGCCATGCCGGGAACCGTACGGATCACCAGAATGTTCTGGCCCTGATCAATGGTGAGAAGAGCGTCATGGAGCACTCTGGTATATTTTTCTCCCATCTCTGTAGGAAGCTCCTGCAGGATCACATAGCGGGATTTTCCGTCTTTGCCTGTTACTTTCATCATTTTAAGGGCACGGATATCTCTTGACACCGTTGCCTGTGTGACCTTGAACCCTGCCTCGTTAAGGCGGGACGCAAGCTCTTCCTGCGTATCAATATCATACTGCTGGATCAGTTCTTTGATTTTTTCATGTCTTGCTACCTTCACAATATCCCTCCGTCCGGTACCTTAGTTATCGCGCATTTTCTGCCTCAGCACTTCTACAAAGCTTAAATGGTTCAGCTTCAGTATCCTGCAGCTTACTGAAGCCTTTTTTATGATAATTTTATCTCCTGTTACCATTGGGATCACCGTGTCTCCGTCAAAAGAAGCCAGACCTTTTTCCTCATTCTGCCTTCTTCCCTCACCAATCTCCACTGTGATCACATCCTCTGCCGGGAAAATAATACTTCTTGTATTCATGGTATGAGGCGCTATGGGTGTCATCAGAGTCATCGATGCATCCGGAGACACCACCGGTCCGCCGCAGGACAGACTGTAGCCCGTAGATCCCGTAGGCGTGGAAATAATGATACCGTCTGCATTATAAGAATTCAGATATTCATTATTTACATAATTTTTAAACCGGACCACCCTTAAGGGTCCCTCTCTGCAGATCACAATGTCATTAAGAGCAACATCCTCACCAATAAGCTTTCCGTCTCTCCACACGCTTCCGGTAAGCATCATCCGCTCTTCGATCTCATAATCATCTGCCATCAGCTGATCCAGAGACGGATAAATGGAATTTTTGTCCACCTCTGCCAGAAATCCCAGAGTTCCCAGATTCATTCCCAGAAGCGGGATCTCTCTGTGGACCACATCTCTCGCCGCCTGAAGAAGGGTTCCGTCTCCGCCCAGTACAAGAATACACTGAGTTCCCTCAGGAATCAGATCCGGATCCGTGTAGTGGAATTTTCCTCTCTGCCTGCGTTCTGCCTGCTGTACCCTGCATTCTTTTCCATGAGAAGTAAGATAGGTCTCTATTTCTTCCGTCAGCTTAAAATCCCTGTCCTTGGCATCGTTTGTAATAATATAAAACCTGTCCATAGCATCCCTTCCCTAATCCAGCTGATCGTGAGCCTGGCGCACGATGTTCTCAGGCTCCACTTCCGGTGAGGAACCTGTAATAGTTCCCTCAGGCTGCTTTTTCAGATGAAGAAGATATTCAATATTCCCTTCCGGTCCCTTGATCGGTGAAAAAGAAAGGTGACGCGGTTCAAGGGCAATGGACTGCGCATATGCGATTACTTTTTCAATCACCTCAAGGTGTACTGCCGGATCCCGGACAACACCTTTTTTCCCCACCTTTTCTCTGCCCGCCTCAAACTGCGGCTTGATCAGGCACACGATCTCTCCATTCTCTGTAAGAAGATTTCTTACAGGAAGAAGAACCTTGATAAGGGAAATAAAGGACACGTCAATGGAAGAAAAGTCCGCCGGCTCCTGAAGGTCTTCCGGAACCACATACCTGATGTTTGTTTTTTCCATACATACCACACGGGGATCATTGCGAAGCTTCCAGTCAAGCTGTCCATATCCCACATCAATAGAATAGACCTTTACTGCGCCGTTCTGAAGCATACAGTCTGTAAATCCTCCGGTGGAAGCTCCCACATCCATGCAGACCTTTCCGTCAAGAGTCACCTCAAAATGATTCATGGCTTTTTCCAGTTTCAGCCCTCCTCGGCTTACATAAGGAAGGGTATTTCCTCTTACCTCGATCTTAACCGTCTCCTGAAACATGGTTCCTGCCTTGTCTTCTTTCTGTCCGTCCACATACACATCCCCGGACATAATATATGCCTTTGCTTTTTCTCTGGATGGCGCCAGGGCCCGCTCCACCATCAAAAGGTCAAGTCGTTTCTTCATTTCTGCTCCTTATACCCGTCCTCTGCTGTTTTTTCTTCCTCTAATTCATTTTCTATGGCGCTGAAGATTTCTGCCGGAGACAGACCGATCTTAGCTCTCAGGCTGTCCACCTCTCCATGCTCCACAAAGCGGTTCCAGATGGCAATGGGAAGTACCCGCGTTTCCGGATGGCAGGCTTCCATATAAACTGCCACATGTTCGCCAAAACCGCCGCTTTTTACATTTTCCTCTACTGTTACAAAAAGGCTGTGATCCTTTGCCAGCTCATCCAGAAGCCCGGTATCCAGAGGCTTGACAAACCTTGCGTTTACAAACGTTGGATTCTCTCCCTTGGCTTTCATTTCTCTGTACACCTGCTCACATACTTCAGTCATGCTTCCCACTGATAAAATCGCTGTTTTTTCTCCCCGGTAAAGAATCTCGCTTTTTCCATACTGGACAGGACTCTGAAACTCTTCCAGCCCCTGATATGCGCCTCCCCTGGGATAACGGATCGCGCAGGGACCTGCCATATATGCGGAAAACTCCAGCATTTTTGACAGTTCCCAGGCATTTTTCGGAGCCATCACTGTCATATTGGGTATCATGGTCAGATAAGACAGATCAAAGCATCCCTGATGGGTTTCCCCGTCAGCTCCTACAAGTCCCGCCCGGTCAATGGCAAAAATCACGTGCAGGTTCTGCATGCACACGTCATGCACGATCTGATCCACTGCTCTCTGCAAAAAGGAGGAATAAATAGCCACTACCGGAATCATTCCGCCCAGAGCAAGACCTGCTGCAAATGACACTGCATGCTCCTCTGCAATTCCCACATCAAAAAACCGGTCCGGAAATTCCTTTGCAAATCTTTTAAGCCCGGTCCCTTCCCGCATAGCCGCAGTAATACAAACCAGCTTTTTCTGCTCTTTGCCAAGAGCTGTCACTGTATCCGAAAAAACATCTGTATAGGTAAGGCTTTTCTTTGCTGACAAAGACTTTCCTGTTTTTATGTCAAAAGGACCTGTACCGTGAAAACGGTCCGGATGAACACAGGCGGGCGTATAGCCTCTGCCTTTTTCTGTAAGTACATGAACGATCACCGGTCCTTCTACCCGTTTTGCCTCATTAAACAGACGCATCATCTGGCGCATATTATGTCCGTCAACCGGCCCCAGATAAGTGATTCCCATATTTTCAAACAACATGCCCGGAATGATCAGCTGCTTGATGCTGCTTTTTGTTTTCCGCATGGTGTCCACAATAGCCGGTCCTATTTTCGGCACTTTTTTCAGTGTTTTTGTCACATTAATCTTCATTCCGGTATAGGACTCTGCTGTGCGCAGCGCACTTAAATAGGAAGACATTCCTCCTACGTTTTTTGATATGGACATATTATTGTCATTGAGCACAATAATAAAATTCGTTTTCAGCCCTGCCGCATTGTTCATGGCCTCATAAGCCATTCCGCCTGTCAGAGCGCCGTCGCCGATCACAGATACTACCCGGTAATTCTGTCCCAGAAGATCTCTGGCTCTTACGTATCCCAGACCTGCAGAAATAGAATTGGAGCTGTGACCTGCGTCAAAAGCGTCACAGTCGCTTTCTTTTCTTTTTGGAAAACCGCTCATGCCGCCTTCCTGCCTGAGTTTTGCAAAGCCGTCCTTTCTTCCGGTCAGGATCTTATGGGTATATGCCTGATGTCCCACGTCCCAGATGATCCGGTCCTGAGGAAGATCCAGCACATTATGAAGGGCAAGCGTCAGCTCCACAGCTCCCAGATTTGACGCAAGATGTCCTCCTGTACGGCTGACCGATTCTATTAAAAACTGTCTGATCTCTTCTGCCAGAAGCGGAAAATCCGCCAGCGCGATCTTGTGAATATCATTGGGCTTATTGATCTTTTCCAACATCCTTCGTGTCCCTCTCTTACTTCCTGCGCCCTGCCATTTCCCTGACCAGAGCCGTCAGGAATTCATTTTTTCTGTTCAGCTTTTCCAGAGAAGAAACCGCGCTTTCAGAAAGCGCTTCTACCTGTCGGGACGCCTCCTCTGTACCGAAAAGTGTCACATATGTAATCTTATTGTTCTTTTCGTCACTGTGAACCGGCTTGCCAAGCTCTTCGCTTGTAGATGTCACATCAAGAATATCATCCCGGATCTGAAAAGCCAGTCCGATATCTGACGCGGCGCTTTCTACAAGAGCAAGCTCCTGTTCATCTGCGCCGCCCAGAACTGCTCCTGCCATCATGGAGGCTTCCAGAAGAGCTGAGGTTTTGTGTTTGTAAATATAATCCAGCATTTCCTTGCTTAAAGGCTTGCCGTCATTTTCCACATCCACACTCTGGCCGCCCAGCATACCGAAAATCCCAGTCTTTTCTGCCATAATCCGAAGAGCCTGTATCACACGCGCATCTCCCGGAGCATGATCAAAAGCCCGGAACATGGTTTCATAGGCATAATTTAAAAGAGCTGCCCCTCCCAGGATCCCCATGGCTTCCCCATATACCCTGTGAGCAGTCAGACGCCCTCTCCTGTAATCATCATTATCAATTGCCGGAAGATCATCATGGATCAGAGAATGCGTATGAATCATCTCGATTCCTGCCATAAAAGGCTCTGCCAGAGCCTCGTCTCCGTCAAAAAGCCGGCAGCACTCCAGAAGAAGTACCGGGCGCAGACGCTTGCCTCCTGCACACATACTGTAATTCATTGTCTCTGCCATGGTTCTGGCAAAACCTTTTTCTTCTGGAAGCCAGCGGCGGATCACTTCTTCCGCATGATCCGTCCGTTTTTTCAGTTCATCCTTAAAATTCCCGTAATGTTCCATCTTCATCCATCTGGAGCATTTTTTTTTCTACTGTGTCCAGCTTTTCGCTGCAGTATTTTAAAAGCTCCATTCCTTCTTTATAAAAGCGGAACGAATCTTCCAGAGAGGTCTCGCTGTCCTCCAGCCTTTCTGCCAGTTCTCCCAGCTTTTCAAAGGCTTCCTCCAGGGTCTTCTCTTTTTGGAGATCCGTTTCCTGGTTAATCGTCTCTGTCATGTTTCCCATGTTTCCTTTCTGATTCCTGTAACCTCAGCTTCGATCACACCGTCTGTCACAGAAATTTCCATCCGGTCTCCCGGCTTTATGCCTACCGTTGTTTTGACTGCCCTGCCCCGGCTGTCCGCCACAAAAGCGTAGCCCTGGCTGAGCTTGCCAAGGGGCGAAAGTCCTTTATAACGTTCCAGATAAAGCCCCAGCACATGGCGTTTTTCCTGAAGCTTCCACTTCATCCCGTCTCTGAGGGCATCCTCATAATCCAGAAGAAGCTGTCTTCTTTCCCTCAGCCTGCTTTCCGGACTTAAATACTGAAATCTCATCTGAAGCTGATCCAGACGTAAACGCTCCAGATTCAGCTTTGCATTCATCCCCCGGTTCAGACGCTCACGGAAACTGGCGGTATTCTCAACCAGCTTCCCATACTGAGCCACAGCCAGCTCTGCTGCCGCTGACGGTGTAGGCGCTCTCAGATCCGCCACAAAATCCGCAATGGTAAAATCTGTTTCATGTCCTACCGCGGAGATCACAGGCGTTCTGCAGTCAAAAATAGCGCGGGCTACTTTTTCTTCATTAAAGGCCCAGAGATCCTCTATGGAACCTCCGCCTCTTCCAACGATCATTACATCCACACCGGCTTCATCCAGCATACGGATACCCTTTACAATACTGTCCGCAGCTCCTTCTCCCTGTACCAGTGCCGGATAGAGGATGATCTGGACATACGGATTTCTTCTCAGAGAAATATTGCGGATATCCTGTATGGCCGCTCCTGCAGGCGCAGTTACCACACCCAGTCTTCGGATAAATTCCGGAATGGGCTGTTTATATTCCTGGGCAAACATTCCCATTTCTTCCAGTTCTCTTTTCAAAGCAAGAAAACGTTCGTACAGAACGCCTTCTCCTTCCTGGGTGATCTCCTTTGCATAAAGCTGATAACGTCCGTCCCTCTCGTAAACGTCCACAGCTCCGCCCACTACCACCTGATCTCCGTCTTTCATGCGGAATGCCAGTCCGCGCCTGTGTCCGGCAAACATCACGCAGGAAAGAACTCCTGTCTCATCTTTCAGAGAAAAATAAATATGTCCGCTTGGGTGATATTTACAGTTGGAAACCTCACCCTTTACATATACCTTTTTCAGGACAAAATCCTGAAGGAACATATTTTTTACATAGCGGTTGACCTGACCTACGGAATAAACTCTTTTCATTTTCAGTTCTTGCTTTCTTCAGATGACGGCTGTTCCTTTTTTTTCTGATTTTTGCTGGATCTGATAATGATCTTTGCCTGGTGGGAAGGACGATGTGTTCTGCGCACAGGACCGCCCTCTTTCTTTCCGCTTGCGATCTTTCCAAGGATTCCGTTTACAAAGGAACCGGAATCTTCTCCGCCGAAAAGCTTGGCAAGCTCTACTGCCTCGTTGATGGCAACTCCTACCGGAATCTCCTCATCAAATTTCATCTCATAAAAAGCAAGACGGAGAGCAGTCAGGTCAACCCTGTTCATTCTGCTTGTTTTCCATCCCTGGCTGTATTCATTTAATTCCTGATCGATTTCTTCAATATGCGCAAGAATATCATCGTATTTCTTCTTCATGACAGCCTGCTCTTCTTCTGTCAGCTCCTCCAGACTGTCAAAGTAAAGAGAAAGCTGCTCCGGCATTTCTCCCTCTTCATTAAACTGTGTCATAAACAGCAGTTTAAAAATATGTTCTCTCTGTTCGTGTCTTCGCATAATTCCTCCTCATATAGAAAAAAGGAAAGGGTTACTTTCCTTTTTCGTTCTCCATATCTACACCAGCAATGCGGATATTTACATCTGCAACCTCAAGGCCTGTCATATTCTCAATAGATGTCTTTACCTTGTCCTGAACCTTCCGGCTGACGTCCAGAATATTTTTTCCGAAATCAATATTCAGTGTCAGATCCACTGTGACAACGCCCTCCAGAACAGTAACCTTTACGCCCTTGGACAGGTTCTTCATTCCAAGCTTGCTTACCAGTTCATTTGTGATGTTTCCGCCCATGGATGCAACGCCCTCAACTTCTGTAGCCGCAAGTGCCGCAATGATCGTCACCACTTCATCTGCGATCTTTACTTCACCGATACCTCCTACATCCTGTATTTTATAGGTTGTTCTTTTTTCTGCCATAATAACTCCTCCTAAGGATTCAGAATCAGATACTCCGGTTAAGGAACAGACTTTTTCATGTTTCCTCTGTCCCTGTTAATAAGCTTAGTATATCAAATTTTTACAGAAAATAAAAGCATTTATTATTTATTTCATTTTGTATCGGTTCTTCTGATAAAGTTTTTATTTACTGAACTCTGTCAGTACAAGATCCGGATTCCGGTCCTGAGTCATGCCCACGCTCCATGCATTTACAAACAGAAGCAGAGGATTTCCTTTCAGGTCTGTTACCTTTTTCATATCTGAGGTTCCTGTGATCTTTGCCACATCCACTTCATCCTTATTGGCGATCCACCGGATATGCTCATAAGGAAGATTTTCCAGACGGATCTCTACATTATATTCATTTTCCAGGCGGTATTTCAGAACATCAAACTGCAGGACACCCACAACGCCCACAATGATCTCTTCCATTCCTGTATTAAACTCCTGGAAGATCTGAATGGCACCCTCCTGGGCAATCTGATTGATTCCTTTTACAAACTGCTTTCTTTTCATGGTATCAATCTGACGGACACGGGCAAAATGTTCCGGCGCAAAGGTAGGGATTCCCTCAAAGGCAAACTTTCTTCCCGGTGAACAGATGGTATCTCCAATGGAAAAAATGCCCGGGTCAAATACGCCGATAATATCTCCTGCATATGCCTCGTCAACCACATGACGGGATTCTGCCATCATCTGCTGTGGCTGCAGAAGGCGCATTTTTTTGTCTCCCTGTACATGATATACCTCCTGGGAAGCGTCAAACCTGCCGGAACAGATACGCATAAAGGCAATTCTGTCACGATGAGCCTTGTTCATATTTGCCTGGATCTTAAACACAAAAGCAGAAAAATCGTCAGACATAGGATCAATCTCTTCCTCATCTGCAATACGCGGAAGTGGAGAGGTTGTCATGGACAGGAAGTGCTCCAGAAAAGTCTCCACACCAAAGTTTGTCAGCGCAGATCCGAAAAATACCGGAGTCAGCTCACCTTTACTTACCAGCTCCTGATCAAAATCTGCGCTTGCTCCGTCAAGAAGCTCGATTTCTTCCATTAGCTGTTCCTTCTGATCAGGATCTACGATTTCATCAAGACGGGAGTCATCGATGTCGATCTCCTCAATGATTCCCTCTTTTGTTCCTTTTTGTGTATCGGAAAAGGTCAGCACCTTATGGGTGTTTCTGTCATAAACGCCGCGGAATTTTTTTCCGGAACCAATAGGCCAGTTAATAGGGCAGGTCGCAATTCCCAGTTCCTTTTCGATCTCATCCAGAAGATCAAAGGTATCGTTTGCGTCTCTGTCCATTTTGTTGATAAATGTAAAAATCGGAATGTGGCGCATTACACAGACCTTGAACAGCTTTCTTGTCTGCGCCTCCACGCCCTTGCTTCCGTCAATGACCATGACAGCGGAATCTGCTGCCATCAGGGTACGGTAGGTATCCTCCGAGAAATCCTGATGTCCCGGTGTATCCAGAATATTGATACAGTAGCCGTCATAATGGAACTGAAGCACAGAGGAGGTTACGGAAATACCTCTCTCCTTCTCGATCTCCATCCAGTCAGATACCGCATGGCGGGCAGTTGCCTTTCCCTTTACGCTTCCTGCCAGATTGATGGCGCCTCCATAAAGAAGGAATTTTTCTGTCAGTGTTGTCTTACCGGCATCCGGGTGGGAAATAATGGCAAAGGTTCTTCTCTTTTCTATCTCTTTCGCATACTTGGACACGTTTAAGCCTCCTGTTTTCTATTCATACAAACTCATAACATACTCACACATTCTAGTATACAAAAGCCTGCACTGTCAAGAGCAATCGGACAGGAAAAATCCCCTCTCCCTGCCGGAAGAGGGGCGCCTTTTTCTATTCATCCGGATACCGGTCAGTCATAAATCCCTTCTGTCTGTATTACATACTCGTCTGAAGCCTCTGCCGAGGTTTCCTGCTCCTCATAATCCTCTCCGGATCCCGATGCTTCTCCTGAATCTTCTGTTTCACCGATCTCCTCAGCCTCTCCGTTTGTTTCCTCCAGCTCCTCTTCACCTTCCGGGACAGCTTCTGCTTCATCGCTGCTCTGACTCAGAGGTGTGATCACAATATTTTCTGCTGCGATGCCGGTCTTTCTTTTTACAATATCCTCGATCTGCGCCCTCTGCGCATCCTCCAGAGCGCTGTCCGGCACTACAATATCCGCTGTCTCCCCGGTCAGATTCACAACCACATTCTCAAATCCTTTTGCTTCCAGAAGAAGCTCTGCCGCCGCTTCTTTTTCCGCAAGCTCAGTCATGGATACCATGGTATTGATGGCTTCCTGCTTTTTCTCCTCACTGATATCGGTATTTCCAATGATCTCCTGAAGCTCTGCCTTGTTCTGAGAGCGCACCTGCTCTCTGGAAAGCTTTGCCTGGGCTGCAAAATCAGAAGCTCCTGTAAGTACGGCTTCTCCGGGAGTTCCTGTAGTTGAAAGATCTCCCTGGCCATCTGCCCCGTTCTCATCCAGAAGGGCTGTTTCATCTGTCAGATCATACTCTACCTCCTCCAGAATACTGCTGCTGTCTGTACTGGCCTCTTTATCCTTAAATCCCAGATCTACATCCGCAAAATTCAGGTATCCGGCTACTGCGATCAGAATTGCCAGCGAGGTGATGATCACCTGATTCTTTTTCATGATTTTTTTCACTTTACTCTCCTCATTTCATTTTCATTATTTTTATTTTATGGGCTTCAATCTGAAATAATGCCATTACAGCCTGCTGAATATTCTGCACGGTAACAGAATTATCCGCCCCCTCTGCCGCAATCAGCACACCTGTCACTTCCGTGTTTTCCGTTCCGTAAAATCCCTGTTTTCCCTCTCCGGTCATCAGAAGTACCTGCACCTTTCCCACACCTTCTGTATTTTCCAGAATGGATTCCAGCTTTGCCTCCAGAAGTGTTCTGTCCCCCTCACAGCTTTCTGTATTTTCCGTAAGATCCTGCTTTTCCTCTGTCTGTTCCTTACTGTCTGATACCGGAAGCGCGATTACTGTCAGAAGCATTCCCAGAAGCAGAAGAACCATCCACTGCTGCCCCGTCATTTCTGTCAGTAAGGATCTTACAGTCCTTTTCTTCGATTCCGAAGCTCTTCCTGAGGTCATCCCGAATCCCCCTTTCCTGTTCCCGGGTCAGCTCCTGTTTTACAGTCAGTACTGCGGATATCCGCTCTCCTTCTATATGTACGGCAGTCTCAGAAGGATTTATTCCTGATTCTTTTAACAATTCTTCAATTTTAGAAGAAATCTCATTTTCGTATCCCTGTTTCAGATAAAAAGTCTGAAGCTCTTCTGCTTCCATCCTGTCCATCCTTTTCTGTTCCTGATAAAAGGTATCTGCAAAGCCTTCCAGAAGCTGCCCGCTTTTTCCAAATACAGCAAACACAGGCGTGCAGAGCATGTAGATCAGAAGAAGTCCCATAAACGAACGCACATAGCGTTCATATTTACGATCAGGAACCAGCTGAAGAACTGCTGTAAAAAACAGATAAAAAACTGCAAGACTTTTCATCCACTGGTAAATGTCCTCTCTCATACGCCGCCTCCCTGTATTCCTGCCATAATGATCAGAAAAGTCAGAATACAAAGAACCTCTGCTGTAAAAAGGATTTTCAGCAGGATCTCAAAGCCTTCTCCCATGGTAGACAGACATTCCACCATCCGCTTATCCGATATCGGCTGAGATACTGCTGCCAGAAACCGGTAAGTTAAAGACAGCATCCCATAATGGATCACAGGTCCTGCCCCGGCAGCCACTGTTGCCAGAAGGATAAGAACTCCAAGGCAGTTGCGTACAAGGACCGCACTGGTGATCACCAGCTCTGTTACCATGTTCACAGCATTTCCAACTCCCGGCAATGCTCCTGCCGCTTTTCCGATCACACTTCTTTTCAGAGAATCCATAACCGGAGCCACCAGCCCCCGGACAACCTGAAGCCCTGCCACAAGGCCCAGAAGAGTTTTTAGTGCCCAGCTGATCACTGTTTTTAAAAATTCTGCAAATTTTCCCAGCATTTCTTCTCTGGACAGATGATTTACCAGACGCAGAAGAACATAAATCTCCGCCGCAGGTAAAAGAACATTCAGAAGAATCCACTGGATCAGCCACACCAGAAGAAGAACTCCTTCATAAAACACAGCTGCTGACAGAGCTCCGGAAGATGCCGCCACTGTCATAAAATATGCCGGAGACAGCGCCTTCATAAATTCCACGATCCAGGAGATCGTATGATGCAGCGAACGTGTTTTTTCATAAAAAGAATCCATCAGAAGCGTAAACAGAAGAATATACACCACATAAAAACTGACATCTCCCACCTGTCCGTTTTCAAACACAGAAGCAAAATTTGTAAACACTGCCGCAAGAATCACCAGCACCAGAATTTTTGCAAACAGCTCCCTCTCTCTCTCAAAACCGGAAAAAAAAAGACCGCGCAGAAATTCCTGCACTGTCTCTTTTGAAATCGCTTCTTCCCCGTTTATTAATTTCTTCAGAGCTTCCTGAAAAGAAAAGCTTTCTGTCCCCAAAAGCTCGTCCAGCATCCTCTGAACCTGACCGAAATCAAGCTCCGAAAGAAGCTCCCCCTGGATCTGCTCTGCCGTATCAGCCTCTTCTGCCCCTTGTACGACTTTTGTTCCGCAAAAGATGATAAATGCGGTGCATAAAACAAAAATCCCAGTTTTATAAAGCCTCTTCATACAAAAAACTTCTGGATCGTATCCAGAAGCGCCATCAGCACAGGAATACTGAGGACCATAATAGACAGCTTACAGAACAGCTCGATCTGTCCTGCCGTTGCCTGATGCCCTGCATCTCTGCATATTCCTGCAGAAAACTGTCCGATGTAGGTAATACCGATCATTTTTATCAGCGTTGCCAGATAGCCTTCATCCAGAGGAAGGCTGTCTTTCAGCCGATCCACCGCTGAAAATATATACTCTATCTTTCCTGCTGCAAGCCCCAGGATCATAATCCCGATTCCCACAGTTACAAAAACAGCGTATTCCGGCTTTGTTCCTTTCAGAAAAAATCCAAGCATTACGCCGCATACACCAAGAAGAGAAATCTTTATAATATCCATGCTCCGCTCCTTCCGCATCTGCTCCGTCTACATAACAAAAAGAGTCTGTATACTTTCAAACAGATCGTATATATAGGGAACGATCCAGAAGAGAACCACCAGAAGTCCGGCAAGACTTACCAGAAACGCCTGCTCATCTCTGCCACTGTGTTTCAGTATCTGAGAAAGAACAGAAACAAGGATTCCCACTGCCGCTATTTTAAAAATAATACCGACTTCCAAATCGTCCTCCTTTCCCAAGCTCTGCACAGTTTTCTTCCTACCACAAAAGCACTCCCAGAAAAATCCCTCCCAGAATCCCCAGATTCCGGCATAGTTTCTTTTTTTCCGGAAGCTGGCAGGCCAGAAAATCCAGCCTCCTGCACAGCTCTTCCTCAAAAATATCCAGCTGCCTTAGCTGCATTTCTCTGTCCAGATAGCCAAGCCTGTCTCCAAGAGAAGCGATCAGTTCCATTTCTTCTGCAGAAAAACCTGCGGTCCGGAACTCTTTTTTTGCACAGTCCCGGAAAATCTGTCCAAGGGTCTGGCCTTCCTGACCTTTCAGCCTGTCCGCAAGACTCTGAAGGAACTCCTGGTACATACCGTCAAACTTTTCTGAAATTTCCAGAAACGCCTCAGGAAAACAGCTATTGCCGCAGCGCACTGTCCCCTTTAAACATGAGGTCAGCCACAGGAATTTTTTCAGATTCCGCTCTCTTTTTGTAAGCTCCATACTCTTTGCAGTCCCCATGCCGGTCCCTGCAATAAAAATCATGAGAATGCCTGCAAATTTCAGCATGGAACTCCCCTTCCGTCAAAAATCCCCCTGATAATGCCGGCTCTTTTTTCTTTTCCCAGAACAATATATCTGTCAAATACTCGCATTTTTTTCAGCCCTGCAAAAAAGGGTGTGGCAAGCACAGCTTCCACATTCTCTCCATGGGCAGTGGCGATCAGTCTGCACCCACTGTGGATCACCGCTTCCACTGCGCGGAAGTCCTCTTCCTTTCCAAGCTCATCCACTGCCACTACCGCCGGGGACATGGCTCGTATCAGCATCTGCATTCCCTGGGCTTTCGGACAGCAGTCCAGCACATCCGTTCTCATTCCCAGGTCATTCTGGGGGATGCCCTGATAGCAGCCTGCCAGCTCGCTTCTCTCATCCACCACGCCAACCGTAACACCCGGAATCTTTCCGAAGCCATTGCTGAGCTGTCGGATCACATCCCTTAAAAGTGTGGTTTTTCCACATCTGGGCGGTGAGATGATCAGTGTATGGGCTGTCCATTTTTCTTTTCGGATATAGGGCATTACAGCGTCCGCGCATCCTGGTATCTGATGAGCCAGACGCACATTGATACAGGAAATATATTTCATTCCCCTGATCCGGTCGCCATCCAGGATCACTTTTCCGGTAACCCCTACCCTGTGGCCTCCCTGTACGCTCATATATCCCTGGCGAAGTTCATCCTCATAGGCGTACAGAGAATACCCGCTTACGTATTCCAGTGTCTCTTTCAGATCCTCTCTTGTTACCACATACGGCTCCCTGCCCTTTGTTCTTAAAAAACATTCGCCTTTATCATAAGTGAGAAACAGCGGCCTTCCTGCCCGGAGACGGATCTCGTACAATCTGTCGTAATCGATCTCCGTCTGGACAAGAAGCCGCCGGATATTTCCGGCAAACAGATTCTGGATCTGACTGGCCTCCATTGTCCTCCCCCCTCTTTACACATAATATATGAGGACAATCTCTGTTTCATTACCGGATTTTACGGAATGCTTATTTCCAGATGTTCCCATCTGAGCTCCAGAGGGTTTTCTGACCACACAGCTCCGCTGTATCCCGGCTCCATTTCCAGCAGCACAGAATTTCCTCTGTCCATTGGGATGGTACGGGAATCTCTGGAAAATCCCTCGCCGATCCATTTCATATATGCTTCACGAAGCACCCACTGGTTATAGAAAGCTTCCTTTATGTGATCAGATTCCAGTATTTCGTGAAACAGGGATACCGGCACCAGTTTCTGCAGGCCTTTTTCATAATCCAGTTCTCTGTGTTCCTGAATATCAATCCCCACTTCCTCGCCTGCAAGAACACAGACCACATACTTTCCGGAATGGCTGATGTTATAATGAATTTTCGGCTGTAATGTAAAAAACGGTTTCCCGTGCTCGCCTTTTGCCCTCGGCTCAAAAGCAAGCTTCCGTCCATACTCTTTCAGAAGCGCCTCTTCCAGAAGCTTTTCTCCTGTCATATGTCCCATGTTTTTGTGCTCATACTGTGGGGGAATCTCGGTAAAATAAATGACTGCTTTCATACTCCTGCCTCCTTTAAAAATCTGGACGGTTCTCTGTCCTTTTCGTACTGCCGTTTCACATAGCATAACGTGAGTTTTTTCTTTGCCCGGGTCATTCCGACATAAAACAGTCTTCTCTCTTCTTCCAGAGCCGGCTCAAGAACTGCTTTTTTATAAGGGATGCTGCCTTCATTTACATTCAGTATATAAACCCGGTCAAATTCCAGCCCCTTTACCCCGTGCATGGTGGAGATCAGAACTCCTTCTGTCTCTTTTTCCTGCTTCTTTGCCTGTTCATTCAGTCTCTTCGTATAATCTTCTATGTAAGTCTCCCATTCTTCCAGACTGTTTATTCCTTTTGCGCTTTCCAGAAGGCGGTCCAGGATCTCACTTAATTCCTCTGGTTTTATTTTACGATAACGTGCATATTCATGCAAGTATTCTTCATATCCCATACCTTTTCTGATAAAATTTATAGCCGCATAAGGGGGCAGTCCCTTCAGAATCCTGAGATGGGTTTCCAGGGTGGTGATCCTGTCGCACATCCAGTCCTTATTCTTATAAAATTCCTTCAGCTGCTCAAAAGACAGTTCATTTGAAATCGCCAGAGCCTCCCGTGAAAGATAACGGTTGGGACGGTTCATGATCTCCAGAAAATTCTTTCTGCAGTTCTGCCCGGCTGCCAGTCTCATATATGCCATCATATTTCTGCATATCCAGTGATGAAAAAGATTGGGCAGAGTTTCTTTCATGGCAAAAGGTACCTGACGCTCCATCAGAGCTCCCACAAGGCCTTCTGCCTCCTGATTTGTCCGGAGAAGTATTGCCGTATCCTTCAGATCATCGCCTGCATCCAGTCTCCTGCGCAGCTCACCGGTAATCTCCATATATTCTTCTCTGGGATTGGGAAATTCCAGAATACTTACCGGTTCGCCCTCCGGATTGGGAGTGGACAGCTCTTTTTTAAAACGTGTTTTATTTTCTCCGATCACATTCATGGCTGATCCAAGGATTCTTTTTGTACACCGGTAGTTTACATTTAAGACCACCGTTTCTGCTTCCGGATAATCCTTTGTGAAATTCAGCATGATCTCCGGTCTTGCCCCCCGGAAGTGATAAATGGACTGGTCATCATCCCCTACAATAAACAGATTGTTTTCCGGCTTTGCCAGAAGCCTGACAATATCATACTGAAGCTGGTTGATATCCTGAAACTCATCCACCAGAATATACTGAAATTTATTCTGCCAGGCTTTCAGAATGTCCTGTCTCTGCTGAAAAAGCTCATAGCAGTACAAAAGCATATCGTCAAAATCCAGCTTTCGCCTTGCGGTACATTCTTTCCTATATCCCTGATATATCCGGCGGAACACCTCATCCGGACAGCAGGAAGAATAATAATGCTCCAGAGAAATCCGGTTTCCTTTTACCACACTGATCTCTTTTGCCAGTTCTCCGGTAAAATCTCCCTCTTCTGCAAGCTCTCCTGCCAGCTCCAGGGTAAGTTCTTTTAAAATACTATTCTTTTCTTCCTCTGACAGAATATTTGCCGCAGTAAATCCATATGCCTGTTTTAAAATAGCATAAAATACCCCGTGAAAGGTTCCAAACGTCACCGGGCTGTGCTCCTGTCCGGTAAATTTTAAAAACCGTTCCTTCATTTCCTTTGCCGCGGCCCTGGAAAATGTCACAACAAGAATGGAAGCCGGGGATATCCCACATTCTTTTGTCATATATGCAATTCGTTCTACTGTTACGGAGGTTTTCCCCGATCCGGGGCCTGCCAGAACCATCATGGGTCCTGACAGGTGGGCGATTGCCCGTTTCTGAGATGGATTACGTTTCATATAAGTCCGTTCTTAGCTGAGTTTTTCAATGGCTGCTTTTATGCGCTTCAGAGTTTCTTCCTTGCCAATGATCTCCATGATCTCAGTTGCTCCGGCAGGTGTCATCTGCTTGCCGGAAACTGCAGTACGGAGCGGCCACATAACATATCCGTTCTTGTAGCCCTTTTCTTTTACAAATTCGCTTAAAGAAGCAAACAGAGGATCATTTGTATAGTCCTCCTGAGCTTCAAGTACAGGAAGAACCTCTTTTAATACAGTAAGAGCAGTCTCTTCTGTTGTTTTCATTTTTTTGTGGCAGTACATGGAGGAATCATACTCCGGAACTTCCTCAAAGAAGTCGATCAGAGCCGGAATATCCGGGAATACCTCGATTCGTGTCTGCACCATTCCTGCAATTTTATGGAAATTATAATCTTTTTTCAGTACTTCCTTCATATAAGGCAGGGCTTTTTCATAAAAAGCTTCCGGATCCATTTTTTTGATATATTCGCCGTTCATCCAGCGCAGCTTCTGGATATCAAAAACAGCCGGTGATTTGCTGATGTGGTGATAGTCAAAGGCTTCCACAAGCTCAGGAAGAGAATAGATCTCTCTGTTTTCCTGAGGGCTCCAGCCAAGAAGGGCCACAAAGTTTACAATCGCCTCTGTCAGGAATCCCTGATCTACCAGATCCTCATAGGAGGAATGTCCGGAACGCTTGCTGAGCTTCTGATGTTCCTCGTTTGTAATAAGAGGACAGTGTACATAAACCGGGATTTCCCAGCCAAACGCCTCGTAAATACGATTGTATTTCGGCGCGGAAGAAAGATATTCGTTTCCACGGACTACATGGGTGATTCCCATCAGATGATCGTCCACTACGTTTGCAAAATTATAAGTAGGATAGCCGTCAGACTTGATCAGGATCAGATCTTCCATTTCCTCATTATTTACTGTGATATCTCCGTAAATCACATCATGGAAGGTAGTGGTTCCCTCTGTGGGCATATTAAACCGGATCACATGAGGCTCTCCTGCTGCAAGACGTCTTTCCACTTCTTCCTTTGGAAGCTTCAGGCAGCGCTTGTCATAAATGGAAATTTCTTTTCCTGCCACCATGCGCTTCATGGATTCCAGTTCTTCCTGTCCGCAGAAGCAGTAGTAAGCGTCGCCCTGATCCACAAGCTTTCTGGCATATTCCAGATAAAGACCGGATGCCTGACGCTCACTCTGCACATAAGGTCCTACGCCGCCGTCTTTGTCCGGACCCTCATCATGAAGCAGTCCTGTCTTTTCCATGGTGCGGTAAATAATATCAACCGCCCCTTCCATATAACGCTCCTGATCTGTATCCTCAATGCGGAGAATAAAATCACCGCCCTCATGTTTGGTGATCAGATATGCGTATAATGCCGTACGCAGATTTCCCACATGCATTCTTCCTGTGGGGCTTGGCGCAAATCTTGTCCTTAACTTTGTCATAATCTCTCTCCTGTTTTCTTTATACTATGAAATTCCCTGAGACATCTCTGCCTCAGGGAATTTAGCGTCGCCGCCTGATACACGGCAACCGTTTAACTCAATTATGCTTCGATGCCTCTGTTCTTCAGATATTCGATCACATCTCCTACGGTAGCAAGATCTGCAAGCTCCTCCGCAGGAATCTCGATGTTATACTCATCCTCCAGTGCCATTACAAGCTCAAAAAGATCCAGTGAATCTGCCCCCAGGTCATCCTTAAAAGAAGTTTCCAAATTAATCTCATTTTCATCACAGCTTAACTGTTCTGCGATCATTTTTTTCATTTCTTCTAACATTACTATCTTCTCCTTTATCAAATATGCTACTTTGATGTGGAAAGTATATATTCTGTACATCTATTTGTCAATAGATTTCCACGATTTTCTCTTTTTCCGGGCTTCGTCTGCCGGTTATTCCTTACATGTCTTGAAATTTTATCTGCCGGGCCACACTTAACGCCAGACCCATTTCCGCCATCAAAAACATGATGGAGGTTCCTCCGTAGCTGATAAACGGAAGGGTAACTCCTGTATTGGGCATAAGATTCAGCACAACCGCAACATTAAAGATCACCTGCAGCGCAATATGGATAAAAATTCCGGTTACCATCAGGCTTCCCAGCAAGTCGGAAGCATTCTGTGCAATAAAGAACAGCCGGTACAGAAGGTAGGCAAACATAAGAAGCAGCATCACGCCTCCCGCTATTCCCAGTTCCTCACACACAATGGAAAAGATCATATCGTTCTGCGCCTCTGGAACACTTCCCAGCTTCTGGATACTGTTTCCCAGTCCTCTTCCCAGAAGTCCGCCGGAGCCTATGGCATACAGAGCCTGAAGAGTCTGATATCCCATTCCGTCTGCAAACTCTTCCGGCCGGAGCCATACAAGGATTCGCCCGATTCGAAAGTTTTCGTTTGTTTCCGGGTCTACCGTAAGATACAAAAATATTACGATTCCCGCCACAAGAACCACACCCACCGCCGCAATACTGAGAAACAGCTTTGTGTTTGGATGAGCCATAAAAATAAGGCCTGCAGTAATACCGAAAATAATGATAGCCGTACTGAGGTTTTCTGTTAAAATATAAGCACCGGCAGCAAGAAGTCCTCCTGATCCTGCCAATCTCATACAGCCCTTCAGCGTTTTTACCTGCCGCCCCATGTTTATGATCATATAAGGCAGACATACAATCACCGCAATTTTGGCAATCTCCGCAGGCTGAAACTGAATCCCCAGCTTCAGCCAGCGTCTCGCTCCGTTTACCTCCTGACCCAGTGGAGTAAGCTTTACCAGAGCCATCAGAAACAGAGCAGATACATATAAGATTGTGGTAAATCTGCCAAGGATATGGTAATCAATTTTTGATATTACAACTGCCGCAACAATACAGACAGCGCTGATCAGCGCCTGTTTCTTAAAAAAATACATGTCATCGCCGTACTTGACCTCTGCCATGTAGGAACTGGTACTGTACAGCATAATCAGACCAAAGCAGGTAAGAAGAATGATCACTGCCAGAAGGCTGTAATCATAATAATCCACTCGTTTCCGTCTTACGGATCTTTTCCTGCCGTGGCCTGACAGCTTTTTCTGCTGTGCTGGTCTTGCCATGAAAACACCTGTCTCTTTCTGTTTCAAACAAAAAATATGTATCAAGTGTTCCTATTATAGCAGAATCCTTTCTCCTGTGCAAGTTTTCCGGCTTTCTCTGCCAGACAGCAAAGCTGCCTGTTTTTTTCATTTACAGGCCCGAACTCATTTACACAGCAGATCACATGGGCACACTGCTCCATCACCTGCACTGCCTTCTGATAAACTTCCTCCCGTATCAGAGAAAACGGCTGTTCTTCTATCACCTCTGCCGCCAGAGCTCTGGCAACCTCACAGTCCACATCATTTCCGTGGAGAATACCTGCTGCAAAAGGAATTCCAGCCCTCTGAAGCTTCCTGTATACCGGAATACCTGTCCCGTTTCCTCCGATCACAAATACCTCCGGCTTTCCTTTTGGTCTTTCCATTTCCAGACACCCGAACGCAGCATTGTAGCTCCCTGTTGTAATCCCATAAAGATGATGCACATATTCAGAACTGAAGATTTCCTCCGGAGACCCGTATTTTTCTATTTTATCTCCATGAACACAGATCACGCAGTCAGAAATCTTCTGAGCCAGATCCAGTTCATGAAGAGACATCAGAACCGCTGTTTTTTTCCGAACTACCATATCTTTAAGAATTGCCAGCAGCTCAAGCTTGTGTCTGATATCAAGAAATGAAGTAGGCTCGTCCAGTACAATTACCTCCGGCTCCTGACAGATAGCTCTTGCAAGAAGAATCCTCTGTCTCTGGCCGTCACTGACGGCGGTAAAATCCCTGTCCTTAAAATCCAGTGCATGAACCAGTTCCATTGCCTCATGAACCTTTTCCCAGTCTTCTTCTCCCATAATTCCCAGTGTTCCCGTATATGGATAACGTCCTGTTGCCACAATATCCTCACAGGTCATAAGCTCCGGCCGGATACGTTCTGTCATTACAACCGCCAGTCTTTTTGCCACATCCTTTCCGGACATGCGGCTCATCATTTCACCGTCCAGGTATACTGCCCCGCCAACCAGTTTCAGCTGCCGGGTCATACTTTTTAAAATCGTGGACTTTCCTGCTCCGTTAGGGCCGATCAGAGTAAGTATCTCCCCTTTTTTCAGACGGATCTTAATATCTTTGATCAGAGGCTTCCCGTCATAACCTACTGTCAGCTGCTCTGTTTGAATAAAATACTCTTCCATTATGCGGACCTCTTTCTCCGAATCATAATATAAATAACAACAGGCGCGCCAAACACCGCAGTTACTGAACTGATACTGAGCTCCGTAGGCGCAAAGGCTGTTCTTGCGATCAGATCACAGAAAAGACAGAATACTGCTCCTCCCAGAAAACAAGCCGGGATCACCAGAAGGGGCCGGGCTGTTTTTAATAAACTTTTTACCAGATGAGGCACCGCAATTCCTACAAAGGATATGGGTCCTGCAAATGCAGTGACGCATGCTGATAAAATACTTGACAGAAGAATCAGAGCCACACGGAAAAGTTTAATATTTACGCCCATGTTCTGTGCATAGCCTTCCCCAAGCTGATAAGCGCTGATAGGTTTTGACATCAGAAATACCATCAGTACCGTAACTGCTGTCACAACTGCCATCATCCTCACATTTTCCCAGTTCATGCCGGAAAAGCTTCCCATGGACCAGTTATGAAGATTTACAATATTGGAATCATCTGCAAACGTGATCACAAAATCTGTAATGGCAGAACAGATATATCCGATCATAATGCCACTGATAATAAGAGCAGACATCTGTTTTACTTTTTTTGCAACAAGCAGTACAAAACCCATAGAGATCATAGAGCCCACAAATGCAGCCAGAATCAGAACTGCCGAGGAGGCAACCATGGATTTTCCCAGAAGGAAGATCATAACAAGGGAAACGACCAGCTTTGCCCCGGATGAAATTCCAAGAACAAAGGGACTGGCTATGGGATTTCCAAAAAACGTCTGCAAAAGAAAACCGGATACAGACAGGGCACCGCCCAGGATAATCGCTGCCAGTATTCTGGGAAGCCTGATCTCCCAGATGATATTAAGTGCTGTGTCCTCTCCCTTTCCCAAAAACAGGATTTCCATAATCTCTCTTACAGAAATCTCAATACTTCCGGAATTAATATTCCACACTATAAAGCTCATCAGAAGCAAAGCCAGAAAGCCAAAGGCGATCCAGTATCTAAGATGTAGTTTCTTCCGCATGTTTCTATCCTTCCTGTTTATTCATCAGAACCTGCCCTCTTATCTGCCGGCCTATTTCAGCCGGTGCATATAAGTCAGAGTGTCCAGACTGCCATCTTCTGTTGTCAGCATGGTATGGATATCTTCGATCATGGTTCCCAGCCCCATAGTATCCTGAAAAAGATTCTGTTCCGTACACCATACATTTCCATTTTTTACTGCCTTAAAATCATTGAGAAGAGAGCTTTTTGCCAGAAGCTGATCGATGGTCGTCAGCTCACCGTCAATGGTGCTGTTATAAATAATATAATCCGCATCCTTTGCCCCGGCGTAAAATTCTTCCATCTGCATGTTCATGGTGGAAAGTGCGCTGTCATCCTCTCCAAGCTCATCAAAAATATATTTTCCTCCTGCCAGCTCAATCATTTTCGCCACATAGTCATTGGATTTTCGCACATTTGCAGCTCCTACAGAATTAATATAAAAAAATGCCACTGTCTTTCCTGTATTTTTGCTGTTTTCCAGATTTTTCACCTTATCTGCCTGCTTTTCAAAAAGCTCCTGAGCCGGTTCTTCCTTATCCAGAAGCACTCCATACAGTTTCAGCCACTCTGTTCTTCCCAGGGGATGAGGCTCATAGCTGGAATGCTCCACAAGAACCGGAATTCCAAACTGTTCCAGCTTTTCCTTCACTTCAGGCATATGGTAGATCATGGTAGATTCCACAGCAAGCCCACAGTTTTTGCTTAGAATCAGTTCATAATCAGGAGCGCTGTATTTTCCTGCAAAAGAAATACTTCCATCCTCCAAAGCTTTTTTTGCCTCTTCAATATACCAGCCGTCTCCATCTGTGCCGGAAAGACTGATGTGATCAAGCCCGTCCAGCGCGCAGAACAGATTCATGGCAGAGGTTGCCACAAGGTAAATATTCTGCACCGGCTGTTGAATAACTGCAATGGTTTCATCCAGGGATTCCGGCGCCTTTTTCCCTTCCGGCACAACCAGAAATCTGTCCTTATCTGCAATTGTGATCAGAGCATAGCCATCTTTATAATAATCTACAGAAAACTGTTCTGCATAATCAAGTTCCATGCTGTGATCGTAAACAAGTCCTGAAATTTCCAGCGGTTCCTTCTGGCCTTGAGATGCCTGGACCGGAAGAATACCTTCCATAAAAAGCATAATACTTACAATAAAACAGATTAAAATCCTTTTCATATTTATTCAGCCTTTTTCACAGATTCAGAATCAAACTGCAGGGTATAGTTGATCTCATGGGGTTCACTCATGGCTACGGTATCGGCCTTTACCTCAAGGGCCGTATCAAAGGCTGCAACCGGAATATCAAATACAGAATTTCCTTCTGTATTTACCATCTCATACTTCTCCCCGTCCACGATCATATAATCGTAATTGGGACTGCTCCAGGTAATGGTTGCCATGGCCTTTCCATCTGAAATCTTCATTTCCGCCGGGCTCTCTACCGTTGCCTTTCCGGATCCGCCCTCCAGAGCCACTTCCACTGTGTAATCTCCATCCTCAAGCTTCAGCTCCTCTGCTGTCTTTCCTTCTGATGAACCGCCTGTCTCTTCACTGTTCTCCGCCGGCTGAGGATTGGAAACACTTACTTTATGATCGTACCACTTGCCTTTTTTGCCAAGAAGTGCTACGTCAAATTCTTCCTCAAGAGACGGAACCGGAATGTCAAAGCCATACACGGTTTCTTTATAGCCATCGCTGTATGTAACCTCATCCTCTGTAGGCTCCAGAACCTTCGCGCCTTCTTTCTGTGCATCCTCCGCTTTTCCTGAAAACAGATTTACGATGCTCTTGGAAACAAGACTGACATGAATGGTCATTTCCCCGTTCTTTACTGTCAGTGTTCCCTTGCCGTCTTTTGCCTCATTCACATGAAACATGTTGCTGTCTGTATCAAAATCAGCTGTGTAAATACCGTCTTTCAGGCTGCTCTGACTGTCCTCAATCGCATCTGCACAGTTAACTTCCCTGACATAATCCAGATTTTCTATATATTCAGCCAGCTCCGGCTGATCCTGAAGCTGTTCCGTATAAATTTTAAAATGTGACGACCCGGAAAGGGGATTCTCATCCTGAAATCCTTCCTCAACATCTGATCCCTGGAAATAAGAATCTTTAAATTCCTCCCAGGCCTGGTCTGAAGAAACATATAAAATTTCTTTTACTTCCTTTCTTTCTCTGATCTGCTCTTCTACCCTGTCGATCTGCTCCCGGGTAGCTCCTTCATCAAAAAAGACTGTAATGGGAATTTCATCTGCAGCCGAATATTCCTGTGCCATAACAGGAGCGGAGCTTCCTGCCATAACTATTGTGCCGGATATACAAAGAATCATTGCCATTTTACGTTTCATAACCTTGATCTCCTTTCAAAATAACTGCCCGGAAGTTCTGTAACATTCCGGGCAGATTTTTTATCCATATGGTTCTTATTCTTCTGCAGCTTCCGTTTCTGCCTCTGCTGTTTCAGCTTCTGCCGCCTCATCCTCTGTAGCTGCTTCTGTTCCAAGGGAATCAATTGCTGCTTTTGTATGATCCACATAAAGCTGTTTTACTGCATCGATTCTTCCCAGGCCGGCAATCTGAGCATCCACACTGTCAAAGCTGCCGGATGCTTCAAACATGGATTTCCAGGAATCTTCTTCACTTCCTGCCATATCATTATTTGCATGATCTCCGGCAACTACCATAAGCGGACGAAGGATTACTTTTTTATATCCTGCTTCTTTTACCTTTTCGATCACTGCTTCGCAGGCAGTATCTTCCGGCTCACCTTCTACAGTGCCGATAAATGCATTCTTAAATCCAAGCTCCTCCATCTGGGTCTGCATCTGGCTGTAGCTTACCTTTGCTGTATGGGAAGTTCCGTGGCCAAGAAATACAAATGCTGTGCCATCCTCTGCAGCTGCTTCCATACTGTCAAATCCTGCTTCCTGAACTGCCGCATCTGCAACTGCCTGAGCAACTGCTGCTTTATCTTCATTAATCACAGTTGCATCATCCCCAACCTCGCCAAGCATAGGCTCTGCAATTGCAACGGATTCAAATTTGTCCTGATACTGTTCAAGAACCTCTGCCATCTCGTCATATTCAGCTCCATGCATGAGATGTGTAGGCTGCACCACAAGATTCTTTACTCCATTTTCCACTGCGCGGTCAAGAGCCTGCTGCATATTGTCAATCACTTCCCCGTCTCTTGCCTGAACGTGGTTGATAATGATCTGAGCAGTAAATGCTCTTCTTACGGCCCAGTCCGGATAAGCTTCCTGCAAAGCGTCTTCAATTCCTTTAATGTCCTCAACACGGCTGTCGTTATAGGAGGTTCCAAAGCTTACTACCAGAAGCTCGTTCTCGCCAATCTCATCTGCATTGTGTGCATCATCTTTGGCAGCGTCTCCGGTGTCCAGTCCAAAGTAATCCGGGCTGGCATTCTCGCCTTCCACCAGCTCTTTCTGTGCATCGGTAAGGGCATCCCAGGCTTCTTTTGCAGCTTTACAGTCATCATCTGTTGTTTCTGTTCTTTCCTGAACATAAATTTTGTCGATCAGCGCTGCCACATTGTCTGCTGCCTGCTGATCTGCATCTGCGCTTTCTTCTCCTGCAGCTTCAGTTTCCTCAGCCGCAGCTTCTGTTGTTGTTTCTGTATCGGAAGCATAAATGCTGGAGGCTCCCATCATAGAAACAGTTGTTACAGTCATCAGTAATGCCAGTGCTTTTACAGTTTTGTTTTTCATGTTTTTATCCTCCTTTTTTACACTGTGCCGGAACCTGTCCGCTGTATGACAGTTTTCCGAAAAATGAATAAAAATGTACGGAGAAAAACTCTTCTGCAAAACACCGTGCCATTACCTGAATTTTTATATAAAAATAAAAAAACCCCTTACTCATGGTAAAAGGGCTGCTGACACAATTCGGTACAACCAATTACTCGTGATTTGGGACCCTCGTCCCCGTACCAATATCAGGCAGGTTTCCTGGCTTATAATTCCACATACAAAGCAGCCTTCCCAGTTTCCCAGTGGCTGTAAAAATACAAAATGCTTTGTACTCCTTAAATACAGTGACGAGATCGTGCAGGATTCTCACCTGCTTCCCTTTTAACCGGATAAAAATCCAGCACCTGATATTCTTTTTATTCAATTTTCTAAATTATACCACTCTTTTTTGCCAAATACAACCATCCGTTCAGAAAAATACGATAAAACAGAGCAATGAGGAAGCTGTTTTTCCATCACTGCTCTGCCGTAAATATTTTATTTCATATATTTATTCAACCAGGTATATACCTTATTCTGGCGTGTTCTGTAAGCGCCAACCTGATTTCCTGTATCTGTTCTTAACGCAGCAAGAATATTATCCAGATTTACCGGTCTTTTGGTTTTTGCAAGAACACGGGTTACAGCTCCATATCCTCCCTGATGACGGATATTAATAAACATTCCGACTGATTTCGGTTCCGTAATACCCAGACTTCTTACCTCTTTTTCCATTTCCTCAATTTGTGTGTACATTAACTGATCCTGACATTTAATGCCTGCCGGTGAGCTGATAATTTTTTCGATTCTTCCTAAATATGCTTTGTCAGAATATGTATTCCAGTTTTTATTTGCTACATCTTTCCACAATTTGCCGTCCTTATCATACTTGTTCCATGTTGCAGGACTTGAACTGTGAATTAGTTTTAACAGTCGCTGTGCTTCTGTTGCATACCATTGACCTGCTCCAATTGTAATTGCATGTTCCGCACCACTATTTGTATATGGAAGAGTCACATCTGTATAGTCCTGATTCCCATAAACATTTCCACCTGTCTCCACACCATAAAGAATTTTTTTCATAACTTCCTTCTGTGCAGAATTATATGCAGGATATTCTTTTCCCGGTGTTGTTACCAGATTACTTTCTATTACTTTATTATTAATTTTGTAGGATGCAAGATATTTTACATTGCCACCGCCCAGTTTATATGGGCGAACCGTATAAACATATTTGGTATCCGGCAATACCGTTTTGTCCACATAGGAAGAGTGATCTTTTGATAAAGTTATCATTGTCTTCCACTTTTCCCCGGAAGCCTTTCGATACACACTGTAGCCATCTGCTCTGGAGACATGATTCCAAGATACGGTAATCTGTCTGCTGGAATTTGCCTTAGCCTGAATTTTCGGCATTTCCGGACGTGTAGCGCCTAAAACTGCATTGTACTGGCTGTATACTTCCTTGCCGTTTTCTTTGCGGTAGGCACGGACTGCATATTGATACTGCGTTGCAGATACACGCTTCTGATCCAAATAGCTGGAAACATTTTTTCCCACAGTAGCTATTCTTTTGTAAGACTGACCATTCTCTTTTCTGTATATAGCATAACCACTGGCAAGACGCGACATATCCCACTGAATCCTGATTGAATATCTCCCGGCTTCCTGTATTTTAGTAGTAACCCTGCTGTTGGCAATCGTTGCCTTTAACGTTAACGCACTTACCGGAACTTCTGTGCAAAAAACAGTTGTAGCCAACATGACTGCTGCCAGAAGCAATACCGCGCATTTTTTTCCTATTGTTTTCATTCAATCCTTCCTTTCTCAAGATGAATTTCGAACTTGTTTCCTACCGGCAGCTCTGATGCCCCGGCCCTTCTTTTCTATTTTAAGGAAGGATTGAAAAAAAAGCAAGCATTTTTTACAAAATATTATGATTTTGTTACATTTTTATTACTTCAGTAGCGTTGTTTCTAACAGGTTCCTGGTGTTTTTATCTTTCATCACCAACAAAGAACAAAGCCATTGTACCCGGGCCGGAGTGAGCTCCGATCACTGCTCCTACATAATTAATGATCTCTGTCTTTACCTGATATTTTTCTTTTATTTTGCCAGACAGGTACTGAGCCTCCTCCAGACAGTCTCCGTGACTGATAAATACTGTGTCACAGGAAGAAGCGCAGGAGCCGATTTTTTTATCCATCAGATCAGCCAGTTCCAGAAGAGATTTTTTGCGGCCCCGTACCTTTCCTATGGGGATGAGTTTCCCCTCTTCGTCCACGTGAAGAATCGGCTTAATGTTCAGCATACCGCCCAGAACCGCTGTCGTCTTTGACACACGGCCGCCTCTGTACAGATGGTTCAGATCGTCTACTGTAAAAAGATGAACGATATTTTGCTTATGCTGCTCCGCCCATTCTGCCACGGCATCCAGATCCTGCCCCTCTTCCTTTTTCTTCTGTGCCAGATACACCAGAAGTCCCTGTCCCAGAGAAGCGCTGAGAGAATCTACAATAACGATCTTTCGCTCCGGATACTCTTCCATAAGCTCTTCTGCTGCAATCCGGCAGCTGTTGCAGGTTCCGCTCAGGCCTGAGGAAAAAGCAATATGCAAAATATCCTTTTCCTCTTTCAGATATGGTTCAAACAGTTCTTTTGCCTCTTCCGGGTTCACCTGCGCAGTGGTGGGCATGGAGCCTGTCCGCATTTTTTCATAAAATTCAGGTTCATCCATAAAGTTCTCATGAGTATAATGAACTCCATCTATTGTATAACTGAGATACATGCAGCCCACCCCATGTTCTCTGTAATAGCTCTCCGGCAGGTCTGCATTATTGTCTGTTGTGATCACATACTTTTTCATATTTTCCCCTCCATTTTTTTAATCATAACACCAGGCTGTCTCTGTATACTCCGAAGTTTCCGGTGCTGCTTTCTGTTTTATCATACCATTACAGTTCGATATGTGCAACAAAAATGGAAAAGAACTGACAATACTTCCATATCATAGCAGACAAGTCCGCTTCAGACTCCCTCAATCCTCTGTCTCCGTTTACAGCAATATGGTCAAAGCACCTTCCGTAATAGCCTTTTGGGTAAATATCAGTTATCTGTTTCCAGTACCTTCAGAGCTTCCTGAAGCTGATTATCCTCCTGGTGAGTGATTTCCTCCTGATTGAGAAGCTCTGGATCCAGCTTTACCTCCACGTCCGGTTTTATTCCCACCTCATTGATGGAATTTCCCTTCGGAGTGTAATAATCAGAGACTGTAAGCTTTACCGCGCTTCCGTCACTAAGGGGGCGAAGCTCCTGAACCACGCCTTTTCCGTAAGTAACAGTACCCACGATGGTGCCGATTCCATAATCCTGAACCGCTCCGGCAAAAATCTCCGAGGCGCTGGCGCTGTTTTCATTTACCAGTACTGCAAAAGGCATATCCAACGGTGTTTTTCCTTCTGATCTTTCCTCGCTACGGTTTCCGTATTTATCTTCCGTATATACGATCAGACCTTCCGGAAGAATACTGTTTAATATTGCACATACAGAAGTCAGAAGACCTCCCGGATTTCCTCTGAGATCTACCACCAGCTGCTCCATTCCCTGATCTTTCAGATCAGAAAACGCTTTTTCATACTGATCCGGAGTAACGTCTGTAAACTGAGATATTCTGATATATCCTGTCTGATTCTCCAGCATCTCACTGAATACAGAGGGGAGCTCCACATCTGTGATCTCCACAGTCACCTCCATGGCATTCTCCACATTCTGTCTGTGAACGGTCAGCACCACTTTTTCCTTCCCGCTTCCCCGTATCATATCCACAACCTCCGAGACATCCTTTTCCGTAATGTCTGTACCGTCAATACCGCTGATAATATCTCCGGCCTTCAGACCGGCTTTGTCTCCCGGACCTTCTTCGTAGCATTCCACAATCCGGACGCCCCCCTCTTCATTTTTCTGCATCGCAATACCAATTCCCACATAGGCGCCCATAGTGGACGAATTTTCCTGCTGATATTCCTCTGCTGTATAATATCTGGAATACACATCTCCCAGTCCATATACAAGGCCTGTATAAAGCCCCTCTGCAAGTTTTTCCTGATCGACTTCACCTAAATATTCTTCCTCGATCAGATGCTCCAGATACTTCAGCTTTCCCACATGCTCCGATTCAGAAAGAACTCCGTCATACTGAGACCGGTATCCCAGGTATCCGCCTGCCCCCACTGCCAGAGAAAGTGCAACTCCTGTGGCAATTCCTTTTATATATTCCTTATTTTTCATTGATATCTCCGCCCCCCTGTAAAAATAAACGGCACAATGCTCTCTTTCTTCTGAAAGACAAAGCCTTATGCCGCTTGTTCATTTCTCTTTATTTTCAAAACTCATTTCCGGATGCTGTCCGGACTTTTTATGTATACTGAATATTCCTGAATGCGTTTCCTTATACACGAAGATGTTTTCTCGTTGTCAGGAAGCTTCCGATCAGACCGATTCCGATTCCCAGTGCAAGGCCAATAGGAAGAAGCGTCATATAAATGTCTGTTACCGGAATAAACGCAACCACACCTGTCAGAACATTGAATTTTGTCAGTACATATTCGACTGCCGTGTTATATAAGAAATACAGCGCAACCAGAGGAATCGCCGCTCCCACGATTCCAAGTACCATACCTTCCATTACAAACGGCGCCCGGACAAATCCATCTGTAGCTCCGATATATTTCATAATTCCGATTTCTTCCTTGCGGACAGAGATACCAACGGAAACCGTATTGCTGATCAGGAAAACAGAAATCAGCAGAAGCACTGCGATAATCGCCATAGAAGCGTAAGATACCAGACGGTTAAAGCTTCCCAGAGTCTTTGCCGCTTCCTCTGACTGATTTACCTCACGTACATGATCCAGTCCCTGGATAAAGGCAGACAGCTCATTCTGTTTTTCAATCTGATTCATATAAACAGCATAGTTGGCAGAGTTTACAAGCGGGTTGTCGTCCCGGAATCCCTCTGCTGCCTCAGATCCCTGGAAATACTGATCTTTAAACCCGTTCCAGGCATCGTCTGCAGAAGTAAATACAATTTCCTGCACTTCCGGTCGCTGCCTGATCTGCTCTCCGATCGCATCAATCTGTTCCTGAGTTGTTCCCTCATCAAAAAATACCGTGATCGGCACTTCCTGCTCTACTTTATGAGCAATGTGATCCACATTATTTACAATAGAATAAAAAATACCTACAAGAAAGATGCATGCTGCCATTGTCAGAATTGACGCAATGGAAAACATCCAGTTTCTTTTTATATTCTTAACACCCTGCTTCAGGGTAAACCATATGGTACTAGGCCTCATGATATCCTCCTTCTTTCTCATCGCTGACAATGACGCCCTCATGCATGGTAACAACACGTTTTTTCATGGAGTTTACAATTTCTTTGTTATGTGTTACCACCAGCACAGTTGTTCCGCGCTCGTTGATCTCTGCCAGAAGATTCATGATCTCCTCAGCAGTCTGAGGATCAAGGTTTCCGGTAGGCTCATCTGCAAGGAGAATGTCCGGACGGTTTACAAGAGCTCTGGCAAGAGCCACTCTCTGCTGTTCTCCGCCGGAAAGCTCATCAGGATAGGATTTGTACTTTCCTGCAAGTCCAACCTCCATAAGCACCTCAGGAACACGTTTACGGATCACCTTTCCCGGTCTTCCGATAACGCGCTGGGCAAAAGCGACATTTTCATATACATTTCTGTCTTTCAGCAGACGGAAATCCTGGAATACAACACCAAGCTTTCTGCGGTACTTGGCAACTCTGCTGTGTTTCATTGTTTCCAGACGCTCACCGCTGACGATCAACTGACCGCTTGTGCTGTCAAGCTCTTTCATCAAAAGCTTGATCAGTGTGGACTTGCCGGAGCCACTGCTTCCTACTACAAACACGAACTCTCCTTTATCCACATGTAAGTTCGCATGGTTGACAGCCGGAAGGCCCTTTCCGTATGACTTACTTACATCAATCAGATCTATCATATGTTCCTCCTTTTAGAACAAACCACTGCTTTCTCTTCACAGAAAAATACTGCCATGGGATTCCGGCAGTATCAGTTTGCATCCCGCAAATAAGCATTTTAATGTTTTTGTAACAATGTTGTAACATACTTCCAGCTGAATTTCAAGTGTTTTTTTGAAATCCAAAAGATTTTCATAAAAATTTTACATTCATAGCAGCTATGAAAATTTTGAATATATTGTGAATGATAGAAACACCAGGCGTTTCTTCAGGGGATTATTGTACAGGAAAGGATAAATGAATTCAAGGTTTTCTTTCTATTTTATCTCTGTTTTCCTCCTGCCATAGATTCCATTGTACAGAATCCCGTATCTGCCCATTTATGATTCCTAATTAAAAAGAGGGAGAATTCCGAAGAATCCTCCCCAACTGTTGACATAAAACCAAATAGCAGCTGTTCACATTCTACTATTCTGCAGCGAAATGAACAGTAACACCAAACACATCTGCAGCATCAGTATTCCAGTGTCTCCATATACTTCATATATCTTACAACCATCAGCGCAATTTTAAATGTGATAGCATCCTCAAACACTCTCAGATCAAGTCCTGTGCTTTTCTGAAGCTTATCAAGACGGTATACCAGAGTATTTCTGTGAATATAAAGCTGTCTTGATGTCTCTGACACGTTCAGGCTGTTCTCAAAGAATTTGTCAATTGTGACAAGTGTCTCTTCATCAAAATCATCCGGAGATTTGTTTTCAAAGATCTCTTTGATGAACATTTTACACAGCGGTATCGGAAGCTGATAGATCAGTCTGCCGATTCCCAGGGAGCTGTATGCGATTACGTCCCTGTCGCCGAAAAAGATTTTTCCCACGTCAAGAGCCATTCTTGCCTCTTTATAAGATCTGGAAACCTCTTTCAGCTCACTGACAATCGTTCCATATGCAATATGAGTATCATTTTCCAGCCCGAAGCCCAGGGTATCAAGAATCGCATGAGCCAGCTTATCCATATCGCTGTAACCCTCTCCGTCCTCAAGCTGCTTTACAATAATGATGCTTCTCTCGTCTACTGCTGTGATAAAATCCTTTGTTTTTCCGCCGAAAAAGCTCTTTACTGCTTCCATTGCATTGTGGTCTTTTTCCTGCTGAAGCTCCATGATCATAACAACACGGCGCACATCCGCATCAATGTGAAGCTTCTTGGCGCGGTTGTAGATGTCCACCAGCAAAAGATTATCAAGAAGAAGATTTTTGATAAAGCTGTCTTTATCAAACCGCTCTTTATAAGCAACGATCAGATTCTGTACCTGAAACGCTGCCAGCTTGCCAACCATATAAGTGTCCTCATCGTCACCATGGGCAACCAGAATATATTCCAGCTGATAATCGTCACACACCTTAAAATACTGAAATCCTTTTACAAGCTGACTGTCAGCCTGAGATTCTACAAATGCCTGCACATCCTGCGCCTGAACTGAAAAATCCGAAAATGTAGATGCCAGAACCTTTCCTTCTGTGTCTATAATACAAAACTCGATTCTGGATATTTCTTTTAACCCTTCCAGAGTATTCTGAAGTACCTGATTTGATATCATCTGCAAACATCCCTTCTCATGCATTCTGCATGTCTCTTCTTTTTCCCATAAAGAAACCTGTACATAAAGATATTTTAATACAATATCACCAAAAATAAAAGAGGAAATCGTAAATTTGTTACAAATTTTCAGGTGATTTTTGTGTGTTTTTCCTATCTTTCTATAAATCCTTCTCCATGAACCTCTCTTGCATCGCCTACGATCACGAATGCTTTAGGATCGATTTCGTCAATTTTTTCCTTCAGCTGAACCAGTTCCTTCTTGCCCACCACACAGTAAAGCATCAGCTTTTCCTGCCCGGAGTACATTCCTTTTGCAGAAATTCCTGTTACTCCACGGTCAAGATCGTGAATGATCATTCTTGCAATGGCTTCCGGCTTATCTGTAATAATATGCACTGCCTTTGAAAATTTCAGACCTTCGATCAGGCCGTCCGATACTTTTGTCACAAGATAAACGGCAATGATAGCGTAAAGTCCCTTGCGGATTCCGAACACGTACATACCCACCAGGACAATGGAGCCGTCAATAAACTGCATGATCTGGGCAATGGTATAATGTCTCATATATTTCTGGATAATGGCGGCAAGCATGTCCGTTCCTCCGGTTGTTCCTCCGCCCAGAAATACCAGTCCGATTCCCACACCAAGGATGATCCCTCCATAAACAGAAGAAAGAAGAAGGTCATCAGAAAGCTTCCACTCCGGAAGAACAGCCAACCACATGGTAAGAGTCATATCTCCCACCAGCGCTTTTTTTACGAAGGAAAATCCTTTCAGTTTTGTTGCCAGAATAAAAAGAGGAATATTCAGACTCAGATTTGTCACCCACAGTGGGACTCCGTTTTCTACAATTCCTCTGGTCCACTCCTTTACCAGAATGGCTGCTCCGGAAAATCCTCCTGTGACCAGTCCGCATGCATCAAAGCATGCCTTGATCGCAGTTGCCATCAGTCCTGTACCCAGAAAAATAACCAGATACTCAAGCCATACAGATCTTTTTCCTGCCAGTTTCATATAAAAGCCTCCTCCTGTAGTGATATAACTCTAACGCGATAAAGCGTCCCTTATCCTAAAAGAACGGGAGACGGCCCATGCCGCTTCCCGCTCTTAGTCTGCCCTATTTCTGAGGCATATTTACAAATTTAATAAAATGATAGCTTTCAACAATCTGGAAATACTTGATAATTCTGGGATACAGAGGTTCGGCTGCCTCCCCGAATTCATCTTTTACCAGAAGCGCAATGTCTGTCACTGTACGTTTTCCGTCGACCAGGGGCCAGATAAAGCTTCCCTGAGCATCCAGATGGACCTTGGTAAAGCGCGGTTTGTTAAACACTGTCTGCGCGATCTTGTTCATGATCCCTGTGTTTTCCACTTCAAGGATCACTCTGTCCTTCAGATCTGTATGCCACTTCAGCGACTGATTTTTTTCCGGGATAAGATCCAGATAGTTGATCTGCATACCTTTATCTTTCTTTTTTCTCATCAGGCTTTTCTTTTATTCCATAAGGAGAATTTCAGAAGACCAAGGATCATCAGCGCCATGATCACAACGCCGCCGATATTTCCCAGGTTGATAAATGCAGGAATACTGATTCCGGCAACCGCAAGAATAGCCAGGAAAATACCTACAAGTCCCTCTCCGGCAATCATACCAGCGCAGTACAGGGTACCGTTGGTAACCTGAGATTCTTTTGTCTTGCTGTCAACTTTTTTACGTCCGTCCATAAACATACGAACAACGCCGCCGATCATAATGGTTGTGTTCAGATAAATCGGAAGGTAGAGACCAATTGCAAAAGGCATTACCGGAATTCTTAAGATTTCCAGGCCCAGCGCAAGGAATACACCTACAAATACAAGAGTCCATGGAAGATCTCCGCCCATGATACCCTCAACGATCATCTTCATAAGACCAGCCTGAGGAGCAGGAACCTCTGCAGTACCGTATCCCCATGCAGCGTCAAGAAGATAAAGAACGCCGCCGATTGCAAGACCGGAAACAACAACACCGAGAAGCTCGCCGATCTGCTGTGTCTTCGGTGTTGCGCCAAGGAGGTATCCTGTTTTAAGGTCCTGAGAAGTATCACCTGCAATAGCAGCAACGATACAGATAACGGATCCGATAGCGATCGCACCCTTCATTCCGTCGATACCTGTCTCACCTGTTGCCTTGATGGCAAAGGTAGCAAGAAGCAGTGTGGCAATTGCCATACCGGATACCGGGTTGTTGGAGGAACCGATCATACCAACCATACGGGAGGAAACGGTTGCAAAGAAGAAACCGAATACTACGATCATCAGCGCACCCAGGAAGTTTACCGGGATTGCAGGAACAAACCAGATAATAAATACCATGGCAACGATTCCTGCAAGAATAACGCCCATTGGAAGATCTTTGTCTGTTCTTAAAGTACCGCCGTTCTGGGATCCTTTCATACTCTTCATGGAATCACGGAAAGTAGAAATGATCAGAGGCAGGGACTTAATAAGAGAAATGATACCGCCGGTTGCGATAGCGCCTGCACCGATGTATTTTACATAGTTTGACCAGATTGCTGAAGCGCCGCCCTCTGCAAAAAGCTGGGAAATTGTCACGCCAGCCTCTGCCGGATACAGAGAAATATCAGGTCCGAACAGACAGATCAGCGGAATGATCACCAGCCATCCTACGATGGAACCTACAAACATGAAGGAAGCAATTCTCGGACCAACGATATAGCCAACACCAAGAAGAGCCGGATATACTTCCATACCGATCTCACCCTTAAAGGATTTAAAAGCAACTGCAACGTCTGCCGGGATTACCTTCAGACCGTCTACAATAAATTTGAATGCAGCGGCAATTCCCATACCGGAGAATACAGTAGCTGCATTGGAGCCACCCTCTTCACCTGCAAGAAGTACGTTTGCACAAGCAGTTCCTTCCGGATAAAGAAGAGTTGCATGCTCTTTTACGATCAGAGCATTACGAAGGGGTACCATGAAAAGTACGCCAAGTACACCGCCGCAAAGCGCGATCAGTGTAATTTCTACAAGTCCCGGTTTTTCAGTAAGGCCTTCTTCTGCCCACAGGAACAGGGCAGGCATTGTGAAGATTGCTCCTGCTGCAAGAGACTCACCTGCAGAACCGATGGTCTGAACCAGGTTGCTCTCCAGAATGGAGTTTTTCTTCATAATCACGCGTATAACACCCATGGAAATAACTGCTGCCGGAATAGAAGCAGATACGGTCATACCAACGCGAAGACCAAGATAAGCATTGGCTGCGCCGAATACAACTGCGAGGATCATACCCATGATTACGGATGTCACCGTCATTTCCGGTGTGATTTTTTCAGCCGGAACATACGGTTTGAACTCTTTGTTGTTCATTGATTTCCTCTCCCTTTATTTTTTATTGCGAACCTTTTTTCATTATACTAATTTACGACAGCATATGCAAGTTGTTTTTATACGATAAATATTCAAGTTTATTCTATAAATATACAGGTTTACCTCATTTCACACCTGCATCTGTAAACAATAAAAGCTCCTCTTCTGCTACATTTATTTACGGGATACAGAATCTTCCTGTTTGTCCGGACGGATGCATATACAACAAAAGCGCTGCCCTGCAGATAAATTCCTTACCTGCTTTGCAGCGCTTTTATGTTTGCTTATTTCAGAGAAAAGTCTTTCTCAGATATGCTTATCTTCCGAACTGCATATCGTTGTTTCCGGACTCTGTCTCCCACATTTCAAGCATGTTGATCGGGTCATTGTAGTCTGCCAGCCAGCCTTCACGACAGAAGTCGAATTTACCCTGTTTTCTTTCATCAAGGAATACAGACCACTCACGAGTCTCAACTGTTACGTTGATGCCCAGAGCTGCAAAATCCTGCTGAATGGACTCGCCGATTTTAACATTGCCCTCTGCGTCGTTTGTCAGATATGTCATATTGATCGGAGTATCAGCGGAAAGCATTCCGTTCTCATCGAATTTATAGCCTGCACCTTCAAGAAGCTTTCTTGCTTCTTCCAGGTTCTCCTCGTATGCATTTGGATCAAAGTATCCAACAACGTCTTCCATCGGATATGTGTAAGCATCGTCATTTACACGGAATTCTCCGCCGTTGCCGTCTGCCATACCTGTAGGAATAAAGGTATTTGCAACTTCCTGATCAGCCTGGGCGATTGTGTCAACAATATACTGACGGTCAATGATAAGGTTCATAGCCTTTCTCATGTCAGCAGCCTGCTGTACAGTTTTGCCTTTGAACAGATCGCTGTTTACGTTAAATCCTGCATAGTAGGTTCCAAGGTTCGGAATGTTGTGGTATTCTTCTTTTTCTTTTGCTGTTGCCATCATGTCTGTTGCGATTGTGTCGATAAACTGCAGGGAACCATCTTCAAATGCGTTCCAGATTGCTGTATCATCTGAGCTTAGCATGAACTGAACTTTTTCAAGAGAAACCTCGTCTGCTCTGAAGTAGTTCGGGTTTTTCTCATAAGTCATGGACTCATTGTGTTTCCACTCTGTACATGTCATCGGGCCGGAAGTAACGAATCCAGCCTCAACACACCATGCGCCAGGATTTTCGTCAGCGCCTTCTGCTGCTTCTACACTCTGCTGCGGAACCGGATAGAATGCCGGGAATGCACACAGATCAAGGAAGTATGCACATGGAGCTTTCAGCTTTACAGTAAAGGTATTGCCTGTTCCGGCGATATCAAGTGTATCATCATCTTTTCTTGCAATGATATCTGCCAGGTATGCATAGTCTGCACCAGTATCAGGATTTGCAAGACGGTTCCAGCTGTATACAACGTCCTCTGCATTCAGCTCCTCTCCGTCAGACCATTTCAGACCCTCTTTTAAGGTAAAGGTGTAAGTAAGACCGTCCTCGCTCATCTCATAGCTGTCTGCAAGCTCAGGAACCAGTTCTCCGTCTGCGTTGTAGCTGTACAGACCTGAAAATGCCAGGATTGCAAGGCAGGCACCGTCTACTGTAGAGTTCAGAGCCGGGTCAAGTTTGTTCGGCTCAGATGCGATCTGAAGGCTTAAAGTGTTGTCCGGAGTTTTTGCAAATCCGAAATACTTGAAGCCGAACAGGTTAGAGTAAATGTTCTCTACATCTGTTTTCTGCATGTACACATCATTGTAGTAGTACAGCGGAATGATTGCCCATGTGTTCATAAGCTCATCCTCTGCCTCATGCATCAGAGCTTCACGTTTAACCAGGTCTGTCTCTGTTCTGATTTCTGCGATACGTGCGTCATAGTTCTCCCATGCCGGTGCCGCTTCGCTGGATGGTCCGTGCTCTTCAGAAGCATATACAGTTGCCCCCCCTACGGTGGTCACTGCCATAGCTGCTGCAAGAGCAAGTGCTACGTGTTTCTTCTTCATAAAAATTTCCTCCTGTCTGGATTTTTTATTTACAGCTTTCACTGCAGTTTATACAAACACCACACAAATCCTGCACGGTAATTGTATTCCTATAAATTGTATGTCCCGATATCTGCTTTTATTTGTTAAAGCAGGCCACCATATGTCCGTTTCCTCTGTCTGTCAGTGTCGGGCATTCCTTTGCACAGCGCTCTGTTGCATATTTGCAGCGGGTACGGAACGCGCATCCGGTAGGCATGTTCAGAGGACTTGGCACATCACCCTCAAGAATGATACGCTGACGCTCCTTGGCCATCTTCGGATCCGGATAAGGCACTGCACTTAACAGGGACTGAGTATATGGGTGGATAGGAGATTCATTGAGATCATCTGCATCTGCAATCTCCACGATTCTTCCCAGGTACATAACTGCGATACGGTCAGAAATATGATGAACAACCAGAAGGTCGTGGGCAATAAAAAGATAAGCAACACCCAGCTTCTCCTGAAGCTCTTCAAACATATTTATCACCTGCGCCTGGATGGAAACATCAAGGGCGCTGACCGCCTCATCACATACGATAAATCTCGGTTTTGTTGCAAGGGCTCTGGCAATACCGATACGCTGGCGCTGTCCGCCGCTGAACTCATGAGCGTAGCGGGTTGCATGCTCTGCATTCAGTCCAACCAGCTCCATCAGCTCCAGGATACGGTCGCGGCGCTCGCCTTTGCCGGAGTACAGCTTATGTACGTCCAGAGGCTCTCCGATAATATCCTCTACAGTCATACGGGGATTCAGAGAAGAATAAGGATCCTGGAATACCATCTGCATCTCTTTACGCATATGGCCAATGCTGTTTTTGTCTACTCTTTCTCCGTCAAAAAACACATCGCCGGAGGTAGGTGTATATAATCTCAGAAGAGAACGTCCTACCGTTGTTTTTCCACATCCGGACTCTCCTACCAGTCCCAGTGTTTCACCTGGTTTAATGTTAAAGGATACGCCGTCTACTGCTTTCAGAGGTGTATTTTTCATAAAACCTGTTTTAACAGGAAAATACTGTTTCAGGTTGTTGACCTCAACCAGATATTCTCTTTTATTTGTCACATTACTCATTGTTCTTTCCCTCCTGCTGTGCCTCCATCTGCTCCTTCACACTCATCCAGCAGGAAGCAAAATGTCCGTCAGGCATCTGGATTTCCGGCGGAACCTCCTCGATACAGATTTTCATTGCATTCTCACATCTTGGGCAGAATGCACAGCCCTTCGGCATATTCAGAAGGTTGATGGGGGTTCCCGGAATCGGGATCAGCTTCTCTCCCATACGATCCACGCTTGGAATAGACTTCAGAAGTCCTTTTGTATATTCATGGGCCGGACGGTAGAAGATATCCTCAGCGGTTCCCCTTTCGCAGACACGGCCGCCGTACATGACAATGATCTCATCACACATATCTGCAATGACGCCAAGGTCATGAGTTACCATGATGATGGCCATACCCAGTTTTTTCTGAAGACTCTGCATCAGCTCCAGGATCTGCGCCTGAATGGTTACGTCAAGCGCTGTTGTAGGCTCATCAGCGATCAGGATATCCGGCTCGCATGCCAGAGCCATGGCGATCATAACACGCTGGCGCATACCGCCGGACAGCTCATAAGGATACTGTTTTACACGTTTCTCCGGCTCGTTGACTCCAACCAGAGTCAGCATCTCGATAGCGCGGTCCATTGCCACCTTGCCTTTACGGTCTGTATGAAGCTCAATCGCTTCTTTTAACTGGTTTCCGATAGTAAATACAGGATTCAGACTTGTCATAGGATCCTGGAAAATAATAGAACAGCATTTTCCACGGAACTCTCTCATCTGTTTTTCTGAAAACTTTGTAATATCCTGACCTTTATAAAGAACCTGGCCTTTTTTGATGCTTCCGTTCTTTTCCAGAATCTGCATAATGGAATATGCGGTAACACTTTTTCCGGAACCGGACTCTCCTACGATTCCCAGGATCTTGCCTCTGTCCAGATTAAAGGAAACACCGTTTACCGCCATAACCTCTCCTCTGTCAGTGCGAAAAGAGGTATTTAAGTCTACGACTGAAAGTATATTCTCACTCATCTTAATCCCTCCTCAGTTTCGGGTCAAAGGCATCGCGAAGGCCGTCGCCCAGTAAGTTAAATGCAAGTGTGATAAGACAGATCATAATAGCAGGGAAGATCAGCTTATAAGGATAAGCAGTCAGACCCGCACGTCCTGCATTTGCCAGAGATCCAAGAGAAGGCATCGGAGCCTGTACGCCAAGTCCGATAAAGCTCAGGAAACTCTCTGTAAAAATTGCTGACGGAATCTGAAGAGCGCCTGCTACAATAATTACGCTGACACAGTTGGGAAGAATATGTCTGCGGATGATCCTTCCTGATTTTGCGCCGCTGATCTTGGCTGCCAGTACGTATTCGTTCTGTTTAATGGTAAGGATCTGTCCACGGACCATACGTGCCATACCTGTCCAGTACAGAAGTCCGAAAACAATGAACATGGAGATCATATTCGGTCCCAGCTTCTGAAGGAAAGGAATCGCATCTACGTTCAGCGTTTCCCTCAGCACCACAGAAAGCAGGATCACCATAAGCATATCCGGAAGCGAATATATGATATCTACAATTCGCATCATGATCAGGTCCACCTTGCCTCCGAAGTATCCTGAAATACTTCCGTACAGAACGCCGATGATCAGGACAATGATGCTGGCAAAAAGTCCGACTGCCAGAGATACTCTTGTTCCGTAAATAACACGGACAAAGTAGTCACGTCCCATTTCATCTGTTCCCATAATATGAGGGAATACCTTACCGCCCTCCTCTATGTACTGCTGCTCCAGTTGTGAGTACTGGAAGGGAGCCATATTGGAGGCTGTCTTGTCTCTTCTGCCATTTACAGTAATGATCTGAGAATAGGAATAGGGCACTACATGAGGTACGATCAGGATCATTCCAATGATCAGGATCAGAACGATCAGACTGCCCATAGCCAGCGGATTTCTTCTCAGCTTGCGGAATCCGTCCTTCCAGAAAGAAGTGGACTCGCTCATAACATCCTGCTGTCTTTTCTCTTCATCAGTTGCTTTTTCAAATTTTTTCAAATCAATCTGGAAGCTCAATGGCGACTTCTTCGGCATCTCATCCAGATTTTTACTGGTGTTATCCACGTAGTTTCCTCCTTAATCCAGTTTAATTCTCGGGTCGATCATCTTATATACAATATCAGTGATCAGGTTCATTGTTACCATCAGTACTGCCAGGAAAATCGTAGTTCCCATGATCAGAGGATAATCTCTGTTCGTAATGGCCTCTACAAATTTTGCGCCCAGACCGCCGATAGTAAAGATTTTTTCCACAACAAGGCTTCCTGTAAGAATAGATGCCGTCATGGGGCCTACATAGGTGATAACCGGAATCAGAGAATTCCTGAGCGTATGTTTAAAAATAGTTTTCAGCTGGGACACACCCTTTGCTCTGGCTGTACGGACATAGTCCTGTCCCAGAACATCCAGCATACTGCTCTTGGTCAAACGTGTGATATACGCCATGGGGTAAGCTGCCAGGGCAATTACCGGAAGAAGATAATTCTGATTGTCCGGACTCCACACAGGAACCCATTTCAGAGTCACACAGAATACCAGAAGCAGCAACGATCCGAACACGAAGCTTGGCAGCGACGTAAACAGGGTGGAAAAGAAAATGATCAGCCGGTCAGGAAGATGATTTCTTGTAAGCGCTGCAAGACTTCCGAAGATCAGACCCAGCACAAGGGCAGTAAGGATTGCCATTCCGCCAAGCTTTGCTGAAACTTTAAAGGATTCAAAAATTGTTGTCTTGATGTCTCGGCCTGTTTTTGCGGAAACACCGAAATCTCCATGAGCCAGGTTCTTCATATAGAGAACAAACTGCTCGCCTACCGGTTTGTCCAGATTAAATCTCTTCTCCAGTGCTTCTTTTACTTCCGGAGAAAGTGCTTTTTCACCGTCAAAAGGTCCGCCCGGAATGGCGTTCATGGCAAAGAATGTGATACCACAGACAATAAAAACGGTGACAATAGCGAGAAGAACTCGCTTTGTAACGTATTTTCCCACGTAAATACACTCCTTTTTGTTTTTTCTGACAATATTGAAGGGATGCGCTTTCATTTGTATAATTCAGGATTTCCTTATAAAAAAGTTCCTCTGTTTTCATTTTTTATCACTTTAGTGTAAACATCTGTCCTCTGTTAGCGGACATTCATGGTAAAAAAAATAGAACTCTTTCAGGTTCCTCTCTATCCCTTTATTGCATTTACACATTATATCTGATTTTACAGGATTATTCAACTGTTTTTTTGATGTTAGAATAAAAAATACGCAAAAAAATTACAGTTTTTTCCTCCATTCTATATATTTCCCACAAAAAACAACAGCCTGATACCTGTTATTATGCAGGATATCAGACTGTTACTCTGTTTCAAGCTGCTTCTTCAGATACCTTCCGACGATTCTGGAGAAGTTGCGGATGTCCCGGATATAGGCAAAATCCTTGCCAAAGATCTTCTTTTCCGTAGAAAGATCCTTTTCTTCCCCGGCAAACACTCCCAGCACACTGACGTCAAGATTCCTCAGTCTGCGGACTTCTGTGGCTGTATCTGAAATCGCGGTGTTTCCCCGGTAGGGCTGAGGATTTTTAGCATTGGGCCTGTTGACGATCACATCATAGGGCCGCCCGTCGCTGAGTACAATAAGGATCTTCTTTTCTTCCTGCCTCTGAAGAAGACTATGGCCCGCTGTTTTTATGGCAAGGCCGTCCCTGTTATTGGAAGAGGTCACGTAATTAAAAATATTCTCGTTTTCTGTTCTGGGATCATCATACTTACGGAATCTGTGCAGGATCGTATAATCCCAGAAGGTACAGAAGCTCATAACTCTGTGAGGAATTTCCACATTGCTCAGAGCCTCGCTGATAATATAAGCCTGGATCGCCACCTCGCCCTGACGGCTCATCTGGGAACCGCTGGCATCGATCAGCACGTCCACCACAAAATCTGCTGCGTCTGCCTTCAGCTCTCTCTGAAAGATTTTGGCATCACTGCTTCTCCCGATCCTCCACAGTCTTGAGGGAACAATCATTCCTCTGTCGGAGAGCACAGTCTGGGTTTCCGCTCTCAGGGTAAGAGATTTACGAAGGGTGTCTGTCAGCTCTGCGATATTGTGTTTTACAATTCTGTGTTTATCATGATACAGCCAGATATTTTTGTTTCTCAGACGGACTGCATATTCATACTGATAATTTCTTTTTACCGGATTTTTCAGGATTCCCTCTGTAAAATAAAGGCTGCAGTCTCCGTGGATGCCCCGGCACATAAGATGATTGATCCGTTTTTCTTCTGTTTCCGTCAGATAGGTTTTTCCGTAATTCAGCTCCACGTATGTATGGGCCTTTTCCAGTACCTCCGGTGGAAGAACCGTGATCTTGTGCTTTTTTCTGCGTTCCTCTTCCATGGATTCTGTCACAGCTCTGTCTTCAAGCCCCGTCATATTTCCGGTAAGCTGCTCCATATAGCTTTCCAGAGCTTCCTCATACAGCTCTTCCGTGAGATAATCCTCCCAGGGATATTCTGTAAGCTCCTTTATGCTGACCGCAAGTACCTTTTCCAGATTCCCGTGAACAGCTTCAAAGGACGGGTCCACCAGCCGGTTATAGAGCTTATCCACAAGCCGGATCAGGTCCATGGTGTTCTCTGCACCGGCTGCGCCTGCCACTGTGTCCGTGAGCTCCTGAAGCTTTTTTTCCGCCCGGTAGGAGCTGCCCTCCAGCCGTCTTCTTAAAACTGCTGCTCTCAGCTTTCCAAGCACATTGCCCGGAGCACACATCTGTTCAAATTCCTGATCCAGAATATCCTCGCAGGCCTTTCGCTGAATGGAGCGGATCCCGGGACGTTCCCGGCAGACTTTTTCTCCTACGGCTTCTTCAATACAAAGCTGGGCAAGCTGCGTCAGACACTGTTCATCCGCCTGAAGAAATACTTTTTTTACCAGGTACATTCCCATCATGTCCCTGTCGTAAAACCTGGCAAAAGCTCCCTGTTTGATTCCGTCATAAAGGGCGATTGCCTCTGACCTTAAAAACAGCGATACATCCGGTTTCATGTCCAGGCCATAGTCTCCGCTGACTGTCCAGAGAAGATTTTTTACTCTGTTTTCCAGTTCAAACCGGCTGTCATCCAGCTCCATTGGGAGTTCTTTATTCATAGACATCCTCTTTTGTCCATTCACGTGGAATGCGGGTTCTCACCACATCCTCCACGATCTCTTTTTCAAAAACATCAAAGGTCTTATTGATCACGCCCATCTGCACTGCCTGCCAGGGTGAAAGTCCTGTATCCACAATCTTCATGGCAGCCAGAAGTCCTCTGAGATCCAGAGGCTTTGTGGAAATCTCACTGTTCAGAGCTTTTTTCTGAAGATCCAGAAATACTCCTGTAAACTGTGCTACTGCTTCTTCTCTGGCACCGGGGAACATCTGATGAAAGATAAATTTCAGAGATTCTTCAGTCTGCGCCGGCATGTCGATCACCAGAAAACGGGAAACAAGGGCTTCGTTCAGTTCCTTTGTTCCTGCATATCCGTAATTCATGGTTCCGATAAATCTGGCCGCAGGGTGGAGATCGATTCTGTCATAGCCCGGAACATCAATGGAGCGACGGTAATCAAGGGTGGCATGAAGTACAGATACCGCGTCATTTTTCGCCATATTGATCTCATCCAGAATCCCGAAGCCGCCATATTCCGCGCACTGATAAATACTGCCTTTGCGAAGCTTTACCTCATTGTCAGAAAACGTATCGGTTCCGATCAGGTCGCCGCTGTTGGTATTTACGTGAAATGATACATTATAAGAAGGTCTGCCGAAAATATAGGCAAGATTCTCTGCCAGAATATTTTTGCCCGTAGCCTTCGGTCCTGTCAGAAGCAGATTTTCTCCCCGGAGAAGGCCTGCAATAGCCATCTCCAGGATATCTTTTCCATAAAAGGGGATCGAGGGCTTCACAATTCTGTGAACAGCAGCCTCATCTGTGGTATATGTATTTCGAAATTCCTCTGCCTGACGGATCAGCTCCGGAGAAACCTGCTGCTCCTCCAGAAATTTCATTTCTTCCATATTACACCTCAAAAATCAGATCGCCGTAGGAAGGCATTGGCCACATTTCCTTATCCACCAGCATTTCCAGCTCATCTACCGGTCTGCGAAGCTCTTCCATGGCTGTCACTACTTTTTCTCTGCAGTATACAGCGCGCTCTCTGCCTTCCGGATACTCTCCGATGTGAGATACCACCTCGGCCAGAGCCTCCATGGCTTCGTTTGTCTTTGCAAGACGCTCAGAGCATTTGGTAAGAAGTCCAAGCTGTACGCTGACATCCACTGCCGCTGCTGCGCGGACTGCGTTTACAGACTGGGCAAGTACCGTTGTATATTTGATCACTGCCGGAATGATCTGCTTGGTAACAATATCCAGCATTGTCTTTGCCTCAATGTTAATGGCTTTTGCATAAATCTCATACTGGATCTCCGCACGGGATTCCAGCTCTGCCTTAGTAAATACATGGAAAGTTTCAAAAAGCTCTACTGCTTTGTCTGTAGTAAGAGCCGGAATGGCATCAACCATGGACGGAAGAATCGGAAGTCCCCGGCGTTTTGCCTCTTCCTCCCATTCCGGAGCGTAGCCGTTTCCGTTAAATACGATCCTCTGATGCTCTGTTGCATATTCCTTGATCAGATCATGGACAGCCAGATCAAAATCAGGAGCCGCCTCCAGACGGTCACAGGCCTCTTTAAATGCCTGAGCTGCAATGGTATTTAAAACCACATTACATTCAGAAATAGAATCTCTGGAACCAACCATACGGAACTCAAATTTATTTCCTGTAAAGGCAAACGGTGAAGTTCTGTTTCTGTCTGTGGCGTCTTTCATAAAATCAGGAAGCGTTTTTACACCTGTGTGAAGCTTACTGCCTTTTTTGCTGTGAGTTGCCATTCCTGTGCTGATCAGCTGATCCAGCACATCCTCCAGCTGCTCTCCCAGAAATACGGAAATAACAGCAGGCGGCGCTTCGTTTCCTCCCAGACGGTGATCATTTCCCACATCTGCCGCAGATTCACGAAGAAGGTCTGCATGAATATCCACTGCTTTCAGAATACAGGTAAGAACAAGAAGGAACTGGATATTCTCATGAGGAGTTTTGCCCGGCTCCAGAAGGTTGATCCCGTCATCTGTGGTCAGAGACCAGTTGTTATGCTTACCGGAACCATTTACGCCTGCAAAGGGCTTCTCATGAAGCAGGCAGCGCATACCATGACGGCTTGCCACCTTTTTCAGAATGCGCATCATCATCTGATTGTGGTCGGCTGCAATGTTGGCCGGTGCGTAGATTGGAGCAAGCTCATGCTGAGCCGGAGCAACTTCGTTGTGCTGGGTTTTTGCAGTGATTCCCAGCTTCCAGCACTCTTCATTGACTTCCTTCATATATGCGGAAACTCTCTGACGGATAGTTCCCAGATAATGATCGTCCATCTCCTGTCCCTTTGGCGGCATTGCGCCAAACAGAGTTCTGCCTGTGTAAGTCAGGTCTTTTCTCTGAAGCCACTTTTCTTTATCTATAAGGAAATATTCCTGCTCTGCTCCTACAGACGGAGTTACTTTTTTGGATGTGGTATTTCCAAAAAGACGGATCAGTCTTAAAGCCTGTTTATTTACTGCCTCCATGGAACGGAGAAGAGGAGTTTTCTGATCCAGAGCCTCTCCTGTATAAGAACAGAAAGCAGTTGGTATACACAGTGTGCCGCCTGCTGCGTCATGGCGCACAAACGCAGGTGAGGTACAATCCCAGGCTGTATAACCTCTTGCCTCAAACGTAGCTCTCAGACCGCCGGAAGGAAAAGAAGACGCATCCGGCTCTCCTTTAATAAGCTCTTTGCCGGAAAAGCTTAAAAGAACCTTTCCGTTTTCCATGGGAGCAGTGATAAAAGCATCATGCTTTTCTGCAGTTACTCCTGTCAGCGGCTGAAACCAGTGGCTGTAATGGGTTGCCCCCTTTTCAATTGCCCATTCCTTCATCTCATGAGCAACTACATCCGCAATCTCCATAGACAGTTCTTTGCCTTCTTCTATGGTTTTTTTCAGCTCTTTATAGACTTTTTTCGGAAGTCTCTCCTGCATAACGGAATCATTGAACACATCGCATCCAAAGAGTTCTTTTACGTTAGTATAGTCTGACATTAGCTTTCTCCTTTATGTTTTCTGTTTTATTGGCTTAATTCTTTTTTGTGCTTTTTAAATACAGATTCAGTGCTTTATGCATATTTTCTATTTCTACGGACGTGTGATTTCCTCCGAATTCACCGTCCAGCGTCCACGGAACTGCTTCCTCTGCCTCTATGGTGATCTTTCCTGTTTTAAATGAATGAACAAGATCCGTATTATCCTCAGCCATAACAAGAGCTGTCATGATCTCCTGAAGCTCCAGAGGGTTCTTGGGCTTTACGATCAGTGTCACTTCAAAAAGGCCGTCATTCATATCCACATTCTTGCCTGTAAGATTTTTAAAGCCTCCCACAGATCTGGAATTTGTGATCATTCCTACCATAAAATCATCTTCTACTTCAATTTCCTCTGATTTTACTTTCATATGATAGGATTTGATATCAAAAAGTCTTTTGACTCCTTCCAGAATATAAGCCACATGACCCAGAACATTTTTCAGATCCTGATCCGTCTCATAGGATACGTCTGTAAAAAGTCCGAAGGCTGCCACATAGGCAAAGGTCTGGCTGTTAAACCTTCCGATATCGCAGTGATACAGTTCTTCCTCCATGATCATGGAAGCAGCCTCTGTCATATTCTTCGGCATAAACAGGCTGTTGGCAAAATCATTGGTACTTCCGGCAGGGATATACCCGATGGGGACATCACTTTTTTTCTCCATAATCCCGGTCACAACCTCATCCAGCGTTCCGTCTCCTCCGCTGCATACGATCAGGTCCACCTCATCAGCGTACTCCCTGGCCTGCTCGTAGGCGTCCTTTGCCTTCTGAGTAGAACGGATGATCACCTCATAATCATTCTTATTAAAAATATCAATAATATCCAGCAGATGGGTTTTGATCTTTCCCTTGCCTGCCTTGGGGTTAAAAACAAAGAGCATTTTCTTTCCCACAGTCCCATTCCCCTTTCGATTATTGTACTTGCCTGTAAAATCAGGCATATTCGTTTATTATGATACAACAAAATGGAAAAAATGCCTAGAGGAAATTTTATGCGGACGCCCTGTGACGGCTTCCCCGCCATCGTCGGAAGCCATACCTGTCCTTTTGTTTTCAGCCTTTCTGATGGCCGGAAAAATAATCCCTCAGAACACAGATGCTTTCTTCCCGCATAACGCCGGCTGTCACTTCCGGTCTCCAGTGAGATCTTTCAAATACCAGTTCCGCACAGTCGTTCCCCTGCTCGCCCAGGATTTCGCAGAGATCTCTGTCGCTCGCCCCATATACCAGTCTTCCAAGCTTTACCCATACCATGGCTCCGCAGCACATAAAACAAGGCTCGCAGCTTGAGTACAGAGTATAATCGCTTAAATCCGTAATCCCTGTTTCTTTACAAAAACGCCGGATCAGTCCTGCCTCCGCATGAAAAGTAGGATCTGTGGCTGTATAGATCTGATTTTCATTGGTGTATACAGCTTCTCCGTCCTTTACAAGAACTGCGCCAAAAGGTTCGTTGCCGTGTTCCACTGCAAGCGCTGCAAGCTCAATGGCCTTTTTCATAAATACTTCATCTGTTGTCATAATGTCTCCCCTTCTCTGTTCTCATTCTAACCATCAGTATTTTACCATAGCAGGAAAAAAGTTACTATAAAAAAACTTTTTTAGTATCTCTAAAAGCCTTTGTATATCACATAAATTTCCGAAAAAAATAAAAATAAATTTTTTTAAAAAAAGTGTTGACATTTGGATATATGTGTTATATACTAACGAAGTCGGTTGAGGGAAACGAAAAAAACTTCCACTGAACAGACATCAGATATGGGGTCTTAGCTCAGCTGGGAGAGCATCTGCCTTACAAGCAGAGGGTCATAGGTTCGAGCCCTATAGGCCCCATAACAACCGAATAAACAGACATGGCGAGATAGCTCAGTTGGCTAGAGCATACGGTTCATACCCGTAGTGTCGAGGGTTCGAATCCCCCTCTCGCTACTGAAAATCCGGAACATAAAGTTCCGGATTTTTTGTTATTATGCTAACCCTGGTTCTGTTCTTCCATTTTTTCGCTTTCACCACTATCCAATCCCAATATTTTTATGCTAATCATATTCTTTTTTAGTTTTTTCTATCTATTTTTTGTGCAATTTGCATAATTATCTCTCTGTTTTTTCTACAAAACCAATTCTTTTCTATCTACATAAAATATGCTAAAATAAATATAGATTTTACTTCAGGTACACACAGAAAAGGAAACACCAATGATATTACATAAATATCTGCGGAACATACAGAGTTCTCTGTTTCCCGTATTCCGCATTTCTTGAGACATTTCTTTTTCCTATTGCCAAAGATAAAGTAAAATCTAAAAAAGGACATTACAAAGCACATTTCTTCTGAAGTGTATTTTGTAATGTCCCGTTTTTATTTATACAGTTCTACAAACGCACAGTCTCCCGCTTTCTGTTTATTTCCCGGAAGGCTCTTGGTGTCACATGATACTTTTCCCGGAAGACCCGGTGAAAATAACTGCCGTTCTCATATCCCACTGCCGCAATGATATCACTGATCGGAAGCTCTGTCTCACACATCAGTTCTATCGCCTTATTCATGCGCTTCCGCTGAAGCAGCTCCTTAAAATTAAATCCTGTGTTTTTTTTAATCATTTTGCTGAGTACATGCATGGGAAGATGAAGCCTGACGCACAGCTCCGTCAGGGTAGCTGTCTTATAATTCTGCTCAATATAATCCAGAGTTGTCATGGATATCATATTTTCATATTGATTAGGCACTCTCATCTCTGCATACTGGACAGAATCCAGAAGATACAGAAAAATCAGTCCCATGGTCGTCTGATTGATCCGGTTCTGATCCCCTCTGCCTGTTACCAGAGAATAGATCATATTTTCCAGAAGATTCTGGATCTGCAGCACCTCTGCCACACGAAAGTGAAGATACTCTCCCTTTTCTTCATTCTGCCGTAATACATTAACAAGAAAATCCGCCAGTACATTATTGCTTCCTGCCATGGTATAGGCCACATCAAAAAACTCCGGAAGAATCATAAAATTAATGGCAATATCATTTTTTCCCGCAGGCAGGATCTCATGTCTGGTAAACTGGTTCAGAAACAGAAGCTCTCCTGCCTCAATAACCACCTGCTTTCCTCCTATGATATTGGTAAGCGAGCCTTCGCACACATAAAGCACCTCGATAAAATTATGCCTGTGAGGCGGAAAATGCACAAATCTGGTGTGGGTCCGCACTGCGATCAGCTTTCCCTCCTCCAGCATTTTTGCACTGTCCACAGTAAAGTCCTTTCCTGATGTATACAGCCCCTGATCCACTTCTGACGCTCCATCAAGAATACGCTGCTCTTCCTCTGTTATTTTTCTTAAATGGTCCAAAAGTGCCTGCTGCATATTTCTACCGCCTTCTTACTGATTTTTTCTTATCATAGCACAAATAAGAAAGAGACGCCAGCTTCCCGGCGTCCCTCTTCAAAAAGGATTCTTAAATGGTATGAAAAAACTTCTTATTTTTATTGCTTTATTTTAGTACAGCTCTGCGTACTCTTCAATGTTCTCAGGTGTGAACTGAAGCGGCTCTCCAAGAACAATCTCTGTTCCTTTGTCATCAGCCTCTGTAATTGTATAATCGCCAAGATCGCCTGCTGTAAATGTCTCGTCAAGCGCGCCTGTGATATCGCCCTTTACAAGTGCCATGGTTGTGTAAGCGCTGAGCTTTCCAAGGCCCTGCATATCCCACAGATAGAAGTACGGGCAGGAATGAGCGTCGTCACCGCCTGTGTACTCAAGCATTTCAGAAGGAAGGCCAAGACCTGTCAGTTTACATGTGGATTCATTATCCTGAAGATATTTTGCAGCTGCTGCAATACCGACAGTTGTAGGTGCGCAGATAACCTTCAGATCCGGGTAGTTCTGAAGAAGCGCCGCTGTCTGGTCTGTAGATTTCTGAGGCTCATCATCACCATAAGCAACTTCTACAAGCTCCAGTTTGCTGTATTTCTCATCTTCTTCCATAATTTTCTTCATAGCGTCGATCCATGCGTTCTGGTTTGCAGCCTGGGATGTGGCAGAAAGAATTGCAAACTGGCCTTCTCCGCCGGAAATATCAAGGACTGCATCCATAAGAGCCTGTCCTACAGCCACAGTACCTGCCTGATTTACAAATACCTGACGGCTGTCTTTATTGGGGGCAGAGTCAAAAGAGGATACCTTGATCCCTGCATCCATAGCTTCTGTCAGTTTTGCCTGAAGAGCATTTACATCGTTTGCTGCAATGCAGATTGCATCAAAATCCTGGGAAATCAGGTTGTCAAGAACTTTGATCTGAGCATCAGCAGTTGCTGTCTCCGGATATACAACCTCCACTGTTCCGCCTTCTGCTTCCACTGTTTCCTTAAAGGAAGCTGCTGCGATCTCAAAGAACGCGTTGCCTGCTGATTTGCCCACAAGTGCGATCTTCTGTCCGTCTCCTGCGCCCTCAGCCATAACCGGGGTAGCTGCTCCGAGAACCATTGCTCCACAAAGAAGTGCGCTGATAACTTTTTTGTTCATTTTGTTTTCCTCCCTTGGAATAATATAGTTTTTAGTTACTGAGATCAGTAACTTTTCTGCTGCATAAGCTGCAGCATTTTATCTGGAACTGCTCTCCTCTCAGAAAAAGCAGCGCCTTTCATTTTAAAAAATATCACATGATTTTACAATTATTTATTTACTTTTTACAGTTCTTCTTACCTGTCCGATAATATTCGGAAGAGCAACTGCCGCGATCAGAAGCGCTCCGATAATAAGAAGGATCACCTGCGCATGGACGTTCTGCTGTCCCAGTCCTACGCGGAGACATACGATAATAAATGCCGCAATCACGCCTCCTGCAATATTTCCTTTGCCGCCTGTGGAAGAGATTCCTCCAAACACTGCCATGGCGATGGCGTCCATCTCAAAACCGTTTCCTGTTGTGGTATTGGCTCCGAAGGATGAGGACAGAAGAAAAATAGCGCAAAGGCCGGAAACCGTTCCCATCACTGTATAAATGATCATGCGGATCTTCTGCACATGAATGCCGGAATAATATGCGGTCAGACGGTTTGTTCCGATGGCATATACTCTTCTTCCAAACGTGCTTTTTCCAAGAACAAGGGCAAAGATCACAGCCAGGATCACAACCAGAAACAGAATATAGGGAACCTGTCCCACCTTTCCTGCAATGGCAGTGAAGCCGTCCAGATTTGACATGGTAATACTTCCGCCGCTTCCCAGAATGATCTCCGCAATACCGCGGAAAATAATCTGAGTTGCCAGAGTGACGATCATCGGAGGCAGCTCTGTAAATTTTGTAAGGATCAGTCCGTTAATGGCACCGCATACAGTTCCCACAGCAAGACCGGTAAGGACAACTACGATAAACGGAGCGTTCATGTTGCACACAATACAGCACATGGTGGCTGACAAACACACACTAGAACCAACAGAAATATCAATCTCGCCAAGGACCAGGATATATGCCATGGGGAGCATGAGAAATACCTCTGCAAGATAAACCGGCATCTGACGGAGCAGACTGCTGATATTGTAAAACTCAGAAAACATTGCGCAGAAAATATTCACTGCAATAAAGATCAGAACCAGGATTCCTTCCCAGGAGAAGATCATCCGCTTTACCGAACTTTCTGGTACATTATTTATACTTCTTCCGGATTTTCCAGCCATGATTACATCTCCCTTCCTTTCAGTGCATTTTTGTCTGCCACACGCTGCAGCACTACGTTCATTACAACTACGATCAGAATGATCAGTCCTTTGATGGTATTCAGCCAGAGCTGGTCAAAGAACGGAATCAGAGGAAGCGCCTTTGCGATAGTCGCAAGGATCAGAGAGCCGAACAAAGCGCCCAGAACACTTCCGCGGCCGCCGCTCATGCTGACACCGCCGATTACGCAGGCCGCAATAACGTCCATTTCGCCGCCATACTGCATGTCAGGCATTGCTGATGCATAAACGGAAACCTGAAGAGCGCCGCCAAGACCTGCCAGAAGTCCCATGATCACATAAACAAGAAGCTTGATGTTCTTTACATTGATACCGGAAACCTCTGCCGCGCTGGCATTGCTTCCTACCGCATAAATCATTCTTCCTGTTCTGGTCCATTTCATAAACCAGAAAAAGAATGCATAGCACAGGATCACAACCCAGATCACACAGTTGATACCAAGGAATTTTGTTGTTGCAAAATCCTTAAAGCTGCCCAGAGCCGCTGCGCCGGCCCACTCACCGCCGTTGGAAACCAGGTAGCCCATTGCCCGGAACACATACATAAATCCCATTGTGGCAATGATCGGCGGCACATCTGCTCTGGAGATCACAAGACCAACCACCAGGCCGCAGATCATACCGATTCCTATGGCAATTACAAATGCCAGAGGAGCAGCTTCAATGACATCGTTTTTCAGCAGCATACCAATGGACATACCGGATAACGCCAGAGTAGACATAATAGAAATATCAATTCCGCCTACCAGCATAACGCACAGCATACCCAGAGCCATCACCATTGTTACCGCATTGTTTTTCAGCATATCCATCAGGGATTTCGGAGTCAGGAAAGACGGATTAATGGCTGTTATGACAATAAAAAGGACGATCAGAACAACTGCAAGCAGAGCTTCACGAGATCCTGTAAGTTTTTTTACCAATGATTTCTTTTCCATTATTTTGAAGCCCCCTTTTCCATGGCAAGCTCAAGGATCCTCTCCTGAGTCGCTTCCTCTCTTCCAAGCTCGCCGGTCTTTCTTCCGTTGCACATTACAATAATACGGTCCGCCATACCGAGGATCTCAGGCATTTCCGAAGAGATCAGAATAATGGCATAGCCTTTCTTTGCCAGATCTCCCATAATCCCGTAGATTTCTGCCTTGGCTCCGACGTCAACGCCTTTAGTGGGCTCGTCCATGATCACAACCTTCATCTCCTGGCTTAACGCCTTGGCAACCACTACCTTCTGCTGGTTTCCTCCGGACAGAGAGCTTGCAGGCTGGAAAATATCAACCGCCTTGGTATCTACTTCCTCAAGAAGCTTCTTCGCCAGATTTCTCTCTGTCTTTTCATCATTGATTCCGCCTTTTGCATATTTGCTGATTGTGGGAAGGGTTACGTTTCTTCCCAGCCCCCAGCTCATGATAAGCCCTTCCTTCTGACGGTCTTCAGGAAGAAGAATAATGCCTTTTTCCATTGCGTCAGAGGGCTGCTTGATGTGAACCTCCTTACCTTCCAGATAAACTTTTCCTGAATCCGGACGGGTGATTCCGCACACAGCTTCCACCACCTCGGTACGGCCTGCGCCTACCAGCCCGGTAAGACCAAGGATTTCTCCGGCTCTTATCTCAAAGGAAACATCCTTAAAATATCCGGTTCTGGAAAGCTTTTCTACCTTCAGGATCTCCTCTCCCGGCTGAACCTCTGGCTTCGGGAAAAGATCTGTGATCTCACGTCCCACCATTGCCTTGATCAGATCCGCATTGGTAATACCGTTTACATCATAGGTTCCGATATACTGGGAATCACGGAATACCGTAACTCTGGAAGCCAGACGGTACATATCCTCAAAACGATGAGAAATAAAAATAATGGAAACTCCCTCTGACTTTAATTTGTCCACAAGTGTATAAAGCTTTTCCGATTCAGATCTTGTCAGTGCGGCAGTAGGCTCGTCCAGAATAATGATTTTTGCATTGGTAGACATTGCTTTTGCAATTTCCACCATCTGCTGCTGTGCCACACTTAAAGTTCCCATTTCCGCTGTGGCGTCAAAGTCTGCATCCAGCTGTGCAAGAAGTTTATTTGCTTCTGTATTCATTGCCTTCCACTGGATCATTCTGTTTTTAATGATCTCATGACCCATAAAAATATTTTCTGCAACTGTCAGATGCGGGTAAGATGTTGGATGCTGATATACGGCTGCGATTCCCGCTGCCTGAGCGTCCTTCGGTCCTCTGAACTCCACTTTTTTACCGTTCAGGAACATTTCACCTTCTTCTGCTTTATGTACACCGGTAATTACCTTAATAAACGTACTTTTTCCGGCACCGTTTTCACCCATGAGCGCATGAACCTCGCCGGGTTTCAGCTGAAACTGTACATTATTCAACGCTTTCACACCCGGAAAAATCTTTGTAATTCCTTTTAGCTCAAGAACATATTCAGACACGGCTCTTCCCCTCCTTTTTTCTATCTGTTCACTGATTTTATTTTACCATTGGTGATTTTTTTATAAAATGGGAATATATTTGGAATCCGGGTAATATCTTTTCATTTACATGCACAAAACTCTCTACTTTTTCTCTCGTATTCCTGTTAAAAATATGATAGACTATACCTGACTTTTACTTATAACAAGGAGAATCCTATGAAATTACTGATCGTAGACGATGAAGAGCTTACCCGTACAGGGCTGATCAGCGCCATTGACTGGAAATCCCTTGGCATTGATCAGATCATTCAGGCTGACGACGGTATTCACGGTCTGGAACAGGCCCGTCTTTACAAACCCGAAATCATTTTGTGTGATGTACGTATGCCTCGCATGAACGGAATCACCATGCTGGAACGGCTGGAAAAGCTTCTTCCGGATTCTGTTCCTGTTTTTATGAGCGGCTATTCGGATAAAGAATATCTCAAAGCTGCCATTCGCCTGAAAGCTGTCAGCTATATCGAAAAGCCCCTGAATCCTTCCGAAGTCTCCCAGGCAGTCCGGGAAGCCGCTGATCTTTACATACAGAAACGCCACTCACGAAGAGGAGAGGTCCTGAAATCCATGGAAACCGCCTCCCGTCTGGCGCTGCTTCTGACACTTCCAGCTTTACCTGATATTCAGACTGCCCGCAGACTTTTCGGAGAACTTGGTTTTACTGTAAACAGCTCCACTTTTTTTATTTCCTTTATTATAAGAATGAATACCTTTCCGGAGCTGTCTGCTCTGGAGATGTTTTATCAGGAGCTGTCTGACTTTCTGGAAAAAAGAAAGATCAATTTTATTTACACAGACAAAAAGCATCAGAATCTCCTGTGTTTCCTGTTTGGACAGACAGAACCTTCCATCCGGTGCTTTCATGAAATCAGCGACTTTATCTGTCAGCGCCTTTCTGTTCTGGGAAGATTTTCCATTGCAGCAGGAGAAACTGTATACGGAATGGCAAAAGCCTATCAGTCCTATGCCTCCGCTGTGATTCTTTTGCAGAGCAGTTTCTTTTTTCCGGAAAATACACTGCTGACCCCTGACAGACTGAACCAGAGCACAAAGTCCTCCCCTGAGCTCGTTTCTGCATCACCGGAAAGCGAGTTTGCAGACTCACTTTCTTCCGGGCTTCCTGAATCTGCCTTTGTTCTTCTGGATCAGCTTCAGGAATATTTTACTGAAAATACAAAAGTGTTCCAGAATGCTGTAAAGGATCTCTATTATAAACTGTTCCTGACCCTTGATAAGGCCCGGAAACAGAACCTTCAGACAGACGATGTGTACGCAGAACCCATTGCAGAGATCATTGACAGATGTTTTACTTTTTCCGAGCTCCATCAGACGCTTCGCCGGCAGACTGAAGACTTTTTGGAACATGCGGGAAATCAGACACATGAGAATCCAACCATCCATATGATCAAAAGCTACATCGGAAAACATTACATGGATGAGACACTTTCTGTCAAAGATATCAGTGAACACGTTTTTCTTTCTGCCTCCTATGTATGTACCTTTTTCAAAAACGAAACCGGGCATACCTTAAATCAATATCTTACAGAGTACAGGATGGAAAAGGCCAAACAGCTGTTAAAGGATTCCAGATACCGGATTTCAGACATTTCATCCAGAGTTGGCTACAGCGACGGCAATTACTTTGGAAAAAGCTTTCGTAAATACAGCGGGCTTTCTCCGTCTGAGTACAGGGAGAAAAATCTGAAATGACAAGATTATTAAAAAAAATACGTCAGATTTACGGAGATATGAATCTGCAATCAAAATTTACCATTGTACTGAGTATTGCCGTCACGATTCCGGTACTTATTGTGGGAATCTTTTTCTACACCCGGCTGTATGACATGGTTGTCTCTGATACCATCCGAAAAGAACAGGATGCATCCTCCGAGGCCGCGCCTCTGATAGAGGCCCGTATCCAGAAAATCCTGGATGCCTATGAGGAGATCACAGAGCTTGGATTCTATGAAACATTGTTTCACCAGCCAGTCAATTCCCCTTTCCAGATGCTTCTGGATCCCCGGGATGCAGAAGCATTTCAGAAAAAAGCCCAGGAGCTTATTGACGGTCAGACCATTACCGGACTTCAGATCTACATGGATTTTCCAACAGAATCCGTGAAGCTTTTTCACGATGAGCTGACACAGAACTATTTTGTGCCAATGAGTCTGGCACAGGGGACCTATTGGTATGGTATTTTTCAGGGAACAGGAAAATCCGAGCTCTACTGTCCGGAATTTTATCTGGGAGAACGGGAAAAATGTACCTTCGGAGATATGGCGTACATTGTTTCCACTACTTTTTATTATCAGGGAAATGCCCATCAGGCTTACATTGCCCTTTATTCCTCCTCAGATCAGCTGACGCAAATGCTGAAAAGGAATCTGACTCTGGACGGCAGCGTTTCTTACATTATCAATGAAAGAAATGCCATTGTGGCATCTTCTGATAAATCCGGGACGGGTATCTATCTTCTGGATTACCAGACTGTTGAAGATTCCTTTATGGCTTCCAACGGTTTCATTGAAAGGACGATCCTCGACCAGAAGATTTATGCAGGATTTTACAATATCCGACAGCCCGGCTGGTTCATGGTAACTGTCCTGCCCTCTTCTTCTCTTTTAAAACAAAGCAATTTTATCATGTTCCAGTATATCCTTATGTACCTTGCAGTGCTGGTGCTTGCCTCAGTTATGGCTCATTTTCTGGCCCGGTCTGTAAGCAGCCGGATCTCCTCTGTGATCCGGCAGATGAGCAAGGTCCGTCAGGGATCTCCGGTTCCCATGGAAAGCCCTGTTTATCATGACGAGATTGGTGATCTGGTAGATACCTATAACTATATGACTCGAAAAATACAGCAGCTTATGGACGAGCAGATGAAAGCGGCAGAAGAACTTCGGATCGCAGAATTTAATTCTCTGCAGGCTCAGATCAATCCGCATTTTCTGTATAATACTATGGATATGATCAACTGGATGGCGCTGCAGGGACAAACCTCAGAGATTTCCAGCGCTGTACAAAGCCTTTCCCGGTTTTATAAGCTGACACTGAGCCGCAAAAAAAGCATCAGCACCATAGGAGAAGAGGAAGAGCATGTTTCTATTTACCTGAAAATCCAGAACATGCGCTATCATGACAATATTTCCTTTATCTCTGATATTCCGGATGAGCTGACAGATTATCAGATACCAAAGCTTACCTTACAGCCTGTGATAGAAAACTGCGTTCTTCACGGCATTCTGGAAAAGGATACCAAGGCCGGAACAATCGTTCTCACCGGCTGGATGGAGCAGGAAGATATTGTGCTTCTGATCTCAGACGATGGCGTTGGAATCCCTCCGGAAAAGCTTTCCACAATCATTTCCGGAAACAGCGCAGGTTCTTCCTCCGGCGGCACAAACATTGCTGTATACAACACACATCAGAGACTTCAGATCCTGTACGGCAGGGCTTATGGACTTACCTATACCAGCAGGCAGGGGCAGGGTACAGAGGTGCAGATCCGCATCCCGGCCCGCAGGCAGACACAGGAACCAGTGTGACATGATAATTATCTGAGATAATATCTTATGGAGAAAAACCTCTTCTATTCTGTAGTATAGAAACCTGTAAACTCAGCAGACATTTTTGACTGCGCCATTATTCTACCAGGAGGCATTTTTTTGAACACATTTGATTTTCACAACATGAACTTATCCACACTGGGCAGGGCTCCCGCCCCCAAACCACAGATTCTTCTTTATCATTTTTCGCAGGATGAACGCACCAGACAGATCAGACGATATCTGAGAAGAGCTGACGTTGACGTCCGTGAAGTGCCTGCTTCTGATTTGTTTCATCCTCTGGGATACCTTTTTGAAATTCCGGGATTTTCTCCCTGTTCCAGGTTTCCCATGGGAGAAAACTTCAGCGAAGAAATGCTGGTTATGAAAGATTTCTCCAACAGTCAGATGGACGCTTTTCTTCAGTTTTTCCGGGACAATCAGCTGAAAAACGTTAATCTGAAAGCAGTCCTCACTCCTGTTACCGTACACTGGAATTCCATGGAGCTTTACCGTGAACTGAAAAAAGAACACCAGGAGCTGAGATAGCTGTCTCAGCTCCTGGTAAAATCACATGTGCAGCAAAAGTTTTTATGTAATGGATTCCCATGCTGACAAAAACAACATCCCGCAGAACCATGACCGGTCTGCGGGATGTTGTTTTTGAATATGTGTAAATATCAGATACTCTCTCAAAACGAAAAATCGATTTTATCTTGTAACGATCTCAACCGGAACGTTAAAGATTTTTGCAACCTTGAGAATCGTGTCAATGTGTCTTCCGGTTGCTGCTGCCATATGATGTGTGGGACCGGCTTCACTCCAGCGGTTTACAAACTCTCTTGCACCGCAGGTAAAGCGTGTTCTCATATTGGTATCTCCAAAGGAAAGGATCGGACCTTCCTCGTTCACGCCTTCTGCAACAACAAACTTGAAGTTTCCATCCTTATCCTGGGTAATGGCAAGATAAGTAACCGGTCCAAGATACGGATAGAACTGTGTCAGATATCCGCCGCCTGTTTTGCCGTGGAATACCTTCACGATCTTCATGGTAGGCTTCTTGTCAGAAATATCAGCATCTCCGCTACCGGAATGACCGATGATACAGATGTCATCATTAAAGTCAATGGAATACATCTCAGAAAGCTGTCCGGTTCCGGAAATTGTTTTCAGGATACTCATTGCCATGGCAACCTTCATATCTCCCTCAACCGCACATGCAGTTCCCTGCTTGATCAGCATAGAAAATGCCGGAATCAGCATACTGTCAAGAACGCCTGCCTTGCCCTGAGCAAATCCGTCATAATGGGAAGCGATCATGCCAAGATGCTCGTCTTTTACCCACTGCTCAAAGGCAACCACATATTTTGCCATATCCCATACTTTTTCGATTGTGCCCCCGCCTTCGATCTCAAAAGTATCCAGAATGTCCTGAGCTTTTGCACGGATTGCGTCTTCATCTGTGATATCGTCTGCAATCGCCCACATCTTTTCCCAGTCAAACTGCTTGGTATAAAGGAACATTCTGTTATAGAGGTTTGTCTCATCAATGTACAGATCCATCATTCCCGGATATGGTCTGCCGATCTGCGCAATGTTAGTCTCACGAAATCTTCTTCTCACCTGAGCAGCCTTGCACCAGTCTTCAATCTCTGCCTGAACAGCAGGATCTCCGCCTTCTACCACACCTGTGATCACCGCATGTCTTTTGCCTGCTCTCTCAAGGTCTGCAACAGCTTCGCCTACAGCTCCGCAGGCATAGCCTTCTCCCAGCCAGGAAGCAATATCTGTATGCTCATAATCCAGAGCTTTCAGCTTCTGGACGTTTACCAGCACTACAGGAACATCCAGATCGCGGATTGCCGGAAGCATATTATAAGATGTAGCATAAGTCAGCATCTGAAGGAATACAAGATCAACGTCTGCAGCGCGGAATCTGTCCCCTGCCTCCATTGCCTGTTCCTTGGTTGTCACCATTCCTCCGTCAATGATCTCTACCGTATCCGGAATTGTTTTTTTGAATGCAGCATACTGTGCCTCAAACTCCGGTACCAGTGACGGGAACTGTGGAAGGTAAGCTCCCAGTGCGATTGAAAATACGCCGACTTTTGCTTTCGTATTAACTAACATAATGAACTCTCCTCTTCATATAAAACTATAAAGCTGTTTATGCGTTATAAATTTTGATATTAAAGGACTCGTGAATTACTGTTCTTGCTTCTTCAATAGATTTGAATTCCTCTGCCTTTAACATCTGGGCAGTGATATTACCGATTGCAGTTGCCTCTCCCGGACCTGCATGAACCTCTTTGCCTGTAGCTTTTGCTGTCAGTTCATTCAGATATCCTGCATTGGAACCGCCGCCTACAACATGGATACGGCTGTAGGTTCTTCCTGTGATCTCTTCCAGTTCTTTTGCTGTTTTTGCATAACATTCTGCAAGGCTGGTATAGATCACAGTAGCGATCTCACCGAGAGTCTCCGGAACCTTCTGTCCGGTTCTGCGGCAGTAATCCTTCACTTCCTCTGTCATATTTGCCGGTGCCAGGAAGCACTCGTCATTTGCGTCTACTCTGGACGGGAAATCCTTTGCATCTTCTGCCATAGCACAGATTTCAGCAAAACCGTATTTATCATTGATCTCATGACGTACAGACTGGATCATCCACAGGCCCATGATATTTTTCAGATAGCGGAAACGTCCTGCATATCCGCCTTCGTTTGTCAGATTCAGAGCACAGCTCTCTTTGGAGCAGTCTGCAGTCTCTCTCTCAAGCCCCATCAGTGACCATGTTCCGGAACTGATATAAATAAAGTCATCGTCATTTGCAGGTACTGCAAGCACAGCAGAACCAGTGTCGTGAGTTGCTGGAGCAACTACTTCCAGATCAAAACCAACCTCGTTCTTCACTGCTTCAGAAAAATGTCCGATGCTTGTTCCCGGCATGATCAGCTTCTGGAAAATCTTTCTCGGATATCCCAGCTTGTCGATCAGTTCAAAATCCCAGTCCTTTGTAACAGGGCTTACCAGCTGGCTGGTAGTAGCCTCTGTATATTCGCAGGATTTTACTCCTGTGAGAAGATAATGGAAGTAATCCGGTACATGAAGAAGGGTTTCTGCCTGCTCCAGATACTCCGGATGCTTTGTCTTTACTGACATAAGCTGGTAGATGGTATTGTAAATTGCTTTCTGGATACCAGTTCTCTCATACAGTTCTTCCTGGGAGATCACTTTGTACACTTCCTGGTCCATGCCTTCTGTACGGCTGTCACGATATCCAACAGTGTTTCCAAGAACATTTCCGTCTTTGTCCAGGAGAACAAAGTCAACGCCCCAGGTATCAACACCCATGCTTACCGGAATCTTGCCGATTTCTTTACATTTTTTCAGTCCGTTGATCACCTCTTTAAACAGGCGGTCAAATTCCCAGCAAAGTTCGTCGCCTTTTTTTACCATACCGTTTTCAAAACGATATACTTCCTCCAGGATCATTTTTCCATTTTCCATATGTCCCAGAATATGACGTCCGCTGGACGCACCAATGTCTACTGCAAGATAATATGTTGCCATGATTAAAACCTCCTAAATATGTAAGATATACACAGAAGAATTTTTTATTGTCTGCTGTGTTTTTTAGTTCTTCCATATTTGATAACATCATATTACATGAAAATACTTCAAATCGGAAGAACCTGGTTTGTCTGAAAAAGTGTCCTTATTTGTCACTGTCCACTCTGTTTCCGGTAATCTGTGGACAGTTCCCTTTGTTTGTCAGCTTTCCTGACAGATATGTGTTAATTTAAAATATCCCCAGAGAATCCTCTGGGGATATGGTGAATATTGTGTAAAACTCAGAGACTAGAAATTAGTCATAAAGGTTCGGAGCGATTTCTTCGTCTTCCATGTTTGTTGCATCATACCAGTAACCAGCTGTCGGAACATCAGAAACTTCATCTCCGTTTGCTGCTGCTGTCAGAGCGTAGATTGCATAGTATCCCATCATAAGAGGAGACTGTGTAACAGCACCAAGGAATGTGCCATCCTGTACAGCTGCTTTGATGATAGAACCAGCGTCGAAACCAACACCGATAACATCGCCTGCTGCTGCGTCAGAACCAAGAACGTTCAGGTTAGCGTTAGCTGCAAGAACACCCTCTGCTGCAACCTGGTTGGAACCAAAGATTGCGATACAGTTTTCTTTGGAAAGGATAGCCTGAGCCTCTGTGGAGCAAAGCTCTACAGTTGTCTGTGCCGGAACTGCAACCTGGATAACAACGTCTGCGTCAGCTTCTTTTGCGTCAGCGCCTTCTGCTGCGTTTACATAGAACTCGTTACCTGCAACTGCAACAGTTTTTCCGTCTGCCTGGATAAGCTCGATCATTTTGTTGATGAATCCAGCGCCACGAAGCTGAATGTTCTGAGCTGTAGCATCCTGGTTTACTTCACCGATGATAACCTGACCTTCAGCGTTTGCGATAACGTCTTTGATTGCTGCATACATATTCTCAGCTGCTACTGCACCAGCCTGAGCGTTGTCTGTAACAACCTCTGCTACTACAGATCCTTCCGGAGCATCTGCAACACCTGTATCAAATGTTACAACCGGGATTCCGTCTGCTGCGCATTTCTTAAGAGCATCTGTTACAGAAGATGTATCGCATGCTGCAAGACCCATACCAACCGGTTTTGCTGCGATAGCTGTATTGATCATGTTAACCTGGTCTGCGATATCGGACTCACTGTTCGGTCCCTGTGCTGTGAAAGTAACGCCCAGCTCATCAGCTGCTTTCTGCATACCTTCAACTGCTGCCTGCCAGTATGTAGACTGGAAAGATTTAACCATCATCGGGAATTCATATGCTTCGTTTGCTTTCAGTCCCTCAAACTGAGCTGCCGGATCAGCAGCGTCTTCTGTTGTTGCTTCTTCCTCAGCAGCTGCGTCTTCTGTTTCAGCTGCGTCTTCTGTTGCTTCTTCTGCTGCAAATACCGGAGCAACTGTCATACCGGATACCATTGCTGCACAAAGGCCTAATGCGATGAGTTTTTTAATTTTCATTGTTCTACATCCTCCTTAAAAATTATATAGTTTTTAGTTTTTATGATGATCCGTCAGGCGTTTTCACCTGACGGTTCACATACGTGATTAAAATTGAAAACTGTATTCTTTATAATGCTGCAGCTTTCTTTTCTTTGATGATATCGATCAGTACCGCAACGATCAGTACAAGACCTGTGATGATCTGCTGCCAGTTTGCCTGTAGTCCCACATATGGAAGACCGGTTTTCAGAAGCATGATGACAAAGATACCAACAAAGGTTCCAAGTACAGATCCATAACCACCTGTAGCTGCCACACCACCGACAAATACACCGCCGATGGCATCCATCTCAAGACCGGCGCCAGTACCTGGCTGTACGGTAGGAGTTACTGCTGCGTATGCGATTGCTGCAAGACCTGCAAACAGACCGCAGACAACATATACCATAACATGGTAGAATTTAACATTGATTCCTGAAAGAGCTGCTGCTTCTTTATTGGAACCGATAGCGATGGTGTAACGTCCGAATTTCGTATGGTTCAGAACAAATTCCATCAGAAGAACCAGAATAACCATCCACAGGAAACCGATCGGATAACGGTCAGCGCTTCTTCCTGTACCGATTGTAAGTTTAAAGATAGAATGGAACCATCCGCCTTCCTGTGTAAGACCCGGCCACGGTGTAGCGGTACAGAGAGATCCGGCACCGCGGGTAATCATACAGGTACAAAGAGTTGCAAGAAACGGCGGCAGATTCATTACGCCGATAAGAACACCGTTCAGTGTTCCGATCAGAACTCCAAGAAGCACACAAACCAGCATAGCAACAACAACAGGTACGCCATGGCTTCTTATCAGAGTTCCGCCGATCAGTGCGTAACATACCATACCTGTTCCGATGGAAAGGTCTACGCCTCCGGTAATAAGAGGGAAAGTAACACCGATTGCCATCAGAAGATCATAGTATGAAAAATCCAGCAAACTCAGCAATGTGTTGTACTGTCTGAACTCTTTACTCATAATGGAGAATACAGCTGTCAGAGCAATAACAACAATTAAAACGATAAATCTCTGATCACTTAATATACTTTTTTTCTTCTTAGTCATGACTGTCCTCCTTAATCAATACTACGTGTAGCCTTATCCATGATGTTTTCCTGGGTAGCTTCAGAAATATCAATATTACCTGTTACTTTACCCTCACACATGATAATGATACGGTCACTCATTCGGAGAACTTCTGTCATTTCAGAAGAGATCATGATGATTGATTTACCTTCTGCTGCCAGTCTGTTCATCAGTTTATAAATTTCATTCTTGGCACCAACGTCAATACCTCTTGTAGGCTCGTCGAAGATCAGGATTTCACTGTCTCTTGTAAGCCATTTTGCAATAACCACCTTCTGCTGGTTACCACCGGAAAGGTTTACAACAAGCTGGTCTGCGGTAGGAGTCTTGGTTGCAAGCTCTTTGATATATTTCTCAGTTACTTCTTTTTCTTTCGCTGAGTCAATCAGGAAGCCCTTTGTAAACTGTTCCATTGTTGCCAGAGTTGTGTTCTCAATACAGGACTTCTGTACAACACATCCATATCTTCTTCTGTCCTCTGACAGATAACCGATACCATATTTAACAGCATCCTGCGGACTGTTGATGGTAACTTCACGAAGCTGTCCATCTTTGCCCATGATAGAAATCTTTCCGCTCTGCTTCGGATCTGCACCAAACAGTGCTCTTGCTGTCTCGGTACGACCTGCGCCCATCAGTCCGGAGAAACCAAGGATTTCGCCTTTGCGAAGCTCAAAGCTTACATCCTGAACCATCTTACCTGCATTCAGATGTTCTACTTTAAGAACAACAGGCGCATCCGGCGCAACCATACTGTGCTGCTTCGGATCCTCATAAATAACACGTCCCACCATCATGTTGATGATATCTTCTTTTGTACTGTCTTTGGTGATAAGAGTTCCAACATAACCGCCGTCACGCATAACAGTAACACGGTCTGTAATAACCTTGATCTCATCCATACGGTGAGAAATATAGACAATACCCAGACCTTTTTCACGAAGATCACGAATGATGACAAACAGATCCGCAATCTCTTTTTCAGTAAGGGCTGCTGAAGGCTCGTCAAAGATGATAACCTCTGCTTTGTGGGAAATCGCTTTTGCGATCTCACACATCTGCTGTTTACCAACTGTCAGATTATGCATTTTTTCTTTTGGATCAATATCAATATTCAGATCCTGGAACAGTTTTTTGGAATCCTCGATCATTTTTTTGTCATCGATGCGGAAACCTTTTTTTGGCTCACGGCCGATAAAAATGTTCTGGGCAACTGTCAGGTCGCCTACCATGTTCAGCTCCTGGTGCACGATTACCACACCGGCATCCTGAGCTTCCTTTGTGTTGTGAAATTCTGTTTCCTTGCCTTTATAGACAATGGATCCTGAATCTTTCTGATAAATACCGGTAAGAACCTTCATAAGTGTGGACTTTCCGGCACCGTTTTCTCCCATAAGCGCATGTACTTCGCCGCGTTTCACTTCAAAATTAACGTGATCCAGAGCATGAACTCCAGGAAAGGACTTATCAATGTCCTTCATAGTTAAAATAACTTCACCCATTGTTACATCCTCCCTTCCGATCAGTTCTTTCTGCGTCTTGCAGAAACGTCAGCGTAAACTGCAACGATTACAATAATACCGGTGATGATCATCTGCTGTCCTTTGCCAAGACCAAATGCCATGATTCCCTGCTGAAGAAGAGAAATGATGAACACACCGATCACAGTACCGCCGATGGAAGCAAGTCCGCCAACCATGGATGTACCACCCATTACGCAGCCTGCAATCGCCTCGTTGTTGTACTGATCGCCGTAACCTGGCTGAACAGTTGTATATGTAGCTACAAAGAACAGTGCGGCAATACCTACCAGAGTTCCGCAGATCATGTATGAAAGCATACGCCATTTTCTGGTGTTTACACCGGAAAGACGAACCGCCTCACTGTTAGAACCAAGGCAGAGAATATAACGTCCCGGTTTTGTACGGTAAAGGATAATTCCGCAGATCACTGCTACTGCCAGGAAGATCACAATACCTACAGGAAAATCATTATAGGAAACAATGTTTCTGAACCATCCGTTTTCCGGATCGCTGCCCATAGGCCAACTTACAGACTGTGTTTTTGTAAATACAGAAGCAAGACCTTTGGCAATATTCATAGATGCCATAGATACGATAAACGGCGGTACAGACATGTAAGATACCAGCCATCCGTTAAAGGTACCAAAGCAAAGACCGATCAGTACACATAATACCATAGCTGCTGCACATGGAACACCATAGCTTGTCATGCAGTAACCGGAAACCAGTGCACAGCAGAACATAACCGGTCCGATGGAGAAATCAATTCCTCCTGTAGCGATTACAAAAGTAACGCCCAGTGACAAAAAGCCCAGGAAATAAACATAGTTCAATGTGGATCTGATACTGTCTCCTACCGGAAACTTATCTCCAAGAACCACTTTGAAGACTACGAACATAAGAATCAGGATCCCAACAAGCAGAATCCTGTTCAGGCCGAGCTTTTTTATGATTGGATTTTGTTTCAGCTTTTCCAATTTCTTCACCCTCCTACTGTTTTTCACACTCTCTGTGTTTTCTTAACTTATAATAACGTGAAAACCTGATAATTGTAATAGAATATCTTACAAAAAAAGGTAAAATATTTACGGTAATGTAAATATTTTACCTTTTTTCTTGACTGGTATCCCCAAATTTCACTGTGGATTGCCGTCTGTTTTTGTTGTTTTTAGTGTATTAAACGGAAAAAGCAGTTTTTCAATTTCACTTGTGTACATATTTTCCGGCGTCACCAGCTGACAGCCGGAATTGATCTCCGCCTCATAGGTTTCCCCTCTGAGCAGCCGAACTGTCTCCTGTACTCCCAGATACCCCATTTTAAAAGCCTTCTGTACAACAATTCCCTGAAAGATCCCATGTTCCATCAACTGGACTGCTTCCTGGGAACTGTCCACACCTACCACCTGAATCTTATTTTCCGCTCCGGCCGCCTTCACTGCTCTGGCAGCCCCCACTGAAGAATATTCATTCATCCCGGCGATCATTTTAAGACCGGGATACTGTCTGATCAGTTCCATAGTAAGCTCATAGGATTTATCATACCTGGAATCACAGTACACCACATCTACAATGTTTTTTTCAAATTTTCCAAGGCCTTCCCGGAATCCTTTTTCTCTTTCCACAGCAGTAGAAACGCCTTTTACATGGGCAACAATGGCAATCTGATCCTCCGGTTTCAGCAGAGAAGCCGCAAATTCCCCAAGTTTTTTTCCTGCCTCCACATTGTCTGTGGCAACTGTGATCTCCTGAATACTTTCTTCTGTATAAGAGTCAATAAATGTGATCCGTATCCCCTGATCTCTTGCCTCCTGAAGAAGACTGTTGGATTCTGTAAAACTGGAGGGAGAAATAAGAATGGCATCAGGATTTTTAAGAATTGCCTGTTTCAGTATCCGGTTCTGTCCCTCCACATCATTCTCTTCCTCCGGAGCCATGATTTCAATATCCACATTTGCCTCCTGCGCCGACATCTGAACGCCCTGGATCAGAGACGTCCAGAAATCATTTCTGCTGTCCACCACTTTTGGAATGTAAATCAAGGAAAGACGATTCTGTCTTTCTGCTCCGTTTTTATGATAATTTACCGCTACCGCAGAAAATACCAGGCTGAGAAGCAATGCCACAGCAATCCATTTTCCATACTTTTTCATCACAGCCCCTCCTGTTGTCCCGGTATTGTAATTGTGGCAGTAGTTCCTTCACCTGGTTTGCTTTCATAAACAATTCCATACTCGTTCCCATAATAAAGCTGAAGTCTTTTCTGGACATTATATATCCCAACACCGTTGGAGTGATAATCCACCTTATGTCTTTCGTAAATGTGATCCAGAGTTTCCTGATCCATGCCCACGCCGTCATCAATTACCTGAAGTACCGCATTTCCGTTTTTCATAAATCCTTTTACCAGAAGAAGTCCCCTGCTCTCTTTATATTTCAGGCCATGATAAATGGCATTTTCAATGACAGGTTGTAAAACCAGTTTTATGAGACGTATATTTAATATAGAAGGTTCTACTTCAATCCAGAACTCCAGTTTGTCCTTATAACGCATTTTCTGGATAGTCAGATAGCCTCGGGCATACTCAATTTCCTGGCCTATGGATACCAGTTCATCCTCATTACTGATACTCTGTCTTAAAAGACGGGCAAGAGAAGCTGTCATCAGTACAACCTCTTCGTTTTTTTTACCTTCTGCCATCCAGATAATGGAATCCAGCGTATTATACAGAAAATGAGGATTGATCTGGGACTGAAGAGCCTTCAGCTCGCTCTTTCTCTTTGCTTCCTGTTCCCAGATATTCTGTGCCATAAGCTCATGTATCCTCTGAGTCATAACATTAAAAGATTTTGTGAGGCTGCCGATTTCATTTTCAGAATCCACTACAATATCGGAAACACTGAAATCTCCTTCCTGAACCCGTTCCATGGAATCACACAGCCGCTGAATAGGAAGCGTAATACTTTTTGCCACAAAACGGGAAAAAAACAAAGCTACTGCCATCAGCCCAATTGCCACCAGAACATAAATACTCTGAGCTTCATTGCTTCTTCGCAAAAGCTCTTCCACTCTTACACAGTCCACAACTGTCCATCCTGTTTTTTCCGATCTGGAAATAGAATACATTTTTTTGTTGATCCCATCCCCCCAGGTTACAATATCCGATCCTGCGTTCATGACAAGGTCAATATTCTCTGTCTGAAGCTCATTGTAAAGCTGCTGCTGCTGAGGATGATACACAATATTTCCATCTGCATCCACAATAAAAGCATATCCCTGATTTCCCACCATACTCTGGTCACACAGCTCGCTGATAGCGTTGTAATTCAAATCGATAAAGAATACCCCTTCTTTTTCCTGTCCTGTTCCCATTTCTTTGTTACGGATTCCCCGGCTCAGCGTGATCACCCAGGGACGTTCTCCGCTGATAATGTGCTGAACATGAGAGGAAGTAAGATAAACGCTCTCCCTGCCTTCCAGCGCATTGGTATACCATTCCTGGGAATGAATATCCAGGTCCTGATTTGTAAGACGCTGCCCATTGTTGATCAGCATTCTTCCGTTTTCTGCAATAATTCCCAGGTTCAGAATATCACTCCGGCTGTCCAGAATTGTCTCAAACTGACTGAGAATACGGTCTCTTGCCTCAGGATCTGCAGTATCCCCAAAAAGATACTTCTGTACGTCTTCATTACTGGAAACCAGATAAGAGGTATTTTCCATATAATCAATATAAGAATCGATATTCTGATTCATCTGCTGGATAATGGTCTGTGTATACAAAGATGAATTTTCAAATACAGACTGTCTGGTATAGCTTAAAGAAATTACAGTTATAATAATCACTGCCCCCAGAAGAAGCACTGACAGCACTGCAAAAATAACGCTCTGAATACTTTTAAATTTTTTAATCATAAGATTGCCCGGCTGGATTTCTCTCATCTTCTCCGCTCCCTGGCATATTCTGTAGGTGTGACTCCTGTCATCTTTTTAAAGGAAATACCAAAATAGTGAGGGTCAGAAAATCCTACTTTTTCTGCAATCTCATAATTTTTCATAGTAGTGTTTTCCAGAAGTTCCTTTGCCTTTTCCATTCGTGTCCTGATCAGAACCTCTGTGAAAGTCTCCCCGGTCATTTCTTTAAATATTGTACTGAAGTAACTGGTGCTGATATTCAGATAAGAACAGATATCGTTCAGGCTGAGATCCGGATCCATATAATTTTTCTGGATATAATTCATGGCCAGCCTTGCCTGCCTCTGTCCGGTAGAGCTGTTCATATCGGAAAGCAGTTTAAAGATTTTCATAATATAATCTTCCACAATCCTGCAGGCACTGTCAAAAGATTTCTGCTTCGTAATACTGTGGAGAAGCTCATCCCTTCCACTGAGGATTCTCTTCATATCCACTGACACATCCTCGCATACCCGATCAATGGTTCTTACGATCTGCTGTAAATACATACAGGCACGGCTTTTTTCTACCAGAGCCTGACGAATAGAATCTCTCATCTCCTGAAACGTACTTTCCACCTGCTCTTTTTTTCCTGTTTTTAAGGCTTCAGTCAGTTCCTCCAGAAGCCGGTCAAGAGGAACAATCTTTACAGACCGCTGTTCCGCCATATCGATCAGCAGATTCCCCCCCAGAAGATACCGGTACTGCATCACCTGCTCAGCCATATCATGAGACAGTATCAGTTCTCCCGGATTCTTTACCCAGTCGCCGATTCCCATGGATACATCTATTCCCATCACTTCTTTCATCTTATCCTTGATCTCCCTGCAGATCTCTTTTGTCTTTCCAGTAAAATCACGGCTCCATTTTTCCTGAAACAGGATACACACCCTGTTTCCGCCTTCCTGATAAACAATGCCGACCTGTTCTCTTTTTACGATCTCATCACTGATGTTATAAAGTACAAAAGCCATCAACGCACTTTCCTGGCGTTTCTCCATATCCAGCTGATACATGTCAGAATAAATATCAATATCAAACATGGCCACCCTGTATCTCACCGCCGATAGATCAATTCCCATATTTCTCAGACGTTCCAGACTTTCCTCCACATTAGTGGTACAGTTTACCAGCGCTTCTATGGCCTTTGAGCGTATAACCTGGGCATTTTTCCGGTAACTCTCAGAAGCCTTTGTAAGCTTTTCCATTTTCTGCTTTTCCTGTCGCTTCTGGTCCACCTTTTCCTTCATTTTATTGATCACACCAGTAAGCTCCATAGCTGTCACTGGTTTTAAAAGATATTCACTGACATTATACTGGATTGCCTTTTTGGCATATTCAAATTCCCCGAATCCACTGAATATCACGATCACAATATCAGGATAATTGTCGTGAAGAAAATGACTCAGCTCCATTCCGTCCATATAAGGCATCAGAATATCTGTCAGTACAATATCTACCGGGTGCTCCTTTACAAATTCTGCTGCCTGCTGACCGTTCTCACAGTCTCCTACCAGCTGGCATCCGATTCCTTCCCAGTCTATATTTTCCTTTATGGCATCCCTTACCAAAATCTCATCATCTACAAGTAATATACGATACATAAACTATAAAAACTCTCCCGTTCTGAACATATAGAATAATTACTTATGATGTATCTTACCACAAACCATGGGAATATGGAATATGGCAAAGTTTTGTTTTTCATGTCCGTTTTAAAATCGGCAGGCATATATTCCAAAAGAAAAGCCACTGTCCATTTTGCAGAAACAGTGACTTTTTCTCTGATAAAATTATAAATTTGTCTCAACCCGGTTCATCTGATTTTAATAGCTGAATACAGTTTCTACTGTTCCTGTGTCCAGATCTTTGCTCAGCATTGCGCTGTTTACCCGGGCATATCCGGTTCTCCAGCCTACACGGCTTGTCTCATCGATTACTCCATGATCCAGAAGCATGTAAACCTTATTTCCGATTTTTTCAGCAAATTGGATAGTAACTGCCTCATTATCATTGAACTGGCCGCAGGCCACACTTCCCACAGATGCATAGTCTGCCTGAGTAACCAGTTCCACTGGCTCTCCGTTTTCATTCATAAAATAAATGCTTCCGTTTCGTGTAAAATACTTGTCCATAGAGTTAATATAATCATACATTTCGTCTATACTCTGGCTCACAACCATTCCATCTTCACTGACGGAAAAAACAGGTGCCCGAAGTCCGTCCATTCCTGCAACAATCTCTGCTTCCGTTCCGTCTTTTTTAACCTTCATAATCTTTCCACCTGCATATACTGCCCCGGTTCCTTCATAGGAACCATAGGAAAAGTAAATATATTCATCTTTAAAAACCATGGACACAATTGAAGCTGTTCCCTGAAAATCATCTGCATATAAATCCGGTTCTGTGGTGCACAGCGTTTTCTGCTGTCCTCCCTGTGCGTCCACTACAGCAAGAGATACTTTTCCTTTTGTAGCTGCCCCTGAATCAGCTTCTACAGGCTGATAATAGATCAGTCCGTCATGACTGGCAAGAAAGCTGCCGTCAACAAGCTTCATTCTCTCTCCTGTTTCTGCATCAATACTGTCAATACTATGATTTGCAGTATCTGAACAGATAATCTTCTTTCCATCTGATGCTTCAATCCGCCCCAGACCATATGTCTGTGTCTGTCCACTGTTCTGATCAATGCTGCAGATTTCGTATCCTCCGATCTGATCTACAGGTTTTTCATAAAAGATCAGGCTGCTGTCCGTAAGAACCAGGGAACCGCCGCCTTCCATATCACCGATCATGACTTTTTCTCCGGATGGGCTTTGCATCATAAGCTTATTTGTTTCTCCGACAATCGGCTTATAATATCCTAATGCAGCGCTGCCCTCAAAGTTGGAACCGTCATACTCCCAGTAATAAACAGTTCCGTCTTCTTTTTGCGCAACATTGCCTGCTTCATATACAGGAGCAGTTTCTTCTACGGTTTCCTGATTTTCTGCTGCCTGGACAAGCGTTCCGCTGTATTCCCCGGCCGAAACTGCCATAAGCATTGCAATACATACGCCGACTGTCTGTTTCACATACTTTTTCATCTGATTTCCTCCAGTTTTGTAAATATTTTGTTATCTGAGATATCGATCTATTTCATCACGATACTTTTCTACAATAATTCAAACTCTATCACAATTTTGGATATACATAGTTATATCTTATCTTTTTCTTTACATAAAAACTTCTTAACAATTTAAAAAATAAAGAATGTTAAACAAATCTTAATTCTTGCCCCCAAGTATAAATTACAATATTTTACACAGCTACATACTATTAAAAATAGTAAAAAATTATTTCCTGTTTAAAGACAACTATTTAATATATTTACCAAATCATGCGAATCTAAATTAATTATCCCTGTTAGTTTTCCACCATGACAGATATTCTGCACCATTTCATTAAAATGCTTGTCTGTAATCCCGTAGGCCAAAAAAGAAGAAGGTAGCATTAACTCTGCGTATAAAAAATACTCCAGCTTATCGACTGTCTCTATTGCTGTCTGTAATTTTGACTTTTTACTTTTCACATCGAACACAGCCTTTCCAAATTCAGCGACTTGTTCTGCACCGCCCCTCTCTGCAATATATCGAAGCCATTTGGGAACTATAACTGCCATTCCTTTGGCATGCGGAATATCATAATAGCCGGATATTTGATGCTCTAGTGCATGACAAACAGCAATACGCCCCGTCCCATTTTCCAGAAAACCATTTAATGCCCATGAAGCAATAACACACAAATTTGCTCTTGCATCATAATTATGAAGATCCTCTACAACAATTCGTGAATACTTAACCAAATTTTTCATTAATTCTTCCATAACCTTTAAATGGGTTTCCATTTTGGGGGCTCTGGTAAAATAATTTCCTTCCATAATATGAAACATAACATCTGCACATCCTGCTGCAGTGTATTCCCGGCTTTGAGATGCTGTAAATTCAGGTATAATAAAAGCAGCTTTTGGAAACAGAAGCGGATGTCCAAAACTAAGCTTCTCTCTTCTTTCAGGAAAAGAAATCAGCCCACCACTATTCATTTCTGAACCTGTAGCAGCAGTTGTAGGAACTGCAATTACTGGGAGTGCCATTTTTAATTCTTCTTTTCCAGTAATCCATTCCCAACAACTTGCGTTTGTATAAACCGATGCTGAGATTGCCTTTACACTGTCCAATACACTTCCTCCTCCAATACCTATAAGAACCTCTATCCTTTCGTTTCTACACAGTCTACTTATTCTGTCAACAAACTCCCCTCTTGGATTAGGCATACTCTCAGATATCGCAAGCGTATAAATATCCCGTTCTTTCAGCATACGCAAAATCATATCCACATAATCTGTATGTCTATTAAATGCTTCACTATATAAGACCAATGCTCTATCACCATAGTATCGAGCTACGGTTGGTAATTCATCAAATTTTTCTAATCCAAAATAAACTGTTACTGGATTATAGAATCGAAACTGATACACATTTTTCCTCCCCAAATCAAATATTTCCTGGAAAAAGATGATATATCTCATAAGCACCTTGTACTGCCCGAAGAGAAATATCTTTATGCAAAAAAGACAGTTGCAAAGACTGATTTCTAAGTCGAAACCGGTCTAAGGCATCAGCATCTTTTAAAATTTCAAGAAGATTCCTTCCCCAGTTAATTTCCTTCATTTTATTTCCCCACCTTTTCCACTCTTCTTCAAAATCTTCATCTCTAAGTGAGTGAGACGCTATAACAGCTTGGTATTTTTTTAATTTTTCCTTACCATAAGGAAGATTCATCTGCTCTATAAGTATCGCCCCCCTTAATCCATGTCCCTTATCTGCTTTATCGTTTATTCTTCCAATGTCATGATACTTAGCTATTTCTAACAAATCTATAAATTCTTTGTCACTAATCCCAAGCTTTTCACTTAGAAAAAAACAAAGGATGCACACTCTGAGAATATGATCCTCCCCATGGACAGCACTAGCATACAACTTTTCCTCTTGGAGGCTATTCATACTTTGTATGAATAAATCTTTTCTCCTAGAAAAACTCAATGTATTTATTATAGCCTGCGCATCATATTGCACATCCATATCAAGTGTTAAGTAATATTTTTTCTGGATTTTTTTAAATCTATCTGCAGTTATATTCCATCCTTTAAAGCTAAAAACCCTCTCTAGAAACTTCGTCTGATACATCTTATCTAAAAAATCTCCTCATGTTCATGCTCTGAAAAACAAAAACTATCCTGAATTTCATTCATAATGTCATCCACTTTTTTAAGCCATTTTCTAATAGATAATCCCTGGGGACATTTTTTTTCGCACTGTCCACACATCAAACAGTCCTGGAATGTTTTTCCTCCTGCTTTCTTATATCGTTCATATGCTCCTTTGGCATAGCTAGCCAAATCATATACTCTGAAGATTGTATAGCATTTAAAAATATCCTGAATCTGTATCTCGGCTGGGCAGGGCTGACAATATTTACATCCTGTGCAGTACAACTCCCGAAATGATTCTATTTCAGCAAGCGCTTCCTTTACTTTTTTCCAATTTAGAATTTCTGAAGATTTTGCAATTTTTATATTTTCTTTTACCATGTTCATATTGCTCATCCCCGACAAAACTATATCTGCATTAGGATTTGATAACACAAAACGTAAAGCTAATTCATATGTAGAACTGACGTTTGTATTATGCACTTTTTTAAAAAGATCCGACGGTATTGCCAGACGTCCTCCTGCTGCCGGTCCCATAATCATAGTTTTCACACCCAAACTATGAGAATAAGCCATGGATTTTTCATTGCTTCTATCCAAAAGATTATACTGCATTAAACATGCATCAAATTTCACTCCCCTTTTCTGTGCTTCATCTATAATATAGCTTAAACCATTTGCATCCCCATGAAAAGAAAATGCAATTTTATGTATTAGTCCTTCCTGTTGAAAAATTCTCATTTGGTCCAGAACTTTCTTTTTTACAATAACTTCATCAAAAAAATACTGATTAATTCCCCAAAACAGATAATAATCCAAATAATCCGTCTGTAAATTTTTTAATGTTTTCATAAGAGCCTCACGGCAATGGTCTGTTTTGATATCATCTGCTGAAAGCTTTCCGCCCAAATATATGCAATCTCTAAAAGAATGAAGTGCTCTTCCTACCGCCTGTTCACATTGAGAATTACAATATAAAGGCGCTGTGTCGAAATAATTAATGCCATTATCAACAGCATACTGAATCATCTGATCAATTACATCCTGATCTGGTATTTTCTTTTTATGTAACTCGATTTCTGGTAATCTTCCTGTTCCAAAGGCCAATGGAAAAATCTCTGTTTTATTCTTCATTTTTCTCCCCTCATAAACAAGATTTTCATTATTTTATCTAATAATTTCTTCTGGACTGCCAATCTGAATCCCTGGTTGAATAGAATAGGGATTCATTGCCGCAATCCCCATACAATAACGACAATAGTCTTTATACATTTTTCTTGAAACGGCCGTTGCAATCTTTGCTTTCGCCCAAACAGGATTTTTTAAGCACTTTACATCAATATGCTCCCATAAATTTTTCTCTATACCAAAAACCATTTCCGATGTGATTCCTCTAGGACATACAGTCAGTTCCCCATTGGCCAATGTATGACATGCATTTAATGCACATTCTTTATGAATTTCTACCGCTGTATCACAAGGAATCAATTTTTGCTCTGGTCCTCCTAATTTCTTCCATCGCATTTCTTCAAAAACGTTATGCCGTAAAAGAGTACAGCGTATTCCTTCTCTTGACAATATATCATAAAACTGAATTCCTCGGTTTTCTCTACCCGGGTAAACATCAATACGCACATCCAGTTTATTATTAAGTTTTTTTAAAGAACAAATCATTTTTTTATCTGGCATGATTGTACCATTGGTAATCAGTTTTCCATCTATAATGTTATCTGATTCCGCTACAAAATCAATTAACTTATATAAATCTGGATTGGTAAAAGGTTCTCCTCCCAATATAGAAAAGAAATCTACTTCACACAGTTCGAATAATTTTTTACAGTCTTCTATCAACGCATCCACACTGAAAAGTTTTGGTTTCACATAGGGAATTAAATGACAGCAATCTCTGCACTTAAGCGTACAAGTCTGTCCGACCCAAACCTCTAAAAAAGATAATGGTACTTTCTTTTTTCTATATTGAAACAGATTTTCCAAAAAAATCTGTCCATATTTCAGATTTTTTATTAAATTCATTTTTCATCTTTCTTTCTTGATTTGTACTCCTGGAACCACAAAATAAGGATTTGATTCCGTTAGTCCTAAACAGTAACGACAATAATCTTTATAAATAGAATCATTAATACACGTAGCTATCCTCGCCCTAGAATCCGCATTATTTTTAAGTTTTGAAATCTTGATATGTTCATAAGGGTTTTTCTCCACATGATAAATTTCTGCCGAAATCATTCCTCTTGGACAAGATGACAATTCTCCATTGCATAAACTAGTACAATGACGTACAATACAGTCTTTATAAATCAACTCTGTCATTTTTTCGGGAATTTCCCATTGATCAGTACTGCTGACATGCTTCCAATTTGACTTCTTATCTGCTCTATATTTCTGTATATGGCATCGAATCTTCTCAGCTTCTAAAAAATCTAAAAAAGATGTTACCTTATCTTCTTGTCCTGGATAAACATCTACTCGAATCTCCAACTTTCCATTTAAATTTTTTAAAGCCTCCTGTGTTCTTTCATCCGGCATCACCGTCCCATTGGTAATAATCTTTCCGTCCTTCACAGACGGATTTCCTGCAATATAATTCAACAGCCGATACAGTTCCCTATTACAAAAAGGTTCTCCTCCTGCTATTGAAAAATACTCAATATTACAGAGTTCAAATATGAGTTTACAATCACGGATTAACTCTTGAATATCCACTTTTTCCTGTTTTATATAAGGAATCATATGAAGACAGTCTCTACAATGCAGTGTACATTGTTTTCCTGCCCATACTTCTAAAAAAGGCAACTCTACTTTTTTATGTCTGTATATTCGCCGATTCTTACGATATAGTTTTCTATATTTCCTTCTTTTTTGATACTGCTCCAATTCATTCATAATTTGTGCATCTCCTCAAATTTCCATTGGTATACAGTCTTGTACTATTTTCTTTTCAAAAATCAGTCTTTTCATCGTCTGTTCTACTTCTGAAATACTCATACTCTTTTTGTATTCTTCGCTCAAATTGATTGCATCTTCTAAACCTGTACTATAATAAATCTCATGCTTTCTCCAGTCTTTCAAAGAAATACTTTCTATCTTTTTTCCTTTACACGGAACATATGGCCTCCTCGCTATCCACTCATACTCAAAGCAAAATTCTGCACAATTATTCTGTACTCTGAAATCAATAACTGGTTCAAAATACTCTATATCTACCCTGTATAAATATACCGGTTTTTTTAAAATTACGTCTTCTCCACAAAGTCTGTCCGTTGGATTCTTGGGATATACACAAATCCGACCATTTTGGATAACATGCATTCCACCGGCAACTGCCCGTCCCAGATATAAAACCAACTGATCATAATCTGTTGTCCCAAACACCGCATCCACCACTTCATTATTATACATGTTTTCTTTTTTTTGCGATGCATATAAGCATACCAAATCTTTTACTGCTGATGTATGGTATACATATCTATGACTTTCTTTAACAATCTGACTTTTATATTGCTCCAGTTCATGCAGACGTTCTAATACTGCTGCTTGAATCTGCTTCATCATGACAATAAATTCCGTGTTTTTATCACATCCAAGAAGCTTCGACAGATATTCTCTAATCTGCTGTTCCTGCTGATAAAGCACAGATTTCTTTTCTGGCTTAATCAGGATATCTGCCTGGTGTCGAAGAAAGGCAAAATATGCGTCAACATACATAATTTCTTTGGCAGACCATGAATGAGTGATTTCCTGATTAATCGTAAAAATCAACTCTGTAATTCTAGTTTTACTTTCTTCTAGGCTTTCTCTAATATGCCTCATATCTATATACTCCAATCAACCAGAGCCATTTCTTTTTTATTCTTTATTCTCTCCCACGTAACCCAATCCCCCTTAGGAGCACAATAGCGACAAAGATCAAACGGTGTATGCATCCTTCTACGTATCTCTTGAGTAGTAAGACCGTTCTCCTCTAAATCAATTTTCCCTGTTTCCAGAATTCCAAGATTAAACTGATCAGAAAGATAATGTATTACAAATGGAACAAAACAGGTTGCAATTTGTGTGCCATACATTGTTGCACAGCTGCCTTTCCAATGACATCTATAAAAATTTTCATCAATATTTGAGTTGCCCGATGCATTGTAAATTTTCTGAAATTCTGTTACTACCTCTGTTACAATATTTGTTATTCCTTTCTCCACTAGAAACATTTTTATTTCATCAATAGATCCTTTTAACGCAGCATACTGCGTAACAATAAAGGTCACATGACACTCCTTCACTGCCTTAATCAGCTTGTCACTCATCTGTTTAACCAAGATGCCATTAGAAATAAGTCGTATATCCGTATATGGGTATATATCACGTATCTTATATATATATTTATCCAGATCCTTATTCAACAACGGTTCCCCTCCGATAATACGAAATATTTTCACATGCTGAAAATATTTTTTTAACAAAATAATTCCCTTTTCAAACTCATTATAATCAGGATATGCTTCCTTTTTTACAAGGCCACAAAACATTGAGCAATTTTTACAATTCAAATTACAGTGTTCTGCTACATGAATCTCCATCGCATCCAGTTCGTTACACAATTTGTAAGAATTAATCATTGAAATACGCTCTTCATCGGAAAGTGTTGTATTCCACAAAGATTCTGCTGATGCATAAAGAAGGTTGTCTATATTAATGTGATAGACTTCAAGCATTTTGATCACACGATAGTTTTGAGCTTCTGCCATACTTGGTACAATAAAATATTCTATTTTTCCTTCTTCAAACATACATACCGCACGTCCAGAAGATACAATCCAAGGAGCACATTCTTCATCGTTCCACTTTTCACTATTCTCTTCTACTACACAAACAACTTTATATTGTTTATTTCTGCTTAGCAAATCATATACTGCTTTTCCTTCCCGTCCCCATGATATTACTGCTACATTCATCTGTCTAACTTTTCCTCCAAAACATCTAGATACTTCTCTACATCCACTGCCGCCTGCAAAGCTTTCTGTTCATATTCTTCCACCTTGCCTTGATTCTTGATTCGGTTTCTCTGAATTCGAATTCCTGCTCTTATACACATTCGATTAAACAAACAGATTTCCGCACTTTGTTTCTGCATATTTCCGGTAAGCATAAAATTCGCCGCAAAGCAAACCCTACAAAAATGTATAAGCTGGCAACCATAACACATATTTTCTTTTGTAAATTTAAAATCACTGATTTTAAATTTCTCAAACTGTGCTGCTTTTTCTTCACTTCCTGTAGTAAACACAGTAAATCCATGACAGGGCGCATATTTTCCCTGTGCATCATAACATTCCAGAGGATCATCAATATCAACACAATACCGATAGGAATCATCAATTTTATCATAAAAATCCTGCAAATGATATTTAACCAGAAGACACAATGGTTGTTCTAAATGCTCAGAATAATATTCTACTAGCTTATCAAGCCCTCTCCTCAATATAGGTACGCTTTCTTCCAAATTCCAGTCCACAGCCCACTCAAAAGCATTACAACAATCAAAGCCTTTTTTCTGCAACCAGATTGTACCTTCAGCCATGTGATCCAAAGTTCCCGCATTAATTGTCATACTTACTGGACAATGTTTCCATGTGTTCAAGAAAAAGTCCAAATCTATTTGTCTAAAACTGCCTTTTCCGCCAATCTGTTTTCTGTTCTGATCATGCTGATCCTGTTTTCCATCAATGCTTAACATCAACTCATAACGTTCTGCCCTGCTACTAAGCCATTGCTGAACTTCTCCATGTACTAATGTTCCATTTGTTATCATTCGAAACAATACCGGTATATTTCCATAATTTTCTATAACGTATTCATCTATTTTCTTGATTAAGGTAAAATTAAGGAATGGCTCACCTCCATGAAGTTCAATTACCATACTTTCATAGCCATCCATATCAGCGTAAGCGCGATCAAGTATTTCTTTTGCTGTTTCAAATGTCATAGATTTTCCATTTTTATTCTTTTCATAACAATATATGCAACGTAAATTGCAATTTTCCGTAATAATCAACATAATTTTTTTATGATTGGGAAGATATTTCATTTTTGCCTCCTATACCTTATACATTCTATCTCGCATCCTTATTTCAATCTGCCAACATCCCCATAGGATGCCATGACGGAAGTTCCACCGGAACCGCCTGTTCATATATTTCAATCATCTCTTCGTTTAAATATTCACGAAAAATAATAGCTTCATAAACATACTCATCAAGCCACCGATCCTGCATATTCAAATATCCCTGATTCCCCTTCTGATTCCCATAAGAGTTTTTCACTAACCAGCTGAGAATTTCATTGTCCTTCGATATCCTGACCCCCTCCACAACCATTGCATGATTCAGGCAGGAAATACCATATCGCAGTCTATTATCTTTATCCATAAACTCCCATTCTAATTTGTCCAGCTTGTATACATTTAGGTCCAAAATTCCCTGTTCTTTATCCACTCCCATACGAGAATCACAGCCAAACCATACAGGATACCCCGCTTTTAGTTGTGTAAGCATCGCCTGCTTCATATTTTGCAGTTCAAGATTTAAATATTTTACCCTTCTCCCCTCTGTCACATTGCCTAAATTTTTGATTACATAGGTTTTATCTGGTTCCATGTTTACTCCAACACAGGAAATTGGAATAGCTTCTTCTATTAACCGTCTTGGCAGATACCTACGATAGAAATCCTGAGGTGTTATTCTTTTTTCTTCGGTGCACCTACCATTATCATGATAAATCCTTAAATCAAAATAATCCGGTGGCATTCCCATACAGATACTTAGAAAACGATATACATATTCCATCTGTGTATCTCGAATACGCATTACATGACTCACATCCCTTGTTTCTACATACGTACCACGTAGCTGGCATGCAAACGAACGTAACATATCTGACAGAATCCATATCATTTCTCCTGTATTTTGGGACTGTGCATTTTTTTTCATTGCGTATTGTGGCAGCATTCCATATTTTTTTATAATATTGCAAAAGAGATCCCATTGCCCGGCATCTTGTACTGGATGATTAAGTTTTTCACGAAGTTCTCGATCATCGTCAGGAACTTGTATTGTAGCAATGATAAAATTCAGAAAGAAATTTGACTTTTCCAGTAAATCATAAAATGCAATGTATTCCTGAGAAAACAGAAAATCTACTGCCTGATGCTGCTTTATAAACACTTGTCTCATCATATGGCAGGCAGCATAAATCCAACAGCGTCCACTTGCGTTCTGATCTTCCACTGATAAATCTTTCATTCTCATTTCAAAAGTTTCCATAAGCGGAAATTCAAGCCTTTCTCCCAAAAGGCTCTGTCGTATCCCTTTTTGAACTATATTTTTATACAACTCTTCATTTCTACTGTTATTTTGCAAACAATATTTATAATCCGTTAAATTTTCTTGTGTAATCTTATTCATTTTTACTCCACCCACTTGTATTTCATACTGCCGGATTATGTTTACGACTCATTCTTTTCTCATACCTCAAAATTTCTGTAATCCTGTGTATCAGCTACCTTCTTTCCGTTTAAAAAAATGGCATCCTCTGTAATTTTATATTTAGAACATAAATTACACATTTTTCCCATATAAGTATCTTCCTGACAGTGTATCACTTCTTTCATCAAATAATTATGAAATATTTTTTCTCTCTCAACCAAAAGATCATATGTAATTTTTTTATCCTCAAATACATTTGCCAATGATCCTTCAATCGTAGCGCAGTATAAATTAACACTACCATCCATCATCACCATATACCGTTCTGCATTTGGATAGAATTCTTTATCATATCTTCCCGTTAGAAGTGAACACCCCATATTATATTTTAAGTGTTTAAATTCTTCATACGCTCTGCCTACAGGAATCATATCTTCCGAAGCATCTTTCGATACCACCCAATAATCGGAAGATATCAATTTCTCCTTAAATTTATTTGTCCAAAACTCACGATGAAATCTATCATCGCTTATGCGTATTGTTACATGCAATGCCTTTACTCTATCTGAAAGTTTTTGGTTCATTAAAAAGCTTCCATTAGTAAAAATAACAATCTTTCTACAATATCTTTGGATACGAGCCACCATATTCTCTATCTCATTTATATGCAAAAACGGTTCTCCTCCAAGAATATATACCTCATCCGGACAGCCATATTCCAACATTTCAAAAAATTTCTCCAAAACAGCATCTTCTATCCAAGAATATTCATGAGAACTATCTACCATACAATGTCTACAGTGAAAGTTACATTGCTTTGAAACCATAATACCGAGAACCATTATCCATACCACCTATTCACTATTATAAAGAGCAGGTTACATTCTTCCGAATGTAACCTGCAGGTTGAAAACACATGGATTATCCCTTACAGCTGTGGTCTCTTCCAACCACCACTCTTGCTCCAACCACTGTTGGACCATCCCATTGCAACTGTATTAGCTTTCTTACTGGTCTCAACAATAACATTTTTCCCAAGTTTCTGAGAATACATCTGAATCTTGCTCATTTCCATACACCTCCTCTCCAGTAAAATAATTTATAAAAACTGATATTTTATAATCAAGTTTTTATCACTTTAACACTTACAGATTTCTCTTTTTAATTGATAAATCCTATCATAATTAAATGAGTCAAAATATTGCATATGCCAAATCAATCGAGACCACAAGAGATAATGATGTGAGCTTTTTTCCACATACTCCCGGGCATTATTATAAATATAACTGTCCAAACATTTATGAATAAATTCTGTATCCGCATTTCGGGTACTTAATTTAAAAAGATCGATCCGACTTATATCAAAAAAATTTTCATGAAGCTCATACGGCATAATACTCTGCAATGCATATACATATTCAGGAGAATATCTATCCCTTTCTTTTTCATATGACTGCCTACAGTATTCCTGAGTTCTGCATCCACCACATATATGTGAACACCCATTATTCAGTAGAAGTACGGTTTTCGCATGTAATTCATCTTGCACAACACGTAATACATTCTCATTACGAATAAAATGTCTTCCTATTACAATTTCATCATAATCATGCCGAATTTCCCGAAAACCTTCCAGCGTGTTTTTCATGTTATTTACACTGTCTATAATTTTCACAGAAGGAAACAGCTTTTTAACAGAATCAAAATACCAGTCGAGCACTGCTATTTTATTAACCACAATACCTTCTTTTTCTAATTGATATTTACATTCTTTAAAATCTTCTTCTGTCAGACCATCTGTATTAAACACGATTTCCAGATTAATTCCAGACTCATTGATCATTCTTGCTATTTTCCAAAATTTCTCCTGCATTTCCTGATTCTGAAATTGTTGAGCAATAAATGTTCTTCCATGATATTTATCTCCTAACGGAAGTGATCCATAAAAATTATCAATATATGGTTCATATTTATTTAATAAATCCGCAAATTCCTGCAATGTTGTATTCATTGCAATACCTACAGAAAATTTTTTATACAGCTGTATTTCCCTACTCATCTAAGGCTCCTTTTTCAAGATCTCATATCCCAGTAACTGATTCATACGTTCCGGTTCATGCAAAATCAACGATATCAGTTTCGGATACAAGTTCCGATTGATCGTACACTCAATCATATCCACATCCTGTTCTTGTGTTGCACATTTCATATGCACGGTACATCCTCCGCGACAATAATGCTGCCATGGACACTTCTCACATTCGTTTCCTTTTTTTTCTTTAAAATATGCTTTTTCTCCTACTGAATTTTCAAGTAATGCAATCAAATCCTTATCCGTCTTAATATTGCCTAGCCGTTCTTCTGGAAAATCTGTCACATCACAGGGAAAAATATCACCATGCTTATCAATAGCAATCATACGTTTTCCCCCATGACAACCATTAGAATTACAAACATCAAGTTTTTTTCCTGTAAGCAAATTCATACTTTTCAACCAAATATTATATTCGTAGACTTCTATTCCTCTCTTATGAAGTTCCAAAATCTTCTGAAAAATACGAATGGTAGCATCTGCAATCTCCTCTGCGTACAAGCACAAATCGTCGTTCATAGCAAAGCAACTCCTATGGACAAAATTTAGTTTAATATAAATCAATCCCAAATCAACTGCAAGATATTCTATAATATCCTCAAGATTTTCTAAAGAATTTCTAGTAACTGTAGTTATAGTAGAAATATCATTTCCATACAATTTCTGAATACTTCTGATCCTGCGTTCCACCACCTGATGTGTACCAATGCCTGAATGTATTACTCTCTGTGAGTCATGAATTTTCTGATAACCATCTATACTGACTCCAATCGAAATTCCTCTTTGATATAGTTCTTTCATCAACCCCTTTGAAAGAAGCAGAGCATTTGTTTCAATGGTAATCTGAGGATTCATGCCCCTTTTTTTCAAACCATCCTGGAGAAGAAAAATTTTCTCTGTTTCCAAAAGTGGTTCTCCCCCCCAAGGTTGAATAGTAATACGTTTGTCTCCTATTTGTTTACAGTATTGTGCCAGATATTCACAAATAGAGTCTATCATATCATTCGTAATAGACTCCTTGTCAGAATCATCTTCCACATTTCTTAAACAATAGCGGCATTCCATATTGCATTTATTTGTTAAATCTATCATAAAAAACATCGGTTTAATATCCGAGTTTTTTTCCGTCCCATTTTTATCTATATTTTCAGATTCATATGCAAATTTTCTCTGTAAAAGTTTCAGGAGCAAATCTTCGGAAATCTCCTGATTCCATATAGTATTGCAAAGATTCTTTTTCAACAGCAATATGTGTCCTTGACGATCCAGAAGCAAATTCTTGTCCCCTGCTTCAAATTTCCATAAATCATTCAGCCAAAATTCCGTGCCTTCTATTGCTCCTCCCGAAATATAACTACAGGAACAATCTTTCATTCTACAATTCCTCCACCAATCAATAAACTTAAAATTTCGTTAGATTTTTCTGAAAAATATTCTTCTAAATACCTGTAGATTTCGCCTTCAGTCATCCCTTCTGACAATTTATGAAATAATTGTATATAGACATCTACTTCCTCATAAAAACAAAACTCTCTTTCATCATCCTCTCGCCCCACATAAAGACCTTCGTCTGTCTGAACTATATACACATATGGCGAAAGATAATATCTAGACACATTTTCATTGTCAAAACAGTGTTGTTTCACATAATTCTCCATGGCACTGAACTTCCTTTCACTTACTTTTTGTATGGACAGATAATACGATCCCCAAAATATTCAAAAGCAGTGCGATATGTTCCTGCACATAACGGCTCAGCTTTACATTTCCTACATCCTTCGCCCAATGTTCCAATAAAATCATCTCTTCCATCCTCTACATTCGACTCACCCTTCTGTGTGGGTGCCGAATAACTGCTATATGATTTTATTTTCGGTGCAACAAAATCCCAATAATAAGGATCGAGGGAACACAGCGGCATATTTATGCAATACATATGTCGTTTATTTCCCACATCCAACTTTTTAATGTAATCATCAAACATTTCTTCAAAATAAGGATATAACTCTGGAAAAACAACCATATAGTCATATTTGTTTTCTTCGGACAACCCACAATAATCGATACTACACAGCTGAATATCTGTTTCCTGCGGAAAGACATTATCTATAAATTTGTAAAATTGATACAAATCTTTATAATTTGCCTTAGTAATACAATGTTTGACTGTCGTATGTATTCCCCCAGACTGTATCTGCAACATTCCATCAATGGTTCTTTGAAAACTCCCCTTAGACCCATTAACAGCTTCATGCTCTTCTTCTGATTGACTATGGATAGTCGTAATCAGTTCAACCAGTTCTGTTCGTACAGCAGATAAGAATCTGTCTGTAAATTTTTTATCTGAAAAACGTTCTGAATTTGTCAAAATAGTGATTTTCAGTTTTTTTTCACATAAGTATCTTATAAAATCTATAAAATCAGGATGTATCGTTGGTTCTCCTCCGGATACAACAATAGAATCGATACTGGAAGTTTGTATCATATTTTCCACGACTTTTTCTAGCATCTCTAAGTCAGGTATCGGGTATCTTTTTTCTGCCTTAGAGCATGGGCAGAAGCTGCATGCCTGATTACACATATATCCGATAGCTATATATCCCTGTGTCAAATCAGATCCTCCTTATTAAAGTACTTAAACAATTATAAATATCTAATAGCCTTCTCTCTTATAAACTATGAGTTGTAGTATGTTTTCGCTTTTTCAACTGTCAAAAATAGAGCATTTATTTCTTTTCCCAATAATCATCCTTTATAGAAATTTTCCATCTCTATAACCCGTTTTAAAACTCTTCCATACTTTTTGATAATTTATGTTTTTTTTGTCTATATGTAATAATTTAATCAATATCCAACATTTCTTCAATATGTGGCAGGTTTTGTGGTTTTTATTTTTGATATATATGACTTGAATTGTATGCTGCTTTATGTCATTCCCCTCCCCTGCTTTTCTCCGCCAAAAAACCCGCCGGTTCCTGCCCAAAAGAGCAGGAGCCGACGGGTTCCTTTTTACTTCTTTCTTTACTGTTTTTTATATTATTTTACGATCACACCATCTTCATCCCAGAGATCATGCCAGTCGTTTGCGCCCTCCCAGAGGAATACCTGACCTTTTACAAGGCGATTGCCTTTTTCCAGAGTGGAAATGATTTTCATTTCCTCTTCTGTAAGAGGATCCTCAGTAACGCATTTCAGATTGGAAGCAAAATTATGTACGGAGAACGGAATGGAAATCTCTCCTCTCTGATGCGCCCATTTCAGAGCGATCAAAGCCGGATGTACTCCGTGTGCCTCTGCAATAGCTTTCATTTCCGGAAGCTGAAGATCAGCCACATCCTCCGGACAGATATCTCTCTCTGGTCTTCTAGGTGAGCCAAGAGGCATATAGCCTACCGGCTGGATATTGTGAGCTACCAGATAATCATAAAGCTCCTGCTGCTGGAAGCATACATGAAGTTCCAGCTCACAGGCTGCCGGTTTGATCTTCATAAGCGGAAGAACAGCCTCCAGCTTCGGAATCGTCATGTTTGAGATACCGATGTAACGGATCACCCCTTTTTCCACAAGCTCCTCACACTGACGGTAAGTATCCATAAACTCATCCACACTGAAAGGTCTGGAATCCGGATTTCTGGAATCTACATCACATCCCGGTGCATGATAATTTGGGAACGGCCAGTGGATAAAGTACAGGTCCACATAATCGCACTGAAGATCCTGAATACTCTTTCTGCAGGCTTTCTCCACATCTCTGTGCATATCATTCCATACCTTTGTCATAATAAAAAGATCTTTTCGCTCTACAACGCCCTCATCAAAAGCGTCCTTAAATACCTTTCCGATCTGTGGCTCATTGCCATAGCAGGCTGCGCAGTCAAACATACGATAGCCGCTGCGCACTGCCCCTGCAACCGCTGCTGATACATCCTCTGCTGATACACGGTCAGAACCAAAGGTTCCCATTCCAACACAGGGAACTTCCTCACCGGAAGGAAGAGTTACTTTTGGCACAAGTGCCGGATTAATAAATTCTGCCATCTTTTTCTTCTCCTTTTTATGATTTTCTGATTCTGTTGTATTTTGAAAACTCTACAAAATCTTTATAATTTCATAATCTTAATCTGAGGAAGAATTTTTTCCATATCCTCCATACAGAAAAATCCTGTTTCTTCCCGCATGGCTGCCGCCGCAGAAATGGCGCTTGCCTTTTTCAGGGTTTCCGGAAGGGACAGCCCCTCCTTCAGTCCGATGGCAAAGCCTGCGATCATGGAATCGCCGCAGCCTACTGTATTGACAGCATCGATTTTCGGTACTTCCGCCCGGAAGATTCCCTCGTCACTTACTGCAAGGGAGCCGTCTGCTCCAAGGGAAACAGCTACGATCTCCACGCCGTTTCTGTGGATCTCCTTTGCCGCTTCAATAATATCATTAATATCATCGCAGTTCTTTCCGGTAAGCATCCTGATCTCGTCAATATTGGGCTTGATCAGCGTGGGAGCTGCCTGAATCCCCATTTCCAGAAGCTTTCCGCTTGTGTCAAGGATCACCTTTTTTCCGGCGTCCTTTACAATTTTTACAAGACGCTGATATGCGGTTCCGTCTAAGCCTTTTGGAACGCTTCCGGACATTGCCACAACCTCTGCGTCAGCAACCAGCGTGCGGAATTTTTCTTCAAAGCCTTCAAAATCCTTTTCTGTAAGAGTAAAGCCCGGCTCCAGAAATTCTGTCTGCACATGGTTTGTCTCGTCCCAGATATTAATGCAGGAGCGGCTTTCCGCATCCACATGATAAAATTCACTTTTGATGCCAAAGGGCTTCAGGGCATCCTCGATGTAATTTCCCGCATGGCCGCCTACAAATCCGGTTGCCACAACCTCTGCCCCGTAAATAGAGGCCGGCTTGGAAACGTTCAGTCCTTTTCCCCCAGGAACATAACTGCATTCCTTTACACGATTGACTTCTCCCACCTGAAAGTTTTCTACTACATACCGCTTGTCAATAGCGGCGTTTAAAGTTACTGTCAGTATCATTTTAGTTTTCCTCGTTTGATAAAAGAATCTTTCCTTTTACAAGGCCCGGTGTCTTAAAGAGCTGGAAGGCTTCCTGAGCCTGGCTCATAGGAATTTTCTTATAAATGAAGCCCGGATCAAATTTCAGCTGTCCGGTTGCAAAATAATGAGCGGTAAGCTCCCATTCTTTTCCCGGGAACGGAGCGCTGTAGGACATCCAGGAGCCTGTCAGTTTAAACTCCTTACGGTTCATGTTTTCCCACTGGGCAGGTGTAAAGGAAAGGTCTACATGAGGAGTACCGATAAAGCATACATGAGCCTTATTTGCAGCCAGCTCAAAGGCCATATGCATGGTTGGAACCTGTCCTGCTGTCTCAAATACATAGCCGTAGCCCTTATTTCCGGTAAGCTCCATAGCTGTTTTCATGTAATCCTCTTTTGTGGTGTTTACCACCTCGTCTGCCCCAAGGCGTTTTGCCAGCTCCAGACGCTCATCGCTGATATCAAAAACCACAACCTTTTTGGAGCCGAAGATCTTTGCCCACTGCATGGTAAACATACCAATGGTTCCGCCGCCAAGGATTGCCACGCACTGACCTCCCTGATAATCATTCTGCAGAAGTCCGTGAAGGGCTACTGTAGAGGGCTCGAACATTGCGCCCTGCTCATAGGGAACTGATGCGTCAAAAGGAACTGCGTTCTGCTCCGGAACCACCACATAATCTGCATTGCTTCCCTGCTCTCTGGAGCCGATAAAGCTGTAATGCTTACAAAGGGAATAATTGCCTTTCTGGCAGTCCTCACATTTCATGCAGGGTACAAGAGGAGCGCCGGAAACACGGTCGCCTGCCTTTACCTTTGTAACACCCTCTCCGATTTCCACCACATCGCCGGAGAACTCATGTCCCAGAACGATCGGATAAAAGTGTACGCCATTATGAAGTACACGTGGAATATCAGAGCCGCAGATACCGGAATAGTGAACCTTGATCTTTACATACCCCGGTTTTACCTCCGGCTCCGGAATTTCCAGATACTGCACGTCCTCATTTGCTACAACTACTGCTGCTTTCATAATAAGAATACTCCTCCTTTTATTCATGTTTTGTCATCATACCGGCCAGAGACCGGTACAATTCCAAATAGGTTTCATAAGTTTTGTCGTAAATCTCTTTCACCCTGAGATCAGGCTCATGGGTTCTTGTTACACTGACGGTTTCCTTTACTGCCTCCTCATAGTCCTGATAGAAGCCTGTTCCCACTCCGGCCAAAAGGGCTGCGCCCAAAGTAGTGGCTGTATCAGAAGCCGGAACTACGATCTTTTTGCCTGTAATATCTGCCTTGATCTGGGTCCAGAGAAGTGAGTTTGCAGATCCGCCCATAGCGCGGAGAACATTTGCCCGGGCGCCTGCACTTTCCGCCACTTCCAGATTATGGCGGAGAGAAAGAGCCACACCTTCCATACAGGCACGGACCATATGTCCCTTTGTTTTGGAAAAATCAAGTCCGTAAAATACGCCCTTTGCATAAGGATTCCAGACAGGTGACCGCTCGCCGGCCATGTACGGAAGAAATACCAGTCCATCGCTTCCGGCTGCTATTTTTTCTGCGATCTCATTAAGCTGATTCAAAGACGAAACTCCTGTTTCCTTTTTCATCATCCGCTCATAGTCCGCAAATTCCCGCTCAAACCAGCGCATAACACCGCCGCCTCCGGTAGTACCTCCCTGGAGAAGCCATTTACCCGGAACTACATGGAAGCCAAGGATCAGACGGGGATCAGCCTTATACTCGTCAAGACAGATACTCATACCGCCTGCCTGTCCGCCCTGCTCCTGAGTCTCGCCGGGATTGATCACCCCCGCCCCCAGAGTTCCGCAGGCTGCATCCAGACCTCCTGCCACAACAGGAGTCCCCTCTGCAAGTCCGCATTCCTCTGCAGCTTTTTTTGTTACTGTTCCCACAACATGGTCACATGGGACGATTTCCGGCAAAAATTCTACAGGGATCCCCAGCTTTTCACACATAGCCTCATTCCACTTGCCTGTCCGCATATCAAAGCAGTGAAGTCCGTACCCCTGGGAAAGATCCTGGCTTACCGCTCCTGTAAGCTTAAAAGCAATAAAGCTGTTGGACTGAAGGATTTTGTCAATTTTGGCATACACCTCCGGAAGGTTTTCTTTATACCAGAGGATCTTCGCTGTAGTATAAGATGGCTGAAGGGAGTTTCCTGCCACCTCAAAGATTGCCTCTGCGCCGATTTCCTCGTTGAGACGGTCGCAGATAGACTGCGCTCTTGTGTCCATCCAGATCGGCGTATTGGTCAGTACATGTCCGTTCCGGTCAATGGCAATGGCTGACCAGCTCTGACCGTCAATCCCCACTCCCGCAATCTCTTCCGGAGCAACAGACGCCTCTTCGATCACCTGACGGACAGCCCCGCAGACAGCACTCCACCATTCTTCCGGGTTCTGCTCTGCCCAGCCCTCCTTTGGGTAATACACCGGATAATCCCCGTTGGCTGCTGCCAGCACACAGCCGCTCCGGTCAAAAAGGGCAACCTTACAGGCGCTTGTTCCAATATCAATTCCAATTAAATATGACTGGTTCATCTTTTTTTCCTCATTATTTTATAGTGTTCTGCTTTCCCATGATTCTGTATCCTTAAAGCTGTGCAATGGATTTTCCATGGATAATGGTTGTCCCCAGCTTTTCTGTACGGCATCCGGATTCATTTCCTGCATGTTCCAGACGTTCCAGCATAATCCCCGCCGTAGCCTCTGCGATTTTTTCTGTGGGCTGAGAAACAATGGTCAGCTTGGGATTACAGGCTCTGGCAAAGGGAAGATTGTCAAAGCCCACCAGAGAGATTTCCTCCGGAATCCGGATTCCCAGCTCATTAAGCCCGATCACAGCTCCCATAGTCATCTCGTAGTTGGTGATAAAAACCGCTGTCATATCCGGGTTTTTCTGCACCAGTGTTTCCATTGCCTTAACGCCGCCCTGAATAGTGTAATCACCGTGGACGATCAGCGACTCCCGCACAGGAAGGTTCAACTCCTCCATGGTTTTGCAATAGCCTTTCATTCGTTCCTGCGCTGTGGAGATTTCCTCCGGACCGCCGATGATCCCGATATTCCGATGGCCTTTTTCATAAAGAAGCTTTAAGGCATCCGAAGCAGCCTGCTCATTGTCTACCAGAACACTGTCACAGACAACACCCTGGATTTTTCGGTCAATAAGAACAATCGGCTTTCCTGTTTTCTGAAAAGCTTTCAGATGACCACCCTCGGTGTCTACCGGCATATTGATGATGCCGTCAACCCTTTTCCGGCATAAAAACTCCACAGCCTCCTGCTCCAGCTTCTTGTCTGTACGGCAGTCACAGATCATTGTCGCATATCCGTGATTTCTTAAAATATCTTCCATACCGGTAATGATCTCAGCACAAAAGGTATTGTTCAGCTCCGGGATTACCACTCCAATGGTTTTTGTTGCATTTGTCTTAAGATTCCTGGCAACCTCATTGACCTCATAGTGAAGTTCTTCAATAGCTTCCTCGATTTTTTTTCTGTTTTTTTCTCTGACATTTCCTCCGTTGAAATAAGAAGAAATGGTTGCAAGGCCCAGTCCTGTTCGCTTTGCAAGATCTTTCATGGTTGCTGCCATATGAATCCCCCTGTCAGCTATCTGTCAATATTTCAGTTTCAGGCTTTTCCGTCGCATCCGCAGACCTTCATGCGATACATAACAAGCTCCTTGACTGCCTTGATCGCAGCTTTACCGTAAGCTTTCGGATCAATGGTGTTTTCATTTTCTGCAAAGGTTTCTTTTACTGCTTTGGAATAAGCGTCACGTAGCTCTGTAGCAAAGTTTACTTTACACATACCGCGTTTTACACACTCTCTTACCTGATCGTCGCTTAATCCGGATGCTCCGTGAAGTACAAGCGGAACCTCTACCATCTGACGGATCTCGCTGACGCGCTCAGTGTCAAGAACCGGTGTGCCTGCATAGAAACCATGGGCTGTTCCGATAGCTACTGCAAGAGAGGTAACGCCTGTACGCTCTGCAAATTCTTTTGCTTCCTGAGGATCTGTATTTGTATCTGCCTCTGCTTCCAGGTCATCTTCTTTGCCGCCAACCTTGCCAAGCTCTGCCTCGCAGGGAATATCAAGGGCGCGGGCTACGTCTGCAACTTTTTTTGTCAAAGCTATATTTTCCTCAAAATCAAACTTGGAGCCGTCGATCATCACAGAGGTATAGCCTGCGTGGATTGCCTGCATTGCAAGTTCAAAGCTGCTGCCATGATCCAGGTGAAGGCATACCGGCACACTGGCTTTTTTTGCTTCCGCCGCAACAAGAGCTGCATAGGTCTCAACTGTTCCATATTTTACTGTAGATGGTGTCGTCTGAATCATAACCGGAGCCTTCAGCTCTTCCGCAGCTTCTATGATTGCTTTTACCATCTCCATATTTTCCGCATTAAAAGCGCCTACTGCGTATCCTTCCTTCTGAGCCTTTAACAGCATTTCCTTTGATGTAACAAGTGGCATGATAATTTCCTCCTTAGGGTAAAATATAATGGTGTAACCTGCATTTTTCCAGTATCTGTTTATTTCGGCCTCTTAAAACCGAAACGTTTCTGTTTGAGCTAATCATACATCGCCGAAACGTTTCTGTCAACAGTAAAATATTCATCTTTTACAGGAAAATATTCTATTGTCAAGAACTGCAGATACAGGTAAATTTTATATCAGAAAAATCTTATTCTTAATAAATGGAGGTATTATTATGTTAAAAGGAATTCCTGAAATCTTATCACCAGAATTATTAAAGGTATTATGCGAAATGGGACACAGTGACCGTCTCGTTATTGCTGACGGAAACTTTCCTGTAGAATCCATGGGAAAAAATGCCATTACCATCCGCTGTGACGGACATGGAGTACCGGAAATCCTGGAAGCTATCCTGAAGGTTTTCCCACTGGATACTTATGTAGAGCATCCTGTAAATCTTATGGAGGTTATGCCGGGAGATACTGTAGAAACTCCGATCTGGGATACATATAAAGAAATCATCCGTAAATATGATGACAGAGGAGATGCTGTTGTAGGAAACATCGAGCGTTTTGCTTTTTATGATGAAGCAAAAACTGCTTACTGCATTATTTCCACAAGTGAAAAAGCTCTTTATGCAAATGTTATGCTTCAGAAAGGCGTTGTGATCAACGACTGATTCTGTAATCTTTGTACAAAATCCGATAACGCATAAGGAAATCCCCTATAAACAGGGTTTCCTGTAAAGCGAAAATCAAATTTTCCTGATTATATAAAAAAGTACAGATTCCTTTTTTGATATGTTCCCTCTTTACCTGACTTCCGTCAAAGAGGGAACATATCACTTTAAGGTTCCTGTACTTTTACTTTTACCGTTTTTTAAAATGATAGATGAGAACTCCGACAGCCGCGCCTACTGCTATGGCTGCAATCCAGAGAAAAGGTGCGGGAATTCCGGAAGACGTTTTTACAGTCTGAGCCGATGTTTCCTGCGCATTTTCCCCTGCGCTGTTTTCCGTTTTTTTGACCGAAGACTCTTCTTTCTCTTTGCTTTTTTCGGTTTCTTTATTGCCTGCCCCGGTTACTTCCGCAGATTCAGGCTTTTCAGAAACTGCAGGGGTACCCTCGGCTTCCTTTTTCCCGGAAGCGGTATCGTCTGTCCCGGAAGCCTTTTCTGGTACAGCTTTCGGCGCGGAAGCCGCTTCAGAACTCTCTGCTGCATCCGGAGTTATGGAAAGAGCCGCAACTGATATTTCCGGCTTCTCTTCTGTCTCCGATATTGCAGAAGGTGTTGTTCCCGGTTCTCCGGCGGTTTTTGAAACTTCTGCAGAAGGTGTTTCCGGTTTCTCTGTACTTACAGAAACAGCTGTATCAGAAGTTTCCGCATCTTCTGCTGACAAGGCGCTGTCTGTCTTTCCAGGAGTCTTTCCATTTTCTGTGCTATCTGACATTTCTCCTGATTCAGTACCTTCCTGTTGGTCAGGATTGTTCACTTCATCCAGATTGACCCATCCCTGTTTTCCGTCTATGGTGGTCACACCCCAATAGCTTCCGTCATTCATATGGGCATCCTGAGTAATATGTAATGTTTCGCCGCTTTTGATATCACGGACTCCCGGAACTGTCCCGTATTTTTCGCCCGGCCCCTGATATAGTTTCATATCATCCTCTTCCGATACAGTAATATCATAGTCCGCCTGATAGTTTACATTATCTCTTCCTGCCAGATACAGTTCTGAATCAATAGCCTCCTGTCGGGATGCTGCCGGGCGGCAGTCATCCAACGGTACAAAACCATTCATTCCGTGATACTGTACATATCCCCAGGTACGTTTATGAGTCTCGTCTTCCACCTCACCCTCAATATGCAAAGCTGTGCCATTGGGAATCATTTCCTCGCTCAGCTTCGCAGCTTCCAGATCCGGGTTTGCATAGATATCAATGCCTCCGGCTTTTGATTCCACAATCATATAGTAATCTGTCTTATAATCCGGTTCGGTTTGTTTGTTCTGGACGTCTGCTGAAACTGTCACTGAAATAATCATACACAATATCGCCGCAAACCAGATTCCTGTTGTTTTCTTCATCTTTCTTTTCCCCTTGCCTTATGCATTTCCCCGAATCACATGCCTTTGTGCTGTTTCCCTGCAGACTCATTGATTCTTCTGTTACTATAAACAATCATAGCACAGTTTTTGTGGTTTGATAATCCCTTTTCGTTCTCATTTTTCTGATAAATAACGACAAAAATGCCGTCCGATTCATTCACATCAACATGCCCGGAGCACAGCTGCTGACAAAAATATATTATCAATATGCCACTGCCCTGCCAATGATTTTTACTTAACCTCAAATCATTCTTTCTGATCTGGGATTCTTTCTGACCTGGTTCTCGGGAAGAAAACCTCAAAAAATCATACCCCCGGATTCCACCAGGGAAATCTGCGGTTCAGCCATTTTTCACAAAGCGAACTCCATTCTTCACAGCCACGGATAATTCCTCTTCCGTCTTCATTTGCTGTCAGCTCGTTTCCAAGTCCGATTCCATGATACCCCTCCGGAAACAGATGATATTCTGCCGGTATCCCATATTTTGCCAGAGCCTGAACAAAACATATGGAATTATACGGAAGAACTGTCGTATCCTCCATGGTATGCCAGATAAAGGTTTCCGGTGTGTCTCTGCTTACCTGATTTTCCAGCGACATTTGATTCCTCAGTTCCTCATACCTGTCTCCCAGCAGGTTTCGGAAGCTTTCCTCGTGCCCCTCTTTCCCTGAGGTGATCACCGGATAGCTGAGGATCAGGCCATTTGGACGGATATCCTCTGCCTCCAGGCCCAGAAGTTCTGCAAGCTCTCCATTATTCCAGAGGGTTCCGAGTGACGCCGCCAGATGTCCTCCTGCGGAAAATCCCATTACAAGTATCTTGTCCTGGTCGATCAGCCATTCCCCGCTTCTTTTTCTCAGAATATTTACTGCCTTTGCAAGCTGGCAGAGAGCTGTTGGATAAACAGCCGGAGCCACACTGTATCTGAGAACCGCTGTATGGTATCCCATGCTCATAAAACGAATGGCAATGGCTTCCGCTTCCCTGTCTGAGGTCATTCTGTAGGCTCCTCCCGGACAGATCAGAATCACCGGGCGAACCTGTCCCGGATACAGTTCTTTAGACTCTTCCCAGAAATAAGTAGTCATCCAGGCTTCATAATCTTCATAACAGATTCTTATTTTTTCATGTAACATTTGCATTCCCCTTCACTTATCCAAAATTTCTCATGCTTCCCTGATTTTACCACACTGACAGAAAAATGGACAGAAGTACCGCAGATTTTACTCCAGGTAATAATGGATGTTCTGCATATTTTATTGCTTTCCGGACAAAAAAATCCTCCGGAGAGCTCCGGAGGATTTTTCATCTGGCATTTAACTGCCGATATAAGTCTTATTTGTAAAGAGGTCCGTAGTTCTTGCAAGCGCGGAAGTCTGCGCCCTCTTTGTCCATTCCAAATGCATTCCATGCAGCCGGACGGAAAATCTTTTCTTCCGGAACGTTGTGCATGCAAACCGGGATTCTCAGCATAGAAGCCATTGTGATAAGGTCTGCGCCGATATGTCCATAGGAGATTGCACCATGGTTAGCGCCCCAGTTATTCATTACATTGTAAGCATCCTTGAATGCGCCTTCTTTTCCGTCGCATCTTGGAGCAAACCATGTGCATGGCCATGTGTAGTCTGTACGTTTCCAGAGAGTATCAGATACTTCCTCCGGAAGAGCTACAGTCCAGCCCTCTGCGATCTGAAGAACCGGTCCAAGTCCTTTTACAAGGTTCAGACGGATCATAGTTGCAGGCATCTGATCCTTTGTTTCAAATCTGGAGGAGAATCCGCCTCCACGGAAGTATCCATTGTCTGCTGCATTCCATGTAGTGGCATCCATAATTGCCTTCTGATCTTCTTCTGTTACATTCCACCATTCCTTCATAACAGCATTGCCGTTTTCGTCTTTAGCACCGCCGTTAGCATCAAGGCAGCATGCGCCGGAGTTGATCAGATGAATGATACCGCCGTTCTCTTTTGCAACACCTTCAATATCATATCCTGTTACTCTCTTAACTGCATCCGGGCTCCAGTATGTACGAACATCTGCGAACATCTGTGCACGGTTGGTAAGAAGTTTCATAAACAGCATTCCAAGACCGTTGAGAACGTCGTTCTCTGTAGCAAGGATATACGGCTCTCTTGCTCCTTCCCAGTCAAAGGAAGTATTCAGAACTGCCTCTGCAAAGTCGCCGTTCGGATAGAAGTCTGTCCACTGTCTCTGTCCCTGGAAACCTGCTGCAATAGCATTGTGGCCGATTGCTTCCTCTGAGAATTTCGGATCAAGATTATCACAGCCGTTCATCAGCTCTTTGATGATAACTGCCATCTTAACAACAAACTCAAACTGCTCTTCTTTCTTCTCTTCGGACATCTGAAGCTCTTCCGGGTTCTTGTCAAATCCGATCGTGCATGTTTTCTTTGCCCATGCAAGAGCTCTCTCAAATTCATCATGATCATAGATGCCCTCTGTCATACGACGGATGATCTCTACCTCGTCAACAGATTCTACGCGCATTCCAAGATAAGACTCAATAAAGTCGGAGTCAACGATGGATCCGCCGATACCCATGCAGATGGAACCGATCTGCAGCCAGGATTTTCCTCTCATGGAAGCTGCTGCAACTGCTGCACGGCCGAATCTTAAGATTTTTTCTTTTACATCTTCCGGAATTGTTGTGTCGTCAGCGTCCTGAACCTCATGTCCGTAGATACCGAATGCCGGAAGTCCTTTCTGTGCATGTGTAGCCAGAACGGATGCAAGGTAAACTGCACCAGGTCTTTCTGTAGCGTTGAAGCCCCATACAGCCTTGATTGTCTGAGGATCCATATCCATGGTCTCAGATCCGTAGCACCAGCATGGTGTAACAGTCAGAGTGATATCAACACCCTCTCTTCTGAATTTATCCGCACATGCAGCAGTCTCTCCAACACGTCCGATTGTTGTATCTGCAATAACAACCTTAACCGGCTCTCCGTTGGAATATCTTAAATTCTCTTCCAGTAATTTTGCTGCAGACTTAGCCATGTTCATTGTCTGCTCTTCCAGAGATCCTCTTACGTCAAGAGCGCCTCTGCGGCCATCAATTGTAGGTCTGATTCCGATTACAGGATAGCTTCCGATTAATCTGCTTTTAGCCATAATGTTTATTACCTCCATATTTAAGTTCGTTTGTTCCGGAAAAATCTGCTGCTGTTCCTTCCATTCACGGTAGTAAACCAAATTTCACTGTAACTTGCCCTTGGCAACAAAATTCAGTTTTGTATATCTCAGGATTTTTGTATGTTCATATCAAAACATCCCGGACAACGGTACCATGTAAACATCAGACAGAATTTCTCCCGTGTTTATATGCTTATTATACAATTGCAATATTATAATTACTTGTGTTATAATGGCAAAAAATAGTATAATATTCACCTTTTTAGAATTATGTATAAAATTTCTATAAACTGTCGGAAGGAGGCTCACCGTCTTGCATGATCTTGACCGGAATGAAAACAGAAAACGAGGGACTTATGAGTTCCCATTTGAATTTCATCACATTGATTCCACTCATCCCCGCTATGTGATGTCTTACCACTGGCATGTAGAATATGAACTGATGCGGATACTCAAAGGAACTCTTACCGTCACTTTAGACGAAAAAAGTTTCACAGCCACAGCCGGAGATATCATTTTTGTACACAGCGGAATCCTTCACAGCGGAATGCCTGATGATTGTGTCTATCAGTGTCTTGTTTTTGACGGAAACACATTTTTAAAGCACAACTCTGTATGTGCCGGTTATATGCAGAAAATCATCCATCAGGAAATCCTGGTATATCATCATTTTACAGATGAATCAAAAGATATCTGTGAAACTGTAAACAGTATTTTTGACTCCATGTGGCAGAATCAGCCTGGTTATGAACTTACTGTTCTTGGACAATTTTACCACTTTTTTGGTATCGTTTTTGGTAAACATTACTATTTGGAAAATGTGCAAAAGGCACGAAAAGACTATAAGAGGATTCTCCAGCTGAAACAGGTACTGGAATTTATTGAACATAATTATGCATCGCCGCTGACTCTTCAGGAGCTTTCTGCCTCTGTGTCCATGTCACCCAAATATTTCTGCAGATTCTTTTCGGAAATGACACACCAGACGCCTATGGATTATCTGAACAGGCAGCGAATCGAACAGTCCTGCTACGAGCTTTCAACCACCGATGACTCTATTACGGAAATTGCCTACAGGAATGGTTTCAATGATCTCAGCTATTTTATCCGTACTTTTAAAAAATATAAGGGAATCACTCCGGGAAAATATAAAAGATCTTAAATTACTCTGCTGCAAATACAAAGGAGCGCCAAAGCGCTCCTTTTCCATCCATCTCTTTTTCCTATAAAACCTCATTAAGAACTGACAGTCCGTATTCTGCCAGACTGTGGTCTTCCTCACCGGTTCCTCCGCTGACGCCAAGGCCTCCGATGATGGTATCGCCCACCTTCAGCGGTACGCCGCCTCCAAAGATTACGATCTTGCCATTGTCCATTTTATCCACACCGTAGAAGGTTCCCCCCGGCTGAGCAAGAACACTCAGCTCCTTTGTGGACATTTTCACCGCAACAGAAGTATATGCTTTCTTGGTCGCCACATCAAAGCTTACCAGAAAAGCGCCGTCCATTACGTGAACTGCAATGGGATTTCCTTCCGGTCCGCAGACTGCGATCACTGCTTTTTTGCCCCGGCGTTCTGCTTCTTTTTCAATTTTTTCAATCAGACGCTTGGCGCTGTCCAGAGTAATTCTGCCCTGGATTCCCATTCTTTTTAATACTTCCTGGATTACAGCTTCGCTTGGCTGAGTTCCCTGATTTTCTGCCATGGGTCTCTCCTTTTTATCACCGGATACCTGTGTGTTTTCGGATTTTTCCACCTTGTCTGCCTGAATGGCATCGATATATCTGGCAAGAACATAAAGGTAATCTGCCAGGCGGTTCATATATTTTTTTGTTCCGTTATCTGCTCCGAACTTTACACTGACCGCAGCCAGCGCACGCTCTGCCCTTCTTGCCACTGTCCGGGCAATATCAAGCTCTGCCGATAATCTGTTGGCTCCGGGAAGAATAAATTCCTTCGGTCTCTGAAACAACCCCTCCAGACGATCGATTTCCTGTTCCAGCGTTTCCACCGGAGCATCTTCTATTTTATAATCTCTGTTATAAGGATCTGCCACACCTGCCATAATTGTGATCAGCCTGCGCTGAATCTTTTCCAGAACAGCAATTGCGTCTTCGTCCTCCATCATTGTCTTTACCAGCCCCAGATGGCTTGTCAGCTCATCAATCGTTCCCACAAGCTGAATACGGTCGTCTGACTTGGATACATTTTTTGTGCGTACAAGGTCTGTTGTTCCCTTATCACCGCTTTTTGTATAAATGTTCATAACGACATCTCCCTGTTTTCCCCGTAAATAGCCTTAAACGGCATTTTTTTTACCGCTCTCGCGCTGTTTGCCCCAAGATTTCTGCACTGCCAGAAACGTGGATCATTTAACTCAAATACATTTTTTCCTTTGGGAAGCTTTGCCATCTGCATGGCAATCCTGCGCTCTGCAATACCAATTCCTGAACCAAGCATGGAATCTTTTGCAGCTTCAAATGCAAGCTCATCCATGTCGGCATCTCTGGAATGTATCTCATAAAGAACGCCCTCTTCTTCAATTCCCGCACAGATCTCCCTTAAAAAATCTTCATCCGGATCTCTGGTGTATATAATAACAGTTGGTTTTCTGACGATCATGCTTCCTCCTGAAACTCTGCCGTCTGTCTGACCGGTACGGTCAGCTGCTTAAATATGACATTAACAAACCTGTGGCCACTGCGTTTCTCGGACCCTCTGTTCCCCGGATATTTCCACGTCCACAGACGATCCGGTATTCTGCAAGGGCTTCTGTAAGCATTTCCGGAATCTCAAAGTCCTCAGCGGAACCGCCAACCAGCACCACGTTTGATATTTTTCGTAAATCATGTTCAGGAGCCACGATTTTCAGCGCACGAACAGCATTTCTTACAAATACCTTCCGCTTTGCCTCTCTTCTGACCTCAAGAATCTTTTCCATGGGAATGTCTTCTTCCACCTTCAGCATTTCGCCGGGTGCCAGAAGTACCACATGTCCATAATATCCCGGGTCTATAGACTCCTCAAAAAACTGCATGGAACCATTTTCCAGTCTCATATGAAAAAGGCTTTCCACCTTTCCCATAGGATATTTTTTTATCTGCTCCGCCGTAGTGCGGCTTCCCAATCCGAGTTCTGTCTGTATCAGCATGGTAACAAGCTCTCCCGCTCCTGCCTGATGGGTCGTCCGGACTGTGCCGTTTTCTTCCAGCACCGCCGCATCTGTGGACCCGCCCCCCATATCAAGAATTGCAAGGGGAAGTCTTGTTCCCGGTGTGGTCAGCGCTCCAAGAGATGCCATAACTGCTTCCACGCCTGCAACTACAGCCTTCACTTTAAGTTCCTGTTCCAGTTTTTCTGCAATTTTCTGCATGGGAAGGTGCTTTGTCTTCACCATGGCAGCGATTCCCACTGCCTTTTCCATGCAGGTTTCTCCGGCAAGTGAGCCGGATATCTCAACAGGGGCCAGAGTATCTACTGCAAGAATGTCTGTGATCCTTACCTCCTGATCCCGGTCTGAAGCAACATCCGTCATACTTTTTTTGATACGGTCCAGCATATTTCCCACGTTGGTATTCTGCTGCCCGCTGATATCACGGATCTGGCCTGCTTTTTGGAGCGTTTCCATAATAGAATCTGCTCCTGTATCAATATTTACACTTAATTCTCTGCTTCCGTGGAAGTGGATCTCACCTGCAGGAAGAACATTCTCTCTGATGTTTCCGTTTGGGGTGCGGATCACAACCGCGCTCCTTTTTCCGATCAGGCTCTTTGCAATAGGAGTGACTGCTCTTGTTTCCTCCGGATTCAGTCCCAGGAGAGTGGCAATGCCGTAAGGATTGCTCAGCATCCTTATTCCGGTTCCCGGCAGAGCTACCTCAATAGCGGCCAGCTTATCTTCCGGAACCCGGCTGATATGCCTGACTTCATCAATAATGGGAATCTGCTTGTTCAGACGGTTTTCCACAAGTACTGCCTCATCAGCCTGAAGGATCAGCCCCCGGATATCAAGTTCCGGAATATGCTGGTTCAGCCTTGCCGCAACCTCCTCATAGGAGAACTTATTTGCTGCCACTACAATATAGGGAACTCCCGTTTTCCCCTTCCAGATATTTTCCAGATGAAGAAGATAACCGGATGCCTCACCTGCTCCTGCCGGAGTGGAAGGATTGTGCCCGATCATGGAAGATTCGGTAATAATGGTTTCTGTAATGGTCTCCATTGCCGTATCTCCGATCACAGGGGCTGCCTCATTAAGGCGCACAAGATCAAGGGCGCTTAAAGGCTGCCTGATTTTATCCAGAGCCTCAAGAAGCGCGGACTTTATCCCGTGAACATTTGGCAGTGTCCCTTTTGTTCCGGTTGTCATCCTGGAAGCCCCGGAGAGGAAATGGAAACTTCCATCCTCTCCCACACTTCCAATGCATACTTCAGTTGTGGAATTTCCTATATCAACACCCGCAATCAGTTTCAAAGAAGAATTCCCCTTTTTTCATAAATCTCTGCTGCTTCCAGAACCAGCTTTGCACAGTGCGGCGCACTGTATTTTTCCAGAAGCTCCTGTGCCATAAGTACAAGCTCTGTTTTAGTAGAACGGTTCGGACGCAGTTTGTTGTACATGTTCAGTATTACCTCGTCAGGTACGTTGGCAAGCTCAGAAGCTCTCTGGAAATTTGCTTCCATCTGAGGATTGTCCGCTTCCTTTGCCACCTGTCCCTGGCGTTTCAGCATTTCCGGAGATATCTTAATATCCTCCGCCTGTACATTACCTCTTTTTACTTCGTCCAGAGTAATGTCAGAAAGCTTTTTTCCTGTTTTGGAGGTAATGGTATCTGCTTCATTCTGTCCTAACGGATAGCTGCTCATCTTATTCCCTCCCATTCGATCATTCCTTTTTCCGGATCCAGCTGCTCTGTTTCCACAATGTGCATCAGCGCTGCCTTTACCTGGTATTTCGCACGTACCATAGGGTCGTTGGTACACTCAACAGGTGTAACCTTTTCTCCCTTTACATACTTTGCGGCATTCTGTCCGATCTTACGGTAGGTTTCCAGATCCATAAGAGGCGCCTGTGGAAAAAGCTCCAGATTGGAAAGAGGATACAGATCCTTCTGATGAATGACTGTAGTTCCCTTTGACTGGATTCCGATGCCAATGCCGGAGCCGGAAAGCTTAGCAGCCTGAAGCGCCATAAAGCATACGTCCGAAGTATCCAGAACCTTTACCACACGGGAGGTCATTCCCTCTTCCTCAATTCCTGCTTTTACGTTACGGAGAACCTCATCAAGAGGAATTCCGCCCATAGTCTTATGGATTTCTGTCTGAAAGGCTGCCCCAACACCGATCACAATCTCTCGGGGATCTGTTCCCTGAGCCGCCCTGGCTGCATTGTCATAAGAATGTTTCGGACGCATCCGTGTTCTTCCGGCAAGGCTTCCGGATCCGGATGTTTCCGGTGTCTGAACTTCTTTTTCCGGCTGTGCGCCATTCTGATGAAGCTGCTCCACAACCGCCTGAGTGATCGCACGGATCAGTTGTTCATTTACTTCCATAGCGCACCTCCTAAAATTCGTTTACATTGATTCTGTGAGGAATTGCCTTGATCTCCTCCCAGCGTTTTCCGGAAACACGATATCCGGTTCCCGGCCCCATATAATCATTCGGAGTATTTACACCGGACATTACCTGGAAATGTTCATCCAGAATAGCTGCCGTATGCATATAATCTCCGATAACTCTCTGTTTCAGCATGTTCAGGATATTTTCTGCAAGTTCCGTATAACCGCTTTCAGCAAGAGCCTTTACCACATCAACGCCTGTAATGCCGCGCTTCATCATTTCATCCGCAGACATCAGGTCTGCCGCAGCGTCACGCTTCAGAGTATCCCTGCTTCCATGAGCATAGGTAACTGCTTCCACCTGCTCGTCTGTTATCTCAGTTAAACCAAGATATTTGAACACGGCCTGAACCGCCTTGCCTGCAGTGCGGCGCACACGGATCACATCTTCCTCTGTAACAGGGCGAAGACCTCCGTCCACCTGCATATCTCTCTGCATTACGTTATAATCGTCAAAATCCTCGGCGTCAAAATTGGAGCCTGCGAACATATTGTCATAATTTGGCTCTGCAGCATATCCGGAAAAAATAAAATCTGTTCCCGGCATAAACTGAAGCATGGTTCTTGCTGTTCTTCTCATGTCAGAATTGGAAAAACTCTGATCATTGGAGGATGCACATTCCAGTCCTAGAAGGGCTGCAACAAGGTTCTCGCCAATGACCTCACGGATTCCTGCCGGAACGCCTGCAGCAACACCAATGCAGCTTACAGAACCATTCTGGATTCCCTGGCTTCCTGCTCCCTTTGTCACATAAAGGCAGCGGCACTCCAGATACAGCATGGACTTCATCTCGCTGCTTCCCATCAGCACTTCGCTTCCGGCGCCGGAAGTAAAGCGGACTTTCAGTCCTCTGGATGCATAAGCTGAATTCAGAAACGCCTTGGAATACGGAGTATCGTCTCCGTCAATAAATACCTTTTCCGTGCCATAAACAGAAAGGGTCTCCGCATAAGTGGTAAGCCCGCGGATCCCAAGTTCCAGTTCTGTAGCTTCCTCAGCCGAACACTGAGTCAGTACTCCCGGACGTCCTGCCTGGGAACCAATCAGAAGAGCCATTGCGCTGAACGGCGCATAACGTGCCACACCCATGGTAGTCTCTTCTTCACTGAAACCTCTCAGGGCGCCTTCTGCAGCGTCTGCTGCGATCTGAACCGGATCATCCTTCAGGTTTGTAATGTGAGCCTGATTTCCCGGAATTTTTCTGGCGCGCATTTTCTGCATTCCCATCATCATTTCCACCACATTCAGGCAGTTGATAACTTCCGCCATCTTTGCAGGAGTAATACCGGATACGATCTCCAGTATCTCCTTACGGGAAACATTGATATCTACGATCTTTCTGGCAATTTCCAGAGAGGGAACCGCCATAGACGCCTCTGCTCTGTCTGTGCGGATCGCGTAATCCGCAATGAACTGATCCAGGAAGTCAAAGTCTTCTCTCTTCTTTCCGTCCAGTTCTGTAATTATATTATTTTCTATTTTTACAGAAGGCTTCGGATCATAGGGACTGTGCATTGCCACAAATCCCATTTCCGGCCATTCGTCAATAAATCCGTCTTTATTTACTGCCCGGCGATCCAAAGCCTCGATTCTTTTCGATCTTTTCATATCGTCTACCTTTTCAGAAAAGTCTGTCTCAGATTATATCTGCCTTCCCTTTTAAAAGGACCACAGCTTTGTATAAATTTTTATAATATCTTCTTTTGTCGGCACTCGTGGGTTGGTAGGTGTGCAGGCATCTGCAAGAGCCGCCTCTGCCATCTTGTCTATTGCCGCAAAGTAAGCATCCGGTGTAATGGTTCCGATTTCCTGAATGGTAAGCGGGATGTTCATTTCTTTCAGCATGAACTGGATCCAGTTTACAAGTGAACGGACACTCATTACTTTATTATAATTGCTCAGCCCCAGAATATGGGCAATATTTGCATAACGCTTCACTGCCGGAAGGTATTCTTTCTGGCTTCTGCTGTGCTTATTGATGTTTGCATTAAATTCCACAATATGAGGAAGCAGCATTGCATTGGCTCTTCCGTGGGGAATATGGAACATTGCTCCCAGCTGATGCGCCATACTGTGAGTGATTCCCAGACCTGCAGTGTTAAAGGAAAGGCCTGCAAGACAGGAAGCCACATGCATTTTCTGACGGGCATGCATATCACTGCCGTCCAGATAGGCTCTGAGAAGAAATACGCCGCAGATCTCAATAGATTTTTCTGCCAGAGCAGAAGAAAATTCATTATGATCTATGCTGACATAGGATTCCAGCGCATGTGTAAATACATCCATTCCCGTGTCTGCCGTAATAGACGGAGGAACACTTTTTACCAGCTCTGCATCCAGAATCGCCTCGTCTGCTGTCAGGCTGTCTGAAACAAGCGGATATTTTACTTTTGCCTCTGTATCATTGACAACTGCAAAAGAAGTTACTTCTGATCCTGTCCCGCTTGTTGTTGGAATTGCGATCAGCCCTACTTCTGCATAGTGGTTGATCTTTAATGCAAACTCACGGATGGCTTTTGAGGAATCAATAGCGGAACCTCCGCCTACTGCCACAACAACCTCCGGCTGGAAACTCAGGAATTTCTTTACGCCGTCTGCAATTTTATCTACAGGCGCATCCGGTACTACATTGTGGAAAATATCATATTCTTTTCCGCCTCTTGTAAGCGGCTCTGTTATCAGGTCGATCATTTTGCTCTGAACAACAAAGGGATCTGTAATGATCAGGACTCTTTTATAAGGAATATCCTTCAGTCTTTCCAGCGCGTTCTCCCCAAAATGGATCACTGTTTTCATCTCAAAAGTATTCATGTCTGATGCTCCTTTTTTATGGCTGCTTCGGATACCGGCATTCAATTTCGGCATTGGTAAAACGTGCAAGCCATTTTTCAGACGGCCTTTTGTCTGTTACCACTACGTCTAAATCACGCAGCTTTCCTGCCACAGAAAAAGCAGTCTGATCAAATTTGGTACTGTCAACTACCAGAATTTTTTTGCGTCCGGAAGCGATCATGGCTTTTTTCGTTGTGCCAAAAGACTCCTGGGATTCCATGATTCCCCATTCCTGATCAAGTGCCTTACAGGAAAAAAACACCTTGTCCACATAATAGGAACGGATAACTTCCTCTGTCCTGGATCCCAGAAACGCAAGATATCCTTCTTTCATGACACCGCCTGTGGAAATGATATTCCATCCGGATACATCCGAAAGCTCTATCAGGATTTCCATGGAATTGGTGATCACTGTAAGTCTTTCTTTATCCTTTAATGCCTTTGCAATAAAAACTGCGGTGGTGCTTGCATCCAGAAAAATGTGATCCCCGTCCTGCACCATTTCTGCCACAATCTCCGCCATTTTCTGCTTTCCGCCTACATTCTGGTTTTTGCGAATATTAAAGGGCAGGTCAATACTTACATTTTCATTAATAACGGCTCCGCCATAGCTTTTTGTGGCAAGCCCTTCCTTTTCAAGCTTGTCAAGATCCCGGCGTATTGTTTCTTCTGAGACTTCATAGAGCTGGCTGAGTTCACTTACTACAACCCGTCTTTCTGTCTGAAGTTTCTCGAGGATCAGATTCCGTCTTTCTAATGCCAGCATTTTCCTTGCCCCCTTTTTGAGAACTTTTTATAAAATAGAATCAATCATGCGTCTGTCCGGATGAGCAATTACAGAAGAGTCAAGGTACATGCCTTTTTCGGCAACAAGCTCTTTCGCTCTCTGAATGGACGCTTCTACTGCGGATACCTCTCCGGTAATCATCATATAAGATTTTCCGCACATACCCTTTGCAATACGAAGCTCGATCACATCTACAATGGCTGTTTTGGCAGCCTGGTCAGCTGCTTCGATAATAGATACCGCATCATAGGTTTCCAGAATTCCAAGCGCGCTGATATCCTCGATCACAGTGGTTCCGTACATAGCCGGAAAAAGTGATTCATGAGGATTTCCAAGTACAAAACTGTCAATACATTTATCTTCGTAAGTGGTAACTGCCGCGTCAACAGCCGCTTTTACCGCACTTAAATCACCGGTGATAATTGCAATATATTTTCCCGGACATACGGTCTGCGCCTCAACGATTTCTACGTCAGAGGTCTTTACCATGGCATCCGCTGCTGTGACACCTGTGGCAGTGGTTTTAAATTCAATCATTCCGATTGCTTTACTCATGTTCTGCACGTCCTTTCTACTTTGCTGCAATTATGATGTAGCGGTCTGTTACTTCAGTTACTTTTCCGCAGATACTTGCATGAATGCCGACGCTTAATCCGTCAGCAGGCTTTGCAATCATCTGACCTCTTGTTACTTCATCGCCTGCTTTCACAATTGCCTGTGCCGGAGCGCCGATATGCTGACTCAGAAGGATCTTAACCTTCGGAACAGCTACCAGAGTCTCATCCATCGGTGCATCCTTATCATATTTTGTCAGTCCAAGCCGTGCCATCAGACGTTCCTCAGGAACTTTGCGGTATTCTCTGGACTGCTGCACCGGTACCGGCTGTACACCCTGCGCAGGTCTGATTCCTGCTTTTCTGAGTCCGCCCTTCATATCCGCCAGCAGAGTTCTGGGAGCCAGGCTCTGAGGGCAGGCATACATCTCGCAGACACCGCAGGAACTGCAGAAATGAGAATCCAGATAAGGATTCAGATCTCTGAAATCACCGTTTGCTGCCGCTCTCATGAAACGCGCCGGATCAATAGGATGTCCCAGATTGTTTCTCGGGCAGAGATCTGTACAGGTATTACACTGGCAGCAGATAGACGCTGCACGTTTTAAATCTATGGAAGAAGTTCTCTGCTTCTTCATAACGATCAGATGATCCTTCGGAAGGACCAGAATCGCATTCGTTGTCTTTGTTACCGGGTCGGAACCGCTGCCGATCCGCCCCATCATAGGTCCGCCTACAAAATATACGGCGTCCTTTGTTGTAATTTCACCGGCCTGCTCCACAACCTCATCCAGCGTACATCCGATAGGAACACGGACAGTTACAGGCCTGCTTACTTCTGCCACAACAGATACATATTTGTCTGTTACAGGCATCTGTTTTTCCAGTGCGCGGTATACGTTGTAGATCGTCTCAACATTAAAAACGATAACTCCCTGTTCAATAGGCAGTCCCCCGGGTCTTACCACGCGTCCGGTTGCTTCATAGATCAGAACAACTTCATCTCCCATAGGATAAACTTCCTCAAGAAGATGTATCCTGATTCTCGGGAATTCCTCAATATGCTGCTGAAGCGCTTTTACTGTCTGCACATAAGATTTTTTAATGCCGATGATCGCTTCTGATGCGCCGACTGTCTCTGCTACAAGATTGAAAGTTTTCATGATCTCATAGGCATGCTTTTCCAGCAGCTGTCTGTGCAGTTTAAGCAACGGCTCGCACTCTGCACAGTTCATGAGAATGGTATCCGCCTTATCCGTAAGCTTGGCATAAGTCGGAAATCCGGCGCCGCCGGCGCCTGCCACACCGCTGTCCTGCATTATTTTCTGTAATTCTTTGATTTCCATGGCGTTACTCCAATCCCGCACCGTCATCAATGATTCCGACTATCGCCGCATCAATAGGTGCTGTTTCTTCGCCGCAGCCGATTCGTGCTGCGCTACCTTGTGCCACCAATACATACTCTCCGATTCCCGCACCGATCATGTCGATCGCAACAATCTGGCTGAGTTCTGATTTCATATGATGCACCGGCTCTACAATCATAAATTTCTGTCCGATCAGCTTCTCACTTTTCCGGGTGGAAACCACGCTTCCAACTACTTTTCCTACAATCATGTGAGCCTCCGCATAAATATTCTTCTTAAATCCTCCTATGGGGATGCGGCGCATATATCCCAAAGGATCTTTTCCTGTGCTGCATCCCCTGCTTTTCGGAGGAACCTTATTTTATAATTGTAACGGTATTGCCTGTGGCGATCTTCGCCGCATTGGCCTCATCCGTATCAATATGCATTTCCAGTGTAAAGCTGTCGTCTACACGGATCTTTACCTGATTAAAGATTGTTCCGCGCTCGTTGTCTGCTTTTACAGAAACAATATCGCCGTCCTTTACACCTGCTGCCTGAGCATCTTTCGGTGACATATGAATGTGACGCATAGCCACAATACAGCCCTCGTTCAGATAAATAGCACCCTTTGGTCCCACAATGGCAATGGGAGCACTTCCCTTGACATCTCCTGATTCGCGAACCGGAACCTTCATTCCCAGTTTAATGGCATCTGTGGCTGATACTTCCACCTGTGATGCTTTGCGGACAGGTCCTAAAATCCTGACGTTCTCAATAGCACGAAGCTTGAGACCTACGATAGTAACCGTCTCATTTGATGCAAACTGTCCGCCCATCAGCTCTTTTTTCTTTGTAAGCTGATATCCCGGTCCGAACAAAGCCTCTACATGCTCCTGTGTCAGGTGGATATGCCTTGCGGAAACTCCAATGGGAACCATGAAGCCCTGGCCTCTGCTCTCATTTTTATTAATGGCGTCTATCACCATTTTGGTGATCAGCTCTATGTTCTTTGTTTCCAAGAATACACCTGCTTTCCGAATAAAAATTCAGCCATGAGCCAGACAGCCGGATCAGGGAACCCCTGTCTGCACAAAAGTCTCTGACCCTTTTACCCGGCCTGTAATAAGTCTGGATACATGACTGAACTGCTTACTCTGATTTATTTAAGAACCGGAAGAATCTTCTCAACGTCTGTATGAGGTCTTGGAATTACATGTGTAGCTACAAGCTCTCCAAGTCTGGATGCTGCTGCGCTTCCGCTTTCTACTGCTGATTTCACAGCGCCTACATCACCGCGAACCATAACTGTTACAAGTCCGGAACCGATTTTCTCTGTTCCTACAAGCGCAACGTTTGCTGCCTTGCACATCTGGTCAGCTGCTTCGATAGCTGCTGTAAGTCCTCTGGTTTCAACCATTCCTAATGCTTCCTGTGTCATGATTTTTCCTCCTTATCAATGATCCATTATCAGGAAAGTTTCCTGAATTATTTTTCCGGCTGTTCAGCCTCTTCTTCTGTCTGCTCTTCAGACTGTTTCTTCCATCGGCTTGCGCTGAGTTCCACAAGCTTGACAATTTCCTCATGTGGCCGCGCGATCACTGCATAACTTGCCGGTTTCTTAATTGCCTTGGCTGCCGCTGTTTCAACAGCTTCGGTGACAGCCGATACATCACCCTGTACAATAAGAGTTACCAGGCGTCCGCCCAGCTTACGTTCCCATGACGCCAGCTCAACGTCTGCAGTTTTACACATAATGTCCAGCGCATCCATCGCCGCTACGACACCTGTGATTTCAATAAAACCATATGCTTTATTCACGAGCGAACTCCTTTACGCCTGTATGTTTGTATCTGTTATTTAAACAGTAGGCAGAATTTTTTCTACGTCTGTATGAGGTCTCGGAATTACGTGAGTTGCTACAAGCTCTCCAAGTCTGGATGCTGCTGCGCTTCCGCTTTCTACTGCTGCCTTAACAGCTCCAACATCACCGCGAACCATAACAGTTACAAGACCGGAACCGATTTTTTCTGTTCCCACAAGAGCAACCTCTGCCGCTTTTGTCATTGCATCTGCTGCCTCGATCGCAGCGGTAAGTCCTCTTGTTTCTACCATTCCTAATGCTTCCTGTGCCATTTTATTTCTCCTCCTGAATCAAGTTTATATATTTGGGGACTATGTTCTGTCAGCTTTTATCAAGTGCGCTGATCTTTAACATTTTTTCCGTTCCCTCTTCAGGGTTCGGAATAATATAGTGCTGTACCACACCAGTCATCCGGTTCGCTACTTCCATTCCTGTTTCAACGGCTGCTGTCACATCCGTCACACTTCCGCGGAATTTGATGCATACCAGAAGCGGTACCGGCAGGCTGTCTGCATTTGCAGGCTTATTCTTATCGAATACCTCCAGTCGGACATTTGCTGCCTTACATCCGGCATCTGCCGCTACAAAGGCTGTGGCCAGCCCAAACACTTCCAGAATTCCTACAGCTTCTGCCATTTTGCTTCTCCTCTATTCTCCGGATTATTCATTAACGATGGCGATCTTCAGACCTGTCATTGCAAGGTTGGTCTCAAGAGCCTCATTGATCTGCTCAAGCGGGAACTTATGAGTGATAAGTTCAGACATCGGAAGTCCGATCGCCTTTGCTCTCTTGAGGAAATCAAAGGTAGTTGCATAATCTCTCAGGTTGTATACCCAGGAGCCAACCAGATTGATCTCTTTGGAGCAGAGATCAAAATGAGGATTGATCACTGCGTCTCCGCCGTTGATAAAGAAGCCAAGCTCACAGAGACCGCCGCCGTTGCGGATGAATTTATAAATGTTTGCATGTGCCTTCGGGTTTCCTGTGCACTGGAATGCAAAATCTGCAAGATGTCCGCCCTGAGCCTCTTCAACTGCTGCTGCAAGAGCTTCCACACCCTGATAATTCATAAAGTTTACAGTTGTGTTTGCGCCCATTCTCTTAGCAAACTCAAGACGCTGCTCATTTCCGTCTACTGCGCAGATGTTTTCAACACCCATGGTACGGAGAACGGCAATGCAGATCAGACCGATCGGTCCGCAGCCCTGAACAACAACTCTGCTGTTGAACTTCAGAATTCCTGTTGTTTTTGCTCTCTCAACTGCGTGAACAAGAACTGCACATGGCTCGATCAGAATACGGGAATCCAGATCCAGATCACTTACATTAAAGAAAGTAGAACCGAAATTTCCGCCTCTGATTAAGATGTAGTCCGCAAACCATCCATTGAATTTTACATCATCATCCGGAAGAAGTCCATATACATCTGCTCCGCCCACGTTTTTCTTATTCAGGTCAAACATTGTGATCTCCGGATCATCCTTGAAGATCATACAGGTAACAACCTTGTCTCCTACTTTCACAGCTTTTCCTGCTGTATCAACGGTTACGTTTTTACCCATGGCAACGATCTCGCCGGTTCCCTCATGTCCGAGAACTACCGGAATCAGGCCAAACGGGTCGTTTTTATATTCATGAGCATCAGTTCCGCATACACCGCATCCTTCAACTTTAACAAGGATATCGTCATCTCCCAGTTCCGGAATCGGATACTCCTGAAGCTCAAAATGTTTTTTCTCGGTCATCATTGCAACTCTTGCAGTTTTCGGAATTCCGCCGTTTGCTGCCGGAGCTGCCGGTGCGGAAGCTGCTGCCGGAGCCGCTCCCTTTCCTGTCATACCGGAAAGAACCTGTTTTACAATTTCCTCAATATTTACATTGTTCATATCCATTGTTCTATTCCTCCTGATTAACGAATGCAAAGGCTGTCAGACATTACGCAGCGTCTTCTCTTTGTAAAAGTGCTTGCGCTTGTAAGTCCCTCTCCTGTACGGCTGGCAATAGTAAAGGTACAGAAGCCTTCTCCTCCGAATCCCAGCGCAGAATAGGACGGGCCGTTCTTTACAAGGATTGCGGTATCGATCGCTCTTGCATATTTTGTGATATTGTCAACATTTTTGGAGTGGATATGTGCGGAGTGGCGGTTGCAGTGCTCCAGCCATACAGCCTGCTCTACTGCATCGTCAAAGTCTCTTGCTCTTACCATACCGAGAATCGGCATCATAAGCTCTTCGGCGATCAGCGGGTGTTCCTTCGGTCCTTCGAATACGATGCAGCGGATATTTGCCGGCGCATCCACTCCGATCATGGACAGAAGTGTTCTCGCATCACGACCAACACATTTACGATTCAGCTTGCCGCCTGCCAGAACAACCTCTGTAAGCTTGTCCTGTTCTTCCTTGGAAGCCAGGTAGCAGTCATTTTCTGTAATAAGATAATGCATCAGCTCATCTGCAATGGAAGACACTGCAACAATTTCTTTCTCTGCAATACAGGGAAGATTGTTGTCAAAGGTACATCCGTTTACAATATCCTGAGCTGCTTTGCGGATATCAGCAGTTTCATCAACAAGTGCCGGAGGATTTCCTGCGCCTGCTCCGATTCCTCGTTTTCCGGAGGAAAGAACTGCTGTTACCACACCAGGGCCGCCTGTTGCGGCGATCAGGTGAATGTCTTTATGTTTCATCATAATATCGCTGGTTTCCAGCGTCGGTTTCTCGACTGTTACAGCAATATTATCCGGTCCTCCGCTTTCCAGGGAAGCCTCATTTAAAAGATTGATTGCATAGATAGATGTTTTGATCGCTGCCGGATGAGGGTTGAATACAACTGTATTTCCGCCTGCCAGCATACCCATAGTATTACACAGAACTGTCTCACTTGGGTTTGTACACGGAGTGATCGCTCCGATCACACCAAACGGTCCCATTTCGATCAGAGTAAGTCCTCTGTCTCCTGACCATGCTGTTGTGGTAATATCTTCTGTACCCGGTGTCTTATCAGCTACAAGATGATGCTTCAGAATCTTGTCTCCGACATTTCCCATTCCGGTTTCTTCTACACCCATGCGGGCCAATACTTCTGCATTTTCTTTAATTTTTTTGCGAATGCAGGTAATGATCTTTTCTCTCTGGTCCATGGACATTCTCTTTACGATCAGTTCCGCCTTCTTGGCAGCCTCGATCGCATCATTCATATCCTTGAAAATCCCATGTTTTCCGGCCGGAGCTTCCGCAATCTGCATTTTTGCCATAACTTCCTGTACAATTTCCTGTACCATGTTCTCACTGATTGGCATGAGATTGTCCTCCTTACTTATTCCGTCAGAATTATTTCATTCCAAGCTGTGCCATTACCTGTTTTGTGATGTTTGCGATCAGTTCTGCATCTGCTTCCTGAGCTCCTGACTCCTGAGAATGAGCAACCATGCAGCCGCCGCAGTTATGACAGTTGATGCCGTCTTTGTTCTGACAGAGATCTGCCGGATGTTTGCCTGGAAGTCCCATTTTTCTTCTGATCTCATAAAGCTTTTCGATTGTCTCTTTATCGAATTCCTTCGGGCCACCCAGAAGTTTGCTCTGGTACAGAAGCTGTGCGTAGAATTCAACAGACTCCATTTTCATGTATGCAGCGTTCAGATCTGTGGACCATGTAAGTGCTCCGTGGCTCTCAAGAAGAACTGCGTCAAAATATGGAAGATATTTTTCCAGTCTGTCCGGAATCTCGTTTGTGGAAGGTGTGCCGTACTCAGCGATCGGAACACATCCAAGAGCGATAACTGCCTCAGGCATGATCGGCTGTGTCAGCGGAATACCTGCGATTGCAAAAGAAGTTGCATATACAGGATGAGCATGTACAACAGATCCAACGTCTGGTCTCTTCTTATATACTCTCATGTGCATTTTGATCTCAGAAGAAGGTTTGAATCCCGGGTTAGCCTGAATCACATTACCCTCTGCATCTACCTTACAGATGTACTCCGGTGTCATAAATCCTTTGGATACGCCAGTTGGTGTGCAGAGAAACTCATTGTCATTCAGTTTTACGGAAATATTTCCGTCGTTTGCTGCTACCATGTTGCGGTTGTAGATACGTCTTCCGATGTCACAAATCTGTTTTTTGATTTCAAACTCGTTTACCATGCTTTTTTCCTCCTTAAGCAATTAGGTGTCTTATTTTATTTCTAAGGAGATTTTACTCCTTAAAACCAAAGTTGTCAAGGAATTCTTGTTGATTCCTGTTGTTTTTATCGGTATTATGTTGTTGTTTTTGTTGTGTTTCTATTTTTTGTCATTTTCCGAAAAAACATACAATTGCATATTTTCTTTTATCTCCGGATCCTGATTTCTTCTGTTATCATCCGTTATAATGCCGATCTTTTATCCGCCGATCTGAACATGCAGGGAAGTGATACTTTCTGCAGCCCGCTTCAGGGTTTTCATTTTTTCTCCGTCAGGAGGCAGTATCCCATCCATCAGATACGCTCTTCCCAGACCTTCATATTTATCCTGCCCCAGTCTGTGATAAGGCAGAAGATGAAGTTCTTTCACTCCGGGAAGAGAATCTGCAAAAGCGGCAATTCCGCGGATTTCCTCCACAGTATCATTAAAGGCGGGGATCACCGGTACCCGTATGATCAGCCTTGTTTTTCCGGAGAGGGCAACCTTTCTGGCATTTTCCATCATCAGCTCATTGGTTTTTCCCGTAAACTGCCTGTGCTTTTCGGGATCTGTATGTTTGATATCCATCAGATAAAGATCCAGATACGGCAGTATCTCCTGAATGCTTTCAAAAGACGCACACGCCATACTTTCGATTGCCGTATTAATGCCCCGCTCCTTCGCTGCCCTGAGAAGATCTCTGGCAAACTCAGGCTGGCAAAGACATTCTCCTCCGGAAAGAGTCATTCCTCCCCCGGAGCGATAATAATAAGGCCTGTCTTTTTCCACCTCGGCGATCATTTCCGCCACTGTGGTGTCTTTCCCGATCACCTTATCCTCTCCAAGTACCTTCATGGTCTGTATCCTGTATTCCTGAGATTCCGGATTACAGCACCAGCGGCACCGCAGGACGCAGCCTTTGAGAAAAACAATGGTGCGGATTCCCGGCCCGTCGTGAACAGAGTGTCTCTGAATATCAAAAATCCTGCCCCTGGTATCTAAATAACTCATATTATGCCTTTCCGTTCATACTCTCTCATATTCTGATCCATTGTCCTGCTCCTGTTATATTTCGCCCGGCCACCTTCCCGCGATCAGAATCCCTGTTCTGTTCTCCGGATAATATCATCCTGAAGAGATCTTGACAGAGTGGTAAACAGTGCGCTGTAGCCGGCAACCCGGACAACCAGATGTTTATATTTCTCAGGATTTTTCTGAGCGTCCAGAAGCGTATCTCTGTCAACCACATTAAACTGCATGTGCATGCCCTTCTGATCAAAATAAGAACGGATCAGTGCGGTAAATTTCTCAAGGCCCTCTCTTCCAGCCAGCGCAGAAGGATGGAATTTCTGATTAAACAGAGTTCCGTTAGATACAATAAAATGATCCAGTCTGGCAACGGAATTTGCAGCCGCAGTAGGGCCGTTTACATCCTTTCCTGCCGAAGGCGATACGCCGTCTGCCACAGGAGTGTGGGCATAGCGTCCGTCCGGCGTGGCTCCCGTCTGTCCCCCAAGAGGAACATTCGCAGAAACCGGATAAAGCCCTGCCTGGAACTGACCCCCTCTGGGATTCTTATAGTTCTGAAGAGGCCTTGTATAGGTATAAGCCACATCTCTTGCAAAGTAGTCAACCTCTGGGATATCATTTCCAAACTTCGGAACCTCATCGATCATATGATGAATTTCCTCAAAACGCGCCTTCTGGTCTTCTGAAGGCTTCATGGTCATCACTGTTTCCAGCACGGATTTCACAGCGCTTTCATCAATGGCGCGACCCTGACGCTCCATCTCTTTCAGGATAGATGCTGTCATATCCACTGCTGTCTCACTGTCGATTCCTTTTCCGTAATTCCATAAAAGGGCTTCTTTATATTCCTCCATGGAAACTTTTTTGTCTCTGTATACAAGCTGACGCACTGCATAAAGAGAATCTGCCATATTGGCGATTCCGAATCCCTGAGGGCCGGTAAAGTTATATACCGCTCCGCCTTCCTGAACAGAAATCCCTCTTTTTATACAGTCATCCACCATACAGGACAGAAACGGCAGCGGACATCTTTCTGCGTGAGCCACATCAATGGCATTATCAGCGTTTACAAGAAGAGAAATAAAGTAATCCATCTGTTTTTTATAGGCATCATAGAATTCTTCAAAGGTGGTCATCTCTGTCACATCACCTGTAGCGATTCCCACCTGCTCCCCTTTGTCCATTCCATTGGAAAACACAAGCTCCAGAGGACGGCACATGTTAAAGAACGCCGCGTCATGCCAGCCGTCTGTTTTTCCGGCCTTCTGAGGCTCCACACATCCGATGATATTGTACTCTCTGGCATCTTCAAGAGAAAGTCCTCTGTTCTGAAGAGCCGGAATGATCACTTCGTCATTATAATAGGCCGGAAGTCCGATTCCCGTTCTGGTCAGTTCCGCCGCTTTGATCAGAAACTCATGAGGGCTTCCGTTCCATACTCTTACAGAAAGAGACGGCTGGGGCAGATGTACATGCATGGATGCCTGAATACACATGATCGAAAGATCATTTGTCACATCCTCCCCGTCTTTGTTCTGTCCGCCTGCAATGAGATTCTGAAACAGACTGTAGCCTGCAAAGCCTTCTGCCGAGGCGGCGTCACGGCATTTATTCAGATCGTTCAGTTTTACCCAGATGCAGTCCATCAGCTCCTGCGCAAACTCTCTGGTGATATTTCCGTTTTCCAGATCCTTTTTATAGTAAGGATACATATACTGGTCAAAGCGTCCCGGTGAGATGGAGTGTCCGCTGGATTCCAGCTGAATAAGCTGCTGAACAAACCAGAAGGACTGACATGCCTCATAAAAGCTTCCCGCCCCCTTTGCCGGGACACGGCTGCAGTTAAGAGCGATCACTTCAAGTTCGTTTCTTCTTACAGGATCACTGCATTCAGCAGCCATTTTTTCTGCCAGCGCCGCATAACGCTGCGCATATTCCATCACTGCCTGGCAGCTTAAGATCACTGCGCTTAAAAAGTGAGATCTCCTTGCATAATCGCCGTCGCCCACGTGACATCTGTCCAGCTCCGCCTGGGCTTTTGCCATGATGCCTTCATATCCGATAGCAAGAACTTCCTCGTATTTTACTGTTACATGGCCTACACCGTTATAAAAATAATTTCCCGGCGTAAAAATATTATGTTCAATGGCCTTTATTGCTTCCGGAGCCATATATGAGGTTGCCAGCTCACTGGTGGTCTTCCCCTTCCAGTATTTATGTACCTCTCTTAACTCCTGTTTTGTTTCTTCGGCAATATAAAACGGGTCCGCGCTCCTCGTTTCAACCGTATCCAGTTCATCCTCCAGCCACTGGTAAGAAAATTCCGGATAAGTCTGACAGCCTCTCGGTGCTATGGTACTGCTGCCTACGATCAGTTCCTCATCACGGATAATGATGGGAATATGACGCAGAATATGAGCAAATGCCCCCGCACGCCTGGTAATCATGGGTTCGCCTTCGGTTGCCTGATAAGATTCTGTAATCAGTTTCGCTCTGGCAGATTCGATCACCGGCATTTTCTCATACAGATGGTCAACCAGTCTTGTAATTCTGGCTGATTTTGGAATATCTGTGGTATTAAACATTTCCACGCTTCTCCTTTCTCACAGCTTTTCCGGACAAAATCCGGCTGCCGCGTATCATATACAGCCATTATACGCCATCCTTCCCTGTGCGTCAACAAAAAGCAACACATACCGCTCCGTTTTGATGAGGTTTTTATTGTATTTGATATGTGTTTTTTGTTGTTTTTTATTTATTGTATTTTTCCATGAACATTTCAAAATCCCTGTGTCATAATCCTTTCGGCTAAATTTCCGAAAAAACCAACTTATATCCGCAACAACAGAATATCCATACTGGCTCCTGACAACAAGCTTAAAGACTTTAAATATCTCTTTCTGAAACCATTGTTTTCTCCTGAAACTTTGATATAAAAAAAGAGACTTCCGCTCCTGTACCATTTCTGCCAATAGTACAAAACCTTCCAGTCCCTTTTCACTTGTCTGTTATTCGGTTTTCTTTTTGATTTTAACCTGTAAAAACGATATTGTTGTTTACAGTAGCGAGAATATCAGTATCTTCTCTCTCATATTATTCCCCGGGAATAAATCCATACAATTAACAGCTCCCTCATACTGCAGCTCATCCAGGCCATTGAGATACACCTCATATTCCTGAGAGGGATAATAAAAATACAGCCTGAGCTCCCGTTGATTTTCATACCAGGATTCCAGTATTCTTGCCATTGCCTGTTTGAGAATCTCCAGACAGAATGGATTAAAGAAAAAGCATCTGTCCACCTGTGCAGGAACCTGATAAGCTGCCGCATCCTGCTGCACAAAACATACTTTTCCGGAAGAAACTGCTTTTTTCTGATTCCGAAGAGCAGTCTGGTAAAACCGCTCATTATATTCAATTCCTATAGAATTACACCCGGTCTGATAGGACAAAAAGAAATCCACACGCCCTTTTCCGCAGCCATAATCAAGAACCGTGTTTTTCTTTCCGATCTCTCCACTGTTTCCAAGCCTTTCCAATACTGAATAAGGCGTGGGCTCATAAGGATATTTGTACCGATCCGAGCCTGTATCATCCCGCCCTGATGTGCGGATCTTTAACAGCCTGTCCCAGGAATCTTCATTCATACCAAGCACTTCCTCCTTCTATTTCTGAGTTTCATTTTCCAGATGCTCCTCCAGTGTAGGATGCATATGGCGGATGACCATAAGAGTTGCCACCATCAGCACAATTCCCACCGGAAGGGCAATCCAGGCAGTTTTTACAAATCCTGCCACCAGATAGGTAACAAAGGATACTGCTGCCGCCAGCATCGCATAAGGAAGCTGCGTAGACACATGGTTCACATGATCGCACTGTGCTCCTGCAGACGCCATGATCGTTGTATCTGAGATTGGGGAACAATGATCTCCGCATACCGCTCCTGCCATACATGCGGAAATGGAAATAATCATAAGCTCCGGATCAGAGCCCTCAAATACAGCTACTACAATAGGAATAAGAATTCCAAAGGTTCCCCATGAGGTTCCCGTTGCAAAAGCCAGACCACAGCCAACCAGAAAAATAATTGCAGGAAGAATGTTCATCAGCCCGCCTGCCGCAGAACGCATTGCATTTTCTACAAAAGCTGCTGCTCCAAGGCTGTCTGTCATGGATTTTAAGGACCAGGCAAATACCAGGATCAGAATTGCCGGAACCATTGCCTTAAATCCCTCCGGAATGGAATCCATACAATCCTTAAAAGAAAGAACTTTGCGCACCATATAAAAAGCCACAGTAAGAACCAGCGCAAATGAGCTTCCCAGAGTCAGACCTACAGATGCGTCGCTCTGAGAAAACGAAGTGACAAAATCTGTTCCGCTGAAAAATCCTCCTGTATAGATCATACCGATCACACAGCAGACTACAAGGCACACAATAGGAATCACAAGATCAATCACTCTTCCCCTTGGATTTACTCTGCCTTCCTTTTCTGCATCCGCATAAGGACGTCCCTCTGTTGTATAAAGATCTCCTTTCAGAGCATTCACCTCATGAACTCTCATACTTCCAAATTCTGTTTTGATCAGCACCATACCTACCATCATCACAATAGTAAGCAGGGCATAAAAGTTATAGGGAATTGCTCTGACAAAAATAGAAAGTCCGTCCTCGCCCTCTACAAATCCGCTGACTGCTGCCGCCCAGGATGAAATCGGAGCGATAATACACACCGGAGCTGCAGTTGCGTCAATCAGATAAGCAAGTTTTGCCCTGGATACATGATGCTTATCCGTTACCGGACGCATAACGCTTCCAACAGTCAGACAGTTAAAATAATCGTCAATAAAAATCAGAACTCCCAGAACGATCGTAGCAAGCTCTGCCCCCACTCTTGTTTTGATCCGTTTGCTGGCCCATCGTCCAAAAGCCGCAGAACCTCCGGCCTTATTCATCATGCATACCATAGCACCAAGGATCACAAGAAAAATCAGGATTCCCACATTATAGCTGTCAGACAGAACACTGATGATCCCACCCTGAAAAATATGGGTCACGGTTCCCTCAAAGGAAAATCCGGAATACAGAAGACCTCCTACCAGAATTCCCAGAAACAGAGAGCTGTATACCTCCTTTGTGATCAATGCCAGCGCAATGGCTACTACAGGCGGAATCAGCGCCCAGAATGTAGCATAAAGCGCAGGCTGCGCCGTCTCCTCTGCTTCTGCCGCAAATACAGACAGCGGACTTGCCAGAATTCCCAGAAGTATCATTGTAAGAACAGCCAGGAATACTTTTCTTTTATTTTGCATATCTTTCCTCCCTCTGATATGAAAAGAGCCATGGATGTGTCTCCAAGCGGAGTTCTCCATGGCAGCTGATCCCTGTCTGATATTTTTATCTGATCCTGTCAGTCCCTGATAGCGCTCCACATTCGTGACAGTCTGCAGAATCTTATTCTGCAGCCCAGGGCCTCGCCTTCTGGCGGTCAAAACCCTTCGGCGGTTTTTCCTTTCGCCGGAAACTGCCTGCCATGGCATGACGCAACTTCCCTGTAGGTATGTTTGCATCTGTTTCCGGGTACTGATAAAACCCGCACCTCTATCCTGTACTCTTTTATCTAATTTATTTTTATTTACTGTAACAGCTTTTCACAGAAATATCAACAGATTTCTGCATTTTCGACAAAACACTCCGAATGCTTCATCTATAAAAACATTTTTACACCCTGGTTTTCCCATCTACAGCAACTACCCGAAACTTATGGCATGCCTTTGCGAAATACTGTCCTTTCCCCTTCCCCCAAATCTTCCGATGTCTGATTTCAGTGCCAAATTTTACAAAATAATTATATCTCCCAGCTTACGGAGGCAATCACTTCAGGACTACAGAACATTTTATCGCCTGCTACCTTAAACCATCATCAGTACGCCCCCTCTGCCCCCTGTATTTTTAATGAACAGATTTTATAGCCTGGCTCCATTTCCACAAGATCTATATAACCTTTCATTTCATCTGTTATCTTCGTTCCATTCCTATTCTTTTGGATATTCATATGATACTTAAAAGCATCACTTTCTGAAATGGCATCAAACTCCAAAATAACACAAAAATCATATCGTTTCACTTCTGAATCATATGATAGAATAATCTCCTGATCTATCAGCCTAATATCAGTGCGAAAAGAAGAGGCGAATTCACACAACATTAAAGAATACGTATCTCTCATGGCATTTTCATATCCTTCCTTGGTAAAAAACTCTTTCATCGGCATATCAAGATCATTTTCAGACATTCGTTTTTTCGCCTCTTTGAGGGATACATTAAAATAACTTTCCAGAAAATTGCTGATTAACTTCTTCGGTTCATCCTCCATCGTTTTCTGTATATCATAATGAAAAAATCCTCCTACTATCCCTATCACCATCAAGAATAAAATCACCCTCTTTTTCATATTAAGTTTTCAATCTCCATTCCCTGTTTCATAATCGGCATTGTAACCACTAATACTAACAGGGCGTATAAAAACTTTTTACACGCCCTGTTTAAATATATTTTACAAACAACATTTAGTTAAATTTATATCCTTCTAATTTTGTCCCATCACAATATCCACAGTATGTAGTATAGATATTGCTAACGTGAGTACCTACCGGTTCTGAATATTTTGTCCCACCGTATTTTCCAATTTTTTGAGGATAAAAATATGTTGGATTTCCCTCGGTCACTAATACATAATAGCAATTTTTACACTGCCATCCTTGTCCCAGTGTTATATACGACTTATTTGTATTTCTATCTACCAAATTTGCCCAACCAATCCCGTACATATCATGATATGGAAGTCCATTACAAACCTCTTGAATACGCGGAAGTATTGTTGTCTTTTTCTCCCCTAATCTTATAACATCATTTAAAAACATTGGATTAGCCGATACTTGAACAATGTTAAAAAAAAGCATACAAAATGCAACAAAAAAAATCAATATATTCTTTATGCCCTTTATATTTTTTTTCATTCTACGCCCTCCTTTACATCGATTGCTCTTTTTTATAGCACAACCTTCCCATCGGTATCACCTCCTCGTTATTTTTTATTATTTTATACCATATCTACAAAGAACACCATAGCGTAACCGGTATAAATCATTTTGTACCGGTTACGTTATGGTGTTCTATAGCTAAATATATGTATAATAAAATAAATAAATTTAAGGAAGGATGTAATTATATGAATCTCAAAAAAGCAAAACTATTTATCTGCACATTGCTGCTCACCATGACATTTGTTTCTGCCAGCTCTGTATCTGCTTCAGAAACGCCCCCTACAGATACAAGTACCGAGGAAAACGCTCCTGAAACAGAATCTTCTGAAGAAATTATTCCCTATTGCGATTTAGAACGTCCATCTTGATTTATTTCCTCCCAAAACTCAGCAATAATTTTCAGATTTTTCTTATTTTCCGGATACACTTTGCACAAGTGATATGCCATCCAGACATAACACCGTGCAGCTCGTATCCGTTCTTTCTTTTCTAAACCACACTCTATTTTCTTACTGATATTCCAACCTATATTGTAATAAAAATTATACAGATAATTTAATATGCCTTTTTCTCTCAGGAACTCAATTTCTCTTTTACAAATCGTTATACTCTCATCATATTTTCCAGATAATCCCAATATACTGGAATATCCTACATAAACAATATACCGCGGTTTATAATCATTAATCATATCTTCTCTTTTAAAGTACTGGTCCAATCTATGATAAATCCTCAATGCTTTTTTACAATCACCATAAGCTTCATAATACGTTGCAAGATTATACACGATCAATATTTCTGTCTCCCTGAGGATCCGGTAAATAGGCAAATCTTCCGGTTCTCTGATCTTTAATGTTTCATAAAGCGCATCTTTCAGCTGTTCGATTGCTTCCCGTACACTGATCCGTCCTTTTTTATAATTTACAATCACTTCAATTCTTTTTAAATACTGACGGTTTTCCGGATAATCCATGGATAATTGAAATTCCTGTTCCATTTTTCTCTTCTGATTTTCTACTTCATCCCAGTCAGCTCTTTCCAACAGATTCAGCATCTTTTCCATTTCTTTTTGCAAATCCGCCATTTCACAATGCAGGGGAAACAGACAGGTATTCCCATTTTCGCCCATTTTCTGCATCAATCGAACAAATTTTTCATCCGATGGATTCAACAATCCATTTTCATACCGTGAAATTGTTACCGGTTCACAGATTCCCTCTGACAGCTCTTCCTGTGTCATGTCAGTTGCTTTACGTGTATATTTTATAACAGATGCTTTGCTGTACTCTCCCATAATTCTATCCCTTCTTCTGTAATACTTCCGTTCCTTTCCGTTTCCAGAATTTTTAACACAGTTATAAACTCATCCTGTTCCGGTTCTTTTTCTTTCCCCGGAATCATTTTCTCTATATCCCGAAGTAATTCGCATATTTCTCTGAGATGAAGGCTCTGATAACTTTCCATCAGCAGTTTTCTGGCTTCTGTAAGATGTCTGTAGGCTTTTCCTGTATTAAGATCCGATACTTCTTTTTGTGCTAGCCTGTATAAAATCTGCGGATAATATTTTTGTCTCTTCCCATAGTCCCAGTAATTTTTATCCAGATACTGCCTGATTCCTGTATGTAAAAGCAATGCCTGTTCTGCTTTATCCTGCATATACAGTGTCTCTGCCAGTCCATACAGACAGCTGATCTCACACTCTGTCAGAAACCTGGTTTCTAATTTGTCTCCGCTTACAGGCAGCTCCGTATATCCAAGCGCTTTCCGATAAAATTGTTCTGCCCTTTGGAAATTTTCCTGTCCGCAAAAAATCTCTGCTTTCTTCATCCACAGATACTGCATATGCAAACTGTCATTTTCCGTCACAAGACTCTCATATTCCCTGATAAGAAATTCAGCCTTTTCTCTATCCTTTTTTTGCAGTTTCTCAATGTGATTTCTCATCATCCGAAACTGAAATTCCTGTTCAGAGCCTATAAACTCATATCGAAAAGGAATCTGACCCATGCGTTCCAGAAGAGCATCCGCCATAAATTTATCCGGAATCCGCTCTCCCAGCTCATACCGCATAAGCGTGGTTGCTGAGCAAAGGCCAAGACATAATTTTTCCCTGGAAATCTTTCTGTTTTCTCTTATAAAACGAATCAGATTTCCTACTGTTCTTTTCTCTTCTGACATTCTTCCTTTTCACCTTCCAGCTATACTTTTCTTTCATTATAGCAAAAAACAAGGATTTATATGCAGAAAAGACTCGAAAACAGTAAAAACAGTTGTTATTATATTGCGCAAACAAAAATGACAACACTGTTATCCAATATAGAATTCCTCTGTTAAAAGTTTTGATTGATAGTTTATTGAATCAATAAGACACTCTTCCATATAAGAGCTTTGCAGACCCCTGGCGCCGACAATGACGCAGGGGCAGAATTGCTTTCCGGCAATGCAGAATCATCACCGATCTTTCACTCTTTATCTTCTGAATTAAAATACTCTTCTGCTTTTTCTTCAAATGCGCGCAGAGAATCCGCTCTGGCAGCCAGTTTAAGCAAAGCCTTCAAAGTTTCAAGGTTTTCAAGATTCCGGATCTTCTCCTGAAGCTCACAGGGAATTTCGCCTGATTCCTTAAGCAGTTCCAAAACAGCTTCCTGTGTTGCCTCAAGTCTGCCTTCCTCTCTGCCTTCCTGTTTTTCCTCTCGCAGCATTTCTTCAAAGATCATATAGCGTTCTCCCATTTCCCGGTCTGTTTTAATCTGCCGGATTGTTTTCTGGAACTTCTGGACAAGACCATCTCCAAAGTCCATTTCACTTTCCTTCAGATCTGCCGTTACAAACTTTAAAAACCTGACCAGTTCCTGTGATACTTCATCCTCATTCTCACCTTTGGTGCTCAGAAAAATAGTGCAGCTGTCATCCTCCAATTTCACATTGGGATCTTCCTCGCATATATTTCGGAAAGTATAACAGTACCGTTTTTTATCAAACGGATCAAAATCGCACACAAAGATCACAAATGTTGCCGGAAGCGTATCATAATCCTCACCGCTCTCCAAAGCTTCCATTACAATCTGGCTATGGTAATACCTGCTCCTTTTTCCAAGCTCCTTTTTCCTGCGCACCTGCATTTCCACATTATAGTGAGTGTGTTTGGCATCCTCAGCATAAATATCCAGACGGACGCCCTTGTACTCCGGATGATAGATCATACTCTTTTCTTTGCTGACCACCACACGGGCAATGGGAAAACCAAGCACCATTTCCAGAAAACCCTTACAGTTTTCTTCCACACTCATTACCGCGCCAAACATGAAATTATCTTTGATCGTCAGGTCCTGTAATGTTTTTCGTTTCTTCATCCTTCCTCCAGTTCTACAGAGGAATCCTATAAGGTGATTATATCATACGCCTGCAGAAAGTTCTATGTTTTTTCATTGACTTCTCACTGTATTCCTGCCATACTTAAAGTATATTTTATATCATCCCCTGGAAATACAGGGTATTTTATGTTTACTATACAAGGAGCAGTCTATGTATCTTTCTGATATGCATACACATTCTATCGCAAGCGGTCACGGAACCAGCTGTACGATTTCTGAAATGGCAAAAATCGCTTCCAGAAAAGGACTGAAGCTTCTGGGTATTACGGATCACGGTCCGGCCACACTGGCAGCCGGAACTCCTTCGTACTTCCGCAGTCTGACCTTTTCTCCCAGAAAACGTTTTGGTCTGGAAATGTTCTATGGAATTGAACTTAATATTCTTGATAAAGAAGGACATACCGATCTGGAGGAAGAATTACTGTCTAGGCTGGACTATGCCATTGCCAGCATCCATAGTCAGAATTACAAAAATGCTTCCTGTGAAGAAAACACGGAAGCCTACATAAACGCTATGAAAAATCCCCATGTAAAGATTCTGGGGCACTGTGACAATCCCCGATTTCCTGCTGATTATGAAAAACTGGCCTTTGAAGCTCGAAAACAGAATGTAATTTTTGAGATCAATGAAGCCTCTCTGGCGCCTTACAGCTACCGCGGTGATACTCGGTCCAACAACCGGGAAATTCTCCGCTGCTGCCGCAAGTATCGTCTTCCTGTAATTCTTTCCAGTGACAGTCACGGCAAAGAACATGTGGGGGATTTTACTTATGCCGTTGATTTTGTACACCAGGAAATGTTTCCCGAAAATCTGATCCTGAATAATCAGCTTCCCAGACTGAAAGTGTTTCTGCAGACCCGTTGATGAACAGAGCATTTTCCCTGCAGCCATATCATTCTGCCGATAAAACCCTGACGTACGGCTGAAATCTGTGTCTTCACAGTTTTTCGGCCTGTCCTGTCAGGGTTTCTTTTGATTCTTATTCTGTTTTTTGAGCCTCTGCCCATACATACCGGACAGATTTTCTTCTTTTACTCAGAATCCTTTATTTTTTTCATCATTTCCGCCAGCTCTGCGTATTTTCCGGTTATATATCCATAATTTTTTCTCTTATGAGGAAGCTGACAATTTGTACAATCCTTAATTCCTTTATCCGTATAACGAAAATTGCCTCCACATTTATCTCCAAGCGCATAAAGCGGACAATAGCAGAACAGACAGTTAAAATTTTCCGGATCTGCTCCCTGATGGCAGGGGAAATACTCACATTCTTTATTGCTGAAAAATGAATAGTGCTTACCTTCCCAATATGGTTTTTCCATGGTGTTCTCCTTTTATTTCCTGTTTCATTTTTACATTTTCTATACAAGGCTTACCGACTCTGCCGACGTTTAACAATATAACTGTAAATGAACAAATTAAAAAAAGCACACAGCAGATTCTATTGTCTGAAATTCTATATTTTCTCTTTCATAAAATATAATATAAAATAAGCAGGTTAAAAACGCGCAACGTCATAAGGGCAGATACGTCCGCTTCAAACTCCCTGAATTTCCGGTAAATGAAAAAATCGGCGTCATAAACGCCGATATCCAAATTCTTCTGAGGTTGCGATCTACTCCGGGGTAGACCATGGATTCGTTCAAAATATGCGGAGGGAACGAACGCATCCGGAGTAGTATCGCCTGCCATTTAATCATCACCCTTTAAGGGTAAGTATAATTCATACGAACAGGCGGATTCCATAAAAAATGCCTGCTTCCATCAAGCAGACAACGCCTGAAACTGCGGATTTTTCAGGTTGGCTGTTACACTTTACACGGAAGTTTAACCTCGCCATACAAAGCAGGTTTCCTGGCTCCAGAATCAATGTTCTCTTTCCCCTTCTCATACATATGTACAATGGTTTCTGAAAGATTGCTCCTCTGTTACAGTGACCGGATCGCTCAGGACTTTCACCTGATTCCCTTTTCTGACTGCTTCGCGGAAAACAGCCAGCACTTCATATGTTCAATATGGAATTATACTGATGTTATCTTACCACATCTTTATATAAATGTCAAGGAATTCCAAACAAAATTCCTCCACTTTTTAAATTTTAGCTACTGTTCACACAGAACTATTTAGCGAGGTATTTTGACGTATTTTACAGACTTACAGGCATGTACAGAAATGAAAAAGCTGTGTATTCAAAAATGGATAAACAACTACGGATTCCTCTTAATGATTTAGTTCCGTACGAAAAACTGTAAATATTATTAACTTTTCGTCACTGGGTACAGAAAGAAATCAGAATAGCGCCTTTTACACTTCTCTTACTTTTTCCTGCGGCTGAAATCATAATCCCTGTATTATGGCTGTAAAATCAAAGGTTCCCCATAATCTTATCCTTGATAACAGCCAGAATCTCCCTGGGAATATAGATCAGAAGTCTCCAGGAACGATATCTGGATGGAATTCCACAGATATCTCTGCATCCGCATTTCTTTCCGATCGCCACTCCCCGAAATACATGGAAGTTATTGGTAACAACTCCTACTGATTTATTCAGATCCCCTATTTTTTCCAGGCTGAAATCCAGATTTTCTTTTGTATTGGTAGATCTTTCCTCCAGGATCAGCCGCTCTCTGCTGATTCCATGACCGGTCAGATAATCGTACATGGCCTTTGCCTCACTGACTGCTTCCCCCCTGCCCTGTCCGCCGGAGAGAACTGCTTTGGTGTCAGGATTATTTTCCAGATACTGCAAAGCCCTTCTGGTGCGTTCCAGAAGGGCCATACTCAGTCGTGTTCCGTCCACATGGGCGCCAAGCACGATAATGTAATCAAGATTATTTTTTATTTTCATTATTTGCCGCAGCAGAATTTGTATTTCTTTCCGCTTCCGCACGGACAGGGATCGTTACGTCCGATCTTGTGCGGTTTTACAACAGTACCGGATTTTTTCTGCTCTTTGTACAGCTCTTTACGTTTTTCCTCTGTAAAAATATTATTCCACTGAGGAAGCTCATACAGCCAGTCAGCCTTTGCATCAACCATGTTTTTGTAAAGAAGCTCTTTGTCAAAAGCAAGGTTTACTTTTGTGTTCTCGTCCATTGTCTCAATAGGGTTCGGAACCTTAAGGCTGTCGTTAATGCCGTCCAGGAAACCAACCATGGTCAGAACATCCTGTCCGTATTTTTCGGCAAGCTCTTTTACTGTACCGCTTACAACTTCATCCGGATTGGAAAGAAGCTGCTCATAAATGCCTTTTTCAATATTAAAATAAGCTGCCCAGAACTGCTGAAGCTTATTGCGGTCTGCCTGCTGGTCATAAGCCATTGCACGCCACTGCTCTAAAATTGTTTTATCACTCATGTTATTTCATCCTCTTTTCAATGTATTATCAAATTTTCATCAGTGTTCATATTATAGCACTTTTATCTGGAAAAAACAAACCCTATTTTATCCCGGTTCCCATTGGTTTAAACAAAAATCACACTGTTTCCTTCGTTCACAGCAGGCTGGTCAGCATACCTTTCAAACCATCTCAGGCAATCATACTTTATCCCTGTTACTCTCACGGAAAAATATAATTATCCAATTTTATGCTTCATGTATAAGACACTGAGATTCTGGCCATACTGTTACTGTTCACTTCATCCACGGCAACAGGCAAAAATTCATTCCGCATTGCCTGTGGCAATGGAACAGTGAACGGACACGCCCGAAAACATTTGCTGCCGTAAACCGAGTATACAGCAGCAGCTTCGGAAATACTTATATCCTCCCCTTTAAAGGTTCCGGGACTGACGCTCTGACGCGGTTCCGGGATTTTTTATTTTACTCCCAGAGCCTCCAGGTCTGCTGCAGCCTGTTTAAAATCATGGAAACGCACTGCATGCATTCCCAGTTTACGTGCTCCCCGGCAATTTTCTTCCCGGTCGTCAATAAATACACACTCCTCAGGCTTCAGGCCGTAATCCTCCAGAAGGATCTTGTAAATTGCCGGTTCCGGCTTCACTTCTTTTACATCACAGGAAAATACTGCTCCGTCCATATATTTCAGGAAATTCATTTTAGCCTTTGTGCGCTCCAGCATATATTCACTGTAATTTGAGAGAATATAAAGACGATATCCCCGTTTTTTCAGATACTGTACCCAGGCCTGAGCATAGTCCTTTGTACCGATCGTCTTAGGTGTTTCTCTCAGAACTCTGCGGATATCTTTTTTGTATTCAGGAGCCTTTTCTATAAACCGGCGAATATATTCTTCCTCATCATAAAGCCCCTTATCTCTCTCATTCCAGATATCGCTCTGGAAAATTTCCTTTGCAAGCTTTTTCTCCTCTTCCTCCGGGAAATGAAAGTCCTTCAGGTAAGTTTTCCAGTCGTAATCTACCAGAACATTACCTACGTCAAAAATAACATTTTTGATCCTGCGTCCGTCTTTTTCCAGTCTTTTTCTGTTAAGAAGCCTGTACATAAGCCACATTGCGTAAGCCATCACTGCTGCAAACAGCGCCCCTGCAAGAGAGGCCATAAATTTTCCCATTGAAAATGTTCCGGTAAGAGCAAAGTACATGGGAAGGCAGAAGATCACCAGAAGAAAAACTGCTCCTGCAAGGGCCAGTCCCCTTTTCCATTTACTCATTTATACTGTACACATCCTTTCTGCTGTCAGCGGCGTCTTCATATCTGTCCGCTGTATTTTTATTTACCGGAAATATCAGTACAAAAAGGTACGGATTTCCCGGTAACAAAACGCCGGAGATACTTCCCCGGCGTTTTGTTGATTTATTTTCTGTAAATAATATCGTTTCTTCCCGGTCCGTTAGAAACCATTGTGATTGGGAATCCGATCTGTTTTTCCACAAACTCTATATATTTGCGGCAGTTTTCCGGCAGATCTTCATATTTTCTGATTCCGCGGATATCGCATTTCCATCCCGGAAGCACTTCCAGAACCGGTTTTGCTTTTTCCAGAAGTCCTGTTGTGGGGAATTCTGTTGTAACTTTTCCGTCAATCTCATAGCCTGTACAAACAGGAATTTCATCCAGATATCCCAGAACATCAAGCACAGTAAATGCAACATCAGTTGTTCCCTGCATACGGCAGCCGTATTTGGAAGCCACGCAGTCAAACCATCCCATACGTCTCGGACGTCCGGTGGTCGCACCATATTCTCCGCCGTCTCCGCCTCTTCTTCTGAGTTCGTCAGCTTCTTCACCAAAGATTTCCGAAACAAATGCGCCCGCTCCTACTGCGCTGGAATAAGCCTTGCATACAGTAATGATCTTCTTGATCTCATACGGCGGAACGCCTGCGCCGATGGCGCCGTAAGCTGCCAGAGTAGAAGAAGAAGTAACCATCGGATAAATTCCGTGATCCGGATCCTTCAGAGAACCCAGCTGACCCTCCAGAAGAATTTCTTTTCCTTCTTTCAGCGCATTCCACAGGAACAGAGAAACATCTCCCACATAAGGAGCAACCATCTCTTTATATTTCATCAGCTCTTCCATGATATCATCCGGATTCAGAAGCGGTTTGTGGTACAGATGCTCAAGAAGAACATTTTTTGTCTCACATACACGCTCTACTTTTTCTCTGAGAGCTTCCTCATCAAACAGCTCCGCTACCTGGAAGCCGATTTTTGCATATTTATCAGAATAAAAAGGCGCAATACCGGATTTTGTGGAACCAAAGGACTTGCCGCCCAGACGTTCCTCCTCATACTGGTCAAACAGAATATGATACGGCATTACGATCTGCGCTCTGTCAGAGATCATGATCTTCGGAGCCGGAACTCCTCTGTCCACAACATCCTGATATTCCTTGAAAAACACCGGAATATTCAGTGCCACGCCATTGCCGATAATGCTGGTGGTGTGGTCGTAAAATACACCTGACGGAAGTGTGTGAAGCGCAAATTTACCATAATCATTCACGATTGTATGACCTGCGTTGGCACCTCCCTGAAATCTTACGATAATATCCGCTTCCTGGGCAAGCATATCTGTGATCTTACCTTTTCCCTCATCTCCCCAGTTTGCTCCAACTACTGCTTTGATCATAACACTATTTCCTCCTCGTGTCGTTCTTTGATCTCATTATACATTAATTTCTGCGGTTACTCCCAGAAGTTCTTTATGTGCATCCAGAACAGGCTGTACGGTCTTTGCAAGAAATACCTCTGTCTGCTCTTTTGCTCTTCCCACATATCTGGAAGGCTCCATCGTCTTTTCCAGTTCTTCTAAAGTCAGGTTAAAGGCCGGATCTGCTGCGATCAGTTCCAGAAGATTGTTATCCTTTCCTTCTACCTTTACAGTACGTCCTGCTTCCATGGAAAGCTCTCTGATGCGCTCGTGAAGTTCCTGACGGTCTCCGCCTGCCTTCACTGCATCCATCATAATATTTTCAGTTGCCATAAACGGAAGCTCAGAACGAAGGCGTTTTTCAATTACCTTCGGATAAACAACCAGTCCGTCTACCACGTTCAGGCACAGATCCAGGATTCCGTCAATGGCAAGGAAGCCTTCCGGAACACTCAGTCTCTTGTTTGCAGAATCATCCAGAGTTCTCTCGAACCACTGAGTTGCTGATGTGATTGCCGGATTCAGGGCGTCCACCATCACATATCTGGAAAGTGACGCAATACGCTCACTTCTCATAGGATTTCTCTTGTATGCCATTGCGGAAGAACCGATCTGAGACTTCTCAAAAGGTTCCTCTACTTCCTTCAGATGCTGAAGAAGTCTGATATCATTGGACATCTTATGGGCGCTTGCGGCAATTCCGGCAAGAATATTGAGAACTCTCGTATCCACCTTACGGGAATAGGTCTGTCCGGATACCGGATAGCAGTTCTCAAATCCCATTTTTTCTGCGATCATCGGATCGATCTTGTCAATTGTTTCCTGATCTCCGTCAAAAAGCTCAAGGAAACTTGCCTGGGTTCCTGTTGTTCCCTTTGAGCCCAGAAGCTTCAGTGTGCTTAAAACATACTCAAGGTCTTCCAGATCCATAAGGAATTCCTGAGTCCAAAGTGTGGCACGTTTTCCTACTGTTGTAGGCTGTGCCGGCTGGAAATGTGTAAACGCCAGAGTTGGCTGATCTTTATATTTATCTGCAAATTTAGACAGCTCTGCGATCACATTGACCAGTTTCTTGCGAACCAGCTTCAGAGCCTCTGCCATAACGATAATATCTGTATTGTCACCTACATAACAGGAAGTAGCGCCCAGATGAATGATTCCCTTTGCTTTCGGGCACTGTACACCATATGCATAAACATGGGACATAACGTCATGGCGGACCTGACGTTCTCTTTCTTTTGCCACATCATAGTTAATATCGTCTGCGTGAGCCTTCAGCTCATCGATCTGCTCCTGCGTAATATTCAGGCCAAGTTCTTTTTCTGTCTCTGCAAGGGCGATCCATAATCTTCTCCATGTGCGGAATTTCATATCCGGTGAGAAAATATACTGCATTTCTTTGCTTGCATAGCGCTCTGAAAGCGGACTTACATATCTGTCTGTACTCATTCCGTTTCTCCTATCATTTGAAAAATTCCTGCCGTGATCTGCCGGTGCCAGACAGAACCACAGTCTCTGTTTCTGCCTTTTCCTGACAGTCATATCATACGAGGAAAATTATATAACATCCCACATTTAAAAGCAACCTCTTTTCTCAGGCTCCCTGGTGGAATTTGCCCAGAAATTCGCGCATACGGGCATTCTCAGAGGAAAATACCTGCTGAGGAGTTCCTTCTACAGCAATTACTCCCTGATCCATAAAGATCACCCTGTCTGAAATATCCTTTGCAAAATTCATTTCATGGGTGACGATCACCATGGTGATATGAAGATCTGCAAGTGAACGGATCACCCGAAGCACTTCTCCGGTAAGCTCAGGATCAAGAGCTGAGGTTGGTTCGTCAAAAAACAGAATTTTAGGGTTCAGCGCAAGAGCCCGGGCAATAGCCACACGCTGACACTGACCTCCGGAAAGCTGACAGGGATAGGCGTTTTCTTTGTCAGAAAGTCCCATCTTTGCAAGAAGCTCCCTGGCTTCCCTGTAAACTTCCTCTTTTTTTCTTTTCTGAACATGGATCGGCGCATCTGTGATATTTTTTATTACAGAATAGTGGGGAAACAGATTAAAATTCTGAAACACCAGCCCAAAACAGGAACGTATTTCTTTTAACTGTTTTCCGGAAGGAACCACTGTCTTTCCGTTTTCCATCCACACGGATCTTTTTCCCATATAGGAAATTTCTCCGCTGTCAATGTCTGTCAGCATGGTAGCGCACCTTAAAAGAGTTGATTTCCCGGAACCGGAAGGACCGATAATGGAAACAATCTCTCCTTCTTTTACCTGAAGGGAAATATCTTTCAGAACACTTTGTCCGTTAAATTCTTTTTTTATATTTTTCATTTCCAGAAGATTCATTTCCGTCTCCTCCTAATGATAGTAATTCAGTTTTTTCTCAAACCATTCCATAACCCAGGCAACTACAAAATTAAATATGTAGTAGAACACGCCTGCAATAAAGAACGGCATAACGGTTGTCTCCGCAGCGGCGATCTGTTTTGCCAGAGCAAACATCTCAATATAAGATACCGAATAGACAAGGGAAGTATCTTTTACCAGTGTGATCACCTCGTTCGTTACAGAAGGAAGTACGTTTTTTATCATCTGTGGCAGAATGATCTTCATAAATGTCTGCTGTCTGTTGTAGCCCAGAAGCTGCGCAGCCTCATACTGTCCCGCCGGAATGGACTCTATTCCGGATCGGTAGATCTCAGCAAAATAAGCTGCATAGTTCAAAGAACAGCCCAGGATAATCGCTGTAAATTTATAATTTCCAATATTCATTCCCCAGAGATAAAAGGGTCCGAAATACCACAGAAGAAGCTGCAGCATAAGCGGCGTTCCTCTCATAACAGAAATATAACATTTTACCACCAGACTGAGGGGTTTGAACCTGGAAACCCTCCCAAAATATATCACCAGTCCCAGAGGCAGGGAAAACAGAAGGGTCAGACAGAAGATCATAAGCGTTGACCCGAAGCCTCTGGAAAGCTGTTGGAGCATTACCTGAAAACTCATATTTTTTCCTCCGTTATCAGGCAGAAAAGCTTTTCCTGCCGTAATAAAGCTGCTGTACATTTTTTATTTTCAGCACAGCAGCTTTTTTGTCTTTTATTCCGGGTTCTGACTTCTGCCCGGTTCTGATTTTATCCGTTACTGTTTCCGGCAGCTTTTATTCTGCCGCTTCTTCAGAATCAGTTTCTCCTGTTTCTTTTTCTGCAGCCTCCTCGCTTTCCTCTCCGGAGGCTTTCAGACTTACCATATCCGCAATTTCATACTTCTCTGCAAGCTCCTGCACTGTCCCGTCTTCCGCAAGCTTCTGAAGATCTGCATTTACAATTTCACAGAGTTCGTCGTTTCCTTTTTTGAATCCAATTGCATACTGCTCCGTATTCAGACTTTCATCCAGGATCATAAAGCCCTCCCCCCTGGAATTGATCTGATATTTTGCAACGCCGATATCAATAGCCAGCGCATCAAGGGCTCCTGCCTGAAGTTCTGTAAATGCAGTGTTGTAATCCGCAAATTCATTCAGCGCTGCAAAGGTATCTGACAGCGCCTTCTGGCCGCCTTCTTCCTCGCTTTTCAGAACGTCCAGCGCTGCAGATGCCGCCTGAACGCCTACGGTTTTGCCTGCAAGGTCAGAAAGCTTCTCAATGCCGGAATCCTCTGCCACAACGATCACCTGGCTGTTATCCACATAGGGAACAGAAAAGGTATACTCGTCTTCTCTTCCGTTCATGGTAAAACCATTCCAGATACAGTCAATGGATCCGGAGTTCAGCTCCATGTCCTTGGAGTCCCAGTTCAGAGGTTTCTTCTCAAGCTCCCATCCTTCCAGCTCACACACTGCCTGGGCAAGCTCCAGATCAAAGCCTGTATACTCTCCGTTTTCATCCATATATCCATAAGGAGGATATTCCGCATCAAAACCTACGATCAGTGTTTTATCCTCAATTCCAGCCTGAACGTTTACCGCAGACATCATACCTGCTGCCATCAGAGCCGCCATCATTACCACAACTGTTTTTTTCTTCATACTGTCTGTCTCCTCTCGCTTTACTCTTCTATGTTATCACGTAGTCACTCTACCATATGAAAGTATTGATATCGTAACATACCTGTACCCGCCTGTCAAGACAGTTTTTATATATTTACAGACAGTAAAAAAGCCAGCGGGATAAGCTGGCTTTTTTGGAGAAGGTATTTCTTCTTATGGGGTGTAGCAAAAACTATATAATGTATTGGGGGGTTTTTACGATATATATAATACCATGGGTCAACAAATAAGTGTGCACAAAGTTCACAAAAATGCATATTTGTTTTTGGATATATTGTACATGCGTATTTTGCCACTATGATTTTACGCTGTAAAAAGTGCCTCAAACTCGTCTCTCTGCACCTTTTCCTTCTCTAACAGAAGAGCTGCGCATTTATGGAGCACATCTTCATGCTCAAGAATAATCTCCCTGGCTTTCTTATGACATCCGTCAATGATCCCATGGATCTCCTGATCAATATCTTTTGCAACCTCTTCACTGTAGCTTCTCGTATGAGCAAGATCTCTTCCGATAAATACTTCATCCCCTTCATCACCGTAAGCGATCAGTCCCATTTTTTCAGACATGCCATACTGCATGACCATTGCCCGGGCTGTTGTGGTTGCACGCTTAATATCATTGGATGCTCCTGTGGTGATATCTCCGAAAATAATCTCTTCTGCCACACGGCCTCCAAGGAGAGTAGTGATATCCTGAAGCATTTTTCCTTTTGTATTAAACATCTCGTCATTTTCCGGAAGAGGCATGGTATAACCTGCAGCGCCTACTCCTGTGGGAATAATGGAAATCGTATATACCGGATCCATATCAGGGAGCACATGGAACAGGATCGCATGGCCTGCCTCATGATAAGCAGTGATCTTTTTCTCTTTTTCGGAAATAACCTTGCTTCTCTTCTCTGCTCCGATGCCAACTTTAATAAAGGCATGCTTGATGTCCTGCTGCATAATATAGCTGCGGCTGTCTCTGGCAGCCATGATCGCCGCCTCGTTCAGGAGGTTTTCCAGATCTGCACCTGTAAATCCTGCTGTTGTCTGAGCAATCTGCGCCAGATCCACATCCTCGCCAAGAGGCTTATCCTTTGCATGAACCCGAAGGATCTCCTCGCGGCCCTTCACATCCGGACGTCCAACTGCAACCTTGCGGTCAAAACGTCCCGGACGGAGAATCGCCGGATCCAGAATATCCACACGGTTCGTGGCAGCCATTACAATAATTCCTTCGTTGACGCCAAATCCGTCCATTTCCACAAGAAGCTGGTTCAGAGTCTGCTCGCGCTCATCATGACCGCCGCCCATGCCGGTTCCCCGCTGTCTTGCGACCGCATCGATCTCGTCTATAAAAATAATACAGGGCGCATGGCGTTTTCCTTCTTCAAACAGATCTCGGACACGGGAAGCTCCCACACCTACGAACATCTCCACAAAATCTGATCCGGAAATAGAGAAAAAGGGCACTCCTGCTTCTCCGGCAACCGCTTTTGCCAGGAGAGTTTTACCGGTTCCCGGAGGTCCTACAAGAATAACACCCTTGGGAATCCTTGCGCCTACGTTTGTATATTTCTGAGGCGCTTTTAAAAAATCTACAACCTCAACCAGATCTTCTTTTTCTTCCTGAAGTCCGGCTACATTCTGAAATGTTACTTTTTTGTCGTCCGGAAGCATCATTCTTGCACGGCTTTTACCAAAGTTCATCATTTTGGCATTTCCTCCGCCTCCTGACATCTGTCTGTTCATCATCAGGAAAAGGAACAGAATCAGTCCTCCTGTAAGAAGCAGAGGAAGAAGTGTGGTAAGGAACACATTCTGCTGAGGAACATCTTTGACCAGAGGAGCAATATTGTTTTCCTCCAGCATTTCCTGCGCCTCCTTGACATCTGTTACATAGACACGCTTCTGTCCTTCGTTCTCAATATCTGCAGCCACCGAACCGGTAGGTACTTCCCTGTTCTGATAAATCACCGCATCATTTACTCTTCCTTCTTCTGCTGCCTGCTCCAATGCTTCTATGGTATAGTCATTCTGACCTGACACCTGGCTGTTCAGATAAAAATATCCGCCCACCAGCAATGCGATCAAAATCAGATACAGGCCAATTCTGCTTGGCTGTTTATTCACTTAACTGAATCTCCTTTCATTCTTCTGTGTCCAGTTCTACCACGCCGATAAACGGGAGATTACGATATTTCTGGGCATAGTCCAGACCATATCCCACAACAAATTCATCCGGGATATTGAAGCAGCAGTAATCTACTTTTACATCCCTCACTCGTCTCTCCGGTTTGTCCAGCAGTGTACAGAGGCGGACACTGTTTGGATTACGTCCTTTGAGGATTTCGATCAGATAGCTGAGAGTTCTTCCTGAGTCGATGATATCCTCCACGATCAGCACGTCCTTGCCGATCAGAGGCTGATCCAGATCTTTGACGATTCTTACCACACCGCTTGATTTTGTGTCATCTCCATAGCTGGACACAGACATAAAGTCAAGAGATACCGGAACAGTGATCCTTTTTGCAAGTTCACAGGTAAAAAATACTCCACCCTTTAAAACACAGATCAGATGAATCTCTTTTCCTGCATAATCTTTGCTGATCTTTGCGGCAATCTGTCTGATTCTTGCCTCCACTTCTTCCTCGCTGAGTAATACTCTGATTTTTTCACTCATGATATTTTCCTCCTTGGTATTTGATTTCCAGCACATTCTTTGTCTCTGATGTGATCTTATACCTTTCATTCATTCTTCCGCCCACGATCCAGAGAACCTGGCTGCCTTCTGTGATCAGAGGAATCTTATCCCTCTGTTCACAGGGGATTTTTTCATCGATCATACACCGCGTCAGTTTTTTGCGATGCCCCTGACTGTTTACAGTAAGGTAATCTCCTGTTTTTCTGGTACGGACAGATATATCGTATTTTATTCTATCATAATCCAACCATTTCGTATACTTTTTTTCACAAATCTTCTGGTCTGACCAGGAAAAGATTTTTGTTTCAAAATTTCCCAGACTACAGGCAAGGCTTCCGTTTAAAGGAAGCTGATATTCCCGGGATTCCCTGTCCGGATCTTCAGGATTTTTCTTCCTTATGATAATTCCTTCATATGTTTTCGCTGCCTCCAGATTATATGGAAGCTTTACTGACGCTCCGGTACGAAGTTCAAAAAGCTCCAGCACTGCACGCACATGTATCAGAGAAATATCCTTTCTTTTGCCTGCAAGCTTTTCAACAGCATTTCTCACCGCATACTTCCGGATAATTTCAGGATATTTCAGGAAACTTTTTTCAAAAAGGATCTCTCCCTTTTCGGTTCGGCATTTTTCTGCCAGTGAAGCGCCTTTTTCCTGAAAGTAAGCCTCCGCCTGTCCAATCAGCTCAGATGTCTCTGCCATATGAGCCACTGTCTTTTCATTGATTTCACTTTCCAGAACAGGAAGTACATGGTGCCGGATCCTGTTTCTGGTATATTCGTCCTGAAGATTTGTGCTGTCTGTTACATAGGGCAGATTTCTTTCTCTGAGATATTCATTAATTTCCTTCCGTTCCAGACAGAGAACCGGACGAATGATCCCATCCTCTGCCGCTTTCATGGAAGAAAGTCCCCTGAGACCGGTTCCTCTGCAGAGATGATGAAGCATAGTCTCTGCCAGATCGTTTCTGTTGTGCGCAAGAGCGATTACCTTCTTTTTTTCCCCTGAAACCGGTACTCCGGCAAGCGCTTCTTCAAAAGCCTGCCTCCGGACTGTTCTTCCTGCTTCCTCCAGCCCGGTTTTCCACTGTGCGGCAAGCTTTGGAACATCAAAACAGTATACTCTGCAGGGAATTCCCATTTTTCTGCACAGTTTCTCTGCAGCCTCCTGATCTCTTTGCGCCTCTGCGCCCCGGATCCCGTGATTTACATGAACGGCTGTGATCTGAAATCCGTATTCTTCTTTCAGTCTGTTCAGAATATCCAGCATGGTCACGGAATCGCCTCCGCCGGATACTCCGGCAGCCACCGCGCCGCACTGATCGAACATCCTGTTTTTTTCTGCAAAAGCACGGACCTTTGCATAAATCTGCTCCTGCATGTCTGCTTTTCTCCTCTTTTGTTTCTACTTGCGCAGCACACTGGCCACCAGCACAGTCATATCGTCTCTGGCCCGGTAATCGCTGTATCCCAGCACCCGTTCCAGAATCCCTCTGCTGACCTCTCTGGGATTTTCCTCCTGCACGTCCATAATGATTTCCTTCATGGTTTCCTCTTCTCTGTCCAGAGGAAGAGCATCCAGAACTCCATCCGTCATCATGATCAGGTAATCTCCATGATAAAGTTTCCGGGAAGCAGTATCAAAGTCGATCTGCTGAACCAGTCCTGCTGCAAGACTTTCCGAAGAAATTGCCTCAACCCAGTGGTCACGCTTAATAAAAGTGGATGCAGCCCCGGCCTTCAAAAAACTGCAGATTCCTGTATAAAGATCCAGAGCGCAGATATCCACTGTGGAGAACATTCCCTCTCGTCCTTTCAGCACCAGAGCAGAATTCACCATTCTGGCTGCTGTCTCCTGGGTAAATCCGGATTCCAGAAACTGCTCCAGAAGCTCCACCACGATCTCGCTCTCTCTGCAGGCATCCATGCCGGAACCCATTCCATCAGAAAGACACATCACAAACTTTCCGCCTTCTTCCTGTCTGCAGATATAGTTGTCCCCGGAAATCTTTTCTTCCTCTCTTGTAAGCTTTGCCACTCCGTACATCACCTGATAGCTGACGTCTTCCACAAAATGTACCGTATGGTATTCGCCGTTTACAATGCCTCTGCTGTCAGCGGCAGAGGTCATAGCGCACTCGCACAGACCTGAAAGGAGCTGAGAAACCTCTGTCACAGATACACACTGGCCGCTTCTGGCTTTCATAGTAAGAAACATCTGCCTGTGCCCCTCTACCTTATCCATAACCCAGGCATTTTTCAGCACAATATGACGTTTTTTCAGAATCCGGCGAATACTCTCCTGAAACTTCGGGTCTGCCGGAGAAATATCATAAATATCTTCTGCCACCATTCCCATGATCCGGGATATCTCTGTCAGCTGCTGTGCCACTGCCAGCCTGCTTTCGATCATGCGGTTGCTCCATACCAGATTCTGTTTTTCCTTCTGAAAACGCTCTCTGACTGTTTCCAGATACTGTATGGATTTGCCGCAGATCTCCGCCCACTCCTGACGGATCATTTCTACAGCCTCCTCATCCCCCTCTTCCATGGCGCGGATCATTGCCTCTCCGCCCTGCTTCAGAGAACCGGAATTTTCTCCCCAGCATATTTCTCTGTGATAGCATCTGCTGCACATTTCCTCATTGGTATCCTTCAATATCGCGTCAATCTGACCGGAGCTTAAATATTCTTTCCGGTAGGGCATCCCGTAAAAGGTATCTGCCAGCTTCTGGAAAGAAGCCGCATACCGCTCCACCTTCTCCTTCTGAGGATGGCTTTCTCCGGGAGCAAAGGGTTCCTCCTTTTTCGACATTTGCCCCGTCAAAATAGTTTTTGCCATGTCCCGGAAAATCAGCAGTAGGCTGATCACGAGCATGGCAATAATCCATTCCTGCATATTTCCCCTCCCCTTTACACACTTCATCAAGTGCCATTATAAAGGACAGGTTCCAAAATATCTGTCAAACACAGGCGAAAGCAATTAAAAACTTTTCGCCAAAATCCGTGTTATTTTTCTTCTTCAAACACTATCTCATTATCTTTTACAAGCCCCAGTCTGTCTCTGGCAACCTCTGCCGCATACTCATCTGTCTGCATATACTCTGTGCGCTTGTCAATTTCCTTTGTCCGCTCTTTTTCATCAGAAATCTGCTGTTTCAGCTCTGCTGCCTGGGCGTCATAATAGGCAATCCTGTTTCTGAGGCTGTGACTTTTCATTGCCAGGCCGCCAAGAAGCAGAAGAACAACAACTGAAATAACAGCCATTCCCAGATAGTTATTCGTTATTCTTTTTTTGCTTTTCTTTCTTTTTGACTTTTTCAACCTGACTGATCCTCTTTGTTTTAAAACCTTTTCTTTTTTGCATAGTTTGATACTTATACAATAAAATACTACATCTTTTAAAGAGAAATAGCAACCTCTTTGTTGAAAATTTTACAAAATTCACCGGAATCCCGCACAGAAACACAAGAATCCGCTCAAACAGATCTGCCACCGTCCCCCGGCACAGAACAGCTCCCAGAATACTTCCTGCAAAAAGAAAACATCTGAGGGTTCCCTGATTGAACCTGTATATCACAGAGAACATAAAAATCCCTGCTGCAGTCCAGTAAAAAAGGTCTTCCACATCCACTGCCCAGGACGGATGGGAAATCACTTTTCTCAGGGCAGTCAGAATCTTATAAAAGAGAAACAGAGCCGCCCCCATCACCACAGACAGAAGAAACAGTACTGCCTCATACTCCATATAACCGCTCATATTTTACCGGAACATCCGCTTCAGCAGAGATTCTTCTTTGTTTTCTGTCTTTTTTGAAAGATAGGTTAAGCTGTTTATTTTTCCTTCAATATCGGCCTCTCCCTTTTCCAGATTCAGTCTCCGCACATGGAGCAGTTCTCCTTTTACAGAAAGTCTTCCGGCCTCTGTTTCCAGCAAAATCTCGCTTTCATTAAAGGAATGAATGTCCCGGACGCCTGTAACCGTGCCCTCCTGTCGGTTATCAAGGGACAGTCTGTGGGCGCACATTGTTTTTTTCTCTTCCAAGGGTCAGCCTCCCATTGTTTCTTTCCATAAACAATGTATGAAACAGCCCTTATAAATAGACGTAAAAACTACAGATAGCGGAACATACTTTCCGCCTCTTCCTTGCGGACTGTCTCTTTTACATCAAGAACTTCCACCTTAACGCTTTTTCCGCCAAACTGGATCTCCACAATGTCTCCGGCCTTTACTGCCGCAGAAGCTCTGGCAGGTTTATCATTAAGCAAAACTCTTCCCGCATCACAGGCTTCGTTTGCCACTGTTCTTCTTTTAATAAGACGGGAAACCTTCAGATATTTATCAAGACGCATACAAAATCTCCTGTTCTTTTTTTCTGTATTCTATAGAAAAAGGGGGAACACGCTGTTCCCCCTCTGCTGAACTTTATTATTTATCGTTTACAAGATCCTTTAAAGCCTTACCAGCTTTGAATTTCGGTGCTTTGGAAGCTTCGATTTTCATGGTTTCACCAGTATGAGGATTTCTTCCTTCTCTTGCAGCTCTCTCGCTTACCTCAAAGGTACCAAATCCTACAAGCTGAATTTTTCCGCCTTTTTTGAGCTCGGATGCTACAACATCGGTGAAAGATTTCAGGACTGCTTCTACATCTTTCCTGGAAAGATTTGTCTCTTTCGCCATTGCTGCTACTAATTCTGTTTTATTCATGGTGTTTCCTCCTATAAATGCTCTCTTTCTTTATTATCGCGTTATGCTTCCTGTCGATCACACGCTATTTACTATTTATATACCTTTTCCTGTAGATTGTCAAGGTTTTTTGTGGCAAATCCCCGTAAACCGGGGCTTTCAGGTTACTGTGAACGGAGTAAAAAGTAACGCTTCCGGCTAATGCTTCTGAAATACTTTTCAGAGCTTTTTCGTCTTCCTGCTCTTTTCGATTTCTTTCAGCTGATCCCAGGAAAGAGAGGTCATTGTCTCATCCTCCGGAACAAAGATTTTCGGATGACGAAACTGCATTTTTGAAGAAATACCATCGATCACATCCTCAATAGTAAACAGCCCCTCTTCCTGGGCGATCACACTGTGGAGAGCAACCTGAAACAGCACGTCTCCCAGCTCCTCACAGAGATTTTCACTGTCATTCTGTGTTTTCAGACGATCAATTCCCTCCAGAAGCTCATTTGTCTCACTGATCAGATAAGGTTTCAGACTTTCATGAGTCTGCACCTTATCCCAGGGACAGCTTTTGCGGATTTTTCGCACCACTTCCATAAATTCATCAAAATTCTGCATCTTCTCACCGCATTACATCATTGTATTGACCATATCAAGAACAGCCTTGCCCATGACTGCAGACTTTTCATCTGCATCCTCAAGGGAAGTTCCTTTTACTCCATAGTAGAATTTTACTTTTGGTTCTGTACCGGACGGGCGGACACATACCCATGCATCATCTGTCAGGTCATAGTACAGAACATTGGAATTCGGAAGTCCGGTAGGCTTCACCTCTCCGGTTGCCAGATCTGTAATGGTATCCTTTTTATAATCTCTTGCAGAAACTACCTTATGTCCTGCAAACTCTGCCGGAGGATTCTTACGAAGAGTATCCATGATCTCCTGGATCTTCTGAAGTCCCTCAATTCCTTTCAGAGTAATGGATTTGATATCATCCTTATAATATCCGTACTGGTCATACATCTCGATCATTGCATCCCAGAGAGTTTTTCCCTGAGTCTTATAGTAAGCGGCAGCCTCGCACAGCGCCATTGTAGCCACAATCGCATCCTTATCTCTTGCGTATGTACCGATCAGGCAGCCATAGCTCTCTTCAAAACCGAAAAGATAAGTTCCCTTTCCGCTGTTCTCAAAGCCCAGAATCTGCTGACCGATAAACTTAAATCCTGTCAGAACCTCAATGAGATCAACGCCATAGCCTTTTGCAATGGCATCTGCCAGATTGCTGGTAACAATTGTCTTGATCAGAGCGCCGTCCTCCGGAAGACTTCCGTTTACTGCTCTGCGCTGTCCGATCTCATAGTTTGCAAGAAGACAGCCAGACATATTTCCTGTCAGGTCATGGTATTCGCCGTTTTTATCTTTTACGCGCACACCCAGACGGTCTGCATCCGGATCCGTGGCAAGAACAAGATCCGCATCCACTTCTTTTGCAAGCTTCAGGCCAAGTTCAAAGGCTTCGGCTGCTTCAGGATTCGGATAGCTTACTGTAGGGAACGCGCCGTCCGGAAGCTCCTGCTCCTTAACAACATATACGTTTTCAAAGCCCAGCTCCTTCAGGATCCTTCTTGCAGGAATATTTCCGGTTCCGTGAAGAGGTGTATAAACGATCTTCAGTTTTTTGCCCTCTGCCTCAATGGCATCCTGATGGATCACCTGTTTTTTCAGCTCTTCCATATAGGCATCGTCAATCTTCTGGCCGATCACTTCATAAAGGCCTGCTTTTTCTGCCTGGGCCTTGTCCATGGTTTTTACAGTATTCCAGTCGGAGATTGCCTTTACCTCTCCCATGATTCCGGTATCATGAGGCGGAGTGATCTGAGCGCCGTCCTCCCAGTATACCTTGTATCCATTGTATTCCGGCGGGTTATGGCTGGCAGTGATATTAATTCCCGCAACACAGCCAAGGTGACGGACTGCAAAAGAGAGCTCCGGTGTAGGTCTTAAAGACTCAAAAATATATGCCTTAATTCCGTTTGCAGCAAGACAGAGAGCTGCTTCCTGGGCAAACTCCGGTGACATATGGCGGGAATCATAGGCAATTGCAACACCCTGGGACTGTTTGCCCACTTTTGCAATATAATTTGCAAGCCCCTGGGTTGCTCTTCTTACTACATAAATATTCATACGGTTTGTACCTGCACCGATGATTCCGCGCAGGCCCGCCGTACCAAATTCCAGATCCATATAAAAACGTTCTTTGATTTCATTCTCTTCTTCTGCGATGTTCTTCAGTTCCTCTTTTGTTGCATCATCGAAGTATGGGTTCGCAAGCCACTGCTCATATACTTCTCTGTAATCCATACCGCTGTACCTCCCTATATCTTTTTTAAACTGCGCTCTGCGAAGTTTATGATTTCTAATTATACACCTGTTTTCTGAAAAAGGGAAGTCTGAACAGTTTCTCCTTCATAAAATTTCAGGCTCCGGTGACCCCCAAATCTAAAATTCCCCGGAAACATGCTGTGTAAACAGTATATAAAATTCCTTCTGTCTGTATTTTAAAAATTGTATTCTTTAAAACATTGTTCTCCGAAAGCTTCCCATTTTTCTTTCTGTCTGATCAGCGCCTGAAGCTTTTCCGTATTTTTTTCAGAAATCCATGCTTTGTTGTGGGTATAATAGTAGTTGGACAATTTCCAGAATTTTTCCGGATAAGTAAACCGGATCTTCAGGTTTTCCCACTCTTCTGCGGAAATCGGGCGGATTCTGTGGTATGTTTTTAGCATTTCTTCTGCTAAATTTATATTCCAGCCTGATTTTTCCAGTATTTTTCTCATAAAGTGGTAAAGATCTCCGATCTGGATTCCAAAACACCAGTGTGAGAACCCTGTTACTGCCGTCTTTGATTTCAGTATCAGAACGTTATGCTGATTGTATTCCCCGTGGCAGACTGTGCCTTCTTCTTTTGCCTTTTCCCGAAGGTCTGCATAGGAAGACGCCCTGAGCATATTTACAGCCAGCTCTCCTCTCGCCAGAAACCATTCCACAGATTTTAAATATTCCTTTTCAAAAGCACACGCAGGACCTTTTTTTCTGATAAATCTGCGAATTTTCCTCAGTTCCTGATTATGGCGCTGATACTCGTCATTCAGATTTTCTTCCATATAAGAAAGGTCTGTCGGAAGTTTCATTTCTTTATGGATCCCGGCAAGCATCCCCACTGCCTGCAGAATCTGTTCTCTGGATCTTGTATCACATTCCCGCCCTTCATACCAGCGCTGAAGAGTATAGGAAATTCCATCCCGGTCAGTTGAAATAAGCTCTCCTTCTTTATTTTCCAGAAAGGTATCTACCAGACAACCATTTTCCTCCAGCTTTAAAAGAAGCTCCTGCTGCTTCTGAAGTTTTTTTCCCGAGCCTCTCTGTTCACGTAATACTGCCGGACTTCTGTCAGTCTGACAGAGAAGTCCTCCTCTGGTACGGGCTGTACTTTTTACAGTCAGCTCGTACTGTTCCAGAACGCTGAATCCATAATCATACAAATCTGCTTCCCCCTCATTTTTTGTACTTTCTATACTTATGTACAGAGGAGCGGAAATTATGCGTAGCTGTTCACACGGTACTGTCCCGCCAGGTATTTTGTCATGTTCTTTGATTTCTGATCCTATTTGTAGAAAAAATCCCTCCACAGAAAATTTCTGTGAAGGGATCTCTCCTATACGTTTCATGCTTTCTGAAATTTTAATCCTGATTTTCTTTCACCAGCTGCATCAGCGTTTCCTTCTGATTGTCTTCCGGATATTCCAGAACATGCTCCAGAAGCTGATTCAGAATTTCTCCCAGATAAGGGCCCGGCTTATAACCGGCCTGAATAAGATCTCTGCCTGTAACTGCCAGACTTTTCAGGGAAACACACTGTTTTTTCTCCACGATCTGCTCATAACAGGATTTCACACCTTCCAGCCGCTCTTCCTTTTCCCGGCGCTGATAAGTGCTTTGCGCCAGCATATCTGCTCTCTGGACCTCCAGATAAAGTGGAAAAATATCTTCCCCGATTTTGTTGACAGAGCGGCGTACATTTGGCATCTGGGCTGCCGGTCTGGCGTCATGCCACTTTACAAGCCGACAAACCTTATGGATGGTGTCATTATCAAATTTCAGCCGGCGCAGAATGGATTTTGCCATCTGCTCACTTTCCGGTCCGTGCATTTTAAAATGATCGCGGCCATTTTCGTCCGTTATTTTTACCACCGGCTTACCAATGTCATGAAGAAGCATGGTCAGGCGAAGAACCTTGTCCGCTCTGACGTGCAAAAGACTTTTCAGAATATGTTCGCCTACTGTATAACAGTGATGGGGAGTATTCTGATCAGTTTTCATGCACACATCAAACTCCGGCAAAAACTCTGCTGTCACCCCTGTTTCATATGCAACGCGGAGGTAGTCCGGATTGGGGGAAACAAGAAGCTTTACAAGCTCCACCTGGATTCTCTCGGCGCTGACCAGTTTAAGATTGGGAGCCAGAGCGCCGATGGCTTCCTTTGTACTCGCTTCTATGGTAAATCCCAGCTGGGCGGAAAAGCGGACAGCTCTCAGAATCCTCAGCGCATCCTCCTGAAACCGCTCCATGGGATCACCCACGCAGCGGATCACCTTTTTTTCCATGTCATTCACTCCGCCAAAAAGATCTACAAGTCCCCTCTCAGGATGATATGCCATGGCATTAATGGTAAAATCTCTCCGTTTCAGATCCTCTTTAAGATTTGAGGTAAACCTTACTTCTTTGGGATGACGGCCATCCTCATAGTCGCCGTCCACCCGGTAAGTAGTTACCTCAAAGCCTTCTTTTTCTATGAGAACAGTTACTGTTCCATGCTGAAGTCCGGTATCTACAGTTCTTCTGAAAAGCGCTTTTACCTGCTCCGGAGATGCAGATGTGGTAATATCCCAGTCATCCGGACAGCGTCCCAGAATGGAATCCCGGACACAGCCGCCCACTACATAGGCCTCATATCCGTTCTGTTCCAGCGTATTCAGAATAATTTCCGCACCGGAAGGTATATTCAGCTTCATCTTAGTATGCTCTTCCCCAGTAAACCATTTTTTTCGCAGGTTTTCCGCAGCATACGCACACATCGCTTAAATGCTCCTGCTCAAACGGCATACATCTGGAAGTTGCCTGTACGTCTTCCTTGATCTTGTCCTCGCAGGCCTGATCGCCGCACCACATTGCTTTTACAAAGCCCGGTTTCGTGTTGATAGTCTCTTTAAACTCTTCATAGTCCGTTGCAACATAGGTATGAGCTTCCCGGTGAGCACGGGCTCTTTCCAGCATATCCTTCTGCATGGTGTCAAGAACTTCCTGAACCTTTCCTGCCAGCTCCTCAAAAGTTACCACATATTTTTCCCGTGTATCACGGCGGCAGATCACAGCCTGTCCGTTTTCGATATCCTTGGGACCGCACTCAATACGAACCGGAATACCGCGCATTTCCTGCTCGGAGAATTTATATCCCGGACTTCTGTCTGTATCGTCCACCTTCACGCGGATTCCTGCAGCTTTCAGAGTCTCAAACAGCTCATCTGCTTTTTCCAGAACGCCCTCTTTGCGCTGCTGGATCGGAATGATCACAGCCTGTACCGGCGCGATTCTCGGAGGAAGCACAAGACCGCTGTTGTCACCGTGAACCATAATGATGGCTCCGATCATACGGGTTGTCATTCCCCAGGATGTCTGATGAACATACTGAAGCTTGTTTTCTTTGTCTGTATACTGAATACCGAAGGCTTTTGCAAAGCCGTCGCCGAAGTTATGGCTGGTTCCGGACTGCAGAGCCTTTCCATCGTGCATCAGAGACTCGATTGTATAAGTCGCCTCTGCGCCTGCAAATTTTTCTTTATCTGTTTTCTGGCCTTTTACAACCGGGATTGCAAGAACTTCCTCACAGAAGTCTGCATATACATTCAGCATCTGAATGGTTCTCTCTTCCGCCTCTTCAGCTGTTGCATGAGCAGTATGGCCCTCCTGCCACAGAAATTCTCTGGAACGCAGGAACGGACGGGTCGTTTTTTCCCAGCGGACTACAGAACACCACTGATTGTAAACCTTTGGAAGATCTCTGTGGGACTGGATCTCCTTCTGATAAAAATCGCAGAACAGAGTCTCAGAAGTCGGACGCACACAGAGACGCTCCTGAAGAGGATCCAGGCCGCCGTGAGTTACCCATGCAACCTCCGGCGCAAAGCCCTCTACGTGATCCTTTTCTTTCTGAAGAAGAGACTCCGGAATAAACATAGGCATGTAAACATTCTGAACGCCTGTTTCTTTGAATCTTCTGTCCAGCTCATTCTGGATGTTTTCCCAGATGGCATAGCCGGCCGGCTTGATCACCATGCAGCCCTTTACGCTTGTGTAATCGCAAAGCTCTGCCTTTTTTACTACGTCAGTATACCACTGCGCAAAATCTTCCTCCATGGAAGTGATGGCTTCTACTAATTTTTTCTCTTTTGCCATGATCATTCTCCTTTTTTCAATACTGTTATTTCCTGTTTCCGGGACTGGGAAGGACAGAATGCACTACTTTCCCGGTAAATAAAAAAGCCCTTCCAATCCCTGCAAAGGGACCGAAGGACTTCGGCGGTACCACCCTGATTAGCAGTACCTCCTTAAACAGCTGCCCCGCGGACAGTCTGTATTTATACTGCTCTCTCCTGTTTCTTTAACGCAGAAATACGCCGTACTTCAATTGCACGGAGCTCTGAGGCCGGTTCCACGGTTCGCGCACAAAATCCTCACACCACCGCCTGACAGCTGAACAGGCTTCGGGATTTCTCTCTGAGATTGCTCTGCGTGTACTATTCTCTTCTTCGCCGTTTTCTGTTTTCAGTTGTGTTTCCACGAACTTTTACTCATTGTATGCGAAAAAATCTCCTGTGTCAAGCCTCCTGAACGGAAAACCCGGAACAAATCCCGCACTTTTATGGCTGCCCCGTAAAAATCTGACAGAATTTTCTGCGCAGACAGCATTTTTACCTTTTCAGACAGTAATCCTGATCTCTCTTCCGGTACGGTTGTATTTATAGTATCTGACGCCGGCTGCATCCAGCATACGCTTGGACGCGATCACGGACGGAGTATTTTCATATTTGTCACAGTCATATACAATGGTTTTGATCCCGGACTGAATAATGGCCTTGGCGCACTCATTACAGGGAAAAAGTGAAACGTAAAGCTTCGCGCCCTCCAGGCTTCCGCCTCTGTAATTCAGGATTGCGTTCAGCTCACTGTGAGTCACATAAAGATACTTTGTGTCCAGGGCATCGCCCTCTCTTGCCCACGGAAACTTATCATCCGAGCATCCCATAGGAAATCCGTTGTATCCCATGGAAAGAATCTTGTTGTCCTCACTTACAATACAGGCTCCCACCTGTGAATGAGGATCCTTGGACCGCATCCCGGAAAGCATTGCCACCCCCATAAAATACTCATCCCAGGAAATATAGTCCATTCTTTTTTCTTTCTCCATTGTAAAACCCTCCCCATAATACTTTATAAACTGCCTGTTGTCTGAGATCAACAGGCTTTTTGATTCAGATAAACAGGCCAAACCCTTTACAGCTCGTCCTGTCCCCTTTATCTTCTTTATATCAGTCTGTCTCTATCTGGCTGATTCTGCGAATATGTCTTTCGTCATTGGAAAACGGTGTGTTTAAGAAAGTATCCACGATCTTAAGCGCAAGACCTGCGCCTACAACTCTTCCTCCCATTGCCAGAACATTGGCATCATTGTGAAGTCTTGTTGCCTCTGCGCTGAAGCAGTCTGTACAAAGTGCTGCGCGGATTCCCTTAAATTTATTTGCTGTAATGGAAATTCCAATACCTGTTCCGCAGATCAGGATTCCCTTTTCACATTCACCATTCTGTATCGCTCTTGCCACTTTTTTTGCATAAACCGGATAATCAACAGCCTCCTGACTGTCGCATCCATAGTCAATATACTCTATATTCTGCTGATCCAGATGCTTTTTAATCTCCTGTTTCAGTTCAAATCCACCGTGGTCACATCCTAATGCTATCATTCCTGTTCCTCCTGTACGTTTATAATCTTGTGTCCTGCAGCTTTTAAAAGCCTGTTCATAATCGCCTGTCCCATTCTGGGCGTATAAAATGCCTCTGAGTAAATAGCGCTGACGCCATCCCCGTCAAAATCCCGAAGCACCTCGTAAAGATGATGGGCGATCGTCTCCTCATCCTCCCTGCTTCCGATACTCCGCACAACTCCGTTTTTGTACAAAGCCGACGTTTCGTCTGTGGCAATGATCCCCACACGTCTGCCCTGACTTACCGCTTCTTCTGTCATACGGTTTATATAGGCAATTACCTGCTCTGTATTTCCCTCCACAACCGCAAGATCTGCCTTTGGCGCATAATGACGGTATTTCATTCCCGGAGCTTTTGGATGAACACTGCTGTCTGTGATCAGAAGCCCTCTGTCCATTCGCACCTCACCCAGAATTTCCTGAAGCATTTCCAGAGAAATATATCCCGGTCTTAGCACTACCGGAATATCCTCTGTAAAATCTACGATCGTAGATTCCAGCCCGATACCAACCTGTCCGCCGTCCAGGATCATATCAATGGCATCTCCAAGGTCCTCTTCCACATGCTCTGCTCTGGTAGGACTTGGACGGCCCGATGTGTTTGCGCTTGGAGCCGCAACAAAGCCTCCCGCCGCCTTGATCAGCTCCTGCGCGATCAGATCACTGGGAAACCGGACTGCAACGCTGTCAAGACCGCCGGTCGTCTCCCCGGGAACAATCTCTGCTTTTGGAAGAATCATGGTCAGAGGCCCCGGCCAGAATTTTTCTGCCAGAAGCTGTGCCTTTGCAGGAATTTCTGACACGATTTTGGGCAGACTGGACATATCTGCAATGTGAATGATCAGAGGATTGTCTGACGGACGTCCCTTTGCAGCATAAATTTTCATGGATGCCCGGGGATCCAGGGCATTTCCTCCCAGTCCATATACGGTTTCCGTAGGAAAAGCCACCAGCCCTCCGTTTTGCAGTATCTGTCCTGCTCTTTTTATGGCCTCTTTATCCGGATGCTTCGCATCCATACTTACAACCTCTGCTCTCATCTTCTGCAACTCCCTGTCTTTATTGGTATATACCTGCAGTTTTTATACGACTGCATATCATTTCCGGCATGTATTTTACTCAGCCCATTCAGACTGTCTGTTCAGATGTTTATTATAGTTTATTTTTCAAAAATATACAACCTGCAGTTGTACCTGCCGGATCTGTTCCCCTGTACAGCTTCCGGATTCTGCTGTCCTGCCTGGGGACAGCCCATAGGATCTGCATGCAGCTTAACAGGGACATACCTTTTCTCTCACATAGCGTCTGAAAAATATCCCTTTATTTCTTTTATTCCGGTCTTACCAGCTCCAGCCTTTTCAGAACAGGATAAAGATAGCTGGCGCCGAATACCCCCAGTTTTTTCGGTCCCTGTACGGGAAGGGGAAATTCCTCTCCTCCCTGCCGCCTCTCCTGCAGTTTCCTAAAAACCATTTCCACACTGCTTCTGGTAATGCTTTTACTGTTTACCTTTCTGTCCACAAAAATCTCATTTCCCCGGATTTTATAATGAAACTCAAGTCCCCGTGCCGTATAAAACCTTTCGCCCTGCATCAGGCACAGAACAGCCCAGAGCTTATCCATCGTAAAATCATTTTTCAGTTCCTCTGATATTTTCTTCCCTGTATCTTCTGTCATAATTCTGCCACCCCATGTAAAAACCGTTCATTTTTCTTTTTATTTTATCATCTGAGAACCGACAAAACAAGCCGGAAGCAGGTATTATGTAAAAACAAAACGGTGTCTCCTGCCCTAACACGGAAGCAGAAAACACCGCTGCAAATTTCACTTTTACATCATTGCAGATAATAACGAACATCCGCTTACTGAAACAAGAAACAGAAAAACACATGCTACAATCAGACTGCAAAAATAAGCTCTGGCGAAGTTCTTCAGATTGACGTTTGGATTCACGCCGAAAGCAAATACCAGGGCAATGATCCAGCCAACAAACGGAATGGCAAACAACAGGCTGTATCCAAAATATCCCCACATACCAATAGGACGATATTCCACCGGCAGATCTTCAACTGAAATTTTCCTCGATGCCGGCGGCACAGACGATGTTCCTCCTGATGATGTACGTGAACCTTCCAAAGGCTCTCCGCATCTCCTGCAGTACCTTGCGCCCTCCGGATTATCAATTCCACATTTTCTGCAAAACATACTCTTTCCTCCCTGTTATCCCTATTTCTGTATATTTCGGTTAATCATCCGATCTATAAAGCCAACTCTGAAATTATTACAGTGAAATGCCTGGATTCCGGCTATCAGAAGAACCAGATCTCTGACGATCAGACATGCGTAGTTCAGGAAACTGCAAAGATCCTGTACTGCCATCCGATCCAGAGGGCCGGCATCCACCATCATTATCAGATAATTGAATCCTGAAATTCCATTTTCCACCATTGTAATTCCTGCCGCTATTGCGCCAAAAATGCACACGATCAAAATCGCTTTTGCAGCTACTGCACGAAGCCAGCGGTCTTCCTCTTTTAAAAGTACATAGCCTGCTGCCACGACAAGGATCGTGTTACTGATCAGTCCGCTGAAATAGATCATCATTGCCGCAAGTCCCACTGAAATCCCAAGCAGAGCCATTGGTTTTACAGGCTCTCTGTTTACATAAGACCTTTCCTCAGTATTTCGACCGTATCCTCCGTTTTCCGGCTGCTGTGAATACCTTTTTTCTCCTACTTCCACTCCTGTTGCTTCCCCGCACCATGGACATACAACCTCATCATCTTCAAACTGTTTACCGCATTTTCCACAAAACATTTTTTTCCTCCCTGTTTTCTTCTTTTTTATGATATCTGTTAAAAAATATCATCCTTATCCTTTTTTTCATTTTTTTTGGTTCCGCCAAAAATATCATCGCCGGATGCCTCATCTTTCGACCTGTCTTTGATATCCCTGATTCCGTTCCTGCAAAATTCTTTTATATTTGCAACAGTGATCTGGATTCCTTTTTGCCTCATAAGGATCACAATGATTCCAACCAGGACTCCAAGAATCACCAGAAGCGTAACAACCGGTTTCACCCATACCCATGCATATACCTTTTTTGTCTCCTCAGAAAAACAGCCGCTGCATATACGTGTTTTTACAATCGGTGCATTCCATACGCTTCCTTCTACCGTTACCCATTCTCCAAACTTATGCTTTGTTTTTGGAATTTTTTCTACTTTTATAGTTTCACCACAGTAAACGCATCTTTTTACCTGGGTTCCTTCATAAGTACAGGTAGGCTCTTCCTGCACAAACCACTCTTTTTCCTGTTTATGCTCCAAAACAGGGATTTCCCGGGTATCCAGCCATTCTCCACAATACTTACAGTAAACAGATTCCTCGCCTGCTGACCAACAGGTTGCCTCTGTTTCTACTTCCCAGTCGCCAGGTTCATGTTCTGTTTCCGGAATATATTCCGTATCACAGATTTCCCCGCACACCTTACAGTGCCGAACCTTCTTGCCCTTATCCTCACAGGTGGGTTCTGATTCCACTTCCCAGTCGCCAGGTTCATGTTCCAGCTTGTCCAGAGTCTTTTCTTCACATACTTCTTTGCATACTTTACAGTGCTTTACTTTTTTCCCTGCCTTTTCACAGGTTGCTTCTGCCTCCACTTCCCAGTCTCCCGGTTCATGCTCCAGCTTGTCCACTTTTTCTTCAGCACACACCTTTTTGCATACCGTACAGTATTTTACCCGTTTTCCCTCTGCTTTGCAGGTTGCTTCTATCTCTGTCTCCCAGTCGCCGGGAGTATGTCCCAGAGCTTTTGTCTCCTGAGTGTTACAAATTTCCTTACATTCTGTACATCGCTGTACCTTTTTTCCTGCTTTATCGCAGGTTGCTTCTGTCTCGGTTTCCCACTCTCCCGGAGTGTGATCATGACCTTTCAGAACATCATCCACCACGCACAGGTATCCGGCCTTGCCCACTACTCTGATTTTCATTACTTTTACATTTGTCACATCCAGATTTACTTCCACCGGTTCCGTGGTCCTGCCTATTCCATTCTGTTCAAATGCAAGCTGGTCATCCAGATAAATCTGTACGTTCATATTACAGTTGGTAGTTGACTCTTCATCAATAATCAGTTTACCGGAAAAGGACAGATATTCCTGATTCAGGTTATAGAGGGCATAGGATTCTGACTCTGAAGTCATAGGATTCTTAAAGTACTGTCTTCCTTTATGTAAATTTCCAAAGGTGTCCTTCTGTATACAGGTTTTCTGCTCAAAATCAACGGAATCAATAACTGTCAGCTCCTCAAGAGAAGCATATGTCGGCGGTACCGTCCGTTCTTCAGCCTTAGTAAACTCTGCTTCTGCCAGAGAAATATATTCCTCTCCACTGCTTCGTATTTCCAGGGTTCCCACACCGGTAACATCAAGGTCAAAATCATGCGCTTCCGTCTGCCTTGTCAGCCCCGCCTTACTGTACAGTTCCCTTCCATCTCCGTAAATGGCAATGTCCATCACACAATCTGTATAGACATCCTCCGCAATAACAATCTTACCTGAAAAGCGTGTATACTCGCCATCCAGATTATATACCGCATAGGAATTTCTGCTGGCTTCCATATTTACAATATTCCCGCTGTAAGAATTTCCATAGGAATCTTTCAGTTCTTTTTCCCATATTTCGCATTCATTGCTGTCTTCCATGTGCATATCCTTTAAAAGCACATTTTCTTCCGCATGTGCCACGCTGCACCAGGAAAGCAGAAAGACAAGCATTGCCACAATCATGAGAATATTTTTGTGCACTTTTTTTCTTTTGTTCTGTTCCATTCCTTTATCTCCTTTGACCTGTTTATAAAAATTTTATTTTTTTCAGAAACATTTATCAAGCTGTGGCAAGGGATAGGGGCAGATTATTTTGAAATAAAAAAATTATTAACGTGCCTTCTTCTGTTTACTGCTGATCATGAAAAATATCATCCTGTTGTTTTCTTTTTTCTCTTTTCTTCTTCCTCCAAAATTTTCTCTGGTTTTTCGATATAGTCTGTATCCCTTTCCTCCTTATCAAAATTATTGTAGTTCCAGTCAATACACTGACAAACAGCAGAACAAGTACTGCCGGCTTAACCCATACCCACGTATAAATATTTTTTACTTCTTCTGCATCACAGACATTGCATGTACGTTTTTTTACAATTGGAGCGTTCCACACACTTCCTTCTGCCGTTGTCCATTTTCCGAATTCATGCTTTGTTTGAGGTATTTTCTCTGTTTTTACTGTCTCACCACAATAAATGCATCTCTTTATCCGAGTTCCTTCACTGGTACATGTAGGTGCTTCCTGTTCAAACCATTCATCTTCCTCTTTATGCTCCAGTTTGGGTATCATTTCTTCTGCACACATCTTTTTACATACGGTACAATTTTTTTTTCGCTCCCCCTCTGCGTTACAGGTGGCTTCCGTTTCTATTTCCCAGTCACCCGGCGTGTGTTCCAGAGCCTTTAGTTCAGCTGTATTACATATCGCCTTACATTCTGTGCAACGCCGTACTGATTTCCCTGCTTTTTCACAGGTTGCTTCTGTCACTATTTCCCAATCTCCCGGAGTATGAGCTTTCAGACTATCATCCACAACGCACAGATAACCTTCTTTGCCAACCACTCTGATTTTCATTATCTTCGTATTTGTTACATTCAAATTCACTTCCACTGGCTCAGTGTTCCAACCTATCCCATTCTGTTCAAATGCAAGCTGATCGTCCAGATAAATCTGCACATTCATATTACAGTCGTTATCCGACGTTATATTATCAATATAGTCCGTCATCAGCTTACCCGAGAATGATGAATATTTCAGATCCAAATTATAAAGAGCATAAGATTCCGTATCTGTGTCCATAGAATTATTAAAATACTGTTTTCCTCTATGTACGCCTCCAAACGCATCCATCTGTACACTGGTTCTCTGTGCAAAATTAACGGAATCAACAACTTTCAAATCTCCAAGAGAAACATGTGTTTGAGGTTCTATTCGCTGTTCTGCTTTAGTAAATATTCCTTCTTCCAGAGAGAAAATTCCAACTCCACTGCTTCGTATTTCCAGCTTTCCCACACCCGTTACATCAATATCAAAATTCTGTGCTTCTGTCTCTTTTGTCAGCAGTGCCTTGCTGTACAATTCCCTGCCATCCCCGTAAATGCCAATATTTATATAGAAAAAAAGTGATGTATCATTAATTACAATCGACTCAGTCTTATCCATCACAATTTTCCCCGAAAAGCGTGTATACTGACCATCCAGCTTGTAAACTACATGAGTATCAGAGATTGTACACATCTCTAAGATATTCCTGCTATTGTGATTTCCATTGGAATCTTCAATTTCATCTCCCCCTATGTCAACATATTCTCCTTCCCATTCCTCTATCGGCATATCCTTCAAAAGCACATTTTCTTCCGCATGTGCCACACTGCACCAGGAAAACAGAAAAACAAGCATTGCCAGAATCATGAGAATATTTTTGCACACTTTCTTTTGTTTCATATATTTTTCATCTCCTTTGTACCTTACTTACAATTTTTTCAGGTACATTTACCAAGCTGTGGTAACTAGCAGGGGAAAGATTATTTTATCTGATAAATAATTATCAGGATACTTTAAGTCATTCATTCTAAAAAAGTGTCCCCTCTTTCTGCAGAATCTTTTCGTCTCCGTCTTCCTCAAATAAATGTAATTCATTTCCCTGAAAATCAAAGTCATATACGTATACAAAACTGCTTACTGCCCACTGAAACCGGAATACCAGTTGTCCATCCACAACCGAGTAAGTTCCGTCCTCTCCAAAGCCGATAAAGGTTCCGTCACTGAAAAACTGTATGTCCTCGTCATAATCCACACTGCCGTCATCATCCACTTCATACCATGTTCCCACCAGTCTCTTTTCCGGATCCAAGGAAATTGCGCCTGATTTATTGAAAATTCCAATGACAACACATACAATTGCCAACAACACTACAGCTATAATCACATTTCGTGTAACTGTTTTCTTTGTTTTTTTATTCCTGCTTTCCAGTTCGCTCTTTATGATCTGCTTCTGTACCGGTTTACCGCATCCGGTACAGAAGGAAACTCCATCTTCTAATTTTTTTCCACAATATTTACAGTACATAATTTTCTCCTTTTTCATCATACGTTCTTTTTTACCAAAATCGGTTCCTGGCTGTGATTAAGTAACTCCAAAACAGCAGGGAAGGTTCATGTAAATTGATATCTGCCTATTTGAGTTTATTTCCACAATAGTCCCATTCCTCGCTTTCTCCCTCCTTCGGACTGGTACTTATGTTGCCGCCTCGGGCATTACTAAAAGATATTTCTTTCAGTTCTTCAATGCCATACATGTTCTCAACAATTACCCGGTTATTAATACCAATAATTTTCCAGGATCCATCCTCTCTAACCGTCAGACAGTTGCTATCTCCTGAATTATCCAAAATCTCATATTGATAATCTATTAACACCTCCTGTTGTAAATTCATCAGCCCCTTTTTTCCTTCATCATTCCCCACAACTATTGTTCCATACTTATATTCACCCAGAAATGGCTTGGTGCAATTAATTATTTCCTCACCATTGACATTAATATACCCACACATATTATCCCAGTCCATTACTCTTATGATACCGTCCTCAATATTGACATCTATCCATTTATAGTCCAGTTTTACAATATTTTCACCGTCAGATGTAGCTAAAAAACATTGATCACCTTCATATCCGGTAAGATATCCTCCTCCCAGATAGCTGTCTAACTCCCCATCTGTGATATATAGCTCATTTCCCTTATAATCCACACATCTTCTTTTTCCCTCTTCAGGAATTATAAAAATAAGGTTCGTGTCCCATACAATCCTTTTATATACTGCCAGCGGAACCAGCAACTGCCCGTTTTTATCCAGAATGCCTACCTGATCATTCTCATATATTTCAACATAAAAAATCTCGTTTTGCTCATCATAAGTAATGGCATCATATACCGGTTCCAATATACAGTTGCCATTTTGATCTATAATGCCTGATTCATCGTCCCAGGGAGATCCATCCCCATTTTTATCAACTGCAATTTCAAAAAATTCTCCCATATCATTTTTAATGATATAATCTTCATCGCATGGAATTTCTGTATAAGATCCATTTTTCCGATTCCACAGCTCATATTTTCCCTCTTTTTTTAAAACCAACTTTGACGCATCTTCATTTCCCTTTAAAATATCTTCATACACACAATCCAGTATCATTTCTCCATCTGATATATTCACCAGACCATATTTTCCTTCTCTCTCTATAGTCAATAAGTCTGTCTCTGATTCATTGTTTGTAATAGTTTCAAACTCGGCCCCGTCTGCTTCCCATAAAACATCTGTTTCCAGATTCATAACTCCTGTCCGTTTCTCTTTTTCATACACAATCAACTGTTTATCCGGCAAATACTGAATGTCATCATAAACACACGGAAGAGATATTTTTCCGTCCAAAGTAAGCAGACCTTCTTTGTCATCATCTGTAGCATAAATAAGTCCTGCTCCAATTTTTTCCTTATCAAAAGGATATCTTAAATGCAAAAAACTGTTTTCACCTGATACCATCTCGTTTCCATTATGATCCAGAATAGCTGTTATATTATATAGTCCGTCTCTTTCTACCCTTTTGTATATAAATCCGTTATGCTGTAAAAAGAACGTCTGATATTCCCCAGATATAATTATATTTCCGTCAAAATCTCTTATTTCTGTGGTTCCATCAGATAAATTAATCTGATATCGCTGGCAATTTAAGGAAACATTCGTAATCTGCCCTTCCTGCCAAGTTACCGGATTCTCTCCCGTTACTGTAATAATCTGACTTACCTCATCTCCTGTTACAATATACGCGCCATTATCGTATTCTCCCTGATATATATATGAAATCTTAACATCCGAGAGCTCCAGAATTACTTTCCCTTTTTCATTTATAATCCCCTGCTTTGTATCCTGTTTTACAACAAAGTTTCCATATTCATCACAACTTTCAATATAATCATAGCTTTCTTCACAGATTCTGTTTCCCTCTTTGTCAACAAGAAAATAGTCCGGTCCTTCTCTTACTACGGTGACGTTACTCTCCTTATATGGTGTTATCCCAAACTCCCGCACATAGTCATATACTTTCTCCCCATTTTCGTTAAAAAAGATTGTAGTACTCTCCACGCCAGTTTGATAATCATCGTATATACCAGACCCCGTTTCACCTACATAATACTCTGCCCGGATCAGCCCGTTATCCCCGGGTTCTGACACCATATCATAAATGGGAGGAATCACCTCTTCTCCATTTTCATTGACATATCCAGCTTTTCTTCCAGTATGTCCGCCTTTAATTTTTGTCAGCCCTGTTTCCGGATCTGTCCAGGTATCTTCTTCCGCTGCTGTATTTTCCTTAGATTCTTCTTTTTCTTTTGCCTCTTCCTCTGCCATTACTTTAGCTGCCCACTCATCTTTTGCCCTTGCCTCTTCCTCTGCCAGCGCCTCTATTCTTTTGGCATCAGCGCTCATTGAGTCTTCCAGCTTATCTGTTCCATTCTTCTCCGTATATATCTTATATCCGCCCCAGACCGCAGCCACTGACAGAGCCAGAACTGCGACTGCCCCAATAACCCTGACTGACTTTTTTGGCGTTCTCTTCTTTTGTGGATGATTTGTCTTTTTTATCTTTTCTGGTTTTTCCTGTTCCTTTTTTTCCGGCTGCTTCTGAATCGGCTTACCACATCCGGTACAGAATGAAACTCCATCGTCTAATTTTTTTCCACAATATTTACAGTACATAAATTTCTCCTTCCTTTTTTCACAACAAGGTCTTTTTAATAAGAATACGTTCCTAGAAGATTCCCACTATAATCATAAATGTCCCTTTCACCTTCATAGCTTCCGATCGCTGTCATTGTTCCCATAGAGCCCATACTGATATCTTCATAATCTGAGTCTATGATTCTCTCACCGCCCAGATCAAGGACTCCCCAATATCCATCTTCCTCCACTTTAAGCACATTTGGAGCATAGGAACTGTCAATATTTTCATAATCACAGTCTATCAGCATGTCTCCCTGAAGATTCATTGCTCCCCATTCTCCCTCTTCATCCATCACTACTGCAAGACCATTCCAGAAACAATATGCGCTCGTAAAACTACATGGAATTATTTCTTCTCCATCTGCATTGATGTATCCGTACTCAGCATCTTCATTTTGTACACATATGATTCCATCCCTTTCATCCGGAGCAATCCATGCATAATCCAGTTTTTGAAATTCTCCGTCAGCCATTGTATATAAACGGCATTCTCCATCCTCATATGTTGTTATGTACCCCAATTCCCAAAAGTTCTCCGGACAGGCTTCCTGAGAAATCACAGTATTTCCTTCATAATCCAAAATTCTTGCATTTTCCCCTTCTGGTCTTGCAAAAATAGCTTCCGAACACCATTCAAGGTCTTCATAAACATCTAATGGAACAATAATCTCTCCGCTTTTATCATAAATGCCGGATTCGTTCTCTGTGCGAACCAAAAAGATTTCCTCGTATTCATCATAATAAATCTCTGTATAAATGAGGTCTATGATCCTGTTTCCCTGTCTGTCTATAATCCCTGTTGTCATTCCATCCCTTACTCTTAGGAAGTCACCCAGCTCATAACCATACACATCAATGGCTTCTCCGCCTGACCCCATATGGAATCCGTCAATGGTATAATTATCGTTGTTTGGGATTTCTGTGTATTTTCCGTCCTTCTGATTCCAGAATCCGTATTTTCCATCCCTGGAACAGAACCAGCTTTCCTGAATCTGACTATCCTTTGATATCATGCTGTACTGACATTCCAGCATTACTTTTCCGGTAATCATATCTACAAGGCCATAGTTTTCTCCTCTTTTTACAAGAAGAAGATCCTCCGTATTCTTTTTATCCTTTGCATTAAAAACATAAGCATAGTCGTAAGCCTGTTCCCAGAGAATCTCACATTCCAGATTCATTGCGCCAACCATTTTTTCTTTAGAATAAACAATTATCTGTTTATCCGGCACGTAAAAAATCTGATCATAAACACAGGGAAGCTCTATCTTACCATCCAGCGTAATCATTCCCTGTTTTGAGCGATACTCATCTGCCCCCCGTGTATACACAATTCCTGCTCCAATTCCGTCTGACGAAAAACAGTTTACTGTCTGAAGATAGCCCTTTTCGTTTTCCCGGGGCAAAATTTCCTGTCCATTAGGATCATAAACCGCAGAACTGTCACTTTTCTGCATACAGCCATTGGGGTAAAGGATCACAGATCCATACTCCTGAGAAACGATCACATTTCCACTGAAATCTCTTATTTCTGTCATTCCATTCTCAAGATTGATCTTATATCTTTGCTGACCTATGGAGACGTTCTCAATCTGTCCCTTCTGCCAGGATACCGGAATCTCCCCCTGCTCTGTTATGATCAGACTGGAGCCGTCCCCCATCACAAGATATACACCGTCTTTATCTGTATACAGTCTGTCTATTGGAATAATCCTGACATCCTGAGGTTCTATAATTTCTTTTCCCTCTTCATTTACAAGTCCCAGATCGCCTCCCTGAGTTACAATAAAATTCCCATAAATGTCAGCGTCCCCGATGTACGTATAGCTGTTTTCACTGATCCGGTTCCCCTGACTGTCTACGATAAAATATTCCGTACCTTCCCTTACGGCGGTTGACTGATGTTCCCCAAATCTTCTTACATAATCGTATACCTTTTCTCCTTTTTCATTATAGAAAAATGTAGGTATTATATTATTTTCAGAAAAAGCTGTCGGTACCAGCTGCTCCGCCCGGATCAGTCCATTTTCCCCTGGTTCTGACACCATATCATAAATGGGAGGAATCACCTCTTCTCCATTTTCATTGACATATCCAACTTTTTTTCCGGTATGTCCGCCTTTGATTATTGTCAGCCCTGTTTCCGGATCTGTCCAGGTATCTTCTTCCGCCGCTGTATTTTCCTTAGATTCTTCTTTTTCTTTTGCCTCTTCCTCTGCCATTACTTTAGCTGCCCACTCATCTTTTGCCCTTGCCTCTGCATCTGCCAGCGCCTCTGTTCTTTTGGCTTCCGCACTCATGGAATCCCCCAGCCGGTCTGTTCCACTCTTCTCCGTGTATATTTTATATACGCCTCCAGCCCCGACCACTGCCAGAACCACTGCTGCTGTCACAAGAACCCCGGCTGCCTTCTTAGTCGTTTTTTTCTTTTTAGGGTAATGCTTCTTTTCTGATTGTTCCTGTTTCTTATTTCCGGGCTGTCCCTGAACCGGCTTGCCACATCCGGTACAGAAGGAAACTCCATCCTCTAATTTTTTTCCACAATATTTGCAGTACATAAGCAATCTCCCTTCTTCCGAAAAAAGCACTGCCCTTTATGCAATGCTTTTCCCTGTTTTTGTTCCCGTATCAGTCTTTCACTTTATTCGTGTTCCGCATTTCCTGCAGAAAATGTCATCTCCTGCATAACTTCCGCAATTTGGGCAGTACTGGTTCCCTTCTGAATCACTTTTCCCAATATCCGTTTCCGTCAACAACTCTGTACGGATTCTTCTGATATTATCCCTTAATATTCTGCATTTCTTTTTAAGATCTTCAATTTCATTTTCTACCAGTTCTTTTTTGTTTTCTGCTTCCTGTATCTGTTTCTGATATAATTCTTTCACTGACTGTTCACCCATAATCAGATCTCTGCCTCCCGATTTTCTTTTCCACAAAGAGGACAGTTCTTTAATTTGCGGTCATAAATCTGTCCGCAGGAACACATCCAGTTTTCTCCCTGTGACCCCTCCCGTTTCATATAACTGTCCCCATATTGCCGACGCATTAATTTTAAGTCTTCTGTAACAAAATCGCTGTCCACGGAAAAACCGCTTCCTTCTTCTATGATTCTCGAAAAAACACTTTCTTTCACAATTCGCTGATCTGTACCAGAACCATCTCTGTCAACCGCATATTGTCTGACATATATCTTAGCCTCTTTCAGATCACTAAAATTACAGTCCAGCTGTTTCCCATAAAGCTGACCATTCAGCACTACTTCACTGCCTTTACCGGACGCCGGTTTAAAAAATGTCATAGCAGGAAGTACAAACTTATGGCCGCTGTTTGTGATCACATGGATTTCTGCCTCAATCATGTCAACAGATTGGTGCATAAAACTCATAACTTTCAAAAATGCAGTAAACGAATAACCGGTAAAAGAAAAGCTCTGCCTGATCAGCAGCCTTACTGCCCTGAATGGAAGCACCGGGTCATAATTGGTTACTTCAAGAGGAGTGTCCCCATATTTTTTCTTTTCCTTTTCATCTTCTCCCTCTGCAAGCTTAGCGCATATGTAACCTGCTACAGAGGCGACAAGCACCAGCCATACTCCTGAATCTGCCTTTAGCACTAAATCTGTTCTATTAATATATCCTCCGTAATACCGAAACCATTCTCCACCAAAATCATTCTGGATCCACAGATTCGTAAAAAAACATATAAGCCAGGTTCCCGCTGCACAGACTATCCCCCACAAAGACGCTGATTTTACTTTCTGATACATATAAAGTTCTGAATGATGCTTAATAAGCTCATAAATACACAGTCCAAAAACCAAAAGTAAAATTACCATCAGTATTAAAAACAGTATAAAATCAAGCATAAGAGCAGAACATATATTCGTTTCATAAATCCATCCCTTTCCTCTTGCTCCCTCTTCAAGAAGCGGCAATGATGTAATCATATTAAAAAAATTCAGAGGATAATCCACCTCTGCATAGTCCATGATCCATGCAAACAGTGGCACATTCACCCAGGGAAGAAACAAAGAGCCGCAGCATATCATGCTCAATGCCAGAAAAAGGATTTTAGAATTTGTCCTTTTCGCAGTCTTTTCTGTTTCCCGCTGCTGAACTTCTCTGGCTGTGGCTGGCTCAGACCTCCATTTGCGGCATCTTGCATACTCTCCTTTTTGAAGTCTGGTATAGTTATCCAGCTTCAGATTTAAGTCCTGCTCTTCCTGAAGCGTCTCTTGTTTTTTCTTTTCCAGCTCTGCCTGCTCTTTTTCCAGATCTGCCAATTTCTCAGCAAGTTTCTGTGTTTCCTGATCGTATCCACACTGGCTTACTTTTTGTCCACAGTAAATACAGAACTGGGAATCTCCCCTGATTTCTTTTCCACATCGTAAACATTCCATTCTTTTTCCCTTACCTTTATCATCTTTTCTTTGTCTTTTTCTTATTTTACCTTTGCTTTATGCCTGAGAACAATAAGTGACATCAGTTGTGGGCAGATTTCCTTTGTTTTTTTCAATTTTTTTACATTTTTCTAATTGTGGCATAGTTTGTAGGCAGTTTTTTTCTTATACTTGTCACACAAAAACAGCAATTTTTCTTTTTTCACAGCCAAACTATGATAAAATAATACAGATACACAAGAAACAGAATGTGAGGAAAAATATCTATTATGTCCGAATTTTCAAATATACTCAGTCAGTTTATTCACGAAAAAAATATAAAGGTCTATCCGCTCAGTAAATATTGCGATTTTGACCGTGCCACTATGTACAAAATAATCAACGGAAAACGAAATCCTCCTTCTCGGGATATCATTGAAAAAATGTCTGATTTTATGCGACTGACACCTACCGAAGATGAGCAGTTTAAAGAGGCTTATGAAATTTCCAGGATTGGAGCAAATAATTACTATCGAAGAAAAAGTACAGAAAATTTTCTCATGCATTTTCCGGATAAATTTTCTATTCATACCGGCTCCGCCGCTGATTCCGGTTTCAAAAATGAATCCCGGACGCCTGCCTGTGCCTCAATTCAGACACAGGTAGAATTAAATTATGCTCTCCGCAATATACTGCTGACAGAATCCGGCAAAGGCGAAGGAAAAGCCGCCCTGTTTATGCAGCCTGATCATGAAGGGCTGTTCAGTCTTCTTTCCAGCCTGAATCTGGGATATACACTGGAAATACGCCACATTTTCTGCCTGAGCAACAGCGAGATCCTGAATAAAGACCATGAACTGTATAATCTGGAATATTTTAATAATATCTTTCCTTTATATCTCCGAAATCTGAATTATCAGGCATCATACTTTTATGACAGTATTCATTCACATTTTTTTAATCTGAATGTCCTGCCATATTTTATTGTCACATCCCGGTATGCGGTTTCCTTTTCCTCAGATTACCAGTATGGTATTTTTTACAGCGATCCGAATATCGTAGCTCAGTTCTGGAAAATATTTTATTCTTTCCAGACTAAATGTACTCCGCTTTTTCAGATTTTTCATATGCTTCCAAATAATTTACATATGCTGCAGAATATTTCTCTAAATGCCGCTGACAGTTATCTCCTTCAGCCGGAAGCATGTTTTACTCCGTTTATTACTGACAGGATTCTGGAACATGCGCTTTCTCCCATGCTTCCCGACCGTAACAGACTGCTGCCTCTCATTGGTGCATTTTTTAATAAAAATACAGAAAATCTTGCCAGTATGCATGTTTATTTTACAAAAACGGGAATCCAGCGATTTACACAGACAGGACTTTTAAAAGAAATCCCTTCTGATTTTTATCGCCCGTTTCTTCCCACAGAACGGCTACAGATGCTTCAGAAGCTTCTGCCCTGCTGCAGCCAGGGTACGTACCGTATGCTGAAACAGCCCCTCGATCAGCTTCCAATTAATCTTCACCTTTGTGTAAATGAAACTATGGGTTATTTTTCCTTTGATAACGCCGAAAACCAGACCACCTATCTTATGTTTAATGAGACCGGGCTTCTGTCTGTTTTTCTCGATTATCTGCAGTCACTTGAGGACACATGTTTTTACACACCTGAGGAAACTGTGGATTTCATTAAATGCGAAATCCGCACACTCCAGTACCGGCAGCTGTGCAGTAAAAAGGAAGCAGTTTTACCCCCCCCATCAAAAATTTCAAAACGCACACTTTAACCACTGACGCCTTGCTCCTTTCCCGGAAATATGCTAATCTGAGCATATATGATTTCCGGAGAAAGGAGCTTTTTATGAGTATTATGAACACCTATACCGGCAGAAAATTTGATCCCATGCACATCAAGCCGAAAAATATCTGTCTGGAAGATATCGCGCACGCCCTCAGTTATCTTTGCCGGGGCGGAGGTCAGACTCTGATCTTTTATTCCGTAGCCCAGCACTGTCTCAACTGTGCAGAGGAAGCCCGGGCCAGAGGATGGTCTGACCGCATGATTCTTGCCTGTCTGCTTCACGATGCCAGCGAAGCCTATATCTCAGACATCATCCGCCCGGTAAAGGCGCATCTGTCTAATTATCTTGAAATTGAAGAAATGATCATGAATGTGATCTGGGAAAAATTTAATCTGAATGACCTGTCTTCTGAAGAACATATGGTGTGGAAACAGATTGACAACGATATTCTTTCTGCGGAACTTCCGATTCTGTTCCCGGGTGAAAAAAATCATCCCACCATACCGCTTCAGTCTGTGCCTGATCTGGAAGAGCATCCCTTCCGGGATATGGAAAAACAGTTTCTGGCTTTCGCACATCAGCTGGGGATACAGTAAAAACAGCTCAGATATATCTCATTTTCCTTTACCGGATGCAAAAAAACAGGACTGCCTGAACTTGATATTTTCAGATTCAGACAGTCCTTTTCTGTTTCAGAGAAATCTTCCCCTATCCGACTTTTACAATATAGGTTCCTGAACTTCCATCCTGGAACACAGTCTCTCCCAGGCTGCTAAGAAGCTCATGGTTCAGATTTTCTCCATATTTGTTTTTCTCACAGGAACCTACAAAAATATAGGAAACATCATATTTTTCCACAAGCTCCTTTACCTGTTTTTCATCCTGTGAGGTGTAGATCAGCTCAATATCTCCGCTCTTTGTATTCAGATCCGCCACATCATTCCGCCACAGCCATTCATGGACATACCATCCAAGAACTGTGGGCAGGCCGGTCATTGCTGATACACGCTCATACTCTGTATAGCTGTCCCCGTTTGCCTCCAGAACCACCGGAGATCCGGTAATATTTTTTTTCAGCCATCGTATTCCGGCTGCGTCTTCAGGGAAGTCCGTTTCCAGAAAAGCCGTGGCATTCAGCCCTTTATACTGGGAGGGATCCTGCACATTTCCAAACCATGAGCTGACGCTGTTTCCAAAATATCCCCAGGTCCACACAAGAAGGATCAGAGCCACCCCTGCGGCTGCCTTTAAAAATTTTTTGTAGGAAATCACCATCAGCCGGAAAATCACATAAGCCATTGTCATTCCAAACATAATGTATGCCTGATACGTGAGCTTGAACATGGTATTGGCACGGGCATTTCCGTTTTCGTAAATATCCCGCACATACACAAGCTCCGGGATCAGTACCAGTCCAATGGCACACAGCCCCATGATCATTGCAAAAAGATCCGGAAGCTTCAGAGATTCCATAAAATGAAAAATCGTCTTATGCTTTGCGCCGCTGAGCTTTTCCACCAGAAGAACGATCACAAAAATCACAGTCAGAATCGCCGGAAGCCCCCACAGGATCAAAAGCTGATGAGGAAGGGAATGATACTGGGCCACCGCCACACCCTGGACCATTGTCTCAAAATTCAGGGTAAAAGGAAGAATCACCACGGTTCCCACAGCCAGAACCTCTGCTGCCTGAGCCGCCGTAACTCCAAGGATCCATTTGGTCTGACCTTTCATCAGAACAATATTGGTAAAAAGTACAACTCCTCCTGTTACCACAAAGTAAATAACAAAATCCCAGAAATTCGTCCAGTGGAACATACCGAGAAGCACTGCCGCCAGAAGGATCTGAGGCATGAAAAGCTGTTTTCCCCAGAATTCCCCTGTCCCCGGCTGTCCCAGAACAAAATCTTTTTTCCGTACCATTTTTATCCAGGCATATAAAAGTCCCAATAACAGAAGGACGAACATAATATTGACCACGTGGGCATGAAGATCTCCCAGAACAAACGAATAGCAGGGAAATTCATGAATTGTCTTATCCGGAACATCCGGGTTAAAACCAATATATCTTGTCGCGTCAGGAAACCAGTAGCTGTCCGGCTCCTGTCCTGTCAGTTTCTGAAGAAAAGGAAGCACCTGTCCATAAACCACATAGTGCATATTTCCGGCAATGGAAACAGAAATTCCCGCCACCACGCCTGTGATCTGAGGAAAATATCTTCTCCATCCCACTGCGCCTGCAGCTCTTTTTCCCATTCTGTCCCTGGTCATCTGGTATATAAGAGAAAACGGAAGGGAAAAGGCAAGTCCTGCCACAAAGGTGCGCATCAGGTTATAGGTCAACTCCACGCTGGTTCCGGAAAGCTTTGTAAGGAATACTGCAAAATACTGGCCGCCATAATAATAGTTGATATTTCCCTCTGAATACCACAGGTCAACTGCCGGAAGAGTGGTGCTTCGCATCATGGCTTCCATAAACCCATAATCCATAAATTTTTCTGTTCCGTATGCCGCAGGATGAAATCCTGCCAGATAAGTCCACAGAAGGAAAAAAACAAAAAACAGGATTTCCTCCCAGTACACCAGATCCAGATGATTTACCGGAAGACACTCGATCCCTTTTTTATGCTGCGCTTTTCCAAGCAAAAGACAGCCGGCCCCACAGGCCAAAGTCACCCCGATACAGGTCAGTGAAGTGAATTTCAAAAGTTTGACCGCAACGAGAAACCAGGTTCCGAATCCTGTGACAACCACTGCCAGAACCTTGGAAAACATCCAGCCCTTATCGTCAAATTCCCGGAAAAGCCTTCCTGTCAGAGGCATGGTCACAATTCCCAGAACCATTGCAAGAAGATACCAGGTCCAGAAAGTCCATACGTCTCCTTTCAGCAGATATGCAGACAATGCTATAAGAACGGCTGCAGGAACTGCCCTTATTGTTACTTTTTTTATTATATCAGGTTTCATAAATTCTGATTCTCCCATCTTCCGACTGGTATGCCAGCCTGTATACTGATTTAATCGTAGTCTCTATGCAGGTTTCTTCTTCAAAAGTCATTCCCTCTTCAAAAAGAATATAGGTGATCCTCTCCTGCTGAACAAGACTCTTTACCCTCTCCGGATCCCGGGAAGTATAAATTTCCTTTGCGTTTTCCGCCCGGCCATAGGTATCATATCCTGCCGACCATGCATAATAGGGCCAGCCCAGATACATCATCACTCCGGCCATTGTCACTTCACTGATGCTGTATTCCGGCGTCAGGATCAGATCCCGGCTGTCCAGATTTTGTGCCAGCCAGTCTGTAAGACTGCTGTTTGTATTTACCGTTACTCTGTGTCCCGGCCCGTTATCTCTTACTATGATCACAAAATCATAAATTCCCGTGATCGTCAGACACACTGTAAGCACTGCTGCAAGAATACGGCCCTGCCATTTTTTCCGGAACAGAAGGCACACGGCTCCTGCCCAGAACATTGCCAGAAATGCATAGGAAATCATAATGTATTTATGATTCACAGTAATATCCGGTGTCAGGGAGAAGCTGAAGGCAAATACAAGTGGAAACAGACAGCTTACAAGAACTGCCCGCTGAAGCCTTTTTTTGTAGAAAAAGAATAAAATCAGCGCTCCCACAAAAAAGATGCCGCTCATCTGGATCAGATACCAAAGGACGCCTGCAGCGCTTTTATCCTCTGCGATAAATCCCCACTGAAAGGCAGCCTCCACAGAAGAGCCTTTCATAAAAAGTCTGGTCTGAAGAACCGAAAATACAACAGCCGTAACAGCTGTGATCAGATAGTCCAGCTTACCGTCTGAGCACACAGCAAAGCCCATTAAAATCAGAAGTCCTCCAATAACAGCCGCTCCGTTCCAGAAGGAAGTCATGCCGATGAGAAGGCCTGCTGCCAGCGCGTTTTCCACATACCTGCATTTCCATGCCTCCTTTGAAAAAAGCCTGTTCCTGAACCACACAAGCCCTTTCTCCTTATGGCGGCATCCCTGTTCCACCCAGTCCAGATACATCCACACAGCAAGAGCCACGATCAGAAGTCCAAAGGCAAGATGTCTCTGATTCAGATATACATTAAAATTCCACAGTCCCCAGTCTTCATTTGTTGTATATCCGATAAATGAAGTGTTTTCCTGCAGTACCTGGAGCAGATCTCCGGCGCGCAGATGCTCCCACAGAAACTGAAAAAAAGTCAGCGCGCTGCGGAAAAAGAAAAAGAGAACCGTCAGCACTCCTGCCTTTCCACTTCCCACAACATGTCTGGCAATACTGTAAAGCAGCATAAGAAATCCCAGAAGCGCCAGAATACTTGCGGCGTTGTAAGCAATGTCAAGCCGGAGTCCCAGAAACTCCAGATTTCCCACAAGAAACTGAAACATAAAATGATATTTTACGTCCTGTCCTCCAAAATGAGGATACTGGGTAGGAAAATTATTCTGCAAAGAAAAAGACCGCATCATTGCCGTATGGGGCGCATAATCACCGAACACGGTAAATCCTGAATACAGAATCCCGTCCTTTATGTAAAATACATAGAACATGATCCAGGTAAGAAATACAAACAGCACAGAAAAAAATATCAGTTCCTTCCAAAACAGCTGTTTATCCTCAACCAGACCCTTATCTGTAAAAATCCTTTTGTTTTTCCTGTATCTCTGAATATAGATGCCCAAAAGAAAAACAGCTCCTGCAGCCATTGTCAGCAGGTTTCCGTATATCAGCGGTTTGTCTGCTCCTGCGGCGCTGGCAGCCCAGGCAATGAGATACGTTACCCAGCCAAAAGCAAGCATTCCAACTCCAAATGCTCCTGGCAGAACCAGCCAGATCCTGTTATTTTTTCCGGTTTTCTTCTGTCCCACAAAAATCTCTGCAAGCTCTTTTCCGCAAAGACTTCCCAGGATCAGATACAAAATCCCAGTCATACATACTCCTCTGTTTTTATTTTTCTGTTAATTTGATCATTAACAGTATACCAAAGTATCCTGATTCTGAAAATACAAAAATCGCCGTCTCCTCTGGTAAATTTAAAGGATACAGCGATTTTCTTTTTTATTTCCTGCTGCTGAGGTACGACTCTATACCATCCGCAACTGCCTGAGCAACCTTTTGCTGGTATTCTTCCTTCTGAAGAAGAGCAGCCTCCTCCGGGTTTGTCAGGAAACCACATTCTGCAATGATCAGTGTTCCCTTACTTCTTTTCAAAAGGTAATAGCTGGTATTTCCCTTTATGGTACGCGGTTTTTGAGGATTCAGTTTCCGGTTCATACTCTCCTGTACTTCCTGTGCCAGTCTTTTTCCTTCCTGGGAGCTTTCATAATAAAAGACCTGCGGTCCCCTGACATCCGGGTCAGAATAGCTGTTCTGATGAATACTGACAGTCAGCACAGGAGAAGCATTTTCCAGAAAGGCGATCCGCCTCTGCATATCCTGAGATTTTTTATTTGGCGCAGAAGCATCATAAAGCCCCTGATCTTTCTTTCGTGTCATTACCACCTGATACCCCTTATCTGTAAGTACGCGTTCCAGTTTACAGGCTATCTTCAGATTGATTTCCTTTTCCTCCAGTCCATTAAGCCCCACCATTCCCGGATCCGCTCCCCCGTGTCCGGGATCGACCGCAATGATTTCCTTACGGTTTTCCTGTTCTTTCATGGTTCCGGAAACCTGGGCTGCCTGTCTGGACAAAAGCAAAAAGCACACCAGCAGAAGCCCGGACATCACAAGCTCCATCACATATTTTTTCAAGTAAATACATCCTTAAACCACTTCTCTCTAAATATATATTTACTTTTGTCTACAAATACGCCTTCAGCTCTTCAATATTTCTTTCCTCGAACTTTTTCAGTTCCTCCATCAGCTTTCTGATATCCTTCTCTGTTTCTCCTTCATACCGGTTCAGCTTCTGCAGGGCTTCTGTGATCCCCATACTGCTTCCCTGTATCAGCATCGCAGCTATATTGGATGCGGAATGATCCTTCATAGTCTGTATATTGACCATAAGATACGTACGGATTTTTTCAAAAGCACTCAGGCCTTTTTCATCATAACCATTTTCATTCAGCATCCGCCATGCCTTTTCGTGGACTTTCTGGTATCCCTCCAGATGTTCACTGAGAAGCTTCTGAAAATCTGCGTTCTCAGTAATATCCATAAGCTGCCTTACGGTATCCACTCCCATCTGTGAATTCTGATAAATAAAATTCAAAAGCTCTGTATTTGCGTTCATGCCACACTCTCCTTTTTCTTTCAGTATGCACGGATTCCCCAAAAATATACAGAGTCCTGTGAACCTTTACCTTCACTGACAGACCTTATTCATATTTTACAATTTCCTTTTTCAGTCTTTTCATAATTCTTTTTTCCAGCCTTGAAATATATGACTGGGAAATCCCCAGAAGATCAGCCACTTCCTTCTGAGTTTTTTCCTTTCCCTCGGCACTGTTCAGTCCAAATCTGAGACGGATGATCGTCTGCTCCCGGGGCGTCAGCTTGTTAATTGCTTTTCCCAGAAGTGTGATCTCCACTTCATCCTCCAGCCTGCGGGAGATAACGTCCTCATCCGTTCCCAGAATATCAGACAGCAGCAATTCATTCCCGTCCCAGTCAACATTCAGCGGTTCATCAATAGAAACCTCCAGCTTTGTCTTGCTGTTCCTGCGCAGATACATCAGGATCTCATTTTCAATGCATCGCGAAGCATAGGTTGCCAGCTTGATCTTTTTTACAGGATTAAAGGTATTAATTGCTTTAATAAGCCCAATGGTCCCAATGGAGATCAGATCCTCCACCCCAACTCCTGTATTGTCAAATTTTTTGGCAATATACACCACCAGTCTTAGATTGTGCTCAATAAGAAGCGCTTTTGCATCTTTATCCTGTTCTGTTCCCAGCTTACTGATGACATAGGCTTCCCTCTGCGGCTCCAGCGGTGCCGGAAGAATATCATTTCCACCAATGTAGTACAGCTCTCTCGGTCTTGAAAGAACCATCCTCTGAATCATCTGAAACGGGTAATAACTGACGCCTGCTGCTGATCTGTTCATAATTATATGCCCCTCCTAATGCAATAATCTGGAATTCAACAGTACCTTGTATTCCTTTCCCAAAGCGGAGGGTTCAAAAGCCAGGGCCAGCACAGGCCTTGATATGCGAACCTCTTCTGCGGGAGTATGGATACAAAGATTCTCCAATGTAACCGCCAGCATCAGCTTTTCTGCCTGTCCTACCGTACGGCAGGACAGATAGTGGGGCTTCAGTCCGGCAATCTCTGTACTTTTCAGCTCCCCCGGATTCTCGTAAAGGTTCTTCAGTCTGTCTATCAGGTCCTCTGACAGCATGGTCTCCAGAATTTCAGGTTTCACAACCGAAACCGGTTCTCCGCTTACCGGATCACTGAGCAGATTTCCTGTGTCATAAAACCCGTAAGCAGACTGTTCTTTTCCCTGATAGCTCAGGGTTACAGGGTAGATATTCTTCCTCAGACTTCTGGCAGAATCTGCCGCGCAGACCAGCGCCCCGATGCCCATATAGGTGGCAAAAGCAAAAATCAGAAATGCAGGAAGCGTAATTCCGTTTTTTGACACTGCCTCCCAGAATCCTCCTGCAAGAAACGCAGTCAGATACAGCATGACCATTGCTTTTGCCAGCAGACTTCCCTTCCTGATGCAGAAAGCGATCCTGAGCATAAGAAAAGCGCAGGCGCCGTGCAGAAAAATTCCCATGAGCAGATTTTTCTCAAAAGGAAGATATAGAATCAGGCAGGAAAAAAAAGCTCCCGCCGCGCCTCCTGCCAGATATCTCCACCGGTTTGTCCTGAGTCTCAGAAGTCTTCCTGTAATCCGCAGAACAATATAGTCCATCAGAAGATTCGTCACAAAGACAACATCTATGTATATTTCTCCATACATAAAAAAGCCCCCTATGACCTGTCATTCCCTCACTTTGGTAAGTGAGTTCATTATAGGTTACAGGGGGTGCGTAATTTGTCAAAACCGGGAAACAGATTCCCATAATTTCTCGTTGAGGTTCGACATAAGCCGAGATAATTCTGATTAATCCTCTACGTTCTTTTTGTGAAGAGCATTCATCATCATCCGAAGCTCTTCCACCGGAAACTGTCCCGGCGCAGACGCCTTTCCTACTGTGGCAAAGGTTACGGAAGAACCGAAATTTTCTCCTGCAATGCGGCTCATGGAACCCAGATTTCCCATGGACATGGCGATCACAGGCTTTTCTGTATACTCTTCTGTGACCTCGCTGGTCACCTGCATAAGATCAGCGACATCTTCAAATCTCTGCGGCATCACTGCCATTTTCAGAATGTCTGCCCCGGATGCGTCCATGTCGATAAATCGGTTTTTCAGCGTTTTACTGTCATCCGTTTTTTCAAAATCATGGGTTGAGGCAATCACTTTCGCTCCGGTCATCTGAATCCTGCGGATCAGCTCTGAAACATTTTCATGAGAAAAATACTCTATATCGATCAGGTCTGCATTTCCGCTTTCTGCTGCTGTCAGTGTATATTTTTCATATTCCTTTTCAGAAATTTCCGCATTTCCGCCTTCTGAAACAGTGCGGATGGTAAAAATAAGCGGTATCTCTCCCAATGCATTTCTAATCTCTCTGAGCATGTCCGGAAGGCTTTCCTCATGAGAAAGCCCTTCATAAAAGTCAGCTCTCCATTCCGCCAGATCCGCTTTTATATCCCTGATTCTGCCTGCCTCCTCAAGCAGCGCTGACCGGTCTTTTCCGGTCATTGGCACACATATTTTCGGCTGACCGCTTCCGATACGTACTTCTCTGATCTGAATTTCTTTTGTCATTGCCCATCTTCCTTTCTGCTTCCATGAACAGTAAGAATATACTGCTCTTTTCATATGGAAAAAGACTGCTGATTCCTTTTTACGGAATTTCAGCAGTCCTGTTCTTTTTATTCTGTTACTTCAACTTTTCTGTTCTCGCGGTTTTTGATCTCTTCTTTTACAGAATCAATAAACTCATTGAGATCTTTTGCTCCTTCATCGCCCATGAAACGGCTGCGGACAGAAACTTTTCCTTCTTCCTCTTCCTTTGCGCCTACCACAAGCATGTACGGAATCTTCTGAAGACGTGCCTCACGGATCTTATATCCGATCTTTTCTGCACGGTCGTCGATCTCTGTACGGATACCTGCATCCTTCAGATCATTCATAACCTTGTTTGCATAATCCATATATTTCTCAGAGATCGGAAGAACTTTTACCTGTACAGGAGCAAGCCATGTTGGGAATGCGCCTGCAAAATGCTCGATCAGAATACCGATAAATCTTTCAATAGAACCAAAAGCAACACGATGGATCATGATCGGACGATGCTTCTCGCCGTCAGCTCCGATATATTCACATTCAAAGCGCAGCGGAAGCTGGAAGTCAAGCTGAATAGTACCGCACTGCCATGTTCTTCCAATGGAATCCTCCAGATGGAAGTCGATCTTCGGACCATAGAATGCGCCGTCGCCTTCATTTACCACATAGTCAAGTCCCAGATCGTCAAGAGCTCCTCTTAAGCCCTCTGTTGCGATCTCCCAGTCCTCATCGCTTCCCATGGAGTCCTCCGGACGGGTGGACAGCTCAACATGATATTTGAAGCCGAAAAGCTGATATACACTGTCGATCAGTCTGGCAACGCCCTTGATCTCGTCACGGATCTGCTCCGGTGTCATAAAGATATGAGCATCATCCTGAGTAAAGCAGCGCACACGCATCAGGCCGTGAAGCTGACCGGATTTTTCGTGACGGTGAACCAGTCCCAGCTCTCCCATTCTCAGAGGAAGATCTCTGTAGGAACGTGGTTCAGATTTGTATACAAGAATACCTCCCGGGCAGTTCATTGGCTTAATGGCAAAATCAGTCTCGTCAATTACAGTTGTATACATATTTTCTTTGTAATGATCCCAGTGGCCTGAAGTCTCCCAGAGATGGCGGCTCAGCATGATCGGTGTGGAAATCTCCACATATCCTGCCTTATTATGGATCTCTCTCCAGTAGTCAAGCAGAGTATTTTTCAGAACCATACCCTTTGGAAGGAAGAACGGGAAGCCCGGTCCCTCTTCTTTCATCATAAACAGGCCAAGCTCTTTTCCAAGCTTTCTGTGGTCACGTTTTTTGGCTTCCTCCATACGGGTGATGTACTCTTCAAGATCTGCCTTTTTGGTATAGGAGGTTCCGTAGATTCTGGTAAGCATTTTGTTCTTCTCGCTGCCTCTCCAGTAGGCTCCTGCAAGGCTGGTAAGCTTAAATGCTTTTACCGGCTTTGTTGTCATCAGATGAGGACCTGCGCAGAGATCCACAAACTCTCCCTGCTGATAGAAGCTGATCTCAGAATCTTCCGGAAGATCCTCAATAAGCTCTACCTTATACGGTTCATTTTTTTCTTTAAAAAATTCAATGGCCTCTGCTCTCGGTTTTGTAAATCTGGTAATGGCCAGGTTTTCTTTTACGATTTTTTTCATCTCAGCCTCGATCTTCGGAAGATCTTCTGCTGTAATGGGCTCATCACTGTCAATATCATAATAGAATCCATCCTCAATAGACGGTCCAATTGCAAGCTTCACCTCAGGGAAAAGGCGTTTGATAGCCTGAGCCATAATATGGGAAGTGGTATGACGGAATGCTCCTTTGCCGCCTTCACTGTCAAAGGTGAGGATATTCAGCTCACAGTCTCTGTCAATCACTGTACGAAGATCTGCAACCTCTCCGTCCACTTCACCTGCACATGCTACGCGTGCAAGACCTTCACTGATATCGGAAGCAATCTCAATAACTGATTTTGCTTCAGCATACTCTTTTGTTGATCCGTCTTTTAAAGTAATGATCATGATTTTTCTCCTTTTCTTTTTATTTTCAACCACTGTTACGGGACTTTCTTCGCTTTTATACTATTATAAAAGTCGATTACTCCGTGCCGCTGTACGGGACTTTTTATAATAAAAAACGCCCCTTACAATGCCTGCGCACTGTAAGGGACGAGATTCTCTGCCCGTGGTTCCACCCTGATTGCCAAATCACCGGGATTTCTTCATGAATAAAATAATTCCGGGGACTCAGCCTCTTTTTTGATGATAACGGTATCACCGGACCGGATTAGGATCACTCAGAGGTGGTCTTCAACTGATTCCTGTTAAAGCACTTTCACCAAATATGCTTCTCTCTGCAACAGTCCACAGTCTACTCTTCTCGTCAGCGTGTTAAATCTATTCAACTAAGTTCTTTTTCATTATAGCCACTGGATTTCCGTTTGTCAACGTACTTTACACAGATTTTTTTACAAAGCTGATAGCCGCACAGGCCGGACCTACATGAGTACCGATAATTCCGCCTACCGGATACAGCCGATAATTTTTCAGTCCGTATTTTTCAACGGTATCCTTCATAAACTTTTCCCCAAGCTCACGGTCTGAAGTGTAACCAAAATACACCGGCTCGTTTTCATCAATCTCATAGGATTCAAATTCCTTCCAGAGATACTTGATCCCTCCGCTTCTTCCTCTTGCTTTTCCCAGCATGGTCAGGGTTTTGTCCTTCAGCTCTATAACAGGCTTAATATGAAGCATATTTCCCAGAACTGCCAGGGCTGCCGGTATTCTTCCACCCTTTTTCAGATAGGTCAGGGTATCCAGCATTCCGCATACGGTCACACGCTTTTTCACATCTTCAATGGTTTCTACAATCTCTGAAACAGTTTTTCCTGCCTCTCGCATTTCCACAGCTCTCTGAACCAGAAAACGCTGAGTAATGATCGCCTGTTCTGAATCTATGATATGGATCCTGTCATACTCGCTCATCTGCTTTGCCACATTGGCCGCATTTACAGTTCCGCTGAGGCCGCTGGAAAGGGTGATAACAAGAACCTCTTCCGAGTTTTCCTTTGCTTCCTCATAAAGAGCCAGATATTCCTCCGGTGACGGCTGGCTTGTAACAGGCAGTTCTTTTTCTGCGGCAAGCTTTTCAAAAAAGCGTGTAAAATCCTCTTCTGTCTCCAAAGGAAAATCACCGTCAGAAAATTTTGTTTTCAGCCAGACAATACGGATATTCATTTCCTCAGCTTCCTGTCTGGTTATATCAGAAGCAGAGTCCGTTATGATCATCATAATATGTTTTCCTCCTTCAGCGGATTGACAAGTTTCCGCTGTTTCTCTAAAATATATGTTACAAATGTATCAGTGGAACATACTATATCATATTCCGTCGAAAAATCAATGAACCTGCTTATAAATGAAACAAAACGGAGGAAATTGTATCAATGGGACGCAAAAAAAATTCCAGTGACTTTCTGAAAGAATGCATTGCAGACGCTCTTTTTATTCTGCTCCGCACAAAATCCATCGAATCCATTACAGTCCGGGAGATCACAGAGCTTGCCAATGTAAGCCGCATCACCTACTACAGAAATTTTACTTCAAAGGAAAATGTCATTGAATTTAAGCTGGACAAACTGATGACTGAATGGATCGAAAAACAGCCCCAAAAAGAAAGCGCTTCCGCCCATGAGCTTTCCATTCGTTTTTTCCAGTTCTTTTATTCTATTCGGGATATTGTACAGACTCTGATCCGGGCAAACCTTTCCCTTCTGCTTTTAAATCGTCTGATCCTGAAATTCAACGATATCAATACCGCAGACAGCAGCGAATACTACCGTCAGATTTTTATTTCTTTTGGTCTGTGCGGCATCATTCTCTCATGGATGGACACCGGAATGAAGGAATCCCCAGAAGAAATGGGACGGATCATTTCCCGTAAATTTTTTCCGGCGCCGGAATCAGAGCTGTGAACAGAACAGGGGCCCGGCTCAGTCACGCATATGAATGACTGAGCCGGGCCCCTGTATTTATTTTGCCGCTTTATCAGCTGTCAAAATTTATTTAAAATATTCTACACCGGACTCGAAGATTCTGATATCCTGCTCTCCGTAGATGTTTACAGCCACACCATTGTCACGGCGCTCACTGTGAGCCATCTTACCAAGAACACGTCCGTCCGGACTTGTAATACCCTCGATATTCATGTAAGAGCCGTTTACGTTCCATTCCTCGGAGCTGCTCAGCTCGCCGTCTGCAGTTACGTACTGAGTAGCGATCTGTCCGTTTGCCAGAAGCTTCGCAAGCCACTCGTCATTTGCAACAAAACGTCCCTCTCCGTGAGATGCAGGGTTGCAGTAAACTCCGCCAAGCTTTGCTTTCTGCAGCCATGGGGATTTATTGCTTACAACCTTTGTGTAAACCATCTTGGAAATATGGCGTCCGATGGTATTATAGGTCAGTGTCGGTGAATCTGCTTTCTGTCCGCAGATCTCGCCGTAAGGAACAAGTCCCAGCTTGATCAGAGCCTGGAAACCATTGCAGATACCAAGCGCAAGACCGTCTCTCTCATTGAGAAGCTTCATAACCGCTTCTTTGATCTTTGCATTCTGGAAAGCAGTTGCAAAGAATTTTGCGGAGCCGTCCGGCTCATCGCCTGCTGAGAAGCCGCCCGGGAACATGATCATCTGTGCCTGGCTGATAGCTTTCTCAAAAATTTCTACTGAATCATGGATATCGGCTGCTGTCAGGTTTTTAAATACCTTCACGTCAACCTCTGCTCCGGCTCTTTCAAAAGCGCGGGTACTGTCATACTCGCAGTTTGTTCCCGGGAATACCGGAATAAACACACGGGGCTTTGCAATCTTATGATTGCAGATATAAACTCTGTTTGTATGGAACAGTCCGTTTTCATCAACGGTTCCCTCTTCATGATCCTTCGCTGCTGTAAAATATGCAGTAGCTCCGTCATTTTCACCGGAATCTGTTTTAAACACTTTTTCCAGAGTTCCTGTCCATGCCTTCACAGCCTCTTCCAGAGAAATTTCAGCATTTCCGTAAGAGAACTTCGCATCAGCAGTAACTTCACCGATCACTGTATAGGTAATGGAAAGACTTCCCACTTTGTCAGCCGGAACCTCAAGTACCAGATCGCCAAATCCGGGAGCAAAGAAATCTCTCGGGTCAAGATTGTGCTCAATCTTAACACCAAAGCCGTTTCCAAATGCCATTTTTGCAACTGCATCAGCCAGTCCGTGACGGTCAAGAGCATATGCGGAAAGAACGCGTCCCTCCTTCATATCCTCGTGAAGTTTTCCGTACTGGTCCATAATGCCCTCATAATCAGGAAGCTGATATGCATCCTTTGGCGCACGAAGCCATACAAGCCTGCTTCCTGCTTTTTTAAACTCCGGAGTCACAACATCCTGAAGCTTTCCGGTGTCTACTGCAAAGGAAACCAGTGTCGGCGGAACATCGATCTCATTAAAGGAACCGGACATACTGTCCTTTCCTCCGATAGACGGAAGACCGAATCCCATCTGTGCCGCATAAGCGCCCAGAAGTGCTGCAAAAGGCTGGCTCCAGCGCTTGGGATCTTCTGTCATACGACGGAAATATTCCTGGAAGGTAAAGCGGATCTTTCTGTAGTCACCGCCTGTAGCCACGATTCTTGCCACGGATTCTGTTACTGCGTAAGCAGCTCCGTGATACGGGCTCCAGGAAGAAAGATATGGATCAAAACCATAGCTCATCATGGTCACAGTGTTTGTATTACCCTTCTGAACAGGAACCTTTGCTACCATTGCCTGAGTTTCTGTCAGCTGATATTTGCCGCCGTGGGGCATAAGTACGCTTCCCGCTCCGATGGAACCGTCAAACATTTCCACAAGCCCCTTCTGGGAGCATACGTTAAGGTCAGAAAGAGTTTCCAGCCATTTTTCTTTTATGTCCGCTACTTCCTGACGGTCAGTAAGGAGGCATCCTTCTTTATTTGGAATTTCCACTTCAACTGTGGTTTCCTGATGCGCTCCGTTTGTATCAAGGAAAGCACGGGAAATATTTACGATTTCTTTGTCTCTCCAGGTAAGTACAAGTCTCGGCTCTTCTGTAACAACAGCAACCGGAACTGCCTCCAGGTTTTCTTCATTTGCAAATCCAAGGAACTTGTCTACATCTTTTGGATCAACAACAACTGCCATACGCTCCTGAGACTCGGAAATAGCGATCTCTGTTCCGTCAAGTCCCGCATATTTTTTCGGAACCTTATCAAGATTGATTCTGAGACCTGCTGCCAGCTCGCCGATGGCAACAGACACTCCGCCGGCGCCAAAGTCATTACATTTCTTGATAATGCAGCTTACTTCCTCTCTGCGGAACATACGCTGGATCTTACGTTCTGTAGGAGCATTTCCTTTCTGTACCTCAGCGCCGCACACTTCAATAGAAGCCTCTGTATGCACCTTGGATGAACCGGTTGCACCGCCGATTCCGTCGCGGCCGGTACGTCCGCCCAGAAGGATAATGATATCTCCCGGATCAGAATTTTCACGGATAACAGCGCGTCTTGGAGCTGCGCCCAGAACAGCGCCGATCTCCATACGTTTTGCCACATAGTCCGGATGATAGATTTCTTTTACATAGCCTGTTGCAAGACCGATCTGGTTTCCATAGGAACTGTATCCATGAGCTGCGCTTCTTACCAGTTTCTTCTGAGGAAGCTTGCCCTTCAGAGTTTCTTTTACAGAAACTGTAGGATCTGCAGCGCCTGTTACGCGCATCGCCTGATATACATAGGTTCTTCCGGAAAGCGGGTCACGGATGGCTCCGCCAAGGCAGGTTGCAGCACCGCCAAACGGCTCGATCTCTGTCGGATGGTTGTGTGTCTCATTTTTAAAGTTGATCAGCCACTCTTCTTCTTTGCCGTCAACATCTACAGGAACTACAATACTGCAGGCATTGATCTCGTCAGATTCCTCCTGATCCTGAAGCTTTCCTTCAGATTTCAGTTTTTTCATTGCCATCAGGGCAAGATCCATCAGACAGATGAATTTGTCGTCACGGTCTTTATAAAGAACCTCTCTGTCGTTCAGGTACTGCTCATATGTTTTTTCGATAGGCTCTTTATAGTCGCCCTCACCAAATTTAACATCTGTAAGCTCAGTAGAAAAGGTAGTATGACGGCAGTGATCTGACCAGTAGGTATCCAGAACACGAATTTCTGTCATGGAAGGATTGCGGTTCTCTTCCCCTTTGAAATAATTCTGAATATGCTGAAAATCTCTGAATGTCATTGCAAGATTAAGAGAATCGTACAGATCCTTCAGATCATTTTCCGCCATATCCTTAAAGCCGTCAAAAATCTTTACATCCTCCGGCTCCGGAAAAACATTTACCAGAGTTTCCGGTTTCTCAATTCCTGTTTCTCTGGAATCTACCGGATTGATGCAGTGGTGTTTTACAGCTTCAAATTCCTCATCCGTTACGGTTCCTTCAATTACATAGGTAGTAGCGGAACGGATGATCGGCTGTGAATTTTCATCCAGAAACTGAACACACTGTACTGCAGAATCTGCTCTCTGGTCAAACTGACCCGGCAGATATTCTACAGAAAAAATTCTGGAATCCTCTGCGGTTTCAAAGCTTTCCTGATAAAGCTCGTCTACCGGCGGCTCTGCAAATACTGTCCTGCAGGCTTTTTCAAACACCTCGTCAGAAATATTCTCCACATCATAACGAATCAGCACTCTTACACCTGTAACAGATTTGATTCCCAGGTAACTGCTGATTTCATGTTTCAGTTCTTTTGCCTGAACTGCATAGGCAGGTTTCTTTTCTACATAAACACGTCTTACGTTGCTCATGAGAGACTCCTTTCTCGATCCGGCCAGGGGCCATAGTATTTTTGAGCTTATATTAATTCTTATCTTATACCGGCATACAGTTATCTGCCGCTTCAAGATAAGTATTTACTACCTGATGGAATTCTCCTTTGTCCGCATAATCTGCAAAAGATGCCTCGATGGGCATTTTGCCAAGTACCGGAACTCCAAGTTCTGCCGCAATCTCATCAATATGGCTTTCACCAAATACTTTGATCTCCTTTCCGCAGTCCGGACATTTTACATAGCTGTAATTCTCTACGATCCCAAGTACCGGAATATGCATCATTTCAGCCATATTAAATGCTTTTTTAACGATCATTTTTACAAGATCCTGCGGAGAGCTTACGATCACGATTCCGTCAACCGGAAGTGACTGGAATACAGTAAGCGGTACGTCGCCGGTTCCCGGAGGCATGTCTACAAACAGATAATCCAGGTCTCCCCAGATCACATCGGTCCAGAACTGTTTTACCATATTTGCAAGGATCGGTCCTCTCCAGATAACAGGAGTCTCCTCTGTAGGAAGCAGGAGGTTTACAGAAATAACCTTGATCCCGTTTCCTGTCTCCATTGGGTAGATTCCATTGTCGTCTGCCTGGGCAGCGCCCTTCAGACCATACATTTTCGGAATAGACGGACCGGTAATATCCGCGTCCAGAATACCTACTTTAAAACCTTTGGCTGCCATGCGGTTTGCAAGAGATGCTGTTACAAAAGATTTACCTACGCCGCCCTTGCCGCTGACAATACCGATCACATGTTTTACATTGGACATGGAATTGGCTTCTGCCATAAGATCCATGTTCTTACCTTTGCTGCTGCATCCCTCGCAGCTTGATTTGTCACAGGTTTTGCTGTTACATTCCTTTGCCATCTTACTTCTCCTTCTATATTATTATCGTCTATCTGTGCAGTAAGATTCTCCCTTATTTGATGAACCGGTCTATGGCCTTTTCCAGTTCCCTGATAGCGTCCCGGTCCCCATGCTCCACAGCATCTACAATGCAGTGCTCAATGTGGTCCTGGAGAATGATCTTGCCTGTATTATTAATTGCGGATTTCACTGCTGAAAGCTGAATCAGAACCTCGGAACAGTCACGTCCGTCTTCTACCATTCTCTTAATAGATTCCATATGGCCGATTGCTCTTGAAAGACGATTAAGTACAGCCTTGGTCTGCGCATGACTGTGATGATGGCCGTGCGCTCCGTGTGAATGTTCAACCACACTTCCGTCCTCCATGATATGCACATGTGTCTCTTTTGTTTCGCTCATGTGTGCTCCTTTCCCGGCCTTACCGGACTGATCTGCGGTCCTCTTTGTTCTGCCGCCACCTGCCATTATAGCACAGCTACTAAATCTCTGTAAAGGAGCATCTCTGTTTTATCCCCGAGGTGAGAATATCAAAAATCACTGTTCCGTCTTCAAGAACTGTCTTGTCATAGGAAACTTCTTTTCCCTGAAATTTATTCTTTACATATTCTTCCGGGTCTTCCAGCTGCACCTCATCTACAAATACATCCCGCATCTGATTTCCCGGGCATTTGTTAAAAATCTCCCAGATCACTTCGTATTCTTTCATGATACGCCTTCCCTCTCCTGTATTTTTTGCAGTTATTTTCCCTGTGTTTTTCCCGACAGATAAAACGCTGCTCTTCTCCCTGCTCTTTCTGTTTCAGTGATTCTTTTCTGTTTTTTCGTTCTGTTTTCTTTTTATATTGGCTTTTTTTCATTGTACCAGACCTTTTCAGGCAATGCAACGGAAGTAAGCATAACTTTTTGTGGGTACTTCCACAATTTTTTTGCAAAACTTTGTCGAAAAGAATTGAACTTCCGCCGAGAATAGCGTATATTAGATGTAATTTCTAATAAGAATGTAATTAAATCAAAGGAGAGAAGTCATGCAGCTCTTAAAAGACCATATCCTTAAAGACGGAATTGTAAAACCAGGAAATATTTTAAAAGTAGACAGTTTTCTGAATCACCAGATGGATATTACTCTGATCAATGAAATCGGAAAAGAATTCAAAAGACGTTTTTCAGACTGTCCGATCACAAAGATTCTTACCATTGAGGCCTCTGGCATCGGCATTGCCTGCATCGCAGCTCAGTATTTCGATGTACCTGTTATTTTTGCCAAAAAGGCGCAGAGTCTGAATCTTGACGGGGAAATGTACTGCTCCAAAGTGGAATCCTTTACACATAAAAAAGTATATGATGTAATCCTTTCCAAAAAATTCCTCGGACCGGAAGACCATGTTCTTCTGATCGATGATTTCCTTGCCAATGGATGCGCCCTGATGGGACTGATTGAAATTGTAAAAGAATCAGGAGCCGTTCTTGAAGGCGCGGGAATTGTAATTGAAAAGGGATTCCAGAACGGCGGTCAGTGTATCCGCGATATGGGTGTGCGCCTGGAATCACTTGCCATTATTGATTCCATGACCGATGATTCTCTGACTTTCAGATAAAACCGAACCTTTTCCGGATTTTCCCGGACAAATACACAACCCGGAGCTTTGCCATATATTTACGGTAAAGCTCCGGGCTGTTTTATTTTCTTATTTATCGTCAGAAGCGGATTTACTTTTCTTTAAGGTTACTTTTTCCGACGCTTTCTTTTCATCCTTGTCAGACTCTTTTTCCTTTTTTAAATCAGAATCCTCTTTTTCCCCTGAAGACTGTTTTACTGCTTCTTTGTCTTCTTCCCAATCGGAAGCTGCACTTTCCTGTGGAGTCGCTTCGTCTTCTTTCGGAGAAGGAGTAACGCTTTCCTCCGGGACTGGTGTTACGGTTTCCTCAGCCTCCGGAGCTATCTCTTCTTCCTCATAATAACCGTTGTCGATCAGAAGCTCATAATTATCGCCGTCTATTACCTGCGGCTCACAGAGGTACGTTCCGATGATCTTTACACCATTGTCATACTGTTCGTAATCGTTTACCTCCGGATCCTCCTCTCCTGTCAGGTAAACGTGAACCATCTGCTCGCAGTTATCTGCCAGATCTCTGTAATCCATAAAGAGACTGAAACCGATTTTTCCGGATGCCACGGATCTCACTGCTTCCTCCTTACATCCCACTCCTGTGATCAAAGGCCACTGCTCACTTCCGGGAACAATTCCCGCTGTCTCCAGAGTCTCTTCAGCCCCCAGAGCGGCATCATCAAACCCTGTACAGATAATATCCGGAACAGCTCCGTCTTCATAAGAATCCTCAAGGAGCTGGCTCATCCGTGTACCGGCAAGCTCTCTGCTCCACCTGATGATTCCGGTATCGTCAAAGCTGATCTTACCGGAAGTGCACACCAGGGTTCCGTCATCCAGATAAGGCTGCAGTCCTTCCATAACTCCATTATACAGGAACAAAGCTTCTGTATCGTCCGGAGAACCCATCAGAAATTCAATGGTTCTGGTTTCCTTTTCTTCCTGCACTTCTTTCAGGTTTTCCTTTTTAATGATCTCTTCTGCGATCATCTGTCCTGCCTGACGGCCTCCGAAGGTCGTATAATATTTCACCGCATTGGTATCCATAATAAGATCATCATAGGAAAATACCGGGATCTCTGCCTCTTTTACTTCTGCCAGCACATCCGTCAGTCCATAAGCGTCTACCGGAGTGATAATAAAAGCAGCTACCTGCTGTTCCAGCATTTCCTGTATCTGAGATACCTGTCTGGAAGCGTCTCCCTCAGCATAGGCCAGTAAAGGCTCGTATCCGTCCTCTTTCAGATTTGCCTCAAGCACCTGAGCATCATCTGACCATTCTTCCTGATCAGGAAGAAGAACCGCGATCTTCACACTTTCTGTCTCAGTTTCCTCCTGAGCCTCTTTTTTATTTTCGGAATCCTCTGCTTCGGATTTCTTCTCAGTTTCTTTTTTATCTTCTTTTGAAGCCTTCTCCGCTTCCTTTTCGGCTTTCTTTTCTTCCTTCTCTTTCTGCTCCTGTTCTTCCTCCCGGGCTTCCTGCATTTCCTCGTCTTCTCCGGTTCCCTCATCCTCTGTCTGGGCACTCTCGCTGGCAGCTTCTGTGGCATCATTTCCGCCGCATCCTGACAGAGCTCCCAAAGTCATAAAAAATCCTATAAAAATAACTGCTGTCTTTTTCTTCATGCTGGCTTCCTTTCTGTTCAGAATTCCTTATATTCTTCTGCAAAAGTCTTACGCTTTTCTGCTGAAACATCCATGTATAAAAAGAAAGGTGTCAAAAGCAGCCTGCTTTCGGCACCCTTCCGTCCGGTTACTTAGTCTTCCGGTACAAATTCATCCTTGCCTACTCCGCAGATCGGGCAAACCCAATCCTCCGGAATATCTTCAAATGCTGTGCCCGGCTCGATTCCGCTGTCCGGATCGCCGATTTCCGGGTCATATACATATCCACATGGCTCGCATACATACTTCTGCATAATTGTTACTCCTTTCAAGTCTGTTTCTGAATCTTATGAAACGGATTCTGTACCGCTCCACGGCTTCATTATAACGTCAGTTTTTTTTGATTGCAAGTGTTATTTCACAAACCTTTTGTAAATATAATCATTTGCTTCCTTTTCCTGGGTGTCATCCAGCGGTTCCAGCTGCAGACTCTCTCCGTATTTCCGTCTGAGGGCCTGGGTGATCAGCCAGTCTGCAAGCTGAGGATTCTTGGGAAGAAGAGGTCCGTGAAGATAGGTTCCGATCACATTTTTGTAGACTACGCCCTCATATCCTGTCTGTCCGTCATTTCCTGATCCATAAAGAACCTTTCCAAGAGGTTGATTATTTCCGATAAAGGTTCTTCCTCCATGGTTTTCAAAGCCAACCACCGGCATGTCAAATAAGTCGCTTTTGAGAACAATATTACTGATCAGCCGTCCCTCCTGCTGTTCTGTGTGCATGTCCACAAGCTCAAGCCCTTTGATCATTCCCTGGTCTGTTTTATAATAATTTCCCAGAAGCTGATAGCCTCCGCAGATAGCGATCACAACTCCGTTGTTTTCCACATACGCCTTAAAAGCTCCCTGAAGCTCTCTGAGCTTTTCACAGACCAGCATCTGCTCCCTGTCTGAACCTCCGCCCAGAAGCACGATATCCAATCCGGAAAAATCAATGGTATCATTCAGCTCAAAGGAAATTGTCTCTGACTCGATCCCTCTCCACTGACACCGTTTCATAAGACACTGGATATTTCCCCTGTCACCATAGAGATTCAGCAGATCCGGATATAAATGTCCAATAGTCAGTTTCATTTCTGCTCTCCCTCCAGTTTTTTCAGTATATTTCTGGTGGCAAAAAGTGCCGTATAGTTTACAAGTACATAGAGATTTCCTGTGCCGTCCTTAACTCTGTCTCTGATGGCTTTTTCCACATCCGGCTCCAGTACAGAGGGAATATCCACATATTTCAGACGCAGACGCATATCCTGACAGCGGATCCCGCTGACTGTAATGCTCCTGATACTTTCTCCTCCGAAAAGGTCAAAATCCACATCCCACAGCCAGGAAATATCAATTCCGTCCTGAGCATTGTCGTTAATGGCAATGATCACATCCTTTGGCGCCGTATCCTGCATGACAGCAGAAATATTCTGGTTAAAGCCTGCCGGATTCTTGGCAAGGTTCAGGGTCACTCCTGTTCCCTGAATACGGAACTGTTCCATACGGCCGTTTTCCGGATTGAATTTTTTCAGCATATCTTTAAAATGCTCTGCCGAAAAGCCTGCCGTACGCACGCCTGCATAGGCCGCCAGAATATTGTATACATTATAAAAGCCTTTGTAATTAGCTGAAATAAGCCTGTTTTCCACCCGGAAGGAAAGCCGGTCTCCCACCTGTACATCCTCTGCGTCAAAGTCAGGTTCCGGTCTTTTAAAGCCGCATTTCGGGCAGGCATAATCGCCAAGCTGACTGTAATGGTAAAAACTGTACTGAAGCTTTTCTCCGCATTTTTTACAGAAACGGCCCTCACGTATCTCATTGGTATCATTTTTCATAACGGGCTGGCTGATTCCGTAAAATACACATGGATTACCGCTGTCCATGGCAAGATATGCGGAAAGTGCATCGTCTCCATTGACGATTACCTTCATGTCCGGAACTGTTTTTATCATAGTTTCCAGAATGTTCATGGTAATATCGATTTCTCCATACCGGTCCAGCTGATCCCGGAAAAGATTTGTCATTACCATATAATCCGGCCTGATCTCCGGAAAAATATACTTTGTGGAAGCTTCATCTGCCTCAATACAGGCATAGTCTGCATCCATATGGCCGTTGAGCTTTGCGCCCAGAACAAAAGCTGCCACAACTCCGTTCAGCATATTGGATCCTGTATGGTTACAGATTACTTTCTGGCCCTCTGCTTCCAAAGCTGCGCAAAGCATATTGTTGGTAGTCGTTTTTCCGTTTGTACCGCAGACCACAAAAATATCCCTTCGCACCTCTGATGCCAGCTCTCTCAGAACAGGCGGATAGATCTTCAGTGCAATCTTTCCGGCCCAGGTAACGCCCTGTCTTCCCATTTTTTTGCAGATAAAACCGGCAGCTTTTGCCGCCCATACTGCTGCAATTCTTCTTATATTCATGTATCTGGTATCCTCTGTATTTTTTCTTATCATGTCCCCTGTATCCGGATCTATACACACAAAACTGGTTTACATACTCAGTTTTTTATCTGATGTCCCGGCTTTTTCTGAAAATCTCCTGATGAATCCTGCAAATCCCATACAGCATTTTCCGACTGTATATCCACGAGGGATCCGTCTGAAAAATTCTCAGTTTTGTCGTAAATCTTACAGAAGCTTCTGTCCGGTCAGGTTTCTGTGCTTATGATTGTACGATACTTCCATCCATTTATCAACAGAAACTTTGTTCGCAGATGTTCACAGGTCGCTGTCCCGCCAGGTGTTTTGGCATGTATATGACAAAATCCTGAAATATGCGGGATAAAGTATCTGTGCAGTATATTTTTATCTACCAGAAAAGCAGTACGTTACGTACTGAGCTTTCTGGTAAAAAAAGGAGATACCTGCCTGAGCAGATATCCCCTTTGAGATACTGAATTATACTAACTCAATAAGTACTTCCATTGCAGCATCGCCCTTACGTGGTCCGATCTTAACGATTCTTGTGTAACCGCCGTTACGTCCAACGTATTTTGGAGCGATCTCATCGAACATTTTCTTAACCATGTCGATGTCTTTTGTGTTTTTCTTTCTGCCAGCACCTTTAGCCGGTACTTCTTTTACAGGATAGAAAACTTTTGCCATCTGACGACGAGCGTGAAGTCTGGAAGGAGCATCTTTTGTGATCTCTTTCTGAACTTCATCGTATACGGTTTTCTTCTTACCGTCTACAACTTCTTTTACTCTCTTGCCTTCAGCGTCTTTGCGGGCAACCTTTGCAGTTACAGTAACTGTCTCAAAGTTGTCTTTCTCGCGAACAGCCATAGCAATAAGACCTTCTGCGATCTTGCGGATCTCTTTTGCTTTTGCTTCAGTTGTAACGATCTTTCCGTGATACAGAAGATTTGTTACCTGGTTTCTTAACAGAGCTTTTCTCTGATCAGATGTTCTGCTTAATTTTCTATATTTTGCCATGTTATTTTCCTCCATCTGCGGGACACCGGGACATGCTTGTTCGGTCTTACTGCCCTGATGCTTTGGCTCCCCGCGGTAATATTAATAAAATGAGTGTATTCTATTCCTCTGTAGGCTGAAGCTGCAGGCCCAGTTCCTTCAGCTTTGCAAGTACCTCTTCCAGTGACTTGCGGCCAAGGTTACGAACCTTCATCATATCCTCAGATGTTCTGTTGCACAGCTCTTCTACAGTATTGATTCCAGCCCGTTTCAGGCAGTTATAGGAACGAACAGAAAGCTCAAGCTCATCAATGCTCATTTCCAGAACTTTTTCCTTCTCATTGTCCTCTTTCTCGATCATAACCTCAGCGGTTTTTGCATTCTCAGAAAGATCAATGAACAGGCTTAAATGCTCACTTAATACTTTTGCTGCAAGGCTGACAGCCTCATCCGGATCAAGAGTACCGTTTGTGAACACATCCAGAGTCAGTTTGTCATAATCTGTCACCTGACCTACACGGGTGTTTTCCACAACCATGTTTACTCTGTCAACCGGTGTGTAAATTGCATCTACCGCAATCACACCGATAGGCATATCATCAGTTTTGCCTTTATCAGCGCTTACATATCCACGTCCTCTTGTAATGGTAAGCTCCATTGCAAGTCTGCAGTCCTTACCACCATTCAGTGTGGCGATGACCTGATCCGGATTCATGATCTCAAGATCCTGGTCTGTCTGAATATCAGCTGCTGTTACAACGCCTTTTCCTTCACACTCAATGTATGCGGTTTTTGGCTCGTTATCAGAGCTGTTATTTTTAATTGCAAGACTCTTCAGATTCATAATGATCTCTGAAACGTCTTCTTTCACACCCGGAATAGAACTGAATTCATGCAGTACGCCATCAATTTTCACCTGGCTTACAGCTGCTCCCGGGAGGGAAGACAGCATAATTCTTCTGAGCGAATTGCCAAGAGTAGTACCATAACCTCTTTCCAGCGGTTCCACTACGAATCTGCCAAATTTCTTATCTTCGGATATTTCGGTAATTTCGATTTTTGGTTTATTAAAATCAAACACTATAAGGCTCCCTCCTTCTGGAAAGCTGCGTCATACTTTTAATATAGTATCCCCAAACTCCGCCTAAGCTTCGTTTGGGGACCGCATAAAAGCTCAGTTGCACCTTAACCTCTATGCTTTACTTAGAGTACAGCTCGACGATAAGCATCTCGTCTACAGGTACATCAATTACTTCTCTGTTCGGAAGTTCTTTTACAGTTCCGGAAAGAGCATCCTGATTTACATCAAGCCACTCCGGAACAAGTCTTCCGCCTGTTACTTCCAGGATTCCTTTGTATCTTTCGGAACCTTTGCATTTTTCTTTGATCTCAACAGTATCTCCGGCTTTTACAAGGTAAGACGGAATGTTTACACATTTGCCGTTTACAAGTACGTGCTTGTGGTCAACGATCTGACGAGCCTCACGTCTTGTTCTTGCAAATCCCATACGGAAGATTACGTTGTCAAGTCTTGTCTCAAGCATAACCATCAGGTTCTCACCTGTCTGGCCCGGCATTCTGTCGGCTTTTTTGTAGTAGTTACGGAAAGGTTTCTCAAGAACTCCGTAAATGAATTTTGCTTTCTGTTTTTCTCTTAACTGTAAACCGTACTCAGAGATCTTTCTGTTTGCACGTTTTAACTGTCTTGTAGATTTTTTATCAATTCCTAAATAGATTGGATCCAGACCAAGAGATCTGCATCTTTTCAGAACGGGCACTCTGTTTACTGCCATTTCAAGCTACCTCCTCAATTAGACTCTTCTGCGTTTTGGTGGACGGCATCCGTTGTGCGGAACCGGTGTTACGTCACGGATACTTGTTACTTCAAGACCGCATGCCTGAAGTGCACGGATTGCAGCTTCACGTCCTGAACCCGGTCCTTTTACCATAACATCAACAGTTTTTAATCCATGGATTAAAGCAGCTTTTGTTGCAGTCTCTGCTGCCATCTGTGCTGCATAAGGAGTAGATTTCCTTGAACCTCTAAATCCCAGACCGCCGGCACTTGCCCATGAAAGAGCGTTTCCTTCGTTGTCAGTCAGTGTAACAATTGTATTGTTGAAAGAAGACTGAATATGTGCCTGTCCATGTTCAACGTTTTTCTTGACACGACGTTTTGTTGTCGTTCTTTTGGTTGCTTTTGCCATTTTAAAACTAACCTACGCTTTCCTTGAATGTAATATTCTTAAGTTACTTTTATCAATTATTCTACTTATTATTTCTTCTTGTTTGCTACTGTTCTCTTCGGACCTTTGCGGGTTCTTGCATTTGTCTTAGTCTTCTGACCACGAACCGGAAGTCCTTTACGATGACGGATTCCTCTGTAGCATCCGATTTCCTGCAGTCTCTTGATATTAAGAGCGATTTCACGACGAAGATCACCTTCTACCATCATTGTCTCATCAATGACAGCGCTGATTCTCTTTACTTCTTCATCTGTCAGATCTCTGACACGTGTGTCAGGATTTACATTTGCCTGCGCAAGAATTTTGTCTGCGCTCGGTCTGCCGATACCATAAATATAGGTAAGGCCGATTTCAATACGTTTTTCTCTTGGTAAGTCTACACCAGCTATACGAGCCATGTACTGTTTCCTCCATCTTCTTTTTTGAAAGCGCTTCTGTCGTATACCACTTACCGGATGGCAAGGTGAAATGGGGCATACCTGAAAGTCTGCTTTCTGTTTTTAGTTTCCTAATTGGGGTGCCTCGGTAAAACACCCAGCCGTCTTTGGCGTAAGACAGCCTTTCCGAAATTGCAGCTAAATGCTGCTGTTGCCTCTCGGTATTAGGCAATACATGCTTTGATAAATCAATTATACAAACAGTCCGAACAACCCTTCCGGGTGTATCAAACTGCAGCCGCACGTTTCACAAACTGCCGTCATTAACCCTGGCGCTGTTTGTGTTTTGGATTTTCACAGATAACTCTGATAGATCCTTTTCTTTTAATGATCTTGCATTTCTCGCAGATCGGCTTTACAGATGATCTTACTTTCACTGGAAATCCTCCTCTCGTAATTTAGGCTTGAATCTGCAGTTATGGACGCACTCATAGCGCGTTCGCATTATAGTTTAGCATCAATGTATAAAGATTGCAAGTACTTTTTTTATTTTTTTCCAAAATCATATCTGCAAAATGATATCTGCCACAGCCGGATAAATATTCACAGGTAAAATCCCCCACAATGTAAACAATAACACAGCAGCCACCTTCCCATTTCCATGTTCCGGTGTCTGCTGTGTCTCCATAAAACTTCAGTTATTTATTTTTCCAAAAATACACAAACTTCTGTCTTTTATAAACTCTTCCGTAAATCACACACGATCAATTACTGCACGGTTCCTGTATTCCCCTGGAAAATCTGTGCGATCGGGGAATCCGGAGAAAGGATCACTGTTTTGTCCTCGCCCTTCATAGAGTTTTTCAGAGCATCCAGGCTGCGTACAAAGGAATAAAAATCACTTCTTCCTTCTTCGCCATAAGCGCCGGCAAGGATCTTCATATATTCCTGCTCACCCTGGGCTTCCAGGATTTCCGCCTGCTTCTTGGCTTCTGAAATCTGAATGGCAACCTCTTTGTCCGTAGTATTGCGGATCACCTTGGCCTCTGAGCTTCCTTCAGCCTTATAAGTAGCCGCTATATTATCTCTTTCTGAGATCATTCTCTCATAAACAGCTTCCTTATTGTCATCCGGCAGATCCAGCTGCTTGGTATCAAAAAGCATTACCTCTATTCCGTACTGCTCCATATTGTCATCTACAGATCCCATTACCATATCAGCCAGTTCTCCGTCCCGGCTGGTGATCACCTCGTCCTGGGACATACTGCTGATGGCATTTTTTGTCGCGTTATATACTGCTGTATTAATACGGCTTTCCCCGTTTTCTATTGAAGAATTCAGCGTTCTGGCAAATTTCAGAGGATCTGAAATTCTCCAGATCACATAACTGTCTGTAATCATAGTCTTTTTGTCCCTTGTGATAACATCTGAAGGCGCAAGATCATAGAGAAGGGTCTGTTTTGGCAATGTTGCCGTTGTTTCCATTAATGGTACGCGAAGACTGATCCCCGGCTTATCAATCACTCTCTGTACCTTTCCGAACTGGCGGATCAGCTTATATTCATTCTGTTTTGTCACTGTAACTGATGTAAGAGCTGCAAATACAACTACAACCCCTGCAGCCACAGCAAGAACTTTTTTACGTTTCATGATCATTCACCTCCCTGTACTGCAGCGTCTGTGGTCTGACTCTGAGCATTTTCCGGCTCAGCTCCGGTTTCCGGCTGCTGTGTTTCCGCTGCTTCTTCACCATCGCTTTCCCCTGTAAAAGAATCAAGCGGAAGAACTTTCTGGGTTCCGTCTCCATTGTCAATGACGATCTTCATATCCGGAAGTACATCTTCCATGGTCTCATAAAACATGCGAAGCTTTGTCACTGTAGGATTTTTTACATATTCCTCATACATGGCGTTAAATCTTGCCACTTCAGCTTCTGCCTCATTAATTCTGACCTGCTTCTGAGCCTCTGCATCCTGAATGATCTGGTCTGCCTGAGCCTCTGCCTCGGGAAGCTTTTCATTTCTGTATTTATTGGCGTTATTAACGGCAGTTTCTTTGCCCTGCTTTGCTGTTTCCACAGCCTTAAAGGCTTTCATGATCTCCTGTGTAGGCGGCTCCGCATCCTGGATCGTAATGTTCACAAGCTGGATTCCCACATCCTGAACCTCCATTTTTTCCATGATCATTTCTTTGATCTTTGCCTGTATCTCACTTTTTCCCGTAGTCAGCACATCGTCTACCGTATAGCTGGCAATCACCGTACGGATACAGCTCTGGGCAATACTTTTCAGAATTTCTTCCGGCTGCTGAGACGTGTAAAGATATTTAACCGGTTCTGTGATCCTGTATTCCACAAAAAAATCCACGTCGATAAAGTTATAATCTGACGTGATCATAATCCCTTCATCTGCCACCACGTCATTGGAGTCCTGATCATATCCAATAGGAAATCCCTGTATGGTAGTGTTTACCTTATGTACCTGCTGGATCAGAGGCAGTTTAAAATGAAGTCCTGTTTCTGTCACTGCTTTCGGCACACCAAAGGTTGACAAAACCGCCTGCTCCTGCTCCTGGATCTGATAGGTACAGTCTGTGGCAAACAGACCCACAACAGCAACCCCGGCCACGATTGCCACAACCTTTTTGGCATGCTTTCCGGTCTTTGGTCTTTTAGGAGACCATTTCTTTTTCATGTTGTTAAATTCCTCCATCTGTGTCCTCCTTACTGCCCAATCTGATGAACATACAGGTATACCTTAAACTGAAATTTCAATCATATGTCCCCGGGCGGTTTATTGAAAGAAAAGAAAAAGACTTTCATTCCGGACAGATTCATTCTGCCTCAAAACAAAAGTCTTGCTGCTTACTTCATATCGCGGATATCTTTTACTGATACCGTACTGACGCAAATATGTACCTCATCTGAAAACCATTTTATTTTCATCCGATGGCCGCTACTCCCTTTTCTTTGAACGGTATAATATCATATTTTACGGCTGGTTACAAGTACAATTTTAATGGAAACGTAAAATCAGAATATTATCCAAAAAACGATTTTCATTTTTGTGCATTTTTCCAGTTCAAAAAGAATCTCCCACAGCGTACCAGTCATGCAAAGCATCTGATTTCCGGGGAGATTCTTATTTTAATATTCCAGGACTAAAATTTCAGTCCCTGATTATTCTGCTTCCTCAACATTAGCAAGAACAGCTAACAGAGAAAAGTCTTCCACTTCAAACTCAATTGTCTGTTTTTCGAAATCAACAGCTGCAGGCTCAATGATTTCCCAAATCTTTAACTCTTTATTATAATATAAAATATTAACATCTTTCAGAGTATCTTTCAGAATCGGGATCTGAATAGTAACATCATATTTGCCGTTGGCATTCTTCTCTACAGTTACGCCTTCTTCTGCTTCCAGGGCCATAAAGCCTGTTAAGAAATCAAGATTCTTTTCTTCGATTTCTTTAATTGTTTTTTCAAGTGCTGCTTTTGCTTCCTCATCAGTTACTGTTTCCAGTACGGCAGATAACTTTTCAGTAAAAGCCTTCATATCCTTTGTTCCTTCATTTACCTCTTTGATCAGGTCTGCCATTTCCTTATCTTCAGTTTCCAGAGTGGTAAATACTTCATCTTCTTCAATTTTATCTGTTACGATATATTTACCAACACTGTCTTCTACAACTACTACCTTGTCTGTAATACTAGGACCCGCCCATGTGGTTGCAGGGCTCATCAGTACAACTGCGCCTAAAATTCCGGCTAAAATTTTGTTTGTTTTTTTCATTGTCGTCTCTCCTTTTAATATAAATTTTTATAGATAATGGCATGTCTGCTATTTATCTTCTTTGTAAAAAACAGAATATATTAAATCCTGAAGTCCGTCCTGATCCACATGAAATTCATCATAGTAATCACCCTGAACCCCTTCGCCCGGTACTGTATGCGTCACCGGAGGATTTTTTTCAGTAGCTGTCAGAAACTTTACAAAAATGTCATTTCCCATGTTTGTGACCATATAACTTCTGAGGCTGTCGTAAAGCCTTGCAACAAATGAGGCATCTTTCTGATACTCTTCCTGGGCTTTTTTCATATATGCCTGCAAAAAACTTTTTTGTCTGTTCTGACGCACCAGAGCGCTCTGAGTCTGGTCAATATCACGATAGCGCACAAACTGTTCTACATTATCCTTTGTGAGAACAACCTCTGCGCCTTCTGTAAATTCAGGATTCACTTCTGCCAGGCTGTTATCCGGAACCGTAACCTCCACGTTACCGGCAATTTCTGTCATTACAGGAATTGCGTCCATATTAACCGCGCAGTAACTCTGAATATGAATTCCGCCAAACAGGTCAGAAACCGCATCCTCCATCAGTTCACAGATTTCTCTTTTTCCATCGCCCTGGGCAAACTGGAGATTGATATGGTTTTCCATTTTGCCAAGACTTTTTCCTCCAACAGTAAACACTTCTATCTCTGTTATGGTATCACGGGGAATGGAAATCACATGAATCTGTTCTGTCACCCGGTCCATGGACACCAGAAAGATCGCATCCGCCTGTCCGGTATTATCTGTTTCCTGGTTTTCCACCTCACCTCTGGTGTCAATTCCCATAAAAAGGAAATTGCTCAGATGGTCGTTATAAGTATAAGTTTTTCCCTTATATGTAATGCCGTCTTCCTGCTGATCCATGGATACAGAATTTTCGGATTTTTTCAGATGCGGAGACGCTGTCTGCTTTTTCCATATTCCTGCCCCGAAGACTGCCGCCACGATCAGCACTGCGCATCCTGTCAGAATATATGCGGCTTTCTTTTTTCGATATCGACTTCTTTTTTTTGTCAGCATCCTTGTACACTTTCTGTTTTATTTGCTGATGTAATTCAGTTCCACCATCTTCTCATAAACCGCCCGGGCCATTGCCGCCTGCGCTTCATATGTGGAAGAAGGCGAAGAGGTGACAGCAGCAAGACTTATGTAATGTTCTTTCCATTTTTCACTTAACGCCGCGTCCAGAGCAGCTGAATCCACGGAACCGTCCAACGGCCGGGTTCCAACTATAATAAACTGCTCCTGGTTGGAAAATGTTTTCAGAATATGCTCCTGCTGCTGCGCAAGCTCAGCCGGATCATGATTCCAGCCGCCATAATATCCCATAAATATAACAGGGATATAGTCCAGATCGTCACGGGTAAGGTCTTCTTCCGTAAAATCACGGATTCCTGTTTCTGTAACATAAAGCTGCGCGCCATTGGCTGCTTTCTGATGCTCAGAAATAAAATTCTGAATGATCTGATCATCAACCCCGGCTCTCTTCATCATAGACAGAGTACCTCCGCCCTGAAGAGTCTTATTGACTACTGGAATATTATAACCGTTTTCCTGAAGAAGTTTCTGAAGAACTGTCATATAGGAATACTGCTGTGTATCCTCTGCAGTCAGCAGATCGTCTCCCCAACAGGATATCCCTGCTGTTTTTTCCTTTACAGGTTCCGAAGGCACAGGAGAAAGAGTCGGCGCAGGGGTCGCTGTGACCTCCGCTTCCTGAGCCGCCTTCTGCTGAAGTTCTTTTGCCGTTTCTTCCTGTTTTTTATCTAATTTCTGTAAATCTTCCCTGTCCTCTGCTCTTGTTTCGTCCGCCAGCTTCTCCAGCCTTTGTTTATCTTCCCTTGTCTGGTTTCTGTTCCATACAACAAGCCCTCCCAGAATCAGCACAAGCACTATACATAACAGAGCCAGACATACATTTATAAGCTTACCATATCTTCTCAATTTTTGTTCTGATCCTCTTTCATTTTTTCATAATAGGCGGCATACTTTCCACTATAACGAGAATAATACTTGTCTTTTTTCATATCAACCTTGTTGAGAACTGCTCCGAGCGTCCTGCAGCCGCTTTTTTCTATCTGGACAAGTACTTTTTTAGCTACTTTATGGCTGACTGCTTCGCTTTCCACAACCAGAACTGCTCCGTCGCATTTCTGAGCAACTATGGCGGCATCAATAATTGTGCCAAGAGGCGGTGTATCAACAAAAATATAATCGTAATGCTCTCTCAGTTTTTTCATAAGAGTGGAAAAAATCCCCTCCCCAAGAAGAGCTGACGGATTGGGAACCGAAGGACCTGCAAAAATAATATCCAGATTCTCATAATTAGTTGAATATAATAAATCCGCAATTCCTATCTGTCCGCTTAAAAACTGAGATAAACCTGAAACACTCTCTGCCACGCGAAACCTGAGAGCATAAGTAGACTTTCTCATATCTGTATCCAGGAGAAGAACCCTTTTTCCTGACGCTGCCATTTCTCTTGCCAGAGAAAATGTAATATCGCTTTTCCCTTCGTTAGGGTAACAGCTTGTAAGTAAGATCGTCTTTACATCCTTGCCGGCAAATTTTATATTTGTCAGCAGTGTTTTAATTGCCTCTTCATAATAATAATCCGTTTTACGGACATCCTGCATTGAAACTCTTTTCATTATTCCGGTATCTCCTTTCACTCAGGGTATTACTTTTTTCTTCTGTTCTTGTTAATATAGTCCTTTCTATCCGGAACAGAAGCCAAAACCGGAACACCCAGATACTTTTCCACATCATCCTCAGACTTAATGGTATCATCCATAACTGTAAGTACACAGATGATTCCTCCACAGAGAACAATGCCTGCAAGAAATCCGATCAGAATATTTTTGGTCATGCTTGGAGAGGTCTGCACTGTGGGAATCTTTCCTTTTTCGATGATCTTAGGCGGAACAACTTCCATTTTATCTCCAATATATTCGGAAGAAACCTCCACAACCTTATCTGTGATCTTTTTCGCAAGTTCTCCGTCCGTATTTACTACAGAAACTTCCAGAATTCTTGTATCTACAGGGTTATTGATCGTAATACTCGCTCTGAGAGCCTCCGGTGTCATCTCCAGGTCAAGCGCATCAATAACATCCTCCATTACACTTGTACTTTTGATCAGTACCTGATAATCTGCTGCAAGCTGTGACCCCAGCTGCAGATCCGCAATAGACGTAAGAGTTGTCTCCTTGGACAAGACCAGGATACTGGCTGTGGAAGTATATACAGGATCTATTAAAAAAGCCGTATATGCGCCATACAGACAGCCACCCAGCAATCCTACTGCAATAATAAGAAAAATCTTTCTCTTAATTGCAAAAAATATTTCCCTTAAATCAATCACATCATCATCGGGAACATTTCTTTTTTCGTTTGTTTCCATTTTTACTCCTTCTAATCCTTTTCCTGCTTCTGATTTCATAAAATATTGCACTGCGAAAACAGTTTCAGCCTATTATCACATTATTTTTCGTTTTATCACAAGTACTGCCCCTTGTAAATCCGGAAAATACCGGAAATTTATATACCTAAAATAAAATTTATATATCCCTCTCAAATTTCTTAAAATTCTCAATATTGTGGTATCTTTTTTATCTTCCATTTCTTTTTCTTATCTTCCAGACGAAACGTTTTCTTTTTATTGAATTGCCCCGATACTTCTGTTATAGTAGTGGACGGTGCAGGTTTTCTGCACACTTTTCGGGCGGGGGAAATAAATTATGAAAACTTCAGCAGATCTTGGAAAAGATCCTGTATCTTCACTGGTGCTGCGTCTTGCCATTCCGGCAATGATCGCCCAGTTTGTCAATGTTCTGTACAGTATTATTGACCGCATGTACATCGGCCATATCCCGGGTACCGGCGCCCTGGCGCTGGCAGGAGTGGGCGTGTGCGGTCCCATTGTGACTCTTCTGTCATCCTTCGGAACTCTTGTGGGATTAGGCGGTTCCATTCTTCTTGGGATCCGAATGGGCGAGGGCAATCTTCCGAAGGCCAGACAGATTCTGTCAAACTCTTTTTTGATGCTGTGCGGATTTTCCGTTATACTGACAGCCGGCTTTCTTTTTATGAAAGATCATCTTCTGATCTGGTTCGGGGCCAGTGAGATCACTTTCCCATATGCAGATACTTATACGACCATTTATACTGCCGGAACCTTTTTTGCATTGATGGCAGCCGGTCTGAATTATTTTATCAACTGTCAGGGATTCCCTGTTGCCGGAATGATGACTGTGCTTATTGGCGCAGTTTCCAACATCATCCTTGACCCTGTTTTTATCTTTTTGTTCCATATGGATGTAGCCGGAGCAGCCATTGCCACTGTTATCTCTCAGATGGCATCCTGTGCCTTTGCTCTGCTTTTTCTGTTCAGCAAAAAAGTCCACGTACGCATTTCCTTTGGCAATTACAGCAGAAAACTGATGCTGAATATCCTTTACCTTGGAATGTCCCCGTTTCTGATTCTGGCAACAGACAGCATTCTTCTGATTGTCATGAACACAGTTCTTCAGAAATACGGCGGACCGGAACAGGGAGATATGCTGATCACCTGCGCTACCATTGTACAAAGCTATATGCTGCTGATCACTTCTCCCATGATCGGTATCAGCGGCGGAACCCAGGCGATCATCAGTTATAATTACGGCGCCCGTCAGACTCAGCGGGTCAAAAAAACAGTACGTACAAACCTGAAGCTGATGCTTCTGTTTACCACATTCATGTTTATCCTTTCCCGTTTTATTCCGGGAACCTTTGTCCGCCTTTTCACCTCCAGTCAGGAATACATGGACTTTTCTGTCTGGGGAATCAAAGTATTTACCATGATGATCATCCCTTTAAGCTTTCAGTATGTGTTTGTAGATGCACTGACTGCCCTGGAACGGACCAAAACCGCTCTTTTCCTTTCCATATTAAGGAAGCTGCTTTATGTTGCAGGAACTATTACCCTTCCGCTGTTTTTCCAGGCTTCTGCGGCATTCTATGCGGAACCACTTTCAGATGCCGTCAGCGCTGTTATCTCTTCCGGAGCCTTTCTGCTGATCATTGACAGGCATCTGAAGAAAAGAGAAACGACAGTGGCATAATCTCTGCCACTTTCATCCTAATATCATTCACACGAGAGGCTCACTCATCGATTGTCCTGATAATCAACAAGATTCTGTATTTCCTCATTTACAATTGTAAAAATAAAATCGACATTTTTCAAATAGGCACTCATAATAAAAAAACAAAGGAGGGTGCCTATTATGGATCAATTATCAAATTTTATATCTGAATATCTCAAAACATGTGAAACAATAAAAAAGCTAAATTCAAAAACCATTAAAGCATACCGTATAGACTTATCACAATTTCATACATTTATGCTGCAGCAGGAGGATTTCGCAGAAAAAGCAACATTGAACTCATTCCTGTCACTGTTACACCAAAAATACAAACCCAAAACAGCCAAAAGGAAAATTGCTACCTTGAAAGCATTTTTCCATTATCTTGTTTACGAAGACTTATTATCTCAAAATCCTTTTGAGAAACTCAATGTGAAATTTCGGGAGCCACAAGTCCTGCCCCGAATAGTGCCTACCACTGTTATAGAAATCTTTCTCCGAACTATGTATAAACAAAAAAGGCTTGCACATACAACATACAAATACAATTCAATCCTTCGTGATATAGCCGTAATGGAATTACTATTTGCAACTGGGGTACGTGTTTCTGAACTATGCTCACTCACTCTTTCCCAAATAGATTTTACTACATACAGAATTATTATAAACGGAAAGGGCTCAAAAGAACGTATTTTACAAATTGGTAATGAAGATGTCAAAGAAATACTTTCCGAATATTATACAGCCTTTAAAACAGATATTTCTAAAACAGGGTGGTTCTTCATCAACCGTCTTCACAAAAGATATTCTGAAGAATCTGTCCGAAACATGATCATCAAATATCTGAAACTTGCCTCTATAGATATGCACGTAACTCCACATATGTTCCGGCATTCCTTTGCGACACTGTTATTAGAGTCTGATGTTGATATTCGGTATATACAGAGAATGCTGGGACACAGCTCTATAAAGACAACCGAAATATATACAAATGTGTCTACTTCCAAACAAAACAGCATTCTAACTGCCAAACACCCACGTAACTCAATGCATATTAATATTACAATGTAACTCCGAGGGCCGCCTAATTTAAGCGGCCTCTTTTTCTCCCTCTCTGTCCATTCTAAACCAGGGATAATATCTAATTATCTTGTAATATAAATTTGATTGTCAAACAGAGGGGGGGTAATATGAATACTTATAATTTATGTTTTAAGCAATTAAATATTCAACAAATAGATGCGATAGTACAGTGTAGAGATTCACTGATAGAATCCTCTTTTCTTAGAGAGACATTTGTGAAACCTGATACAGACTATTTAGAATATATTCTTCTTGGTGCTGGAATAATGATTGGAGTTTTTTACGATAATACTCTATTAGGTTTTGCTTCATATGTTACACCAAGCAAAGCAAAAACTGATCTAACAAAATTTATTACGAAAAACAAAAATAATATCATTCAATTTGAACATGGAATTATAGCTCCGAAATGGCAAGGAAATGGTTATTTATATATGTGTTAGTGATTTCATGAGCTGTCACCAGATTGCTCACATCAGTTGACGCTCACTTGCTTAACTTTCTGTCACCAGTCAGTTAGGCAATACCGCCTGTTTTCAGGCGGTACCTGCTTTATGAAGTTACCATCCCAAGCATCTCGTGTTCCACAACGAATTTGATCATATAATCATCGATCAATCGTTTCTGATTTTGAAACGCATACATCAGAGCTTTTTCACAGACACGGTTGATCATCCGTGGGATTCCTGCAGATGCCTTATGGATCTCATCCAATGCCTTGGTTGTAAATATTTCCTGCCCGCATCCGGAGTAATCCATGTGGCTTGCGATATATTGTTCTGTTTCAGAACGGTCAAGATGAGGCAGCGTACAGTACATGTCAATGCGCTGCCGGATGGCGGCATACCGCTGTAGCTTTAGTTTATTTTCCCACAGTTCTGTCTGCCCAACTAAAACAAGAGCCATGGGACTCATGGAATCAAACCGGTAATTGAGCAAAAAGCGGAATTCTTCCAGCGTCTCCTTCTCTAACAGGTGGGCTTCATCCAGGATGCAGACAACCTTTTTACGCTGTACGCCCCGGATTACCTCGATCTCCTGTTGCAGTTGGCGCTTTGAATCACCGCGGTAGAAACGGGATTCCAGCCCCAACTGATCCAGCAGACCTTTATAGAACCACCTTGGGGTCAGTTTTGAGTCTGACAGATAAAGGATGATGTAATCCTCTTTTGGAAGTTCCGAATAAAACCGGCGGATAAGCGTTGACTTTCCACACCCTGAATCAGCTGTTACAACAGCAAACATCTGGCGGTCCGCCACATAAGCCAGACGGCCGAGAGTTTCCCGGAAAGCATTGGATTCGAACAGTTTTTCAGGAGGGACATCCCGGACAAACGGTGTATGTTCCATGCCAAAGAATGATTCATACATTAGTCATTCGCCTCCTTCCTGTAAGATGCAAATGAAATCGCATCTGCCATCTGGTACTTACTCTGTGTATATTTCGTTTCCAGCGCATCCAGAAAACGGGAAGTTGTCGGCACTTGTCCCTGCATGGCAGCCGGAAGTGCTGTCTGCCTGTCGCAATACGGTCCAATCTTTACAGG
>NZ_JANJZT010000019.1 GCF_024622975.1 Blautia caecimuris | reverse complement strand
CTTTTTTTGTTTGTCAAGAACTTTTTTCAAGTTTTTTCAAACTTTTTCGATGTTCTTTTAAGTAATTCGCTCTCTCGCTGACAGCTTGTTTACTTTACCACATCTTCAAGCGGTTGTCAACAAGTTTTTTTAATTTTTTGAAGTTTTTTATTTCTTCAAAAAACAAAACGGAGAAGGAGGGATTTGAACCCTCGCGCCGGTTACCCGACCTATACCCTTAGCAGGGGCACCTCTTCGGCCTCTTGAGTACTTCTCCAGACTCCGAACTCATAATTTCTTATGCAATTTGAAGGCATTTATATCTGAAATGCATTGTTAATTATACAGAAGGTATTTCATATTGTCAACCTGTTTTTTATAAAAAATTCAAATTATTTTGTATTATTTTGTTCAGAGATCCTATTCCACACTTTACTTTTCTATTCTTTTTCCATGATTACCATACTTACCTCTCTACTTTTCTCCTTTCCTGTGATAAAATATATCCATGCAGAAACCTTATTTACTGCTTCCACACCCACGTTTTCCTGTTATATTTTGTTTCTGCTATATTATTTATTCGGAGGTTTCCCATGAAAAGCTCTTATGCAACTGATTCCATTTTCCTAAAAAGAACTTTGATTTTCAGACGTTCCTCTCGTTACCTGCTTGGAGCACTTTATACCATATGTATTATGCTTTTCAGCGCAGGCTCTTCTCCTGTTGTCAACAGCATGGGCACAGACAGCTCCGTCTTTTTTACAATAGGGCGCAGTATGCTGTCAGGTAAAGTCCCATATCGTGATCTCTTTGATCACAAAGGATGGTATGTCTATTTCTTTAATTATCTCGGAGCCTGTCTCAGTTCCAAAACAACGATTGGGCTTTTTATTATTGAATGCGCATTTATGATCATCAATGTAATTCTTTTATTTAAAATTACAGACTTAATTTCAGGAAACCGGGTTTCCGAAATATGCAAAAGCCTTTCTGTGGGCCTCATGCTTTTACTTATACTTAATTTTTTCACCTACCAGGGAGGGAATTTCGTTGAGACCTATGGACTGACTTTTCAGTTTCTGTCTGTTTTTCTTATTATCAAATACTATAAAAGAAAGATTATTGATCATCCTCCGCTTTTCATGTTTTTTCATGGAATATGTGCCGGAATTGCTCTGAGTCTTCGGCTTAATATGGCTGCAATGTGGGGAGGAATTGCCATTGTCCTCCTTCTAAGACTGATTTTTTATAAAAAGTATAAATCCATTCTTCTGAATGCAGTTTCCGGAAGTCTCGGAGTATGTACAGGAATTCTGCCAGTCATTATTTATTGCCTGAATACCCACAGTCTGAAGCCAATGATACAGCAGTCTTTGTTTTTTAATCTGCAGTATTCCTCAAACGGTTCTTCTGTCGAAAATTTTTTTCAGCTTTTTACAAATATCAGAGGTTTCTGTATGCTTCTTGGATGTCTTATCTCTCTGATCATTGTAATAAGATCCGCACAGTTTTCACGAAGCTTCCGGGCAATGTATGCTGTATCCCTGCTGCTCTCTGTATTTTCTGTTTCTCTGTCCGGCAGAAACTACGGGCATTACTATGAATATCTGATTCCTTTTTTTCTGCCCGCCGTCTTATTTTTAACGGAAAAGGCCGCTTTATTTTCAGAGAAACTGTTTTGTCACAGGAAGCTTCTCATCGCAGGACTTTTTACTTTTACAGGCTGTGTCAACCTCCAGATGCCTGTAAAGCTTTTTTCTCTGACAAACATACCAAAGATTTCGCAGACTGCAGACAACATGGCAGACATTTATCATAAATATTATTCTGACAGAAAAACAGTACTTACAGTTAATAACAAATCTATGTTTTATAATAAATTTAATGTAATTCCGGAAGATAAGTTTTTTTACATCCCTGCTATCAGCTACCAGACCTTTCCGGACGCAGTCAACGCACAGGTGCAATCTATACTGAGCGGCAAAAACGATATCATCATTCTTTCTTACCAGAATGCTGAAAAAAAGCAGATTTTCCCCTACGGAATAAAAAACCGGGAAATTCTTCAATATCTGTCAGATCATTACCAAATGATATATGAACAAAATCATATTCAAATGTATATAAAACAGAACTTTGCTATAAATGAACAAGCATCGAATTCTGCACAATAGGATCCATGATATACGAACATAAAAGAAATTTAAGCTCTATATGTGAATCTTATAAAGACAGATCCGTGAGAATTTTGTATACTTTTTCAAATTTTCTCATTTACAGAACCATACCTAAAACTATCAAAGGAGACATCTATTTATGGATAAATTATATATTGTAATTCCCGCCTACAACGAAGAGGCCAACATTCAAAAAACCATTCAGCAATGGTATCCCATTATTGAAAAACACAACGGCGGCGGAGCCTCAAAAATGGTTGTTGTCAACGACGGAAGCACTGACGACACCTGGAAGATTCTGTGCAGACTTTCAGAATCCATGCCCCTTCTGAAACCTCTGACAAAGAAAAACGGAGGACACGGTTCTTCGGTTCTTTACGGATATAACTATGCTGTGGAAATGGGCGCTGACTATGTTTTTCAGACTGATGCGGATGGGCAGACGGACCCCGGTGAATTTGAAGAATTCTGGAATCTGAGAAAAGATTACGATGCAGTAATCGGCAAACGAACAATCAGGGGCGATGGAAAAGCCCGTAAATTTGTGGAAAACACTGTCTGTTTACTGCTTCGGATTATTTTTGGAGTAAAAGTCCCTGATGCAAACGCCCCCTTTCGGCTTATGAAATCCGGACTGGTTAAGAAATATATAAAAAAGCTTCCCAAAAATTATAATCTCCCCAACATTATGATGACTACATATTTTGCCTACTATCATGAAAAATTATGCTTCCGGGAAATTTCTTTTAAACCCAGACAGGGAGGCGTAAATTCTATTAACATAAAAAAAATTATAAAAATCGGCTGGAATGCTCTCAGAGATTTCCGAAAGCTGAAAAAACAAATGTAAACATTTACAAGACCAAAACAATGCCGAAGCTCCCAAAACTGTTCATACATCTAATTTCTTCTGATGTCCAAAAAGGTGACATCCCCCCTCTTGCAGGAGAAATGTCACCTTTTTTCATTTGTATTTTCAACAAGGCAACAGCTTTACACTTCATCTGTTTTCAGAAACTATTTTCTTCGTCTCTTTACATAATTTCCTGTTATACATATCACTGCCCCCAGTATACCAATGACAGAAATGATTGCACCTGTGCAAATAAACGGATTGGAATAATGAAGTTCTATCTCATGTTTTCCCTCTTCTAACGGCAATGCCATATACATTATATTGGCCTGCATAAGTTCAGCCTTTTTTCCATCTACAACAGCAGTCCAGCCTTTGTCAAAAGGTACAGCCAGACATACCAGACGCGGCTCTTCTAACTCCAGAGAAGCTTTTACCTCATTCCCATCTGCACAGACCCATCCATCAACACCCTTCTCTAAGTTCTCTGCATTTTTTATTATTTTCTCCACAGGCTGAACAACAACTCTGATATTTTTAAAGCGATAGGTTCCGGTATACGGAAACTTTATCTCTATTTCTTTTTTTCCAGGCTCATTCATCTCTAAATTACACAGAAAATTATTTTTTCCATTATTTTCCGCGAATTCGTTTGCATTATTAAAAACTATTTTCTTTTTTATTTTGTTCTGAGTAATATTAATTGTAATTTTGGATTTCGTTCTGGAAATACCACTGGAAGCTCCGTCCTCATACTCAAGCCCCTCAAAAATTAAATATACTTCACCCTCGTACTGAATATCTGTCTGAATGTTCAGCGTTGCCCCTCGTTCCTGTACTTGGATCATGTTTTCTTCTAATTTGATTTTTCCTCTGGAAGTCCATATTGTTTCCGGTTCTTTCGCATCATTTGAAACAATATACTCTTTATCCCAATCACCAATATCTTTATCCCGCTCCAATACTACCGCTTCCATCAGGGCCTGCTGCTTTTGTTCTATATTTAACTGTTCAAATTCATCTCTGCCAATATATTTATCGTATGCAAATACAAACGGTAGTTTCTTTCCACTTTCCCATATAGTAAATTCTTTTTCGCCTGCTACATAATTTTTCTTTTCCTGATAAGCACCAGGTCCCTTCCTTTCTTTTGGAGTGACAAAATATTTTACTCCTCCCAGAATCTCCAACGCACTTCTTTTATCTGCCCCACGATAACTTTGCTCCTGGGTATTATTCCAGTATAATGAACTTTGATATTCTGCCACATATGGATTCGCCATGCTGAAATAAAAAGATGTCCCATACAGTCCTGTCTGTAATGTGGAGTTTTTTATTTCTCCAGTTTCTTCCTCATCATAACGCCAGGAATTTTTTTCCTCTGAAAATTCCCCCAGTTCTGCAGAAGGAATATTTTCCAATTGTCTTTGCGCACTCCCCTGTTGGATAAATCTATTTGCATCAGCTTCTCTCGTCCTGACATCAAGCGCATTAATGAGAACACACCCAACATTCATGCACATAACAAAAGTAAAAAAAATTTTACCTGGATTTTTTTGCTTCTTACTCATACAAAGCACAGCCACAAACAGTATCAGCAAAAACAAAAGAATTGTCATAACCTTAAGCTTAGTTTCTTCGCCTACCAGATATTTTCCCGCTATTCCTGCCATACATGCCAGAAGCTCAAGTACCGTAAACACAATCAAAATTATTTTTTGTCTGATGCAAAGCTTTAGGAATACCGGATACATCTTTACTACTATGTACGCCACAAGCATCGTATATCCAAATGCCCATCTGTTTGTCACATAAGACATACCATTAAATACATGAGCTATAAAAGGAATACACAAAAATCCTGTAAGTAAAACAAATCCTGTTTTTAAAAGCTTTTCCCCTTTAGTTGCAAACAACAGAATCACAGCCGGAAAAGCAATAACCGTATACCCAAGAAAAGTCTGGTGTCCCGGACTGTCCATACTGATAAATCCGGAAAAAAAGCGTGCATAATATTTAATCCCATATAACAAAGGTACTGTAGTTTCATTAGCCATCCTTCCTGTCTGGAACAGAAGCCCCAGAGAAGGCAATAGAAAAACCCCGGCTGCACATATAGCCAAAATCGTATACAGTCCAAATTTCAACAAAAGTCGAAACACTGTTTTCCATTGAATGGAATGATAAAAACCAAAATATTGAAAAACCGCATAGATTACTGTCAAAATTCCCAGCATATAAAAGAAATAGAAATTGCTGCACGCACTAATAATCAGGGCAACAATATATATCCCCGGTCCTTTTTTACGATAAATCCTGTCTACGCCTAAAAGAATCAACGGAAAATATATCAATGGATTTAAAAAAATGGATGTTTGCAGAAAAAATACAGCACGTATTCCGAAAAAAGATAAATCGGCACTCCAGCCAGAACCGCAGATGATCTGTTTCCACGGCTTCTGGCAAAGACAGAAAAAGTAATTCCGGCAAGATAGATTCTAAGAATTACAAGAACATGAAATAAGATTTCCGTATGCTCTTTAGACACAAATACAGCCAAAAGATTCAGCGGGTCTCCAATAACATAATAATGTAATGTATTTAAAACATCAGCTCCATATCCAATAGAAAAATCGTAAGTGGGAATGATAACACTATGCTTTTCAAATAAATTCCATAAAATATCCCGTAAATATTCACCATAATAAGCCAGCGCATTATAGTGCTGGCTTATTCCATCAACTGACCATATAAATGTTGATTTATTATAAATAAAATATAATGACGTACATATCATACAAATCGTAAATAAGACTGTATACCCGCCATAAAACTTAAATCTCTCTATATTTTTTGTTTTTTTCATTTTCATACTACTCCAGCCATCATTTCAGTCCCATCCGCCGTTTGCTTTTATTGTTTCTTCTATTCTTCGCTTTACTTCTGCTGCAATTTCTGTTGATTTCATATCCTTATATTCTTCATATTCCATCGGTTTCAGAAAATGCACCTGTACTGTGACGGGCGCTGCCGATCCCGTATCAAAGGATTTATAAGAATCAATCAGGGCAACAGGAATAATGGGACACTTCGCCTTAATTGCTGCCTTAAAGCTTCCTCCCTTAAACTCCTGGGGATGATTTCCCTGCTTACTCCTTGTTCCTTCCGGAAAGATCAGATAATTACGGCCATTTTTTACTTCTCTGGTCACATTGATAATGACCTGCATGGACTGTCTGATATCCTCTCTGTCGATCAAAAAGGCTTTCATACAGGCAAATACCTGCTTTAAAAACGGAACTTCCCCTACTTCTTTTTTTGCAACCACAGAAAAGGGAACCGGACACGGCGCCATGATTGCAAGAACATCATACATGCCCTGATGATTGGGATAAAAAATAAACCCGCTTTCCTCAGGAATATTCTCCACGCCATGGGCATCAATGGTAATATTTCCGCCTTTATTCGCACGTCTGTCAATCATTTTAAGAAGGGCATACCGTTCCCCTTCTGTATAATTGTCTACATGAGACGCATACCAGCACAGCTTAAACCATGCCATTGGAATAAACGGCAGATTGCGCAGCACCATCATTATAATTCTTTTCATTTCAACAGCTTTCCTCCACTACAGAAATATTAATTCAGTTTTGTAGCCAGTTTTTCCTCATATCCCGGATTCTTTTTTGAAAAAGTATCATATGCTGTCACATATTCCTTATAAGGATCTGTTTCCATAAATGACGCATATCTGGCAGCCGCTTCTTTTTTCATATCGTCTGTAATATCAGAAGGTGTAAGAATGCTGTACTTTCCCTTTTCATTCTGCTGGGTCATATAAGTACTGATACAGGGATAGGACTGTCCATCCTCCAGAATCAGACTGTATGTGATATAGACATAAGCATTCTTGCCATTTTTGTAAATTGTATCACAGGCATTTATTTCTGCTTTTTTTGGCTTATGTACTTCAAAGTATTTAATTGTGGCAGAGATTTCTTTTTCAAGATTTTTATCTGCTTTTTTTACTCCATAGCATTTTTTAATCTTCCGTTCATCTCCGTCCACATAGGATTTGACCAGAGTTTTTACCACCTTCTCAGGCGTCTTATTGCTGACCCCGCAGCTTTTTACCGCAAAAACAAGAACGATCACCAGGACCGCCAGTACTGCGGCCCCTGCAATCATTTTTATATTGATATTCGTTTTCTTTCTTCTGGAAGAAGCTGAGGATTTCCTTTTTCTGGAATTTTTGCCTGCAGGTCTGCGTTTTTTGTTGTTAGAAGACTTTACCTGTTGTACCATAACTGCTCTTTACCTCTTTATTCCTCTGTACCTGTCTCCTGGTTTTCTGTTTCAACTGCTTCTGACTGTCCGCCGTCTGCTTTATCGAGAACTTTTTCTTCTTCCTTTTCTCTGACTTTTGCAAAGCTTGCCACTGTCACACCGTCAGAAAGATTAATCAGTTTTACTCCTGATGTGATTCTTCCAAGAATAGAAATATCAGAACACTGCAGACGGATAATAATACCCTCTGTTGTGATCATCATAATCTCGTTTTCTTCATTAACAGCTTTTGCTCCGATCACATTTCCTGTTTTTTCAGTGATCTTATAGCATTTTACACCCTTGCCGCCTCTGTTCTGGCAGGTGAATTCACTGATGGAGGTACGTTTGCCCATACCGTTCTCAGATACAACCAGCAGATAATATCCCTGAGAATTCAGCTGCATACCAACAACCTCATCGCCATCCATAAGATTGATTCCTCTTACACCCATGGAAACACGGCCTGTTGTTCTCACATCTGTTTCTTTAAAGCGAATGCACTGACCGTCCTTGGTAACAAGGATAATATCTTTTTTATTGTTTGTTACCTTTACTTCAATCAGCTCGTCATCATCACGCAGTGAAATTGCCGCAAGGCCAATTTTACGTACATTTGCATAATCCCGGATCGGAGTTTTCTTCACCAGACCCTTACGGGTAGCCATCATCAGATACTGATCCTCTTCAAACTTGTTGATAGGAATAACCGCAGTAATCCGCTCTCCCGGCATAAGCTGAAGGAGATTGATGATTGCCGTGCCCCTGGCAGTTCTGCTGGCCTCCGGAATTTCATAGGCCTTCAGACGGTAAACACGTCCTGTATTGGTAAAAAACATCACATAATGATGAGTGGTTGTCATCATCAGTTCTTCAATATAGTCATCATCAAGAGTCTGCATGCCCTTAATTCCCTTGCCGCCTCTGTTCTGGCTGCGGAAATTATCCACTGTCATACGCTTGATATAACCCAGTTTTGTCATAGTGATCACAGTATTTTCCCGGGGAATCATGTCCTCCATGGAAATATCAAAGGCATCAAAACCAATAGAGGTTCTTCTGTCATCACCATATTTATCGGAAATCTCCAGCATTTCCTCACGGATCACGCGAAGAAGAAGATTTCTGTCTTCAAGAATTGCCTTTAATTTGCGGATTTTTTCCATTAATTCTGCGTATTCTGTTTCCAGTTTCTCTCTTTCCAGACCGGTAAGCGCACGAAGACGCATATCAACAATGGCCTGAGCCTGTACGTCTGTCAGCTCAAAACGATCCATCAGCTCCTGTCTGGCAATCTGAACGCTTCTGGAACCACGAATGATACGGATCACTTCATCAATATTATCAAGGGCTTTCAGAAGTCCCTCTAAAATATGAGCTCTTTCCTGCGCCTTATTCAGGTCGTACTGAGTTCTTCTTGTTACAACATCCTCCTGATGAGCCAGATAGTATTTCAGCATATCGTGGAGATTGAGAACCTTTGGCTCAAGACTTCCATTGGTTGAAACAAGGCAGAGCATGATCACTCCAAAGGTATCCTGAAGCTGTGTATGCTTATACAGCTGATTCAGAACTACATTTGCATTGGCATCTTTGCGCAGATCTATACAGATACGCATTCCTTCACGGCTGGAATGATCGTTCAGGTCTGTAATTCCGTCGATTTTTTTGTCACGGACAAGCTCTGCGATCTTTTCTATCAGGCGGGCCTTATTTACCAGATACGGAAGTTCTGTAACAATAATGCGGGACTTTCCATTAGGAAGAGTTTCAATGTTTGTCACTGCGCGGACACGGATTTTGCCGCGGCCTGTACGATAAGCCTCCTCAATTCCTCTTGTTCCGAGAATCGTTGCTCCAGTAGGAAAATCCGGTCCTTTTACAATTTCAAGAATCTCCTCAATACTTGTATCACGCTGCTCCTCAATGATATTATCAATGATCTTTACCACAGCCTGAATAACCTCCCTGAGATTATGGGGAGGAATATTCGTTGCCATACCTACGGCAATTCCCGAGGTACCGTTTACAAGAAGATTTGGATAGCGGGACGGAAGCACTACCGGCTCCCTTTCTGTTTCATCAAAGTTAGGCTGGAAATCAACTGTATTTTTGTTGATATCTGCCAGCATTTCCATGGAAATCTTGCTGAGACGTGCCTCGGTGTATCGCATGGCAGCCGCGCCGTCGCCATCCACAGAACCAAAGTTTCCATGTCCGTCAACCAGAGGATATCTGGTTGACCAGTCCTGCGCCATATTTACCAGAGCGCCGTAAATAGAGCTGTCTCCATGAGGGTGATATTTACCCATGGTATCACCGACAATACGCGCACATTTACGGTGCGGCTTGTCAGGACCGTTGTTCAGCTCTATCATTGAATACAGAACTCGTCTCTGTACCGGTTTCAGTCCGTCCCGGACATCCGGCAGCGCTCGTGAGGCGATTACACTCATGGCATAATCTATATAAGATTTTTCCATGGTCTTCTGCAGATCCACCTCATGCACTTTATCAAAAATATTGTCTTCCATTTTTTATTCTCCTAGATATCCAGATTTTCTACAAATCTTGCGTTCTCTTCGATAAATTCACGTCTTGGCTCTACCTTATCTCCCATCAGAGTTGTAAAAGTAAGGTCAATCTCTGAGGTTGCGGATTCATCCATTGTCACTCTCAGAAGGATTCTCTTTTCAGGATCCATAGTTGTCTCCCAAAGCTGGTCCGCATCCATTTCACCAAGACCTTTGTAACGCTGGATCTTATTATTATTGTCGCGGCCTATTTCCTCCAGAATACGGTTCAGCTCCGCATCATCATAGGCATACCATACCTTTTTATTTTTTTCGATTTTATAAAGAGGCGGCTGCGCCAGATAAACATATCCCTGTTTAATAAGCTCAGGCATAAAACGATACAGGAACGTAAGAAGAAGTGTTGCAATATGCGCGCCATCTACATCGGCATCTGTCATGATGATGATCTTGTGATAACGAAGCTTACTGATATCAAAATCTTCGTGGATTCCTGTTCCAAAAGCTGTGATCATAGCCTTGATCTCTTTATTTCCGTAAATTTTATCTAAGCGGGCTTTTTCAACATTGAGAATTTTTCCTCTGAGGGGAAGGATTGCCTGTGTTGCACGGTTTCTGGCTGTTTTTGCAGAACCACCCGCAGAATCTCCCTCTACAATATAGATCTCACAGTTTTTCGGATCCTTATCTGAACAGTCTGCCAGCTTGCCGGGAAGCGCCATACCGTCAAGGGCTGATTTTCTTCTGGTAAGATCTCTGGCTTTTCTGGCTGCCTCACGGGCTCTCTGAGCAAGAACAGACTTTTCCACTGTCGCTTTTGCCACCGTTGGATTCTGCTCCAGAAAAATCTCCAGCTGTCTGCTGACAATAGAATCAACAGCGCCTCTGGCCTCACTGTTGCCTAGCTTCTGTTTCGTCTGTCCCTCAAACTGAGGCTCCTCGATTTTTACACTGACAATAGCAGTCAGACCCTCACGGATATCATCACCGCTTAAGTTTGGCTCGCTGTCTTTCAGAAGCTTGTTTTTCCGGGCATAATCGTTAAATGTCTTTGTCAGAGCATTACGGAAGCCCACGATATGAGTTCCGCCCTCCGGAGTATTGATATTATTTACGAAACCATAGGTATTTTCTGTATAGGAATCATTGTGCTGCATGGCAACCTCTACCACAACGCCGTCTTTCTCACCTTCACAATATACAACCTCAGGATAAAGAGCTTCCTTGCTTCTGTTCAGATAAGTAACAAACTCCTGAATTCCTCCCTCATAGTGGAAAGATTTTTCTTTTTTTGACTCTTCTCTGTCGTCTCTGAGAACGATCTTCAGCCCTTTTGTAAGAAAAGCCATCTCACGAAGGCGCTGCTTGAGAATATCGTAATCATAAACAGTTTCTTCAAAAATTTCTTTATCAGGTAAAAAGGTTACGGTTGTTCCTGTATATTCAGGAGAGCAGTCTCCCACAACTTTCAGAGGATACATGGTGTGTCCTCTTTCATATCTCTGTTTGTATTCTTTTCCCTCTTTAAAAATAGAAACCTCAAGCCATTCAGAAAGCGCGTTTACAACAGATGCTCCAACTCCGTGAAGTCCTCCTGATACCTTATATCCTCCGCCGCCGAATTTACCGCCTGCATGAAGGATAGTAAATACCACCTCAACTGCAGGAATTCCCGCTTTATGGTTGATTCCTACCGGAATACCTCTTCCGTTATCTACAACTGTAATTGAATTATCAGGATTGATCGTCACCTGAATTTCCGTACAAAATCCTGCCAGCGCTTCATCCACCGCATTATCCACGATTTCATATACAAGATGATGCAGGCCCCTGCTTGACGTACTTCCAATGTACATTCCCGGTCTTTTTCTTACAGCTTCCAGTCCTTCCAGAATCTGAATCTGATCCGCTCCGTACTCTGTATTCTCTCCGCCCATTTGCGTCCTCCTGTCATTCTATATTTATGGCATCAACAGGCATACAGAAATCCTGCACCCACTGATAAATAGACATAGTAATACTAATTTATTATAACACAAAATGGGGGTGCTTTCCATTAAATTTGCGCAAAACGCTGAAAAAAGCTATATCTTTCAGTGAACCACTCCCCAAATGCAGAGTAAATATTCTCAACACATCTGAGAGAATTCACATAAGACATAGCTCTGTTTTTATAAATCCATATTCAAGCTCAAAATCCTGTTTTTCTGTTTAAAATTCTATTAATTTACACCTTTTCTGAAAGCAATCCAAACTCCTTCAGTAATTTCTTTTGATAATTTCTGTCCTCTGATGCCCTTTTTACATCATCAATCCGTCCTTCCTCCAAAAGTATAGATGTCAACTTGTTTATTTGTACGGCATTCTCTTCTATTTTTTGTGCCGTTTCTTCATCTCTTGCCTTCTGGGCCTCATCCATAAGCTTCTGAACCCGGTCAGGCATAATTTCCATAAATAACTCTTCTAATGCTTCACACATAAGCACATCTCCCTCTTTAAATTTGTCTTTATTGGCTTTTACTATCATGTTCATGGCAGAACGATACAAAGTGTTATCCAGATTTCCATTATACTCTCCTAAAATTTGACGAATCATATTTTCATTATCCAGATGATTTGTCAGACTTCGAAGCCAAAGATTTCTGTTCGGATCCAGTTCTGATATAACAATAAGCTGAACAGGAATCACATCACCATTTACATAATAAATTCCAGATTCAATTTTCTGAATTCTATATTTCCTTTCAAGTTTTAAATGATTCATCAGTTTTCTGGGATATTTACTACATACCAGAGAGATTGTCAAATCCTGAATCTGAATCATATTTACTGCTCTGGCATCAGCTTTATAAAAACAGGCATACCCATAAACTTTATAAAAATCATCAATGCTAAGATAGTCATCTGGACTCTTGTATTCAATAATATTATGCTTTCGGAAAATTCTTCCGATATTTTTATGTATCATTTTCCCATCTTCTTTTTTAATTACCAGAACATCTATTTCCATAGGTTTTGTTCCCAGTTGATGCTCATTCTCAAAAATCAGACTGTCTGCATCTTCCTGCAGTTCAATCTGAATATCTGCAAAAAATGCAGGGTGCCACTGCAAAACTGTTTTATCATGCTTTCTGGCATTCTCTCTGTCCTTATTCATATAGAACCTCCTTATGATCTCTCAGGAGTTTCCCCCGATATAAACTCCTGCCTTTGTAATGGGTAGTAAAGCAAGAATTTTCCGGAAAGACAGATCTGTCATCTGCTATATGAAATGTAATTAAGAATAAAAAGAAAATGTTGCTCTGTTTTTATCTTAGCATTATAAAAATCAATCTGCAACAGAAGAATTTGCTATATTTTGTCAATTTTATATCTCAATTTCACTGTTTTCCTGTAAACAAAAAGAATGCCGTACTATGATAAAATCATTCATACAGCATTCCCTTTCATATTTATGTTTTTATTCAATAATAAATAGCTTCTATTTCTCTCCATTTACCAGATACTGATAAATCTCTCTCTTACTTACTCCCCGGTCCTTTGCCACCTGCTTCATGGCATCTTTCCGTGAAAGCCCCTTGCTCTCATAAATCTCCATATGCTCCTCTATGGAAATCTCTTCCCAGGAGGCTGCTGCCTCTTCTTTCAGCTCCTGGCGGCTTTTGCCTTCAATTACAAGCACACACTCTCCAAGAGGCTTTTCGTTCTCATAATAGGCGATCAGCTGATCTATGGTTGTGTGAAAAGCAGTCTCATGCTTTTTGGTAAGCTCTCTGCAAAGTGTTATTCTTCTGTTTCCAAGGGTTTCTTTAAGATCCTTTAAAGTCTTCACCAGCTTATGGGGAGCCTCGTAAATAATAATGGTTCTTGTTTCATCCACAAGCTCCTGAAGCACCTCCCTGCGCTCTTTTTTGTCCATGGGAAGAAATGCCTCAAACGCAAATCTTCTTGTAGGAAGTCCGGACAGCGTAAGGGCTGTGATACAGGCAGCAGGTCCCGGAAGCGAAGTGACTTCAATTCCAGCTTCATAGCACATGGCCGCAAGCTCTTCTCCCGGATCTGAGATTCCGGGAGTTCCTGCGTCTGTAATAAGGGCAATATTCATTCCGCCCTGCATTTTTTCTATCAGAGTATGCGCCTTTTCAATTTTGTTATATTCATGGTAACTGGTCATAGGTGTTTTTATGTCAAAGTGATTCAGAAGCTTGATGCTGTTTCTGGTATCTTCCGCAGCAATCAGATCTACTTCCTTTAAGGTCCGGAGAACTCTGAGCGTAATATCCTCCAGGTTTCCGATCGGGGTTGCGCATAAATATAATTTTCCGCTCATATTCCTTCTCCGCTCCTTGTAATTTAAGATTTTATTTACAGTATCTGTAAATTTAAAAACTGTTTTATCCTTTTTTAATAAACATATAAATCATGAACTTTTAAATCCCTATCAAGCTTACTGTCAGTTTGCGCTTAACTTCCCGACAAATTATTTTAATATTTAAAATAATTAGCCAGAAGTTAATAAATATCGTCATCTATACAAAACCGGATTTCTGTTCCGATTCTGGATTTACACCCCGGGGCCATAGATTTTCAGTATCTCTTCTGTATACACGCCCGGCTTCTCATAAACGATCAGAGGTTTTTCCACTGTGATCCTTGAATTGCCGCCTTTTAAGGCCTCAATAAGGACCATATTCGGTTCCCGGTCTTTAAAGGGATAAACAAGCTGCATTCTTTTTGGTTCCAGTTTATACCTGGTAAGCACCTGAAAAATTTCTACCAGCCGAAACGGCCGGTGTACCATATAAAAACGTCCTCTGTCCTTTAACACCTTTGCAGTCTGACTGACCACATCCTCCAGAGTGCAGAGGATTTCGTGTCTGGCAATCGCCTTTGCCATATAGGGATTCTGCAGTCCATGCTGTCCGATCATATAAGGCGGATTGCTTGTTACCGCATGAAAAGAAGCTGCTCCGAAAATTTCAGCAGCCTCTTTAATATCACCGCAGACAATATCAATGTCCTGTTCCAGACCGTTATAAGCTACGCTTCTCTGCGCCAGCTCCGCACATTCTTCCTGTATCTCCAAACCGGTAAAATGTCCTCCCGGTGTCTTTGCTTTCAGAAGAACAGGAATAATCCCTGTGCCGGTTCCCATATCCAGAACATGTTCATCATTTTTTATTTTTGCAAAACCAGAGAGCAGAACCGCATCCATTCCAAAACAGAATTTTTGCGGATTCTGAATCACATAATATCCATTTTGGAGATCATCTACGCGTTCCCCCGGCATTACCAGACTGTCCCGCTGATTATTTTCCATGAGATTTGGAATCTCCTTCTTTATCTTCCAGCCGTTCCAGCTCTTTCATTTCCTTTTCAGAAATCTTTACTTTTTTCTTTCTGGGACGGAATTTCAGCTCTTCTACCGGATACTCCTGAATTTCTTTTTCATCATTGACTTCCACAATTACCTTTACCAGCTGTCTCAGTACATTGACGCTGTGAACAGTTCCCTGAAGTCCGTCTGGCAAGGTCACCGTATCACCTGTTCCAGGAAGCTTTTTGTTCAGCTCCTCATAAGTTTCCTGTTCATTTTTCAGGCAGCACATCAGTCTTCCGCATACTCCGGAAATCTTTGTCTGATTCAGAGAAAGATTCTGCTCTTTTGCCATCTTGATCGATACAGGTGCAAATTCAGAAAGATACGTATGACAGCACAGACATCTTCCGCAGATTCCGATTCCGCCCAGGATTTTTGTCTCATCACGGACGCCGATCTGGCGAAGTTCAATTCTTGTTTTAAAAATAGCTGCCAGATCTTTTACAAGCTGACGGAAATCAATTCTTCCGTCTGCAGTGAAATAAAACAGAACTTTGTTGTTATCAAAGGTATATTCTGCATCGATCAGTTTCATTTCCAGACCATGATCCCTGATTTTTTTCTGGCAGATTTTAAACGCTTCTTTTTCTTTCTGGCGATTCTGCTTCTCTCTTTCTTCATCTTCAGAAGTTGCCACGCGAAGGACTTCTTTCAGAGGATGGATCACCTCATCCTCTCCCACTTCTTTTGGCCCAAGCACTACTCTTCCGAACTCTATGCCTCTTGCAGTTTCAACGATCACATGATCGCCGATTTTCATTTTATATTCTTTTGGGTTAAAATAATATATTTTTCCGACATTCCGGAATCTGATACCTACTACTTTTGTCATTCTATCTCTCCCTGATCGTCAGGAACAACAGCTCAAGCGCAAGCTCAAAGTTTACGTTGGCACGGAGACGTACTTTTGTTTTTTCCAGTGCCTCCAGGATTTTTTCCAGATTCTCATAGGAGCGCTGACTGGCCTGTTCCTTGATATAATTAATTTCCTGCTTAAATACCAGATTATCAATCTCTCTGGTCGCCTTAAACATCAGGACATCTCTGAACCAGAACTGGAAAATATCCAGATAATCGTCGATACTTTGTTTTTCTCCGGATAAAAGTTTAATTTCATCCGCCAGCTCATAAACCTCCATAGAATTTGCATTTTTCAGGATTTTCAGAGCATTTTGTGTAATATTGGAAAATTCCTCCGAGGTAGCTGCTTCCTTTGCTTTTCCTATACTTCCCTGTGCAAAGCTTGCATCTATCTCCGCCTGATAATCCGGCACATGAAGACGTTCCATCAGATATTTTTTTACAAGGCTGTCATCCACAACCTTCAGATCCAGTCTGACGCAGCGTGACTGAATGGTCGGCAGCATTGCGTCTGCATTGCTTGTAAGCAGCATGATCACCGCATACTCAGGCGGCTCCTCAATTGTTTTTAAAAGAGCATTCTGGGCCTGTACTGTCATAAGCTCCGCATCCGGGATAATATAGATTTTATAAGGGCTGCAGTATGGTTTTACCGCTACATCATAAATCACCTGTTCTCTGATCTCATCAATACTGATTGTTCCCGGCTTTTCATGATTTACCATAATGATATCAGGATGATTCTTGCCCATAGCCTTTTTGCATGAGTCGCATTTCTGGCAGGGTTCTGTTCCGCCCTGCTCACACTGAAGAGTCATTGCATAGGTTGTTGCAAGAAGCTTTTTTCCTGATCCGGGTCTTCCGGTAAAAATATAAGAATGGGAAACTTTCCCTGTTTTCATTGCATTCTTTAAATGCCTGATAATTTCTTCATGTCCAATAATATTATTAAAACCAGCCATTCAGAATCACCTCACTTTTTCGCGTTTATCTTTATCCTGATAAATCACATTATATCATATTTTGTCTGTTAATAAAAAGTGTTTTTGCTTATGTCACAGATTTTATATATTTTATAATATTTCTGACACAATTATCCAGATCATCATTTTCGAACCGGATCCGGATACCTGCTGCAAGGATATTCTCCTCCGAAAAATCCTCCTGATCTGCCAGAAACCTGCGGCACATTTCTGCATACCTGGGATTTTCCTGCTGCTTCTCCCTGATAAGCGCCCTCTGAAGCCGTTCTCCGTCCTCTACCTGAATATATATCGGGCAGACTGTTTCCTCCCCGTAATATTCTTTCATTTTACGGTAGGATTCCAGAGTTCCGATCCCCAGATAATCTGTTCCCTGTGGATTGATCTGTCCGTCATCTGCAGTAAAATAAGTCCAGATTCCGTGAACCGTATGATAAGCTCTTGATTCAATCAGCCTGTTGGTTTTTCGGAATTCCTCCAGCTTATTCTCATCTGTAAAATAATACTCTCTGCCGTTTTCTTCGCCTGCCCGTATGGGACGGGTGGTATAAAGCACCAGTCTTTTCAGTCCAAGGCTCTCGTCTTTGGAAAGAATGGAGTAAATCCTGTCCTTACCGGAAGCACTCTTTCCCATAATATAAAAAATCTTTCCCATTATTCCTGTATTTTAACCTTTCCCTCAGATCTTTTTGGTACGATCTCTCTTGTATCTCTGGCAAGAACAAGAATCGTACTGTCTGACATATCACTGAGCCCCTGGAGCTCCAGTCCCTGCTCCAGATATCTTTTCATATTTTTTATCAGGAGTCCGGTAATCTGCTCCCCGGGTACAACAAGAGGGATTCCCGGAGGATAAAGGTACGCAAACTCCACAGATATTCTTCCAATGCTTTCTTCCAGAGTACATCTTTCACTTAAAGCATCCATAGCGCATGAAATTCTCATAAGGGAATTCAGCTCCGCACATCGGCACCTTTCTTTTTTAACAGCTTCCTCACTGTATTTTAACGAGTCCCGGCTGTCAATTTCTTCAACAGCTCTGCACAGTCTGTCAAATCCTTCTTCCGTATCGCCCACAGAAGTCAGGGCAATCACATAATTTTCTGCTTCCATTTCTATTTCCAGATGGAAGTCCTGCCTCAGAACTTCTGCAAGCTGTCTTCCGTTCATGTTACTGTGTACTGTAGAAAGGATGATTTTTGATCTGTCTGCATCAAATACATTCATAGCCGGATCTCCCGGCTCCACAAGCCGGATACAGGAGCCTTTTCGGAGCCGCTTCCTGGCTCTTTCCAGATTCTCAGTATATTCCGCAAACATCCTCTGTCCATCCTGTTCTATTTTGTACATACAGGCATCCATAGAAGCCATAAGAACATAGGATGGGCTGCTGGTCTGATAGATTCCCAGAAATCTTACCAGAAGATTTCTGTCCACCCTTTCACTGCACCTGTGAAGAAGAGCTGTCTGAGTCATGGAAGGCAGGGTTTTATGCAGACTGTGGATCACAATATCCGCCCCAAGCTCTGCTGCCGACACAGGAAAATAATCAGAAAAACAAAAATGCGCTCCATGGGCTTCATCTACGATCAGAGGAATATTATGACTGTGAGTAATCTCTGCAATTGTTTTTATATCAGATACAATTCCATCATAGGTAGGTGAGGTCAGAAGGACTGCTTCGATATCCGGATTTTCATCAAGGCATCTTTCCACACGCTGCGGAGAAATTCCTCCGTTTATCCCCAGTTCTGCATCCTCATGTGGATAAATATAGGAAACCTTCAGATCACGAAGATAAGCTGCATGATAAACTGCTTTGTGACAGTTCCTTGCGATCAAAATATGTCCGCCTTTTTTTACAGCAGCAGATACGGCTGCCAGAATTGCCCCGGTGCTTCCATTGATACAGAAAAAACTCTCCTGTACCTGATAGAGCCGGGCGGCGTTTTCCTGTGCTTCCTTTAAAATTGTTTCCGGATGATGAAGATTATCAAATCCGTTGATCTCCGTAATATCCTGTTGTACAGAAAAATCCCCTGCCACAGACAGGGGATTTCTCTTATGTCCCGGCATGTGGAAGGGATAGAAATCTGATTTCCCATACGCTTCCAGTTTTTTATATAATCTGTCCATTGATCTCCCTTTCTTTACAGCAGATTCAGTAAAGTAATAAGTGTTCCCATTATACTCTACCTTCAGACAGATGTCATCATGCCAGTTCTTTCTTTATAATTTTTATGAAATATTTATAATTTAATCTTGCTCATTGCAGCTTTATCGCATACAACTGTCACATCATTGTGAAGCTGAAGGATAGAAGCAGGAACCTCAGGTGTGATCGGGCCTGTAAATGCTTTTGCAATAATGTCTGCCTTGCCTTCGCCGGATGCCACAAGAAGGATTTTCTTTGCGCGCATAATGGTTCCGATTCCCATGGTGTAAGCCTGACGGGGAACGTCCTCTTCTTTCTCAAAGAATCTCTTATTTGCCTCAATGGTGCTCTCTGTCAGATCCACGCACTGAGTATTTTTGCAGAATTCTTTTGCAGGCTCGTTAAAACCGATATGTCCGTTATGTCCGATTCCAAGAAGCTGAAGGTCAACGCCGCCTGTAGCTTCTACAACAGCGTCATACTCGCGGCATGCTTTCTCGCTGTCCGGCTCCAGTCCGTTTGGCACAAAGGTTCTGCTCTTATCAATATTTACATGATCGAACAGATGAGTGTTCATAAAGTAACGATAGCTCTGGTCATTATCTCCGGAAAGTCCTCTGTACTCGTCAAGGTTTACGCTTGTAACCTGAGAGAAATCCAGATCTCCTTTTTTGTACCATTCTACAAGCTGAGCATAAGTTCCTTCCGGTGAAGATCCTGTAGCCAGTCCCAGAACACAGTCCGGCTTCATAATGATCTGTGCAGAAATAATGTTTGCTGCAATGCGGCTCATTGCCTTGTAGTCTTCTCCGCAATAAAATTTCATTTCAAAAATCCCCCTTTTCTTAGGATAAAATAATTGATATGTTCAGGACAGCTTCTACATCAGTCTGAGAAGCATATCTCCTGTACCTACATTATAACCGCTTGTGGCAAAAATTCCATTCATTTTTCCGGATGTTACAATAATAAGCGGAAGTTTTTCATGATCCACATACATTCTTCTTCCAAGAAGCTCAATGTGGTCTGCAAAGCAGTCATAATAAACCTGAATTTCCGGGAACATGGCAAGCGCCTTTTTCATTGTGGGATCCTGAAGCGCTGACTCACTCTGCACCACAAAGATAATACCGGAGCAGATTTTCCGGAAAGCTTCCGGCTGTTCCATCATTTCATTGAGAATATGTTCTGTAGGCTCTCTGCTTTCTTCCAGGAACATAAGAATATGCTTTCCTTCCGCAGTAAGCTCAGACGCCTTTACTTTTTCTGTGCCGGCTTCATCCTTACGCAGTTCAAATTCAGGAAGTTCAATATTTTCAAGCATATCCTCCAGATCTGCCTGTCTGAGGACAAGTGAAATTTCTTTCTTTTCTCCTGCTGCCATTGAAAAATAATATACATAAGCAAACATATTTCCGTTTGGCAGACGATTGGAGGTAATGATTCTGTACTCTCCCGGCTCCAGCTCTGCATTCAGAAGATCATCCTGCCATGTAAGACCTCCCAGACGAAGGGAAACATATTTTCCATTTTCCAGTCTGGCCATTGTCCAGTTCTGGAAATATTTCCATACAGTTCCATCCCCTGACTTCAGTACAAGGCTGCAGCTCTTTTCTGCCTCCGGAAGGACAGGAACAAATCTTCCGTCTTTTCTGTATTCCATGGAACGGTCTTCCGGATTCAGTCTTGCCGGAATACCCAGGGTTCTTGCAATGGCAACAAAAAGAATTTTCTTTGAGAGAGTACTTCCCACTCCCATTTTCAGGCATCCGGAAGGTGTGGTGATCACACTTGCTCTTTCCTTATCCGGAAGAGAAATGATCTTTTTGTCAACAGCGGTCCAGATTGCTGCAGGATCTTCCCGGAAACCGGCTTTTTCTTCCTCAGAAAACTCTGCTTCCACAGCGGCTCTGTATTTCATCAGAACCTCATCATCCACTCTTGGATTCAGAACATACTTTACAAAAACAGAATGTTCCATATTTTCCTCATAAGGCGCCGCGTAAGCAAGATGCTCTTCCAGAACCTCTGCCACACAGTCTGTTCTGTCTTTTTCTGTAAGTGTTTCAAGAAGCTCTGCTCTCAGAGTACTTTCCTCGCAGTCTGACTCAGACACATTCTGAAGGAATTTTTCACATTCAGGATTTACCCGGTTTTCTGTCTTTGCTATTCTCTTTGCAGACGCTTTTTCCAGTCGGATATTTCCCTCTGCCGTCTGTTCCGGCGTAGGCATATCTGTATTTATCGGAGTATCCACCGGAGCGATCATGTCAATTTCTTTCCAGATGTTTTCCTGTCTGGAATTTTCTCCAAGAGTAACTTTGATTTCTTTTTGTTCTCTTGTATCAGCAAATACACATTCACAGAATTCCCCACAGGAAACCTGTACGGCCAGACTTCCCAGACCGGTTGTGAACCTGCATTTTCCGGCTTTGTCAGTAACTCCCTCTGCAACAGGAGATAATTCCGCATAGTTCAGAACCTGGAAGGATATCTCTGCGCCCTGAACCGGTTCGCCGTCTTTATCGCATACTTCCACTGTAAATTCTGTGACCTCTGCATACCGTGAAAGCTCATTGAGCATTGTCACCATTCCGTCTTTTCCAATGGTTTCCTCATCAGAAGAAGCCGGATCAAACCAGCGGGAATGAACCATCATTGCTCTTGAAGAGGCATTTGTAAACCATCCCTTATTCAGGATCGGAAGAGGTTCACAGGCTCCCAGAAAATACCACTTTCCATCATTCCAGATTTCTACCCAGGCATGATTGTCATCGCAGTGCGACCACTTTGGCGCATATACCTGGCGTGCCGGAATCCCCACACTCCTCATGGCATTTACCGTAAATACAGATTCCTCTCCACAGCGGCCGTTTCCTCTTCTGTAAACAGTAAGAGCAGAAAGTGTTCTGTCGTCTGTACAATGATAAGTAGCCTCCTGCGCGCACCAGTAATTTACCTCAATGGCAAAATCTTTTCTGCTGCATCCGTCCATAAGAGAAAGCTTTTCGTTCTCTTCCATAAAGCTTCTGATCTCGTTATGGAATAATTCTCTGCAGGGCGCGATCTCTTCTTCATTCACTCTGTGATACAGCACGTAATTCAGAAAAATATCTTCCGGAAGAGATCTGACACCTTCCGCTTCTTTCCACAGCCTTACACTGTTCTCTGCATAATCAAGAAATACCTTAAAAGAATAATTCCCTATATCGCTGCAGGGCATTGTCATATAAAGATATTTCAAAGCAAGAGCCGTTTCCGGCTCCTGCTTTTCTATTTGTTTATCTGTCTCCTCAAATACACCGGGAAACTGTTCTTTTATTTTTTTATAACCTTCCAGAATTCTCTCCCGGTTTTCTTTCAGAAATTCACTCATATTGTCCCTTTCCTGTCCGGTATCTCACAGACATACAGGTATATTTCAATTTCTGCCGCAGAATCCGTCAAGCACCTGTCTTGCTCTGCGTACAGCCTCTTCATCAGTTCTCCAGATCTCATACTCGCTGAGAGACGGAAGCCCCATATTCACTCCTTCTCTGCGGTATTCCATTTCACTGTCCATAGTAACCTTGCCGGACATATGGAACGCTGTGGCTCCTGTTTTTGGCTGAAGCTCACGGATCACATCTGCATTCACTCCGCTTCCAACCTGGATCGTGATTCTTCCGGCGCTCTTTTCTACAAGATCTTTAAGAAGGTCTGCTCCGGCAGTACAGATATTTTTCTGTCCTGATGTAAGAATTGTATCAATTCCAAGGGAAATTGCCTGTTCCATTGTTTCATAAGGATCTGCGCACACATCAAACGCTCTGTGAAGAGTGACAGACATTCCCTCTGCATCTTCCATCAGACGCTTCATCTGTTCCATATTCAGAGTTCCATCAGGCTTCAGGATTCCAATAACAACGCCTTCTGCTCCAAGTCTGCGAAATTCTTTCACCGCCTCGCGGATCAGGATAAATTCTTCATCTGTGTAGCAGAAATCACCAAATCTCGGACGGATCAGAGCATGGATCCTGATATCTGTATGCTTCCGGATTTCCTGAAACAGCCACGGATTAGGAGTTGTTCCTCCGATGACCAGACTGCCGCACAGCTCCAGCCGGTCTGCGCCGCCTTTTGCTGCTGCCAGTGCAGACTCCACTGAATCCACACATGCTTCTAAAATAAAATCAGCCATATATCCTCCTTATTGCCCGTTTTTGCAGGCATCCAGATAAAGATTCTTTATTTTGCAGCATTTATACCAGCCTGACCCCGGATGCCTCCAGCGTCCTCACGATCGTACTGTCCGGATACTCGTCTGTTACGATTCCGTTTATATCGTCAAAATGCGCAAATTTATATGAATCATTAAAATAAAATTTTTCTTTTTCCATTACAACGTACTTATGTCTGCTGCTGTTGATCACAGCTTTTTTGGTCAGCCCGTCCTCCACTCCCAGAGTAGTGACCGTACAGTCAACCATATCCACACCGCAGCTTCCCAGAAAGGCTCTGTCAAAGCTGTACTGCTTCAATACCTCTATGGTTGCCGCTCCCATAAAACCGTTTACCCCCTGATACATGGTTCCTCCTGTACCAATGACAGTTATCATGGGATTCTGCACAAGAATCTGCAGAATATCAATCATATTGCTTACAACAACAACCTTTATCCTGGAGGCAGCAAGAAGTTTGGCAAGCTCAATATTGGTTGTGGAAATATCCAGAAAAACGGTCTCGTTGCTTTTGATAAGTCCAAAAGCCTTTTCTGCTATAATCTTCTTTTTGTCCAGATGATAATTTCGTCTGTCAATAACGTCTCTCTGGAGGGGGTAATCCTGAGACATGATCGCCCCTCCATAGGTTCTTTTCAGTTTTCCGGAATTTTCCAGGGTCTTCAGGTCTTTTCGGATACAGTCCTCTGATACATGAAATTTTTCACTGAGGGACTTTACCTTTACCTTACCCTTTTCCTGAAGACATCGTATAATAGCCGCCTGTCTTTCTTCTGTAAACATGAAATACCTCCTTTCCGTTAAGAGGTTTTTATGCTGTTACTCTTCTGTCAATATTACGTCAAGAACTGTATCTGTCTGATCCGGCAGAACAGGATCCAGACCCAGATCTGCAAATACAATATCCGGATAGTCGCTATGTACCCAGCTTGTTGATACAGGCACCTCAGCGCCTGTTGCAAGATAACGGATTCCCTTCAGACGGTCTTTCGGCACTCCCAGAAGCGGAACCGGTCCGATAGTATTTTCAAAAAGATGGAAATAAACGTGATTGCCCTTAGCTGTAACACGTCCGTAATCCGGTTTTGCAATCTGGCTCTTTCCGCAGCCGTAAATACTCTCTCCGTTTTTCTTCATCCATTTACCGATCTCCTGAAGGATCTTCATGGATTCCTCAGGAATATTGCCCTTCACATCAGGACCTACGTTAAGAATGAGATTTCCGCCTTTGGAAACACATTCTACCAGCTTCTTGATCAGCATCGGAGCCGGTTTATAAAAATGATCGGTAGCACAATAGCCCCAGTGATTGTTCATAGTCACACAGGCTTCCCAGGCAATATCATTGCCCTCCACGTCCTGAATTCCATTTGGCGGAATCATCTGTTCAGGGCTTACAAAATCGCCGTGGTACGGGGTAGGCTTACATGCTGCCAGAGAACCGTAACCCTCGCCGCTGCACTCCAGACGGTTGTCGATGATCACTTCCGGCTGAAGACTTCTTACCATATCCATAAGCTCTGTTGCTCTCCATGCCTCTCCTCTGAGATCATCATAGGAAAAGTCAAACCACAGAATATCAATTTTTCCATAGTTGGTGCAGATTTCACGGATCTGGTTATGCATATAGGTCAGATAATTGTCAAAGTTACGTCCGTCGTTTTTGTATGCCGGATTATTTCTCATGGGATGCTGTCTGTCTCCGTAATGAGGATAATCGTCATGATACCAGTCAATAATCGTAAAGTAAATTCCTACCTTCAGACCTTCTGCGCGAACAGCCTCCACATATTCTTTGATCAGGTCTCGTCCGCATTTTGTGTTTGTGGATTTGAAATCTGTGTACTGGCTGTCATAAAGGCAGAATCCGTCATGATGCTTTGCTGTAAGTACCACATATTTCATACCTGCTTCTTTTGCAGCCCGTGCCCATGCTCTCGGATCGTAATCAACAGGATCAAATTCCTCAAAATACTTCATATAGTCTTCTTTCGGAATTTCCTCTTCACTTCTTACCCATTCTCCTCTTGCCGGAATAGAATAAAGTCCCCAGTGGATAAACATACCGAATCTCGCATCCAGGTACCATTCCATTCTCTTGTTATACTCTTCTCTGTTAAATGTGTACATGACCTTCCTCCTGTGCAGGTTTTATTTTGTTGTTTCTTGCAGATCCGGATAATGACATTTTACAATATGTCCCGGTGCTACCTCTACCGGAGTAGGACGCTCTGTTTTACATTTTTCCGTACAGTGCGGGCAGCGTGTATGGAACAGACATCCGCTTGGCGGATTACTTGGACTTGGAAGATCCCCCTGCAGAATAATACGTTTGGACTTCTTGTCAGGATCCGGGATCGGAACTGCTGAAAGAAGCGCTCTTGTATATGGATGTCTCGGATTTGCGTAAAGCTCTTTTTTCGGCGCTGTCTCAACGATTGTTCCAAGATACATAACGCCGATTCTGTCTGAAATCATCTCCACAACGCTGAGGTCGTGAGAAATAAACAGATATGTAAGGTTATATTCCTTCTGAAGGTTCTGAAGGAGGTTCAGCACCTGCGCCTGGATGGAAACGTCAAGAGCAGATACCGGCTCATCGGCAATGATCAGTTTCGGCTGCACAGTAAGCGCTCTGGCAATACCGATACGCTGACGCTGTCCGCCGGAAAATTCATGAGGATAACGCTCTCCGTGAGATGGGCTTAAGCCTACAACCCCAAGAAGCTCATGAACCTTTTTCAGTCTCTCGCCTGCTGTCATATTGGTATGGATCAGAAGAGGCTCTCCGATCAAATCCTGAACCTTCATTCGCGGATTCAGAGAACCGTAGGGATCCTGGAATACCATCTGAATGTCAGATCTTAAAGGGCGCATCTCATTGTCAGAGATTTTTGAAATATCTTTTCCTTCAAACCAGATCTCACCTGTATCCGGTGTGATCAGATGATCGATCAGTTTACCTGTTGTAGATTTACCGCAGCCGGACTCTCCTACCAGAGAAAAAGTCTCTCCCGGCATAATGTCAAAGGAAACGTCGTTTACTGCGTGAACGAATTTTTTCTTTCCAAACATCCCCTTATTAGCAGAAAATGTTTTTGATATGTTTTTTACAGATACTAATGCTTCGCTCATGATCAATTACGCCTCCTTTCCAAGATCATTCATATGGTGGCATCTGCATTTATGAATACCTTCCACTGTCATAAGCTCCGGTTCTTTTTCTCTGCAGATATCTGTTGCGTACTTACATCTCGGTGCAAATTTGCAGCCCTTTGGCATTACGGAAAGATCCGGTACGCTTCCCGGAATAGACGGAAGTGATTCCACTCCGCTTCCCAGCTTCGGCACAGAAGCGATCAGCCCCTGTGTATACGGATGTTTTGGTGCAGAGAACAGTTCTTTTACAGGAGCTTCCTCTACAATACGTCCTGCATACATAACAACTACGCGGCTGCACATTTCGGCTACAACACCAAGGTCATGTGTGATCATCAGGATTCCTGTATTTTTCTTTTCACGGATTTCTTCCATAAGCTCAAGGATCTGCGCCTGAATGGTAACGTCAAGAGCAGTTGTGGGCTCGTCTGCGATCAGCAGCTCCGGCTCACAGGACATGGCCATTGCGATCATTACACGCTGGCACATACCGCCGGAAAGCTGATGGGGATAGCTCTTCAGAGTCATATCCGGCTCAGGAATACCTACGGATTTCAGTACATCATATGCTCTCTGATGAGCCTGTTCTTTTGTAAAATCATTATGAAGCAGAATTGCCTCTGTAAGCTGCTTCTCTATTTTCATACATGGGTTCAGAGAGTTCATCGGCTCCTGGAAGATCATTGCAACTTCTCTTCCGCGGATATTTCTCATACCCTTTTTATCTTCTTTCAGAAGGTCTGTTCCGTTCAGAATAACCTCACCGTTGGAAATCTTACTGTTTCTTGCAAGAAGACGCATAACTGACAGGGAGGTTACTGATTTACCGCAGCCGGATTCTCCTACCAGACCAAGGATTTCTCCTCTTTCAATAGAAAAAGAAACATTATTTACGGCTGTTACCCATGTTTTGTCCCGCTTAAATTCTGTGCGGAGATTTTTTACTTCCAATAATTTTTCTGCCATGGTTTTTCCTCCTAGTTCATCTTCGGATCCAGAGTATCCCTGAGACCGTCTCCAAGCAGGTTGAATGCAAGAACAGTAAGGAAGATCAGGATACCAGGAAACAGTACCATATGCGGAGCTGTGTTCAGATAGTTACGTCCAAGTGAAAGCATTGCGCCCCAGTCAGGCTCTGTAACATTTGCTCCGAATCCCAGGAAACTCAGGGATGATGCAGCAAGGATTGCTGTACCGATACGCATGGTAAAGTTTACGATCATAGACTGAATAGTTCCAGGGAATACATGGACAAACAGAATTCTGCTGTTCTTACATCCCAGTGAACGGGCAACCTCAACATAAAGAGACTGCTTTACGGAAATTGTTGCGCTTCGTATGATACGGGCAAAGGATGGAACCGTAAACACCGCAACAGCGATCATAACGTTTACCATACCTGGTCCGATAATAGCAACAACTGCGATTGCAAGAAGGATGTCCGGAAATGCAAAAAGCACATCACAGCATCTCATGATCAGGGAATCAACAAAACCACCGTAGAAACCAGCGATCAGTCCCAGAATAACGCCGCCGGCTGTTCCGATAACTGTAGCGATCAGAGCGCAGGAAAGGGACAGTCTGGAACCTACCATCAGACGGCTGAATACATCCTGGCCAAACTCATCTGTACCCCAGATATGAGCAGAGCTTGGTCCCTGAAGAAGGGCTGTGTAATCCGGCTGATCCGGTGCGTAAGGAACAACAAGCGGTGCAATAATTGCCATTAAAACAATAAACAGAATAAAAACAAGAGAAACAACTGCTGTTTTTCGCTTCATAAACTTTTTGGTAAATTCTTTTACCTTACTCTGCGCCTTAGGAAGCTCTTCAGCAGCAGCAAATTTGTTCTGATCTAAATTTGTATTTGTCTGTGCCATCTTTTTTCCTCCTAATTATAACGAATTTTCGGGTTGATGACTCCGTAAAGAACATCCACGATCAGGTTGATGACAATATACTCTGCTGCAAAGAACAGAAGCAGAGCCTGTACTACCTTGTAATCTCGGAAGTTAATAGAGTCTACCAGCAGACGGCCAAGTCCCGGAATAGAGAATACGGTTTCTGCCATAACAGAACCTGAAAGAAGACCGCCGATCTGAAGTCCGGCAACTGTAATAATCTCAATAAGAGAGTTTTTAAATGCATGACGCATAACAACAAGAGTTTCCTTTAAGCCTTTTGCACGGGCTGTTCGAACATAATCCTCACGCATGGTCTCCAGCATGGTAGATCTGGTAAATCGTCCCAAAACCGCCATGATTCCGGCGCCCATGGTAAGTGACGGAAGGATGTAGCTCTGCCAGGAATCCAGTCCTCCGGTAGGAAGCCACTGAAGAGCAACAGAAAAGCCCTGGATCAGCTCAAGTCCCAGCCAGAAGCTTGGCACCGATATACCCGATATGGCAATGATCATTCCGATATAATCAAGAGTTCTTCCATGAAATACTGCTGATATGATACCAAGCGCAATACCGATAATAGTCGCCCAGATCATTGCAGATACTGTGAGCATGATTGTTGGTTTCATTCTGGGAGCGATTGTCTCAACAACAGTTTTTCCGTTTTTGATGGAATCGCCAAGGTCTCCGGTAAAAAGACCTTTCATATATTTTCCATACTGTACAAGCAGAGGATCATTCAGTCCCAGCTGCTCTCTTACAACTTCTACGTCTTCCTTAGTTGCATCCTGTCCTGCGATCATTCTGGCCGGATCACCGGGAATCATATGTATAAACATAAATATTACAAATGAAATCACAAGAAGGAGAGGGATTGCGCTTGCAACACGCTTACAAAAATATTTGCCCATTCTTTTGCCTCCAGTCTGAGTTATAAAAAATAATCACTGTCCATAGTCACAAAAACTGCCGTCCCCACATCTGTGAATGGTCACAGACAGTTGAACGGCAGTTTTCTGCTAAGAACCTTTATGTTCTGTTACATACTTCTGCGGCGCCTGTCGCCCCAGTTAAATATTTACTTTTTAAATATTCTTTTACTGAGCAAGCACTGCGTTAGTGAAGTTAAATGCTCCGTCCGGAGATACATATGCGCCGGAGAGATAAGATTTGGATGCATAGAGGATCTGATCGTTTCCAAGGAACAGCCACGGAGCAGCTTCCCATGCGATTGTCTGAGCCTCGCCATAAATCTCAGCCTGTTTGTCCGGATCAGCAGTTGCAAGACCTTCATCTAACAGTTTGTCAAAGTCTTCGTTTACGAAATATGCTGTGTTTGCACTTGTAGGAGGTACCATGTCGCTGTGAAGCAGGGAACGAACAGAACCATCCATAGTGAAATCAGATGCGGACCAGTTTACATACCACATATTAACTTCTGCTTCTTCCTGATCTACATAGATCTTGTCATTCAGTGTTGCAGGCTCCATAGGAAGAACCTCAACGTCAATGTTGATCTGAGCAAGCATCTGTTTGATAAATGTCATACCTTTTACTTCCTGAGTGGAGTTATCTCCCCAGAGTGTAAGCTTGAAGCCATCCTCATATCCGGCTTCTTTCATAAGCTCTTTTGCTTTTTCAAGGTCATAAGTATAAGGAGTCTGCTCCTTGTAACCTCCGATAATAGAAGGAACGATAGAAGTTGCAGGTTTTGCATATCCGGAATACATAAGCTGAACATATGCGTCTTTATCAATAGCGTAGTTCATAGCCTGACGTACTTTTTCATCTTTCAGCTCCGGAACGTTCATGTTCAGAGTTACATATCTCATGATGTTGGAGTCTGCTGCCAGTACGTTTACATCATCGTTTCCTTTGATTGCTTCGATCTGGTCTGCAGGCATCGGATAAACGAGATCAGCCTCGCCTGTCTGAAGCATAGCGGTACGGGAACCTGCCTCCGGAACCTCTTTAATAGTAACAGTATCTACAGAAGCTTTTTCGCCCCAGTAATCTTCATTGCGCTCGAAAGTTGTGTGATCTCCCTCTTCCCACTCTGTGCAGATGAACGGGCCGGTTCCTACCGGATGGTTCATAATATCATTGCCGTACTCTTCAAGAGCAGCCGGGCTGATCATACAGATCTGTGTCATACGGTTGATAAACGGTGCCCATGGCTCAGTAAGCTTGAATACTACAGTGTAGTCATCCGGAGTCTCAATGCTTTCCACACGGTATGTCTCTGATCCGTCCTCTCCTGTTACAACAAAGGTTCTTCTCTGACGGAGATTGTTCTCTTTATCAATGATACGATCATAGTTTGCCTTTACTGCTGCCGCATTAAAGTCTGTTCCATCTGTAAACTTAACACCTTCACGGAGATGGAATGTATAGGTGAGGGAATCCTCGGAAACCTCATAGGACTCTGCAAGCTGTCCCTGAATTTCCTGGTTTTCATCAAAAGCTACTAACATTTCATAGCATCCGCGGGTTGCAGAGATCGCATTGGTATCCGGAATATTTGCCGGGTCCATGGAGCTTACGCTTCCCTCGATTGCGATCACCAGATCATTGTCCGGGGATTTCGCTTCTGTGTTGGTTGCCTTCAGTGCGTATCCGTCTTCTGCTGATGCGAATACTGTTGTGCCCATGGACAGTGTCATCACACCTGCCATAAGGGCTGCGAGAACTTTTTTACGATTCTTCATAAATCTTTCTCCTTTTTGTTTTTTTATTTGTTAATAAGTTACAATTTCGTTATGAAATATGGGTACAAAAAAAGCATCTCTTATTTTTTGCGTCTTGCAATGTTCTCATTATCTGATCTGATTCAACAGTTTGCCCCTTTGCATACTCATAAAAAATACTTTACCTTAATTCGATGTCCACAGTATAACAATTTTCTACATATTTGTCAATGATTTTTTATTATTTTTTATTGATTATTCTTACTCTTTCTTGTTTTTATCTGGTAAATAAGTATAAACAATCCAAAACAGGACGAATCAAACATTTTTCTTTTATCAGAAATTATATACTATGGTTTTCCCTCCGCAACAGAAAAAAGGACAGGCAGGAAAGTTGTCTATTCCTGCCTGTCCCCATATCATCGTTTCTTAATCATTTTATCTCCGGAGTCCTTTATTCCGTCTTTCCCTGCTCTGCCATTAAACCTTAAACCGGTAGCCTACTCCCCATATGGTTTCAATATACTGAGGTTTGGCTGTATTAAACTCGATCTTCTCACGGATCTTTTTAATATGAACTGTAACCGTAGCAATATCTCCCACAGATTCCATTGCCCATATTTCCCGGAACAGCTCGTCTTTTGTAAAGACACGGTTTGGATTTTCTGCCAGAAATGTCAGAAGATCAAACTCTTTTGTGGTAAAGGTAGTCTCCTCTCCGTTTACCCACGCCCGTCTTGCAGTTTTATCAATCTTGATTCCCCGGATCTCGATTACATCATTTTTTACAGCTCCGGATCCTACCAGACGGTTATATCGTTCCATATGCGCCTTGACTCTGGCAACCAGTTCGCTTGGACTAAAAGGCTTTGTCATATAATCGTCTGCCCCGAGTCCCAGCCCCCGGATCTTGTCGATATCGTCTTTTTTGGCAGATACCATAATGATCGGTGTATTTTTTTCCTGACGTACCTGCTTGCAGATATCAAATCCATCCACCTCCGGAAGCATAAGATCCAGAATAATCAGATCATATTCCTCTGTCATTGCCTTCTGAAGCCCTACGTCGCCTCTGTTGGCAATCTCCACTTCAAAGCCGGAAAGCTCCAGATAATCTTTTTCCAGATCTGCGATAGCCTCTTCATCTTCAATGATCAGTATTTTACTCATTTCATTGGTACCTCCTGATATTTTCTTAAAACAAAATACATAATGGTTCCGATTCCCTCACGGCTGGTGGCCCACACCTTTCCTCCATGATCCTCCATGATCTTTTTTACAATAGAAAGTCCGATTCCGCTTCCTCCCTTGGAAGAATTTCTCGAAACATCTGTCCTGTAAAAACGGTCAAAAATATAAGCCAGATCCTTGGAGGCGATTCCTTTTCCATTGTCCTCGATCTCTACCTGAACGAAATCCCCCACATCCTTTACCCGGATCTGGATCACGCCCTTTGCCTTGTCCATATATTTGATCGCATTTCCGATAATGTTATGGATCACCCGCCGGATCTGCTCTCCGTCAGCAATCACCTGTACGCTTCTGTCAACATAATTGGCATAGCAGAGCTGTATTCCTCTTGTTTCCAGCTCCAGACCGATTTCCTCTGCACAGTCAGAAAAATAATCCTCCACGTTCAGTTTACTGAACGTATACGGGATCCTGTTGGTGTCAATCTTGGAATAAAACGTAAGCTCATTGATCAGATGATCCATTTCATTTGTTTTATTATAAATGGTTCTTACATAACGGTCCATTTTTTCAGGAGTATCCGCAACTCCGTCCATAATCCCTTCCACATATCCCTTTACTGCCGTGATAGGTGTTTTAAGATCATGGGAAATATTACTGATCAGCTCCTTGTTTTCCTTATCCAGAATGATCTTTTCCTCTGCGGATTCCTTCAGTCGCCGCCGCATTTCTTCAAAATCCCGGCACAGCTCGGAAAATTCATCTGTTCCTTCCACATCCAGAACAAAATCCAGATTTCCATCCTTAATATTTCTGGTTGCCTTGCGCAGCTTCACAAGAGGAGTGGCAATACTCCTGTAAATCCAAAGCCCCACAGATAAGCTGGTAAATACAAGTATCACCAGTGCAGAAACAAAAAGATCCTTTGTCATGATCTGGATCCCGTCCTGTGATGTTTCTGAATCCGCAATGGTGATCCCATAGTCATAATCATACTCTGACGATGCTGTTTCGGCTGTTTCTGCCTTTTTTGGTCCTCTTATCTGCGCTTCCCGCATTCCGTGAAGTGTGGCGGCAAACAAAAGAAGAGGTACCAGAATGATCATAAAAAAGCCAACCATAATTCTTGTCTGTAATTTCATGAAACCTCCCTGTTCCGCCCAGTCCGAATAATCTGCATCTCCCGTTCTCCGCACTGCCAGAACAATCTGTAGTCCTGATTTTCTATGGAATATAAAAACGCACGGGCAGTAAAATCGCATTACCGCCTGTGCGTTCATTATATCACATTGCCAGATTTCTATGTCTAAATTTTCTATAAAATCATTTTAGGCAAGATATTTTTTCAGATCATCCACTTTATCCAGTTTCTCCCATGGAAGCTCTACATCTGTACGTCCAAAGTGTCCGTAAGCTGCTGTCTGTTTGTAGATCGGTCTTCTTAAATCCAGCATACGGATGATTCCTGCCGGACGAAGATCAAAGTTTTCACGAATGATCTCAACAAGCTTTGTATCAGAAAGTTTTCCTGTACCGAAGGTTTCCACGTTAATGGAAGTAGGCTGTGCCACACCGATAGCGTAGGAAAGCTGGATTTCACATTTATCTGCCAGACCTGCCGCTACAATATTTTTCGCAACATAACGTGCTGCGTATGCCGCAGAACGGTCTACCTTTGTACAGTCTTTTCCGGAAAAAGCGCCGCCGCCGTGACGTCCGTATCCGCCGTAGCTGTCAACGATGATCTTACGTCCTGTAAGCCCGCTGTCTCCGTGAGGTCCGCCGATCACAAAACGTCCTGTAGGATTGATGAAATATTTTGTGTTTTCATCAACCATATCTGCCGGAATAATAGCGTCAAATACGTATTTTTTGATATCCTCATGGATCTGCTCCTGAGTAACCTCCGGATCATGCTGAGTAGAGCATACAACTGCGTCAATACGTACCGGCTTGCCTTCCTCGTTATACTCCACAGTAACCTGTGTTTTTCCGTCAGGTCTTAAATAGCTCAGGGTTCCGTCCTTACGGATCTTGGTAAGCTGACGGGCAAGCTTGTGAGCCATATTGATGGCATACGGCATATATTCCTCAGTTTCATTGGAAGCATATCCGAACTGGATACCCTGATCCCCTGCACCAATGGCATCGATCTCATCCTCGCCCATTTTTGCTTCCAGAGCCTTGTCAACGCCAAGGGCAATATCTGCAGACTGCTCGTCAATAGCAGTGATAACTGCGCAGGTATCTGCGTCAAATCCATATTTGCCGCGGGTATATCCAATCTCTCTTACAGTATCTCTTACGATCTTCTGAATATCAACATATCCGTTTGTTGTGATCTCTCCCATAACAAGAACAAGGCCTGTTGTAGTCGCTGTTTCGCAGGCAACACGGCTCATTGGATCCTGCTCGATCAGAGCGTCAAGAATGGCATCGGAAATAGCGTCGCACATTTTGTCCGGATGGCCTTCAGTAACAGATTCGGAAGTAAATAAAATTTTTTCCATTGTGTTTTTCCTTTCTTCATAACGACCCGAAAACTTATTGTTACGGGTATTGGTAAACAAAAGAGACAGCCCGAATAATCGGACTGTCTGAATTTATCTTTCAATCCTCTTATTGTTCGATCACTCGCTCAGGCTGGCACCTTCCTCAATAGAGGGGTTGCCGTGGCTTCACAGATCCTTTGTATCTCCACCACTCTGAATAAAAGGCCGTTCTCTATTTGATTTGTAACAATCATACAATATACTCATTTTTTCCGTTTGTCAAGAAAAAATATATGAGATTTCCGGATTATCCTACACGAAGACGGAATTTCTGGATTTCCTTTTCACTGGAAACTCTCTCGATCTCTGCGCCAAGGCTTCTCAGCTTCTCTTCAAAATTCTCATAGCCTCTCTGGATATAAACGATATCATCTACAACCGTTACGCCGTCTGCTGCCAGACCTGCAATTACAAGAGCTGCTCCTGCTCGGAGATCCGGTGCGCTGACTCTTGCACCTGTAAGCTTACGTACTCCATCAATGATCGCAGAATTTCCTTCTACCTTGATGTTTGCTCCCATTCTGGAAAGCTCGTCCGCATATTTGAACCGGTTTTCAAAAATACTCTCTGTAACAATACTTGTTCCCTCTGCAAGAGCCAGGGTTACAGCAATCTGCGGCTGCATATCAGTAGGATATCCCGGATAGGGAAGTGTTTTTACATGAGTTCTGTGCAGTCTCCTTCCTGCACGGACGCGAACTGCATCGTCAAATTCCTCCACTTCACAGCCAATCTCTTCCAGCTTTGCAGTGGTTGCTTCCAGATGCTTGGGAATTACATTTTTTACTGTAATGTCTCCGCCTGTAGCAGCCGCCGCAAACATAAAGGTTCCTGCCTCGATCTGATCAGGAATAATCGAATATTCTGTGCGGTGAAGCTTCTCCACACCTTTTATGCGGATAACGTCTGTTCCGGCTCCCTTAATGTTGGCTCCCATGCTGTTCAGGAAGTTAGCTACATCAACTACATGAGGCTCTCTGGCCGCATTTTCGATAATCGTGCGTCCCGGAGCCATAGATGCTGCCATCATAATGTTGATGGTTGCGCCAACAGACACAACATCCAGGAAAATATGGCTTCCGTGAAGATTTTCCGCACTTGCCATAATCGCCCCATGAAGAATCTTTACATCTGCTCCCAGAGCCCGGAAGCCCTTCAGATGCTGGTCAATGGGACGGCTTCCGATATTGCATCCGCCCGGAAGCGGCACCTCCGCATGTTTATATTTTCCAAGCAGCGCGCCCAGAAGATAATAGGATGCGCGGATTTTTTTAATGTATTCATAATCAACGCTGATATCGGCAATGGTAGAACCATTGATCTTTACTGTAGATCTGTTGATTCGTTCTACCTGGGCTCCGATCCCGGCAATTGCTTCCAGCAAAACATTGATGTCTCTTACGTCAGGCAGATTTTCGATTAATATGGTTTCATCCGTCATGATTGCAGCAGAAAGTATTGCAAGGGCTGCGTTTTTGGCTCCGCCGATCTCAACTTCACCTACTAACGGATTGCCTCCTTTAATTACATACTGTTCCATAAAACACCTCTATGAATTATTTTCACTCCGTAAGCCGAAGCAAACACCAGAAATGTTACTGTTCACTTTGTTCACAGTAACCCAGAAATGACTTATCATATCCGAAAAATGTTAATATATTAAAATGTTCAATATCGTATTATAACATATTTTTAACATTTGTAAATAAAAAGTTAAGTATCTGTGCCTGCTTCTGCTCTTTCCTCTGCTTCAACAGTTACTTTTTTGCTTTTCCAGTGTTTCCAAAACTGCCTGCAGACATGTTTCCAGATCCTGTCCTTCCTGATCGATCACAATATCCGCATATTTTTCGTACAGAGGTGTGCGTTCTCTGTACAGATCTGCCAGCGTCTGTCCTTCCTTCAGGACAACTCCTCTTCCCTTAAGGTTCCCAAGCCGCTTTGACAGTTCGTTCAGCGACAGTTTCAGATAGACTACTGTTCCAACAGACTTCAGATGCTCCATTGCCTCCTGGCAGTAAACCACGCTTCCCCCTGTGGCGATCACCGTCTCCTCCGCCTCAATAGAAGCATTGACACGATTTTCTATTGCCTGAAATCCATCATTTCCCTCCTGAGCTATGATCTGATGGAGCTTCCTTTTTTCCTGCTTCTGTATCAGAAGATCAGAGTCAAGGAACTGATAGCCCAATACCTTTGCAAGAACAACACCGATGGTGCTCTTCCCCACTCCCGGCATTCCTATCAATGTAATGTTATTCATATATCCTCCAGACATCTCTGTCTATCTTATTATCTGCAAATAACCGGATTTTATTTTACCATAAAAAGCCCTTTTCTGCAATCCCCCGGAAAATTTGCACTTTTTTTCCATTTTTCAGCGTTTTTTAGCCTGTTTTTTTGCTTTTTTCACACTGTAACCAAAAGTCCCCAGTTTCTTTCCTGTTCCCAGATACTCCCCATGTGAATACACAATAGGTCTGGCTCTGTTTAAATCAAACCGGTTCTTCTCATCCATATATTTTTCATCTGCGTGAACTGCTGCAACCTGGGCGATAAACATGTGATGAGATCCAAGTTCCCGGATTTCTTTTACCTTGCATTCAATAGAAACAGGGGCTTCTGCTATCATCGGCACTTTTACCTTTTCTGCCTTTTCCCTTGTCAGTCCTGTCTCCTTAAATTTATCAACATCTCTTCCGGATTTTACTCCGCAGTAATCTGTGGCAAATGCCAGCTCCTCAGTAGTCAGATTAATCACAAACTCTCCTGTTTCACGGATCATGTGATAAGAGTAACGCTCCGGACGAATGGATATGGATACCATGGGAGGATTGGTACACACAGTTCCGGCCCATGCCACTGTTATAATATCATCTCTGCCCTCTTTATCTGCTGCGCTTACCATTACAACAGGAAGAGGGTAAAGCATATTTCCCGGCTTCCAGCTCTGTTTCGACATAAAAATCCCTCCTGAACCTATGCGTACTCGTTCTGCATCTGCGCAGCTTCCATTAATGCAGGAATAAGCTGTTTCTTTCTGGAAACCACACCTTTCAGATACAGAGAACCATTGTCCGCCTCCATGCTAAAAGCGCTCTCCGCCATCTCTTTACTGCCTTCGCCATAAAACAGAAGCTCTGTAGAACGGTTCATAATACTTGTAAGCATAAAGTAGACCCTGGAAACTCCATGACGGCCGCATTCACTTACCATAAACGGTTCCAGACGTTCTTTTATCACCTTAAGCTCGTCCTCGTCCATAGAACTGATCTGGCCCACGCCAAAGGTAACGTCACCCTCTGCAATAAATTTCTTATAATCCTGATAAAAGATTTCTTCCGGCGACTTGTCCTTCAGATTGCTTCCTGCCTTAAACATTTCCTTTGCAAATTCCTCTATGGAAATATCTGCGATCAGCGCAAGAGCTCCTGCTGCCATTTTATCCTGAAGAGTACAGGTAGGAGAACGGAACATCAGAGTGTCAGAAATAATGGCCGCGCAGAGAAGTCCTGCGATTTTAGGCGGAATCTCCAGTTTCTGTTCTCCATAGATCTGATACATAATCGTTCCCGTACATCCTACCGGCTGATTCCGGAAGCTGACCGGCTGCATTGTCTGAAGCGTCCCCAGCTTATGATGGTCGATAATTTCAAGGATCTCCGCTTTTTCAATATTATCAACAGCCTGATCCTTTTCATTATGATCGACCAGAACCACCTTTTTCTTATGCATATCAAGAAAATTACGGCGGGAGATCGTACCCACACATTTTCCCTTTTTGTCAATTACCGGGAATGCCCGGTGACGATGCTTGATCATCACATCCTGAATATCATCTGTAAAATCCTCTGTGTGGAAGGTTACCAGATTTTCTGTTTTCATGATATATCTCACAGGAATACTTTGATTGATCAGTCTTGATATTGTAAACGTATCATATGGGGAAGAGATCACCACAATATCCTTTTCATGAGCAAGCTTCAGGACGTTTTCTGTTACCTGGATATCCATTCCCACAATAATACAGCTCACATTCATTTCAATGGCCTGCAGATGATCCTCTTCTCTGTTTCCGAGAATGATCATATCATTCTCCCGCACGTACTCTCTCAGCTTGTCCGGGTCAGCAGTTCCCACCATAACCTTTCCTTCTGTAAAATATCCGTGTTCATTTCCTTCGATCACACTGCCGCCAATGGTTTCCGCAATACGTCTGTACTGGGTTCTTGCCCGTGACAGAAGATAACTGTCTGTTGTGTCCATATATGTCTGGGCAATATCTCCAATGGTGATCAGGCCCTCCAGACAGCCCTCTTTATCTCTGATCGGCAGAGAAACAATGCTGTTTTCCTGCATCAGATCCCATGCATTCTTTAATGACATACTCTTATCTGCTTCCGGGCTCATGCGGATATCCATATCCTTGACCTGAGTTCCGATATTACTCAGATATCCCGGAGGCTGGATCCCGAAACGGTTCAGCACATACTCAGTTTCCTCATTTATCTGGCCTGCGCGTTTGGGAACATATCTTTTGTTCTGAAATGTTCTGTTTTTTATATCACAATACGCAATGGCAGAACAGATAGAATCCGTGTCCGGGTTTTTATGTCCGATCACAAAAATCTTATCCTGTTTTCTCATAAATTCCTCCTCACTGCCTCTTTCTTCAACTGATACTGTATTTCTTTGCGATACTCAGTCCAGTTTGATTCCTGCAAATAATGATCCAAGAGAGGTAGTTGCTTCCTCACCTGCATCCGGAACCTCATAGACCTCTTCCTCAATGTCTTTTGCCATCATATCAGATGCCTCTTTTATGCTGAGACTTAATTTTCCATCCTTTACAGCAGTTACCTTAACCTTTACTCTGTCTCCCACAGAAAGAACCTCAGAGGGCTTTTTGATTCTTTTCTCGCAGATCTGGGAAATATGAACAAGACCGGAAAGACCGTTCCCAAGATCCACAAAAGCTCCGTATGGCTGGAGGCTTTCTACCGTTCCTTCTGTTACCAGTCCCACCTGAACATTTGAAATTTTTTTCTTTCTCTCTTCCTCTGCCTGCTCTCTCAGAAGTTCTCTTGCAGAAAGAATCAGCTTTTTACTGTCTTTGTCACACTCGATCACCTGAACCCGTATCTGACGGTTCAGATATTCCTCTGTATCCTCCACATATCCAAGAGAAAGTCTTGAAGCCGGAATAAATCCCCGTACACCTTCCACATACGCAATGACGCCTGCATTGGTGATTCCCTTTACTGTAACGTCAAGAGCTTCTCCTGATTCTTTATATTCCCGGATTTTTTCCCATGCGAGCACATCTGCCGCCTCAACCCTGGAAAGAAGAATATTGCCGTTTCCGTCATCTTTACGGACAACCGTGGCAGAAACCTCGTCTCCCGGATGAACTTCCTCTTTCAGATTAAATCCCGGCTCTCTGGTATAGTCTTCAGCCGGAATCACACCCTCCGCATAATATTTCAGATCAAGGATCACTTCCTTTTCGTCCACACTTACTACTGTTCCGGTAAGTATGTCCCCTTCTTCTATTTTTTTCATAGACTCATTCAGCTCTTTTTCGTAATCTTTCATTGTTTCAGCCATAATATACTACTCCCTTTCCTGCTATTATTTTCCTGCGTCCTCTGTCAGAACTGTGCAGCAGCTTTTATTTATGTCATATGATACCGCAGGTTCAAAACCCGGCATTCGCATCACTGAACCTCGTTAAGTGTCCAGTCATATTTCCTCACGAAATTCATCCTGTGTCTCCGACCCGGATTCATTAAGTGTTCCTATTATACCATACGGGGTTTCTGACCTACAACCTATTTACAGCTTAACAGCAAAAAAGCTCCCTGATTCAGGGAGCTCTATAAACGAGGAGTGCCCCGGCAGTGGTTTACCGGGGCAATTATTATGAAAAAATTTATGTGTAATGAAGAACATTACAACGTCATAACATTGTTCTTTCGAACTGTTCTTATCATAGCAATCTTTTATGAACTTTCTATGAACAAACAGTGAATCTTTCGTGTATTTGCACAATATTTTTTCTTATATTCCTCTGTTTTTTATAAAAATACTACATATTCTTCTTTGTTTTACCAAATTAATGTTGTGTAATATACATAATTTATTTATCTTTATATCCAAATTGTCTGCAACCTGTTGTCAATTCAGGATATCTTTTACCATATCTACCAGTTTTCCGAAAATACTCTTAACATCCTCTTTGGTAACTCCCAGACTCTCCAGCTTATCATATACCTTATGGACCTGCTCCCTCAGCTGTTCTTCATCAAGATCCATATTTTTAAACTTGTTATAAAGACTTACCAGAGTGCTTTTTTCAGAATCTGACAACGTAAAACCGGCTGCCTGTGCTGCGGTGTCAATCGCAGAAGAAATCTCTTCGTCAGTAACATCTGCCTGTCCAACTGAATCCATTGCAGATATGATAATGTCAACCACCTTATCCGGATCAGAGAGAAGATCTCCTATTCCGCTCTCCTTCAAAAGGTCCACTGCCTGATCTACCGCAGCATCTGTTGCAGTATCCGCGGATACGACAGCAGGCGCTGTACATGTAAGCGCTCCTGCAAGAATCCATGCACTTAATTTTTTTATTTTCATTTTTATTACCTCCGTTTTGTCTGAAACCATGTTCTGGAAAACCATTGCTGTTTTCCTGCAATTATATCAGAAATACCTTATGCCCCGTTGCCGGCAGCCTGGCAAAATGTCTTCCCAATGACCTTTGGAAATATCATCTTTTTTCTGACATCTGCTATTATATCACACTTTCAAACCTGCGCTGTAATATGTTTATGAACATTTTCCCTTCTTTCAGATCAGATCTGTCATTCATAAATCTTTCTATATTCGTTCATTATTTTTTCATATCTTAAACATGAAACTCTCATATTTTACAGATATACTATTCACATAAAAATAATACAGCCAACATTATTTTTATAATTTTCTTTTTCATATGTTGGATACCTGTAAAGGTATTCAACTCTCCTTCCTTTTAAATTTAATAAATCTTCAAGTAAAAAGCATCCGACCAGCCACCGGATGCTTTTTACATACTCTTTTTTTCTGTCATACAGTCCATTCTCTGCTGTGGCGGCATCACCGGGATGCCGTACAGCAAAATGCATTTGTCAGAGCGGCAAACTGCTCCAGACTCAGAGCTTCTCCTCTGATATTCAGAGGAAGCCCGCAGGCGCTGATCGCGCTCTCAACCTGTTCTTTTGTATAATTCAGTTCCTGGGAATTTTTCAGCCCATTGGCCATTGTTTTTCTTCTCTGGTTAAAAGATGCGCGAATAAGCCGGAACATCAGCTTTTCATTCTGCACCTGAACAGGCGGCTCTTTGTGTCTTTTCAGGCGGATCACGGCGCTTCCCACCTTTGGTCTTGGCATAAAACAGTTGGGCGGCACATTTGCTACAATCTCCGGTTCCGCATAATACTGAACGGCCAGAGACAACGCCCCGTAATCCTTTGACCCCGGACCTGTCTGCATACGGTCTGCCACTTCTTTCTGAACCATTACTGTTATGGATTCTACCGGAACATGGCTCTCAAACAGTCCCATAATGATCGGTGTTGTAATATAATAGGGCAGATTTGCAACTACCTTGATCGCCTTTCCCTGATTTTTTTCATCTGCTATCTTCTGAATATCTGTTTTCAGGATATCCCCGTGAATAATATTTACATTATCCCAGTCCTTCAGAGTATCCTGCAGTATGGGGATCAGAGCATCGTCGATCTCCACTGCCGTGACTGCTCTGGCAGAGTCTGCCAGATACTGTGTCATAGTTCCGATTCCCGGTCCTATTTCCAGTACAAAATCATCTTTTGTTATTTCAGATGCCCGAATGATTTTTTCCAGAACATGAGTATCGATCAAAAAATTTTGACCAAACCTTTTCTGAAAAACAAATCCATACTTCTGAAGAACTTCAATCGTGTATTTGGGATTTCCAAGATAAGGTCTGGTCATAATCTTTACTTCCTTTTCCGTTATTTATTTTTTATGTTACTTAAAATCCTTTTCGTAGAGAACTGTATATCCGTCCATATCTGTTCTCTTCTTGGAAATATTTCTGCTCAGTTTACGGATTCCGCCGGTAGATTTTGCAATGGCATTATCAATGATTTCCTTTACAGCGCCTACGTTCATAGGCATATCTTCTTTCTGATTCACACTGATCAGATTGTAAAGTACCAACATTGCCTGCTGATCAATCGTATAACCCCGTTCTCTTGTATAAACCATTGCAAAGTTTACAAGCTCATCATTGGTAAATACCGGGATATTGATCATAGATGTAAATTTGGACGTAAATTTCGGGAATCTTGCCATCAGCTTTCTCATTCCGATCTTTTCGTCTTCCAGAATCACGATCATTCCGTCTGTGCGGAAATCCATTGCCTTGCTTAACTGATTTACGGTTTCTTTTTTAAGCTGGTTTGCATTTTCAATTACAAGGAAACCACCTGCCATCTTTTTGACGATTGCAGGAATATTTTTGCCATTGATCTGCTCTGCAAATACATAGGCAACCTTGGCGGCTTCAAGATTCAGTTCCTTGCATATTGCAGGAATCAGTCCTGAGATCAGTCTTGTTTTTCCTGTCTCTCTTCCGCCCATAACAATAATGTTTCCGGTTCTGGACGTTTTGTCAGCAGCAGCCATCTGAACGTCGCAAAGCGCGTCTACAAGCTGCTCTCTCAGCCCAGGTACTCTTGCAAAATATGTAAACAGTTTTTTCTCGCTGTCTGTAAGAGTTTTCTCCCTGGGAATAATATCCATTGCCTCCTGAGGACGGATGGTATCAACAAACCGTTCCAGTTCCTCAGCCTGACTCAGACGGACATTTTTCTTCTTCCGAGGAGCCTTCTGTCCTGCCGGCTCTTCTTTAAATACTGTTTTTCTGTCCGGATCCGGTTTTCGGATCTCTGCATTCTTCTCTTCTGAAATTATTTTTGCAGATTTATTTTTTGAAATAGGATTACGGCTTACGACAGGAAGCTCTTCCGGTTCTTCTTCATAAAAATCATCTTCCTCGTCGTCGGATTCTTCTCCGTAAAAGTCGTCGTCATCAAACTCTTCGTAGAAGTCATCTCCGTCATCAGACTCATCTTCGTAGAAATCATCGTCCTCATCGTCAGATTCTTCCCCGTAAAAATCATCGTCCCCGTCATCATATTCATCGCCGTAGAAATCATCGTCCTCATCATCAGAAGCATCTTCATAAAACTCATCTGCTTCTCCAAACTCTTCTTCCAGAAGCTCCTCCGGATCTTTGTGATCTTTTCTTCCAGCCGGACCATTAAGGAATTCCTCTTCTGCTCTCCGAAGATCCTCTTCTGTCATATAATCTTCATCGTCAGGATCTGCTGCATGAACGTCCTCCGCCTTCGGTTCATCATCCGGAATTTCAATTCCCTGAGCAGTTGCTGCTGAAAGGATCATGTCTTCCAGATTAAAGTCAAAATCGATTTCTGCTTCCGTCTCGTTCTTTTCTGCTCCTGGCAGGACCACTTCCGGAGCCTTGGGAATTTCCGGCATAATATCACTTTCCAGATCTATATTTTTCATGGATTCCGGAATTTCAAGCTGAGGAAGCTCTGTACTGCTGTCAGAAAGTGTCTCTTCCTCCTCCAGGCGTGAAACTGTCTGATCGGAAAAATCTTCAAATATCTCATTTACATCAATTTCCGGTTCCTCAGCTTCTTCCGTCTCAGCAAAGCTGTCCTGAGAAATATTTTCTTCTTCCTGAAGAACAGAAACTTCTTCCGGTTCCAGCTCCGGAACGTTTTTATGTTCCTTTTCAGAAAAACGATCCCTGAGCATTTCTTCCTGAAGGTCTTCTTCCTCTTTTGTAAAGTCCTCTTCTTTCTTTTTGCCGTTAAAAATATCCCGGATGCCTTTGGAAATTTTTTCCTGAAGGCTTTCCGCACTGTTTACATCTCTCTCATCAATGCGAACACTTTCAATCACAGGAGAATCTTCATCCGGAAGAGCCTCATATTTGTTCTCTGCATCAGAACCGGTTTCCCGGGCTTCCCCTGACTGAGTCATCTGATCAACAGTTGTCAGATTCGGAATAAACTGTTTCTCATACTGCTCTCTTTCTTTCCCGGTAAGCTGTCCCATCCGGTTTTTCAGATCCATTGCTTTCAGCACATAACGGCCTTCGCTGAACCAGAGAATGATATCGTTGCACATTTCCAGGCATTTTTTCATATCGCCTTTCTGGTAGTACAGCTTTGCCAGTTCATAGGACCATCTCTCTGTAAACTCACGTTCCTTATATTCTTCCAGAATACGGATCTGCTCGTCCAGAGACACCTGTTTCGCTTTGCTGATCTTATATTTGAGAATATACTGGGTATTGTCATTGGGAGCAACCTCCAGATATTCCTCATAAAACTCTTCCGCTTCCTCGATATCCTGCATTTTCAAAGATACCTCGATCAGCCTGTACAAAATATTTTTACCGATAGGCGCCCGATGATATGCCAGAAGAAAAATCTCCTTACTTTCCTCATATCTCTTATTTGCAGCATAAATCTCACCAACCACGCACAGATTATGAACATTTTTTACTCTGCGCCAGTCAATGCTCTCAACAACCTCAACTGCTTCCTTGTATTTTTTCTGAGCTACAAGGTTGTCAATACGGCTCACTTTTATTCGAAATTCCTCTTTATCCAATATACATTCACCAACTTTCCATAATTAAAACAAGTTTAACATATGCATTTATGCTTGTCAAAGAACTTTCCCCGGAAAAAATAAATTCCGGGGAAAAATTACTGCTGTTTACAGTTCACTTTTTTTACTGGATTAAAAACTTCACCCTTTACAACCCTGAATACTTTATTAATGTGAAACTGATGGTTCACAAAATCATCCAGGCCTGTACAGGTGATCAATGTCTGAATATCATGGATACTGTCCAGAAGATACGTCTGACGGCTGCTGTCCAACTCTGAAAGTACATCATCCAGAAGAAGCACAGGCGTATCTCCGATTTTTTTCTTTACAAGATATATTTCCGAAAGTTTCAAAGACAGAGCGGCTGTCCTCTGCTGTCCCTGCGATCCGTATTTCCTGATATCAATACCATTTACCAGAAAACAGAGATCATCTCTGTGAGGTCCTGAAGAGGTCATTTTCATCCGGATATCCCTGTCCCTGTTTCTGAAAAGCAGCTCCTCAAAATCCTCTTCCTGTGCGCTTGGTTCATAAATAACCTGAAGAAGCTCTTCACCGCCGGTAAGATTTTTGTGAATATCACAAATGATCTCATTTAACTCTTCCACAAAAGTCTGGCGTTTGCGAATCAGCTTTCTGCCGTACTGTATCATCTGCTTATCCCACACTTCCAGCGTATCTTTCAAAGATGGATTCGCATACATATCCTTCAGAAGACGGTTTCTCTGGTTTACAATATGATTATATCCGGCCAGATCAGACAGATAGATCTGATCCAGCTGACACAGCTCCAGATCCAGAAATCTTCTTCTTTCACCAGGACCGTTTTTAATAATATTAAGATCCTCCGGCGAAAAAAATACAAGATTTACAATTCCAAAAAGCTCTCTTGCTTTTTTAACCGGAAGCCCGTTGACTGCAGCTCCTTTTGCCTTGTTTTTCCGAAGATGCATGTCCAGCTTGTAAGAAAGACCATCCTTTTTTACCATCATCCGGATGTGAGCATCCTCCTGACCGAAACGGATCATCTCTCTGTCCTTACTTCCCTTATGAGACTTTGTTGTCCCACAAAGATATACAGATTCCAGAATATTTGTTTTTCCCTGTGCATTATCCCCGTAAAAAATATTTGTTTCCCTGTCAAGATTCAGCTCAAGGGTTTCATAATTCCTGAAATTTTTTAATTGTACAGACTCTATATACATAATCTACCTGATCACTTTTATATCCTGTCCGTTAAAGGAGATCACATCCCCTTCATACACTTTTCTGCCGCGACGTTCGTCAACTTCACCGTTCACTTTAACAAGCCCGTCCTGAATGACAAACTTTGCCTCAACTCCGTCTTCTACAACTCCTGCAAGTTTCAAAGCCTGTCCCAGCTTGATAAATTCATCTCTGATTTTGATTTCCACAATGATCCTCCTTTATCTTGCCTGATTCTGGCTGATATTTACAGGCAGGATCAGATAGGTGTATGTCTCCTCATCATCTCTGATAAAACATGGAGCCTTGGGATTCATAAGGTACATATGAATATTTTCATCATCAATAACTTTCAAAGCATCGATCAGGAATTTCGGGTTAAATCCGATGAGAATATCCTTTCCTTCTTTCTCAATATCGATCTCTTCATTCATGGATCCCATGGAAGAATCAATTTTAAGCTCCATTTTATTATCTCTGATATCAATGACGATCGGTTTTTTATCCCCTTCTCTTACAAGAAGTGTGGCGCGGTCAATACAGTTCAGAAATTCTTTTTTATTTACAGACAGCTTGGTATCATAATCACTGGAAAGCATCTGATCAATGCGGAAGTATTCTCCCTCGATCAGTCTTGATACCACCATGGTCTGATCAAACTCAAACAATATATGGTTTTTTGTAAAATAAATGCTTACCTGATCATCAACCTCACCGGAAAGGATTTTGCTGATCTCACTAAGTGTCTTTCCAGGAACGACAATCTTTTTGTCAGAATATTCTCTCTTAAGAGGCATGCGTCTAATGGATATACGATGGCCGTCCAGAGACACTATTTTCAGACAATTATTCTTTATCTCAAAAAGTTCACCTGTCATTAACCGGTTATTTTCGTTTACAGCAATAGAAAACAGAGTTTGGCGGATCATTTCTTTTAATGTAAACTGTGAAAGAGTAAGAGATTCATCCCGTTCAATAACAGGAAGGTAGGCAAAATCTTCTCCTGTTTTTCCCGGAATTGTAAATTTTGCTTTTTCACAGGTGATCGTTGCTACATAATTTTCATCTGTATGGATGGTCACGTCATTATCAGGAAGTCTTCTGATGATCTCATAGAAAATTTTTGCATCAAGAGCAACCATTCCTTTTTCAGCAATTGTTCCGTCAACAATTGTTTCAATTCCCAGTTCCATATCATTTGTAGTAAATTTGATCTGGTTTGTTGAGGCATTGATCAGAATACATTCCAGAATCGGCATTGTTGTTTTAGAAGGAACAGCTTTCAAAGAGATATTAACGCTTTTTAATAAAATTGTTTTGGAACAGATAATTTTCATGTTGTGTATAACTCCCTTCCTGTTTGAAAATGGCTTTTTAAAAAAATAAATAAGAAAAAATCCGTATTAGCCGCCTTAGGGGCTGTGAATATGTGAAAAAGTCCAAAAAAACCTTAAAAATCAAGACTTTCAAACTGTATAACTTCGTGTAAAACCCCGGGTTTCATATGTGGATAAAGTAATTATCCCTGTGGATTAATTTTCTTCCTGAGGGTGTCAATGGAATTTTTCAGGTTGTCATTTGTCTGAAGTTCTTTCTCAATTTTTTCAATTCCATGCATAACTGTAGTGTGATCGCGGTTTCCGAGATTTTTTCCAATGGTTTTCAGTGATGTATCAATGATATCCCTGCATAAATACATGGCAATCTGTCTCGGCATAACTATTTTTGAGCTTCTTTTGTTTCCGCAGAGGTCTGCTGTTGTCACATGATAGTGCTCTGCCACTACAGAAATAATGTATTCCGGCGTGATCTCCTTCTGCTGGTCCGGTGAAATGATATCTTTCAGCGCTTTTTCAGCAAGTTCCAAAGTGACTTCCTTTTTTTCAAGCTTGGAACTTGCCATTACTTTATTAAAGGCGCCTTCCAGCTCACGGATATTTGATTTTATATTGGTGGCTATGTATTTTATAACCTCTTCGCTGATATTATAGCCGTCCAGTTCTTCCTTTTTATGAAGAATTGCCATTCGGGTTTCATAATCCGGCAGTGTAATATCTGCGATCAGACCCCACTCGAACCGGGAACGGAAGCGTTCCTCCAGAATTTCCATATCTTTCGGAGGTTTATCAGAAGATATGATAATCTGTTTTTTGGCGCTGTGGAGACTGTTGAAGGTATGGAAAAATTCTTCCTGTGTGGACTCTTTTCCTATAATAAACTGGATATCGTCAACAAGAAGAACGTCAATATTCCTGTATTTTTCACGGAATTTGGACATTGCTGAATTATTTCCGTTTCGGATCGTCTCGATCAGTTCATTGGTAAATTCTTCACTTGTTACATAAAGAACCTTACTGTTTTCATTATTGTCAATAATATAATGCGCAATGGAATGCATCAGGTGAGTTTTTCCCAGTCCGGCGCCTCCGTAAATAAAAAGAGGATTATAAGTATCTCCCGGAGATTCCGCAACTGCAAGAGCTGCTGCCTGGGCAAATTTATTGTTGCTTCCTACAATAAAGCTGTCAAAAGTATATTTTGGATTCAGATGAGCTTCCTCACATCTTTGATCGCGAAGAGATTTGGATTCAGACATATTATAGGAAGGAATTTCTTTTTTCGGGACATTTTCCGGAAGAATAAACTGGATTTCACAGCTTTCCATTCCCGTAACCTCGCAGATTGTAACCTGAAGAGGCAGTCTGTATTTTTTATTTACAATATCTAATAGAACACTCTGTTCAGAAGGAACGAGGATCGTGACAACGTTGTCCCTTACCTCGTATACTTTCAAAGGCTTCAGCCATGTATTGAAGGCAACGTTCGCAACATCATATTCAACTTTCACGATTTGAAGGATTTCATCCCATTTTTCTATAACTTTATCCATTTTCACTCTCCCGGTTCCTGGTTTCAGGTGTTTTTTTGTTTATATTAAGTCTGAAAGACATAAATATCCTTATATATATTATAATAAATAAAGGTTTTACGCAATCCTTATTTGAATAATTGTAGTTATACACATTTTTCCACATGTGGATAATGTGAGAGATGTGGAAAATCCCCTTTAAGTTTACATAAAACCGGAAATAGTGGATAAATACCCATGGGGATTGTGTATAAAGTTGTCCACGTAATAATCCTTGTAAAATAAAGGGATTTTTAAACATAATGTGTAAAAATAAGTCGAAAAATGTGGACATTTTTTAGGGTATCCTCAGAGTTATCCACAAGTTATCCACAAAATGTGGATAACATTACGTAAACTGAAGATTTCCACATATAGATGTTGATTCTAAACAACCGGAAGTAAGAGAAACTTTCAAACCTGATAATAAGCAGTCCATTTGTATAAAAATCTTATTTTTAGCTTGACGAACAGGGGGTTTATGAATATAATTGAAATGATGTTCTATGAAAATTTTTAAATTGGATAATAGATAAAGGAGGTGCTTTACCTATGAAAATGACATTTCAGCCAAAGAAGAGATCAAGAGCTAAAGTTCACGGATTCAGAGCCCGCATGAGCACAAAAGGCGGCCGTAAAGTATTAGCTGCAAGAAGATTAAAAGGAAGAAAGCAGTTATCAGCATAAGATCAGACATAAGACCGCAGTATTGTGGTCTTTTCTTCTATACAGGATTATTTCTGTAAGAATAAGAATTGAAGGAGGACCAGATGAAATATTCAGAGTCCTTAAAGAAAAGCAAAGATTTTCAGCAGGTTTACAGACATGGAACATCAAAGGCAAATCGGTATCTGGTGATGTACGTACTGGAAAATCAGTACATGAAGAATCGTCTGGGAATATCAGTAAGTAAAAAAGTAGGAAACAGTGTGGTCCGCCACAGAATCACCAGATTGATAAGGGAAAGTTATCGTTTAAATGAACCGTTATTTTGTAACGGCCTGGATATTGTAGTAATTGCCAGAGCATCTGCAAAGGGAAAAAGCTATCAGGAAATAGAAAGCGCTCTGCTGCATCTGGCCGGAAAGCATCATATAACAGGTGAAAAGAAAAATGAAGAATATTCTGATTAAACTGATACGGCTTTATCAAAAATATTTATCACCGATGAAGAGAACAAAATGCCCTTATATTCCCACATGTTCTCAGTATGGTTTGGAAGCAATCCAAAAATATGGCGCGATCAAGGGTGGATTGCTTGCCCTCTGGAGAATTTTAAGGTGTAATCCTTTTTCTCACGGAGGATATGATCCTGTGCCATAATCAGGAGGAAATGAAAATTGGAATTGATGATTTTAGCTACAAAGAACTCGACGCCGATCATTGGCCAGATCTCTGTTGTTATGGGCTGGATTATGAACGGTATCTACAAATTCCTTGACGGATTGTTCGGAATCCAGAATCTCGGTCTTTGTATCATTATTTTCAGTATTCTGATCTATCTTTTTATGACTCCTCTTCAGATCAAGCAGCAGAAGTTCTCAAAACTGAGTTCAGTTATGCAGCCGGAGCTGATGAAGATCCAGAAAAAATATCAGAATAAAAAAGATCAGGTTTCCATGCAGAAAATGCAGGAAGAAACCTCAGCAGTTTACCAGAAATACGGAGTATCACCTACCGGAAGCTGTGTTCAGCTTTTGATCCAGCTGCCGATCCTGTGGTCTCTGTGGCACGTAATCCAGAATATTCCTGCCTATGTAGGCAGTGTAAAAAGTGTTCTTGACGGAGTTGCTTCTCAGATTATCGGTGTCAGCGGATATACGAATATCCTTCAGGACTTTATCACTGATAATAAAATGACCCGTGTTCGTTTGATTCTTGAGGGAGAAACCGCAACCTCAAATTCTGTCATTGACTTTTTGTATGCTCTTTCTCCGGCACAGTGGGATAAACTGGGCGATATGAGCCAGTTTGCAGGATTTTCTGATGCGATTAACAGTACTGCATCTGAGATTTCCCACATGCAGAGCTTTCTGGGGCTGAACATTGCAGATATGCCATGGAACTATATCACAGCAGTTGTTGCAGGCGGATCCATTCTTCTTGCAATCGCAGCGCTTCTTATCCCGATTCTTTCCTGGGGAACTCAGGTGCTGAACCTGAAGCTGATGCCGCAGGCTGCTCAGAATGATGATGGCGCAAATCCCATGGCAAGTTCCATGAAGACCATGAACATGGTAATGCCTCTTATGTCAGCATTTTTCTGCTTCACATTCCCGGTAGGTCTTGGTATTTACTGGATTTCCAGTGCTGTTGTAAGAAGCGTCCAGCAGGTTCTTATTAACCGTCATCTGAACAAGATGGATATTGAAGTTCTGATTAATGAAAACATGAAGAAAATAGAAGAGAAGAGGGCAAAAGCCGGACTTCCGCCTCAGAAGATCACTAATCAGGCACATCAGAGTGTAAAAAATATCAACAAGGTAGAAAAAGGAAACAGTGGTTCACCGGAAGCAGAGCGTGCGAAAAAGGTTGAGGAATCCTACAAAAAGGCAGCAGCTGCAAAACCGGACAGTATTACAGCAAAAGCAAATCTGGTAAGAACCTTTGACGAAAGAAATAAGAAGAAATAGGAAGGAACGGAGGGGTTCATCATGAATGAGTATGTTCAGTTTTCTGCAAAAACGAAAAATGAAGCAATTACAAAAGCGTGTATTGAACTGGGCGTATCCAGTGATCAGTTGGACATTCAGGTGATTACTGAGGGAAGTACAGGTTTCTTTGGATTTGGAAGCAAGCCGGCTATCATTAAAGTACGTAAGCTTGAAGTTTCTTCCGAGGAAGCAGAAATCGAAAAAATTGTAGATTCAGTAAAAATTGAATCCTTTAAGGAAGAGAAAAAGGCACCGAAACAGCATTCCAGACCTTCTCATAAGGCTGAAAAGAGGGAAGAGCCTGCAGCAGAGGAAAAAGAGTCTGTAAAAGACAGGCAGCCGAAGCCGGTAAAGGAAAAGACCTTTAAAGAAAAGCCTGTAAGAGAGCCTAAGGAAAAGGTTCAGAAAGAAAAACCTGTAAAACAGTCCAGAGAGATCGAGGTACTTTCTGATCCGGAGGAAATCAAAGAAATCGAAGAGAGAGCGCTTGTATTTCTCAGAGAAGTATTTTCTTCCATGGAACTGGGCGAGGTTCAGATCACTTCAAAATACAATACAAAGGACGGCTGTCTGGAGGTTGATTTTGAGGGACAGGATATGGGAATTCTGATTGGAAAAAGAGGACAGACCCTTGATTCTCTTCAGTATCTGACAAGTCTTGTTGTGAATAAAGGTAAATCTACCTATATCCGGGTAAAACTGGATACAGAAGATTACCGCAGAAGAAGAAAAGAGACACTGGAAAATCTGGCAAGAGGAATTGCCTACAAGGTAAAGAAAACCAGAAAACCGGTTGTTCTTGAACCAATGAATCCTTATGAAAGAAGAATCATCCATTCTGCTCTTCAGGGAAATAAATTTGTAGAGACTGTCAGTGAAGGTGAAGAGCCTTACCGTCATGTAGTTGTAAAACTGAAAAGATATTAAGATGAGATACATCTGAACAAAAATGTTATTCTGGGTGAAAGCGTGAATAATACGGACTTGACGTAGGCTTTTTCCCGGAGTAACATTTTTTTATGTAAAGGTTTTTGAAGGATATATGGATACACTAATAAAAATGTCAGTGTATATTTTTTATAAACAGGTATGAGAAAGAGATCTATTTTATACCAGAAAACACAGTTTAATTTATGCATACAAACAGGAGGATTGCAGATGGAGACAACGATTGCAGCAATTTCCACAGCAATGAGCGCTTCCGGCATCGGAATCGTCCGGATCAGCGGAGAAGATGCAATGAATGTGATTTCCAGGATTTACCGGTCAAAGAATGGAAAGAAAAATATAAAAGAAGTAAAAACTCATACCATTCATTATGGATATATCTGCGATGGAGAGGAAACGGTAGATGAAGTTCTGGTAATGGTAATGCGCGGTCCAAAAACATATACAGGAGAAGACACGGTAGAAATTGACTGTCACGGCGGTGTTTTTGCCATGAAGAAGGTTCTGGAAACTGTTCTGAAAAACGGAGCGCAGGTAGCGGAACCCGGAGAATTTACAAAACGTGCTTTTCTGAACGGGAGACTGGATCTTTCTCAGGCTGAGGCTGTTATGGATGTGATTCAGGCAAAAAGCGACATAGCGTTGAAAGGCTCTGTAGAGCAGCTGAAGGGATCGGTTCTCCGGGTGATCCGGGAAATCAGGGCAAAGCTTCTTCATCATATTGCGTATATAGAAACCGCGCTTGATGATCCGGAGCATTTTGATCTGGAGGGGTATCCGGATGAACTGATGGAAGTGGTAAAGGAAGAGGCAGAAGAGGTGAAAAAGCTTCTGAAGTCTGCTGATGACGGAAAAATGATCCAGGAGGGTATCCGCACAGTTATCCTGGGAAAACCAAATGCAGGAAAATCCTCTCTGTTAAATTTTCTTGTAGGAGAGGATCGGGCAATTGTAACAGAAATTGCAGGAACCACAAGAGATACGCTGGAGGAATATATTTCTCTTCATGGAATCAGTTTAAGGATCATTGATACAGCCGGCATCAGAGAGACAGAAGATATTGTAGAAAAAATTGGTGTGGAAAAGGCCAGACAGATGGCTGAAAAAGCAGACCTGATCCTTTATGTGGTAGATTCTTCCAAGCCTCTTGATAAAAACGATGAAGAGATCATGGAGCTGCTTCATGGAAGAAAAAGTATTATTATTTATAATAAAACAGATCTGACTCCGGTGGTTTCGCCTCAGCATCTGGAAGAAAAAACAGGAAAACAGGTGATACCTGTGTCAGTGGTGGAAGGATCAGGAATAGAAAACCTGGAAACAGCCATTAAAGAAATGTTTTTCCGCGGGGAGATTTCCTTTAATGATGAGGTTTATATTACAAATGCACGTCATAAGACTGCCCTGGAAGAGGCGGAGAGAAGCCTTAACATGGTAATGGAAAGTATTGAAGCAGGAATGCCGGAGGATTTCTTTTCCATTGATCTGATGGGAGCTTACGAAAGCCTTGGAAAGATTATGGGCGAATCCCTGGGCGAAGATCTGGTAAATGAGATATTCAGCAAGTTCTGTGTAGGAAAATAGATGGAGGACAGAGGAATGTGCGCAAAGAGGTTGGAAAAAAATTGTGACATTGTTGTTGTGGGGGCAGGGCACGCAGGCTGTGAAGCAGCCCTGGCAGCGGCAAGACTTGGATTTGAGACAGTAATGTTTACAGTAAGTGTGGACAGCATTGCCCTTATGCCCTGTAACCCAAATATCGGAGGAAGCTCCAAGGGGCATCTGGTAAGAGAGGTGGATGCTCTTGGCGGCGAAATGGGAAAGAATATTGACAAGACCTTTATTCAGTCAAAAATGCTGAATAAATCAAAGGGACCAGCGGTTCATTCACTGAGAGCGCAGGCAGATAAACAGGCTTACAGCAATGAAATGCGTAAAACACTGGAAAATCAGGAGCATCTGACCATAAGACAGGGAGAAGTAACCCGACTTCTTACAGAGGAGAACCGGATTACAGGTGTGGAGCTTTACTCAGGCGCTGTTTACCACTGCCGTGCGGTAATCCTGTGTACAGGAACTTATCTGAAATCCCGCTGCATTTACGGAGATGTCAGTGACTATACTGGTCCTAACGGTCTGCAGGCAGCAAATTACCTGACAGATTCGCTGAAAGAGCTTGGAGTGGAAATGTTCCGGTTTAAGACAGGAACACCGGCCCGTATTGCAGGAAATACCATTGATTATTCAAAAATGGAAGAGCAGTTTGGAGATGAAAGAGTTGTGCCGTTTTCTTTTTCCACAGATCCGGAAGCTGTACAGATTCCGCAGAAATCCTGCTGGCTGACCTACACAAATGAAAAAACTCATGAGATCATCCGGAACAATCTGGACCGTTCACCCCTTTATTCCGGTACGATCGAGGGAACAGGACCCAGATACTGCCCGTCTATTGAGGACAAGGTAGTACGCTTTGCTGATAAAAACCGCCATCAGGTATTTATTGAGCCGGAAGGACTTTATACAAATGAAATGTACGTGGGAGGAATGTCCAGTTCTCTTCCTGAGGACGTTCAGGATGCCATGTATCATTCTGTTCCCGGACTGGAAAATGCAAAGATCGTAAAAAATGCCTATGCTATTGAATACGACTGCATCAATCCCCGGCAGCTTTATCCTACACTGGAATTTAAGAATATAAAAGGCCTGTTCAGCGCGGGGCAGTTTAACGGAAGCTCCGGATATGAGGAAGCGGCAGCCCAGGGACTGATTGCAGGCATTAATGCAGCGCTGAAGCTGAAAGGGAAAGAAATGCTGGTTCTGGATCGCTCAGAGGCGTATATAGGTGTTCTTATTGATGACCTTGTAACAAAAGAAAACCATGAGCCTTACCGGATGATGACAAGCCGTGCAGAGTACAGGCTGCTTCTCAGACAGGACAACGCAGACCTCAGACTTCGCAGAAAGGGCTATGAAGCCGGGCTGATCCAGGAGGAAACCTGGCAGAAAACACTGGACAAAGAAAAGGCAATAGAGGCAGAAATAAAAAGAACCGAACATGTGACTATTGGAGGAACGCCTGAGGTTCAGAAGCTTCTTGAGGAAAAAGGAAGCACTCTTCTGAAGTCCGGAACAACGCTTGCAGAGCTGATCAGAAGGCCTGAGCTTACGTATGACGATCTGGCTGCTGTTGATAAAGAAAGACCTGAGCTTCCGTGGGATGTCAAACAGCAGGTAGAGATCAACCTGAAATATGACGGTTATATTAAACGCCAGATGAAACAGGTGGAACAGTTTAAAAAGCTGGAAACAAAAAAGATTCCTGAGGATCTTGATTACGAAAAGGTTGGAAGCCTTCGTATTGAGGCAAGACAGAAGCTGGAAGCCTACAGACCGGTTTCCATTGGACAGGCATCCAGGATTTCCGGTGTTTCACCGGCAGACGTATCGGTACTGCTTGTATATCTGGAACAGTACAGAAAAGGCAGACAATAAATCAGATAAGGAGAAGATTATGGCATACGATTTAAGTGTACTGGATCAGGGCTGTCAGGAAATGGGCATTGTCCTGGACGGGGAACAGAGGCAGCAGTTTGTGGATTTTTATGAGTATCTTGTAGAAAAAAACAAGGTCATGAACCTGACAGGGATTACAGAATTTCAGGAGGTGCTTGTAAAACATTTTCTGGACAGTCTTGCCTGTGTAAAAGCAGTTGACATAAAAAAAGTAAAACGTATGATGGATGTGGGAACAGGGGCCGGATTTCCGGGAGTGCCTCTGAAGATCGTATTTCCTCATCTGGAAGCCTGCCTTCTGGATTCCCTGAAAAAAAGGGTGAACTTTCTGGAGGAGACCTTTGATCTCTTAAAGCTGACAGATATTACGGCTGTTCACGGAAGAGCAGAAGAATATGCAAAAAACAAAGCCTACAGAGAAAGCTTTGATCTTTGCGTATCAAGAGCAGTATCCAATCTGGCAACTCTTTCTGAATACTGCCTGCCCTATGTAAAGGTTGGCGGAAGCTTTATTTCCTATAAGTCGGGAACGGTTCAGGAAGAGGCAGAGCAGGCGGAAAAAGCAGTAAAAATCCTTGGAGGAAAAATCAGGGATGTGGTTTATTTCAGTCTTCCGGATTCAGAGATCCAGAGATCTCTGGTAGTGATTGAAAAAGTAAAATCCACATCGGGAAAATATCCCCGAAAAGCAGGAACACCTTTGAAAGAACCTCTTGTATAACTGGTTTCACAAAATCATCACACAATTCCCCTACTTTTATCACAACTTTTTCATAGAATATTCATAAGGCGGACAAACACAGAGTCCGCCTTCCATACAATCAGGGAAAAAGGAGGAGAGTTCAGTGATTGAAGTCAGCAATCTGGTCAAACGGTATGGAGACCATACAGCAGTTGACCACCTTTCTTTTCAGATAGAGAAAGGCAAAATTTATGGATTTCTTGGTCCAAACGGTGCAGGAAAATCTACAACAATGAATATGATCACCGGCTATATCGCGTCTACAGAAGGTACAGTAACCATAGACGGACATGATATTCTGGAGGAGCCGGAAAAGGCAAAAAAATGCATCGGTTATCTTCCCGAGCAGCCACCGCTTTATTTCGATATGACCGTTCTGGAATATATGAAATTTGCAGCGGATCTGAAAAAAATCCCAAAAGACAAGAAAAAAGCCATGATCGAAGAGGTCATGGATATGGTGAAAATTACAGATATGAAAAACCGTCTGATCAAAAATCTTTCCAAAGGTTATCGTCAGAGGGTGGGACTTGCCCAGGCAATTCTCGGTTATCCGGAGGTTATCATACTGGACGAGCCAACTGTAGGACTTGACCCGAAGCAGATCATAGAGATCAGAGATCTGATCAAAAGTCTGAAAAAAAAGCATACGGTTATTTTAAGCTCTCATATTCTTTCTGAGGTCAGTGCGGTCTGCGATTATGTACTGATCATTTCTCACGGAAAGCTTGTGGCAAGCGATACTCCTGATAATCTTGGAAAACTGGCAGCAGGCTCCAACAATCTGAATCTTCTGGTAAAAGGAGAAAAGAGCCGTATCCGTCAGCTTCTGGAAGAAATTTCCGGAGTAAAGGAAATCTCCATAGAGAAAAAATCAGACCAGGAGGGCTGGAATGTGACTGTCTCCACAGAAGAAAATGCGGATATCCGTGAAGAAGTATTCTTTAAAATGGCAGAAAATCATTGTCCGATTCTGGAAATGCAGTCTCAGAAGATTTCTCTGGAGGAGATTTTCCTTGAACTGACAGAGGATAATAAAAAGGATTCATCTGACACAGATAACCGGATACAAACAGCTGAAGAAGCAGAAGCTGTGATCAGAGAATCAGAAAACATGACAGAGGAGGCGGATAAACATGACAGCAGTTTATAAAAGAGAGCTGAGAAGCTATCTTACCTCAATGATCGGATATCTGTTTATCTTTTTTATACTTTTACTGACAGGAATTTATTTTTCTGCCTATCAGCTGGATGCTGCTTATCCCAGATTTGAGTATACACTAAGCGCTCTGACCTTTGTATTTCTGATCAGTGTGCCGATTCTTACCATGAGGACTCTGGCAGAGGAACGAAAACAGAAAACAGACCAGCTTCTTCTTACGGCTCCTGTTTCTGTGGGAAAGATCGTTATGGGCAAGTACCTTGCCCTGGTAACCATCTTTGCAATTCCCATGGCGATCATCTGCCTGTATCCTCTGGTAATGTCAAAATTCGGAACCGTATCTTTTGGAACTGCATATACAGGAATCCTTGGATTCTTTCTTCTGGGATGCGCAAACCTTGCCATAGGTGCGTTTATTTCCTCCCTTACAGAAAGCCAGGTTATTGCGGCAGTGCTGACCTTTGTATTTCTGTTTGCCTTTTTTATGATGAACGGAATCTCTTCCTTTTTCTCTGAAGGCGCTCTGTCTACCTGCATTACCTTTGGTCTTCTGATGCTGGCGGCTTCGATCATTATTTATACAATGATCAAAAACTTCCTGATTTCTGCAGTGATCTGCCTGATCGGAGAGGCTGCTCTTGCAGTTGTTTATGTGGTGAACAGCAGCTTTTTTGCAGGCGGCATCCAGAAAGCCCTTCAGATATTTAACATAAGCGGACATTTTGACAATTTTGCAAATGGAATTTTTGATGTGAATGGAATTGTATACTTCCTTTCTGTCATTGCAGTATGCATGTTTCTCACTGTACAGTCCATTGTAAAGAGACGTTGGAATTAAGGAGGTGGGAAGAGTGAAATTAAAAGAAAAACCGAAAAAGAAGCAGCCGGAAAAGAAAAATAAAGGAATCTCAGAGAAAAAATCCTTTAAAGAAAAAATAAAATCCAGTTTTAACGGAAAATACATCAAAAACGGTTCCTACAGTATGCTGATCAGTGTGATCTTTATAGTGATCTTTATAGTGCTCAATATGATCGTGAATGCTCTGCCGACAAAATATTCCGAGATAGATGTCAGTGATCAGAAGCTTTTCAGCATTGGAAAACAGACGGAAGATTTTCTTAAAAAACTGGATAAGGACGTAACTATTTATCAGATCGCTCAGAGCGGAGCTGAGGATGAAACGGTAAGCAAGCTTCTGAAAAAATATGAGGAAGCATCTGATCATATTAAGGTAGAAAAGAAAGATCCTGTTGTCAATCCCAAGTTTACTTCAGAGTATACAGACGCAGAGGTTTCCTCAAACAGCCTGATCGTTGAATGTGGAGAAAGAAGCAAGGTTGTGGATTATGGCGAGATTTACGAATCTTCTGTGGATTATAATACTTACAGCTATACTACCACAGGATTTGACGGAGAAGGCCAGATCACCAGCGCCATTTCCTACGTGACCTCAGAAAACCTGCCGGTTCTTTATACACTGGACGGACATGGAGAAAAAGATCTGGACGCTTCCATCCGGGAGGATATTGAAAAGGCAAATATTGAAATCCGCTCCCTGAATCTTCTTACAGAAGAAAGCGTGCCGGAAGATACTGCCTGCCTGATGATCAATTCACCGGCAACAGATATTTCTGAGGATGAGAAAAATGCAATTCTTGAATATCTGGAAAACGGCGGAAAAGCAATGATCTTCTCTGATTACACAGAAGAGTCCATGGAAAACTTTGACGCTGTTCTGGAAAACTACGGCGTAGAGCGGGCTGACGGAATTGTTATTGAAGGAGACGCACAGCACTATGCAATGCAGATGCCGTATTATATTGTTCCTGAAGTGAAAAGTGCAGAGCCTGTATCCGGTTTTGCATCAGAAGGATATTTTGTTCTTGCGCCATATGCACAGGGTATCCGTAAACTGGACAGTGTAAGAGATACTGTGACAATTGACAGCATTCTGACAACCTCTGACAGCGCATATTCCAAGGTGGATCTAAACAGTGAAACCCTGGAAAAAACAGAAGAAGATATTGCAGGTCCCTTTGATTTGGGAGTAAGTATTACAGAAACTCTTAAAGACGATAAACAGACGCAGATTATTTATTATTCTACGGCAAACCTGATGGACAGCCAGATCAATGCGGCAGTAGCAGGAGGAAATGAACAGCTGATCATGGAATCTCTGAACTGGATGTGCAGCTCTGATGAGGCAGAGACAGTTTCTATTCCATCCAAGAGTCTGCAGGTAACCGCTCTCACACCTACTGCTTATGACGTAAGCTTCTGGAAAATCTGTACAATGGGCCTGATTCCGGGAGTATTCCTTGTAATTGGATTCTGTGTATGGCTGAAAAGGAGAAAAGCATAATGAAGAGCAAGACAGTAAAACTGATTTCCGGAGTTGCTGTACTGGCTGTTCTTTCAGGAACCTACATAGGAGTTACTTCCTATGTGGATTCCCAGGAAGAAAAAGAAGCTGAGGCAGCAGATACCAGTGTCAGCGTCGTAGAAATGGATTCGGAAAAAATTACTTCTGTCTCTTTTAACGGCACAGAGGGAGCAGAAGAGGTTTTTGAGAAGGATGGAGACAAGTGGGTAAAAAAAGACGAGCCGGATTTTCCGGTAAGTCAGGATACTCTTGACGGCGCGGTAAATGCACTGACAGCGCTGTCAGCAGACCAGAAGCTTGAAAATCCCGGGGATCTCAGCGAATATGATCTGGATAAACCTCAGAATCAGATTACTCTCACGGAAGAGGATGGAAATCGCATCATTCTTCAGGTAGGAATGAAAAATGAAGCTTCCGGTCAGTATTATATGAAAAAATCAGAGGATGACAAAGATATTTATCTTGTTTCCGCTGTATCTCTGGAACCGTTTATGGGAACTTCCTATGAGTTTGCGCAGGCGGAAAGCTTCCCGGCAGTAACCTCAGCAACCATTAAAGATGTAAAAGTGGAAAAAGAAAACGGTTATCAGCTTTCTCAGGACGATGACAGCCTGTACTGGTATGTTTCTGACGGAAAAACCTCTGAGCAGGCAGATACCTCCAAGGCGGGAACAGTAACCTCTGCCATAGGTTCTCTCACCTACGGGGACTTTGTAGACTATAACTGCACAGATCAGGCCAAATACGGCTTTGATGACCCGTATGCAATAATTACCGCAACTTATCTTGCGGAAGAGGATGCAGAGGCAGATACGGACGCTACAGGGGCATCTGAGAGTGAAGATAAGACAGAGACAGCATCAGAGGCGGAAGACTCTGGGGAAGCTGAAGAAAAGCCCCAGGTGGAAAAGCAGCTTGTGATTTATGTGGGAGATGAGATTGACGGAAACCGTTATGTGAAAGTCAATGACAGTAAACAGGTGTATACAATACCAGAGACTTCTCTGACAGATATTGTAGACAAGAATATTTCAGATTTTTACAGTCTGACAGTAAATTATCTGACTGTCAATAATCTGGACAGTCTTGAAGTTCAGTCTGAGGACGGAGCTCATACCGTACAGGTTACAAGAGAAACCGCAAAAAATACAGAAGACAGTACGGAAGAAAGCGCCGGATCCGAGAAAGAAGAGGGTTCCGGTGACACCGGGGAAGCTGCTGCAGATACAGATAAAGAAAATGAAGATGCAGCGGAAAATACTTCTGATGAAAAGACCGGGACTGCAGAAGCGGAAAAAATTTCCTATGTTCTTGATGGAAAGGAAATTGAGGAAACAGTATTTACTACTTTCTATAACAAACTGATTAATATGGCAGGTCAGGAACGCCTGACAGAGGAGTATACGCCGGATGAAGCTGCTGCTTTTACCTTTGTTTTCACTGATACAGAGGGACAGAAAACAACCGTAAGCTATTATGAGTACGATTCCAGCTTTTATGCAGCAGTGACAGGTGATAAGGTTTATCTTGTAAACAAAATGGATATACGTGATCTTACAGACGCATATCAGGAAATGCTGAATACAGATTCTTCTGAAGAAAGCCAAGAAGCATCCTGACCCGTAAAATTACTGGTTATGATTACAGAATGCGGAATGCCCCCGGAAATTAATTTCCGGGGGCATTCTCTGTACAGACAGCTGTGTGGAAAAACAGCTGCAGGATCATATACAATTCAGTTGTCAGTATGTTACAGGAAAATCCCGATCTGTTCCAGGAATTTTTCCGGATCTTCCATATGGGGAAGATGCCTGGTATGAGGAATCGTAACAGATTCCACAGAAGGATTGATGCTTCGATAGCTGTCTACAACAGCAGCTCCGTTATTTTCAGCTTCTCCTTCAATAATAAAAATACTGTTGTCAATGGACTTTAATGCAGGCAGGATATTAATGTTCATAAAGCGGGAAGCTTTGCTGGCATAGGCTGCCTTTGCCTGACATCCGCCTCTGTGAGCAGCTTCATAATAAGCATCAAGAAGATTCTGATCCATATGGAAGGGATCAAAAACCATGTTTTCAATAAAAAAGTCCGAAGTATTTACTCTGGAAACAATAATGTGATAAACAAGAGTTCCAAATACAGGGATTTCCAGGAAATATTTCAGCAGACGGTCTTTTCTGGACGGCATTTGTGTCAGGTTGCCGGGGGCAGGCGGATTCACAAGAATCAGTCTGTTGAAAAGATTTTTTTCATTGCGGCAGGCCATAACGGCAAAGGAGCCGGAAAAACCGCTTGTGATCACATCTGTTTTTTCTCCGATCACATTTCTGATAAAGTCGCAGATTACCTGTACATAGACGAAATTTGTATAGGTCACTCCCGGCTTTTCAGAGCGTCCGCATCCCAGAAGGTCAATGGTGTATACCGTATGTTCCATGGCAAGCTCTTCTTCGATTCTGTTCCATTCATAGCCGCAGGCTCCGGGAAGCATATCATGGATAAGGAGAACAGGACTTCCGCTTCCTTTTTTTGTATAAAAAATTTCTCCAAAACGCCATTTATAATAGTTACGTCTGTTGGAATCAAGCATTTCCTTCAGAGATGCAGATGCGGCAATGATCTTGTTTGCAATGTGGATGATGGCTGTTGCGGAGGAGAACAGCACTACAAATGTGGTTAGACGGTTCTTGTTTTTCTTCATATGAGACCTCCTTTTCACGTGATCTGACTGCAATTATTATACGCCAAAACAATGCGTTTTACAATGCTATAAAAGAGAAAGAAGCTTTTCTACATCCTCTCTGGAAGTTGCCCAGCTTGTGGCAAATCGAATGACGGTATGTGTATCGTCAGCCTTTTCCCAGAAACTGTATACAACATCATTTTTCAGCTCTTCCAGTCTGCTGTTTTCCATAACCAGAAAAAGCTGATTGGTGGGAGAATTGTTATAAAAGGTATATCCTTTTTGACGAAGTCCTTCCCTCAGAAGAGCTGCTGTTTCAATGGCATTTCTGCCGTTTTCCTTATAAAGATCATCTGAAAAAAGAGCATCAAACTGTATGCCGCAGAGCCTTCCCTTTGCAAGAAGAGCGCCGTGCTGCTTGATCTGAGTAAGAAAATGTGCAGGAGTATTATTTTTTGTAAAAACAACAGCTTCTCCGCACAGAGCGCCGGCTTTGGTACCGCCGATGTAAAAAATATCGCACAGATCAGCAATATCAGGAAGCGACAGTTCATTTTCAGGGCAGGCGAGACCGGTAATGAGACGGGCGCCATCCATATAGAGAGGAAGCTTAAACCGGCGGCATACCTGAGAAAGTTCTTTCAGTTCATCCTTTGTGTAAAGAGTTCCGTATTCAGTAGGATGAGAAATATATACCATTCCCGGAAAAACCATGTGCTCATGGCTGTCATCTCCCAGAAAAGTCTCCATATAGTCTTTCAGTTCCCGGGCGCAGAGCTTTCCGTCATGCTGGGGCAGGGTGAGAACCTTGTGGCCTGTAAATTCAATGGCGCCGGCTTCGTGAACACTTACATGGCCTGTCTCAGCAGCAATCACGCCCTCATAGCTTTTAAGCACAGAGTCGATTACAGTCTGGTTTGTCTGAGTTCCTCCCACCAGAAAATAAACTTCGGCTTCCGGGCATTTACAGAGATCCCGGATTTTATTTTTGGCAAGATCTGTGTAGCGGTCAGAGCCATAGCCGGATAAATGTTCCATATTTGTATCCATAAGCCTCTGAAGAATTTTGGGATGAGCGCCTTCGGAGTAATCGTTTTCAAAGTATAACATAGATAAGCCTCACTTTCCTTTGTGTGTTAAAATCAGATTGCCGCAGGCAGTCTGAAATAAGATTTCCTGTTTGCTACGAAACAGTTTATCACGAATTGAAAAGTGGTACAATACAGGCATTTCTATAATTTTTATAAAAAATTTCCGCACATTTCCAGACGCTGATCCGTTAAACATTATGAGAGGAGGATTTCTGATGCATACAGATCTGGATGAACAATATGACAAAATATACCGGTACTGCTATATGAAATTAAGACATCAGCAGACAGCAGAAGATATTACGCAGGAAACCTTTCTCCGTTTTCTGGAAAATAAAACTTATAAAGATATGGGAAAAGAAATCAGTTATCTGTACAGGATTGCAAGAAACCTCTGTATTGATCAGATAAGAAAACAAAAGAATGAAGCGCTTTCAGAAGAACTTTCCGGCTGTATGGAAAATATTCAGGAGAGGATGGCAGTACATATGGATCTGAGAAAAGCCATAAAAAGTCTGGACGCTCAGGAGCAGGAGCTTGTCTTTCTGCGGTATGTAAACGAGCTTTCCGTTGGAAAAACAGCAGAGATACTGGGGATTTCCAGATTTGCTCTGTACAGAAAGGATAGAGAATGTCTGAAAAAGCTGAAAAAGGAAATGGAGGGATAAGATTGAAACAGAAACTGAAAAAAGAGCTTCAAATGCTGTATCAGCCGCCGGATCCGGTACGAAAACAGGAGTTTTTGCAGAGGATGCCGGAAAGCAGAATGAGTAATATGGAGTTTCTGCGAAGCCAGACAGGATATATAGGCAAATGGAACTGGCTTATTTCAGTAGCGGTATTAACAGGTGGAATCTGCGCCGCATTTGACAAAAACAGAATGTATACAGGTATTCTGGCAGCTATGCTTCCTGTTCTGGCTTTGTCCTTTGTGGCAGAAGGCAGTAGATCTGTACGATATGGGATGGAAGAACTGGAAATGGTATCAAGATTTTCCCTGAAAGCTGTTTTAATGGCAAAATTTATGATTCTTGGACTGGGAAATATGATTGTTCTTGCAGCTCTTTTTCCATTACTGATGTGGAACGGAACATATGAATTTCTTTCTGCCGCCCTGGTTATTCTGTTTCCATATCTTTTATCCTGTTACTGCAATCTTACAATAGTCAGAAAAGTTCGGGGAAAGGAAAGCATATATTACTGCAGCGCAGTTTCTGTATTGATCTGCGGAGCTGTTCTGGTGGTAACTTACAGCAAAATAAATATTTATTCCCTTATGAAACCCCTGGGATGGGTGCTCAGTCTTGTCATACTGGCAATGCTGACCTTCAGGGAATGGAAAATGATATTACTTCAGTCGGAGGAATGGGCATGGAGCTTTTGATTAACAGAGTATCGAAACAGTTCAGAAATAAAATTGCAGTAGACAATATTTCTTTGAATCTGACTCCCGGTGTGTACGGGCTTCTGGGAGCCAACGGAGCCGGAAAAACCACTTTAATGCGAATAATCTGCGGTATTTTAACACCGGACAGAGGGACCATTACGCTGGATGGAAAAGAAGCAGGAGAGGAAGAATACAGGGAAATCCTGGGATATCTTCCGCAGGACTTTGGATATTATCCGGAGTTTACAGGCATGGATTTTTTAATGTATCTGGCAGCCCTGAAAGGAATACCAAAGAGCACAGCAAAAAAACGCTGCCTGGAAATGATTGAACTGACCGGACTGAAAGGTATGGAAAAAAAGAAGATCAAAACATATTCAGGGGGCATGATACGCAGACTGGGAATCGCACAGGCTCTTATTAACCGGCCCAGAATTTTGGTCCTGGATGAGCCTACAGCCGGGCTTGACCCAAAAGAGAGAGTACGGTTCCGTGAAATGATTGCCAGACAGGGAGAAAACAATATTGTTCTTCTTTCCACCCATATTGTGTCGGATGTGGAACAGATTGCAGATAAAATTCTGATGATGAAAGAGGGGCAGCTTATTTTTGAAGGGACCAGACAGGAAACAGGAAGTGATCTGGAAAAGCTTTATCTTGAAAAATTTGGGGAGGTGAAAGGCTGTGAGTGATTTTAAAAGAATCTTAGGGTACGAGTATCTGAAGCTTTTTCGCCGCAAGATCATCTGGATCACCCTTGGAATTATGATATTGCTTTCCGCATTTGTAATATGTATCAGTGATATTGGACTTAATTCAGACGGACAGAATATCATTCAGTATATTCATGAAAACAGACAGAAAGAATTGGAAATTGCAGGAAAACCTGTGGATGACGCTTTGTTTGAAGAATATAAGGATAAAGAATATCCGCATGGTCTGAAGTATTTTTTGTCCTGTTTATTACCCTCAGACCAGATACAGACAAAAAATATAACAGAAGATAATGTATATGGGGAACGCAAGAAGATGCTGAACCGTGATATGGAGGAATATAAGCTGTGGGAAGGAGAAAGGGAATACTGGGAAAATCAGGAAAGCAGAATAAAAGTTCCTTTTACCTATGAAGATACAGCCGGAGAGAGAAAACTCATTGCAGCGTTTTATACAATGGCGGTCATGCAGATTATTTTTGTAGCTGTTGCAGTACCGGCGATATTTGCAGAAGAACATTTTCGAAAAGTAAATCATATTAATTTTTGCTGCAAATATGGAAAGAAAACCCTGTATGCAGCAAAAATCACAGCCGGAGTAACGCTTTCTCTTGGGGGGACCATATGCCTTGTTCTGGCCTGTGCGATCCCTGTTTTGATCCTTTATGGATTCCATGGACTGAATACACAGATACAAATGATATATCCTGCGTGCTCCCATTCTCTTATCATCGGACAGGTACTGGGCATACAGCTTCTCATACTGCTGACAGCAGCAGTTCTGGAATCGGCATTTGCCATGTTCTGTGCAGAAAAATTGAAAAGCAGTACAGGCACTATGGCTGTAATGGTTGGAATCCTTTTGCTATCCATGGCAGTGAATATTCCGGATCAATTTCGTATGGCAAGCCAGTTGTGGCTCTGTATTCCGTCCAATGCCCTGGCAATTTGGAACCTTCTGGACTGCCGCCTGATACCCCTGTTTGGAAAATATTTTACCCAGATGCAGCTTCTGCCAATTATATATGTGGCTCTTGCAGCGCTGCTGGCGGTGGGAGGCTACAGAGGATATAGAAGATATCAGGCGGTAAAGTAAAAAGAGTATGGCATCTGGCATCATTGTTTGCAGTATAGGAGTGTTTGTTGGGCTTTTATATTCATATTCAGTCGAGGTTGCTTTAATGATACACAGAAGATAAGGTGTTTTTCTGTAAAAGCTTATTTAATAACTATGAATAAGTAAATTTGAAAAAGTATACAAAATTATGGTTACTTTGTCTTTGTGAGAGCCGCATATAGAATTTATGATTTCTTTGCGTTTGCATATTACAGATTCTATTGTGCAAAGTTCTGTATTTGCTCATCTATAGTTTACTATAAAAACAAATGATATATCAAGAGTCAGACCCTGCTCAGATCTGGCTCTTGTTATTTATGAAAGCCAGGAGTAACTTCCCAAAAGTGCAGAAAATCAGCATCCTGGCTTTATATCGTGAAATGCATTGATTGATGAATGTTTCTATTCTGCCGGTGCATCATTTCCATAGCCAATAGCTAATATATTAACGGGATCTAGGTGATCTGGTAATGAAAATTCCTGTTTGATTATATCCGGCTTAAAAAAGCATACCCAGACCGCACCTAATCCCAGCTCTGTCGCCTGGAGCATCATGTGATCTGTCAAAATAGCTGCGTCAATATCTGTTGTCTGTTTGTTATCAAAAGGTCGTTTCCACGCTTTTGAATGATCTGCACAAACAATAATCGCTAATGGGGCATTATATATGTTTCCGGCTTTTGCAATACTTTTCAACCGTTCTTTGTCCTGTACAACCAATAATTTAACGGGCTGCAGGTTTGCCGCAGTTGGTGCAACATGAGCACAGGCAAGTATTTTATCCAGCTTTTCTTTTTCTACAGGCTTATTTTTGTAGGCTCTGACGGAATATCTCTTTTTTGCAATATCTAATACATTCATGCTTTTTAATCTCCTTTGTTCTTGTGAATCAGGTCAACCTGTACTATAATTATATCTGTAATACTTTATTAGACAAGAACGCACTATTTTGTAATATACTACCTGAAAAGAAAGTAAGAGAACATTATGGAAAGTAATTGCTGTGGTTTTAATTGCCCCGTTGAAGCAACCATTCAATTAATCGGCGGAAAATATAAGGCTGTCATTTTATGGCACTTAATGAATTAAACATTATGGTACAGTGAGATTCATAAGCGTATTCCAAAAATGCTGGCGCAACAGCTTCGTGAGCTGGAAAAAGATGGATTGATTAACCGTAAGGTTTACCCGGTGGTTCCGCCAAAAACAGAATATTCTTTAACTGAATTTGGAAGAACTTTAACTCCAATTCTTGATGAACTGTGTAACTGGGGTGAAAACTATTTACTTCAAAATGAATTGTAAGCCGTGATAATCAGATCTCATGCTGTGAGCTGTTTATCACGGCGTTTTTAGTGATACTTTAATTTGGGGCTTTTTGTAATCTTATAAACTATAAATGAGTAAATATCGAATCTTACACAATAAAATCCGCAGTATACGGACATAAAAGAAATATTAAGCTCTATATGTGCATTTTATAAAGACAACTTCGTGATGATTTTGTAAACTTTTTCAAATTTGCTCATTTATAGTTATAAATATATTTTTCTTCTTTTAAATGATAAAATACGAAAAAGAGCATAAATTTTTCGCTGGTTTATCTTTGTGAAGCTTACATGTCGAGATTAATGTTTCTTTTGTGGCAGTATATTGCAGATTTTACTGTGTAAAATTTGGCATTAGTTCATTTATAGCTTGTTAAAATATTGCTATCAAAAGCAACGTGATAGAAAATTCTGAAATGAAAAAGTAAAATCTGTATGTGCAAATATGAGAGACTTTCTTATTCGTTTTGTATGGGAAGTTTCTTTTTTATTCAATAGGACTATATAATGAGAAAATGTGAAAAAGCGCACAAAATTCTCGTTATTTTTGTGCGGTGTATATATAGAGTTTTAATTTTCTTTTTTCTTTGCATCCATATTGTATGGATTCTATTATGCAAAACTCTGCATTTGCTCTTTATAGTAATAGAAAATAAAATTTTAATAAAAATATTGACAGAGTTATAAAATGGGTGTATTTTTAAATCGTAAGTAGCAAGTGATAAGTAGATAGTAATCACTTCTATAAACATATGGCATAAAAGACAGTATTTAAAACTCTGAAAGCAGAGATGAAAAAAAATCTTGTTTTTAAAATGCTGAAAGTGCTTTTGAAAGTAGAAGTGTAAAGAAATCTATAATAAATTCAGGAAAAATAGATTCACATCATCTTTGAAAATTACAGAGATTGAAAGCGCCAGGTAAGGTATGAGAAACAAAGTAAAAGGAACAGACTTTGAGAGTTGAAGAGGTTTAAGGAGGAAAAAGAAATGAGAGATTTGTCAATTACTCAGGAATATTTAATTTGTGCAATGCATGGAAAAGGAAAGATTTCAGGATTCAATGTGGAAAAACTGGTGTGTGTGGTTGCCTCCGGTCTTTTAGAACTGAAAATGGAAAATTGTATTGTGCTGGAGAAAAAGAAGGTAAGAGTAACCGGTGAGCTTCCGGCTAAAAAAATGTATCTGAAACCTTTATATAATTTTATAAATCAGCCCAAACCTGTAAAAATAGAAAAAATTATAGAAGAATATAATTATTCATTTTCAGACAGGAAATTAAGGGAGCTTATTGGCGCAGTAGGTACCTCTTTAGAAGAGATGGGACTTGTAAGCATTACAGAATCTGGTATAATTAGTAAACGAAAAAATTATGTTCCTACAAAACAGGCTGTTCATTATGTAGTAGATTTGATCAGATCAGAACTTCTGGAGGATGGAGAAATAACAGAGGACATAGCCTGCCTGGTTGCCCTTCTGGAGAGAAGCAAAATCATGAAAGAATACTTTTCATCTTTTGAACAGAAGGAAATAAGGCATAAGCTGAAAGAAATTGTAAATTCTGATTCCGGACTACTGATAAAAGAAATGATTGATTATATTGAAAATCTTATTGCTATAATGACTGTCCTGACTGTTATGAATACAAATTAAGGAGAATAGATGTGTCAAGACAGAGAAGCATGGAGGTTATTCAGCAATCGGAGTATGTCACGATTGGCGAGCTGGTCAGACTTACAGATATGAGATACAGTACGCTTAAATTTTATACAGAAGAGGGAATGATTTCCTTTGAGCAGGCAGAACACAATCTTACAAGGAGATATAGGAGAGAAGAAAGCCTGGAACGTATTTATTATATCAAATCGTTAAGAGAACAGGGAAAAACAATTCCTGAAATAAAAGAAATTCTGAAAAATAATTAAAAAATAAAGGTATTGTATAAATAATATATCATTATAGAGCACAGATATAACAAAAATTCTTTTGAGTTGAAAACTTTGTATTTACTGGCTACATAGATTTCAAGAAAACATGAGTTGTTGATATTTTATGCTGCCAGTAAATAATAGAATTCAGAGAGGAGCTAAAGAATATCTGTGTTTTAACATTGAAATGAAATAAATGTAATTATATAAGAGGGAATAAATATTTGATTTAAAATAGTATGTCTATAAAAGAATGTTTCACGTGAAACATTCTTTTTTCACTGTTTAGAAGGGGGAATGATGATAACACATATAATGTGTAATAGTTATATCTATAGAGCTTGAAATACTTTGGTGATATATTTTGGATTTTACATAGTAAAATCGGGTACTTGCTTATTTACACCTTATAAACAGAACGCTTATCAAGAATTTTAAATGAGTCGGCGGAGGGAGTTGTTTTGCATTTGAAAAAAAAGGATGTTTCACGTGAAACATTTTTCTCTGATGTGCGTATATGGGGAAATGTCAGATATAAGATAGCGAAACAATCTATAAATAAGTAAATAATAAATTTTATACAATAGCGTTTATAATATGAAGATATAAACAAACTTTTTCTGTACATATAAAATCATACAGAGATAACCTCAGGGAAAGTTTGTACGATTTTTATTTTACTCGTTTATAGATGATCATAAATTCAAAATTATGCTTTGCTTCTATGAAATATATCCATAAAAATTGAAAAATTTTGGTGGTATACTTTAGATTTTGATTGTACTATACGAAATCTGATACTTGTTCATTTACAGCGTATAAGCAAATATTTATCAAAACTGTAAATGGTTATGAGAAAGGGAGGACTTTTGTATTTGAAAAAAGAAGATGTTTCACGTGAAACATTTTTCTCTGACATGCTTATATGGGGAAATATCAGATATAAGATAGCACAATAATCTATAAATAAGTAAATAATGAATTTTATACAATGGAGTTTATAATATGAAGACGTAAACAAACTCTCTTCTGTACATATAAAATTGCACAGAGATAACTCCATAACTCCGGGGAAAGTTTGTACGATTTTTATTTTACTCGTTTATAGATGATCATAAATTCAAAATTATGCTTTGCTTCTATGAAATATATCCATAAAAATTGGAAAATTTTGGTGGTATACTTTAGATTTTGATTCTACTATACGAAATCTGATATCTGTTCATTAAACAAACACTTATCAAAAAATGTAAAGGTCATGAGAAGGGGAGGACTTTTACATTTGAAAAAGAAAGATGTTTCACGTGAAACATTTTTCTCTAATGTGCGTATATGGGGAATGGCACATATAAGATAACACAATAATTTATAAGCAAGTAAACACTAAACCTTATATAATGGGGATTATAATATGTGGACACAAACAATTTTTATATAACACTACACAGAGATACACCCAAGAGAGGCTTGTATGATTTTTAATTTACTTATTACATGGATACTGATAAGTTCAAAATTATGTCGTATTTATTTTATGTAATATATCTATAAAACCTGAAGAATATTAGTGGCATACTTTAGATTTTATTATATAAAACGATAAATGAACAAATACAGAATTTTATATAATAGTACCTGCAATATAAGGACACAAAGAAGCTTTAGATGCTATATGTACATCCCACAAAGATAAGGCAATAAGAATTTTGCGTACTTTTTCAGATTTGCTTATTTAAAGATATAAAATTTATTACTTGTTGATTTAGCGCCTACAAACAGAACACTTATAAAAATTGTAAATAAATCAACAGAGATCAGCTGTTTTTACATTTGAAGAATGAGTATGTTTCACGTGAAACATACTTGTGTAATGCATTTAGATGAGGCATTATCAGTATAAAAATTATAAGCTTTCTATTGCTTTTATAAAGTTCAATTAAATTAATAATGTTTCACGTGAAACTTTGTAAATAAATGGGCACCTACGGGGAAAACATATAAAGGCTTTATTTTATTGCCTTGATATATAAATTATATTATTCTTGATAAATATTTTCATCGGTTTGTATATTATGCCTACTTTAAAAACTAAGTGGTGTCATTGATGTTTTGTGGGATTCTATTCTTATTTAGGGACAGCTACCAGAATAGGGATTGATCGTAAATTACATTAGAGAACTATTGATGAGCAAATTTGAAAAAGTGCGCAAAATCCTCAAAAATTTGTCTTTATAAGATGCGCATATAGAGCTTGATATTTCTTTTATGCTTGTATATGATAGATTCGATTCTATTGTGCAAAATTCTATATTTACTGATTTATAGTTAGAGAATATAAATTTCTATGAGTAAAATGTCATCAAAGATTTTATAGTTATGAAGCAGTAAAATTTATAAATGTGTAAGTATCAGATTTTTAAAAGTGAAAGTTATAATATGCATTGCGGCATATATAAAAGAATTATTAAATTTATATATGACATACAAAGATTAATCAGCGAAAATTTTACGTCCTTTATGTCACTTTTTTAGATTTCATATTTATAGCTGTAAATGCAAACATTTGAAAATGTACACAAATCTTCGTTGTTTGTCTTTATGAGACGTATATATAGAGGTTGACATTTCATTGTGTTCTCATATCACAGATTTTATTATACAAAATTTGTTTTTCATTTTTCTTTAACAACATATAAGCTTTAATGAATCTTTTTTGCTGTATATTACGGAGCTCTTTATTTACAAACGGATATTTGTTTATTTATAGGTGAGTAGGAAATATTGAATTATAAACTGTGCCAGAAAAGTACAAATCTATCTGCTTTAGGTATTCTGCTGTAAAAGAGCAAATTTGAAAAGAGCACAAGCTTTTTTGCTGATTTGTTCTGTCCATGTGAGACTTACATGCTGAGATTAACGATTTTTATGCCCGTATATTGCAGACTCTATTGTGAAAAAATTGGTATCTGTTCAGTTATGGTATTCTGAATAAATTATGATTAAGCAATGATAAAAAATATTTTCTTAAAGTGTATAAAATTGTTGAATATTAACAATAATTAATTTAGAGAGTTTCCTAAAATTTAATGTTTCACGTGAAACATAGAGTGGAACAATACATATAAAAGTGCTATAATGAAAACATCTCTATAATCCCTCAAAAGGAGGAAGAAAATTGGGAAGAATAATAGCGGTAGCTAACCAAAAAGGTGGGGTTGGCAAATCAACAACAGCCATCAATCTGTCAGCCTGCCTTGCGGAAAAAGGGAAAAAAGTTTTAGCAATAGATATTGATCCGCAGGGAAATACAACCAGTGGCCTGGGAGTTGATAAAAATGCAGTGGAGAACACGCTGTATGAGCTTTTGCTGGGACAGGCAGATGCAAAAAGTACAATTGTTAAAAACGTAGTGGAAAATTTGGATTTAATTCCATCCAATGTGAATTTGTCAGGTGCGGAAATAGAACTGATTGGCGTAGATGATAAAGAGTATATTTTAAAAAGAATAACGGACAAAATACGCAGAAAATATGACTATATTATTATGGATTGTCCGCCATCTTTAAATATGCTGACCATTAACGCTTTAACAGCAGCTACATCGGTTCTTGTGCCAATACAGTGTGAATATTATGCTTTGGAGGGTTTATCTCAGCTGATACATACAATTGATCTGGTAAAAGAAAGATTAAACAAACGTCTTGTTATGGAAGGCGTTGTGTTTACTATGTATGATGCCAGAACAAACTTATCTTTGCAGGTAGTGGAAAATGTTAAGGATAATCTTCAGCAGAATATTTATAAGACAATTATTCCCAGGAATGTAAGACTTGCGGAAGCCCCCAGTTATGGACAGCCAATCACTATTTATGACTCACGCTCCGCAGGAGCAGAAAGCTATCGTTTGTTAGCAGAAGAAGTAATAAACAGGGAGGGTGAATGATGGCAGTAAAAAAATCCGGGCTTGGAAGAGGTCTTGATGCGCTTTTTCCGGAAAAGTCTGTTCCTTCAAAATCAGGAGCAAAGGATACAAAAGAAAAAACAGCAGTTCATCCTGTGAAAACCTCTGAAAAGAAAGAAGAAAAAACAGCAGGCGGTCCAGTAATTGTAAAAATCTCAAAAGTGGAGCCAAATCGTGAACAGCCACGTAAAAAGTTTGATGAGGATGCATTATTGGAGTTATCTGAATCAATAAAACAATATGGAATTTTGCAGCCGCTTCTTGTATCTGATAAGAAGAGCTATTTTGAGATCATAGCTGGTGAAAGACGTTGGAGAGCTGCAAAAATGGCTGGATTAAAAGAAGTTCCTGTTGTAATAAAAGAGTTTTCAGATCAGGAGATTGTTGAAATTTCTCTGATTGAAAATATACAGAGAGAAGATTTGAATCCGGTAGAAGAGGCTCAGGCATATAAGCGTTTAATTGAAGAATTTCATTTAAAACAGGATGAGATTGCGGAACGGGTTTCAAAGAGCCGGACAGCAGTAACAAATTCTCTTCGTCTTTTGAAACTTTCACCGCGGGTTCAGGAAATGGTTGTGGATGAAATGATATCTGCCGGACATGCCCGTGCAATTCTGGGGATTTCTGACTTTGAAACACAAGAAATGATCGCTTTAAAAGTATTTGATCATAAACTGAGTGTTCGTGAGACAGAAGCTCTTGTGCGGAAGATTTTGAAACCTTCACGTCAGAAAGAGACAGTTTCAAACTCAGCAGAGGATGCTGTTTACGAAAGTCTGGAAGAAAAAATGAAAGGAATCACAGGTACAAGAGTATTTATTCACAGAAAGAAGAATAATAAAGGCAAAATAGAAATCGAGTATTACTCCAGAGAAGACCTGGAACGGATCATTGATCTGTTTGAGTCTATTGGATAAAAGGGGGATCAGATCATATGAGTGCTATTTTTGAAAATATAGGAATTGATCCCGGAATTATTATTATCATACTTTTGATTATTGTAATTATTTTGATTGGAAGTATGATAAGCTATAGTTTGAGACTGAGCAGGCTGGAGAGAAAATATAAGATGTTTATGAAGGGCAGCGATGCACAGTCACTGGAAAAGACATTTATGAGAAAATTTGCACAGATTGACCGGCTCTATGAGGCAAAGGAAAATCATGAGCAGACAATAAAGTCGATTGTCAAAAATTTCAGAGTGATCTTCAGCAAGTATGGAGTAGAAAAATACGATGCTTTTGATGACGTAGGCGGCAAACTCAGCTTTGCGCTTGCTCTTCTTGATAAAGAAAATACAGGTCTGATCTTAAATGCGGTTCACAGTCGCGATAACTGTTTCCTTTATCTGAAGGAAATTGTAAAAGGTGAATCTTATGTAATGCTCAGCCAGGAAGAAGTTGAGGCATTAAGAAAAGCTGTCAATTTTGGACTGGGAGAACTGGAAGAGGATGAAACTGACAAATTAAATTAAAAGTTAAATTTTGAGGAGGAAAATCATGTTAGATATCAAGTTTGTAAGAGAAAATCCGGAGATCGTAAAACAGAATATAAGGAATAAATTCCAGGACAGCAAGCTGGAACTGGTAGACAAGGTTCTGGAGCTGGACAAAGAAAACAGAGCCATTAAGCAGGAGGTTGAGGCGTTAAGAGCTGAGAGAAATAAAATTTCCAAACAGATTGGCGCTCTGATGGGACAGGGAAAACGCGAAGAGGCAGAGGAAATTAAAAAGCAGGTGGCTGCTTCCGGAGCACGTATTGATGAACTTTCTGCAAGAGAAAAAGAAGTAGAAGAAGAGCTTCTGAAGGATATGATGGTAATTCCGAATATCATTGATCCTACAGTACCTATTGGAAAAGATGACAGTGAAAACGTTGAGGTTGAAAAATTCGGAGAGCCGGTTGTTCCTGATTTTGAGATCCCGTATCACACAGAAATCATGGAAAACTTTGATGGAATTGATCTGGACAGTGCCAGAAGAGTTGCAGGAAACGGATTTTATTATCTGATGGGAGATATTGCCAGACTTCACTCCGCAGTAATTTCCTATGCCCGTGATTTTATGATCAACAGAGGATTTACCTACTGTGTACCGCCTTTTATGATCCGCAGCAACGTGGTAACAGGTGTAATGAGCTTTGCGGAAATGGATGCTATGATGTATAAAATTGAGGGTGAAGATCTTTACCTTATTGGAACAAGTGAGCATTCTATGATCGGTAAATTTATTGACCAGATCATTCCGGAGCAGGAGCTTCCAAAAACTCTTACCAGCTATTCCCCATGCTTCCGTAAAGAAAAAGGAGCTCATGGTCTTGAGGAAAGAGGCGTTTATCGCATTCACCAGTTTGAGAAGCAGGAAATGATTGTTGTATGCAAGCCAGAAGACAGCAAAATGTGGTTTGAAAAATTATGGCAGAATACAGTTGATCTGTTCCGTTCTCTGGATATTCCGGTTCGTACACTGGAATGCTGCTCCGGCGATCTGGCTGATCTGAAAGTGAAATCCATAGACGTAGAGGCATGGTCTCCAAGACAGAAGAAATACTTTGAGGTAGGAAGTTGCTCCAACCTTGGCGATGCTCAGGCTCGTCGTCTGAAGATCCGTGTCAATGGTGAGGATGGAAAGAAATATCTTGCTCATACATTAAATAATACAGTAGTAGCACCGCCGAGAATGCTGATTGCTTTCCTTGAAAACAATCTGAATGCAGATGGTTCTGTAAACATTCCGGAAGCACTTCAGCCATACATGGGCGGTATGAAAAAGATTGAGAAAAAGACCCGTGCATAAAACGGGTATGGAGGTGTTTTTGTGCACAGTTATCTGAGGGCGGTTGGTTTTTCCAAAGTCAGAAGCAGGGAAGAGATAAAAGAAATTATCGGAGATACTGTAAGGAACTATGATGAAAAAATAGCTGTTGAAGATCATCCGGATGGCATTTTTACAGAGTTTTCAAAGAATTATGGATGTGACTGCGGTATTACAGTGTGTGGTCAGTATGACGAATATAATCGTTTTCATGTGGATTACTATTTCCCGTTTTTCAGAGGAACCGGAATTACCACCCAGGAGCAGGTAACTGTGGAAAGACATCTGGACAGAGAGTCATTTGCAGGAGCCTGTGATGACCTGAGAATAGGAATTACTTTGATTTTTTATCTTCAGAATGCTGCAGAATATCTACAGGAAAAGGGAAAAGAGAATCTGGGTGCACAGCCGGTGACTTTGACTGGACTTGCAGAAGAAGGACGGGTTTTACTTCCTGCAATGAAAGATAAAGAAGCAGTAAAAGTGGAAAAAGAGGTTATGAAAAACAGAAGCAATCTGATTGCAGCTGCCAGAGATGGAGACGAAGAAGCAATGGAAAGTCTTACAATGGAGGATATGGATACATACTCCATGATTTCTCAGAGAATTGCAACAGAGGATCTTTTTTCCATAGTAGAATCCTATTTTATGCCATATGGAATTCAGTGCGATCAGTACAGTATTCTGGGAGAAATTCTGGATGTTCATACATTCAAAAATATTTTGACAGGAGAAGAAATTGTACAGATGACTGTCGAATGCAATAATATGCAGTTTGATGTCTGTATTAACAGAGAAGACCTTTTAGGCGAGCCAACTATAGGAAGAAGGCTGAGAGCCAATATCTGGCTTCAGGGACAGGTACATTTTTAGAACAGTAACAATATTTCTAAATTCCTGAAAAATTAATTATACTCTTGTAATTTTAATCAGGATATAGTACAATTTCAATTAGACAATACAGTATACCAGATGGTACATAGATACCATCTGGTATACTGAAAAAGAAAAGGCTTAGACTGATGGATAATTCAGACACTGACTGCGAAAGCAGAAATCATCGAAAAATCTTGATTTTAAGCCCAAAACAGATATTTGTTTCCTTAGTTAAATGGATATAACAAGCGCCTCCTAAGGGCTAGTTGGAGCAATCGCCTTTTGATATGATAACCAGATAAATTTGAATAGATTTTTGAAAATGTCCCAGTACCTCAGCAGGATAGAGGGTCCGCCTCCTAAGCGGAACGCCGCAGGTTCGACTCCTGTCTGGGACGCCACAAACAACGCTGAAAGCCTTGATTTTTCTAGGTTTTCAGCTTTTTTAATTTTGGCGTTTCTATCCTAGCTGAAAAGGGGAGCTATTTTTCTTTATGACTTCAATTCGATACTTTATAAAGACTTTTTAAGGAAGTAGGTTTGCTAACACTTTTTTATTTTTGATGAAAAAATGCTGGATTTTTGAAAATTTGCTAACACTTTTGAAAAATTACTTATTGAGTGTTTGCTTTAAAAGCTGTTCTTTCATCTCTGGCGAAAGGGATTTAAGCAGTTTAAGCAGTTCCATATCGCTGTCTGAAATGCCAGTATCTTGCTGTTGGTTACTGGTATCTTCGTCGAGAGTGGAATAAAATTCTTTGTCCATTTTCTGTGCGTTGAAACGTCTGTCCTCGTCAATGATTTTGGAATAAACATCTGTAACCATTTCTGCTTCAGCATGTCCTGTATCACCCTGTACGGATTTTACATCACCGTTTGTCATTTTCAGTTTGTAGCCTGTACTCAAATGACGTAAGCTGTGGAATACCACAATTTCAAAGTCATTTTCTTCACAGAGCTTTTGAAACCTATCTCTGACAATGCGGCTTTCTACGGGATTTCCGTTTTCTAAAGCAATGACAAGGTTATAATCGTTATATGCACTACCGAGAAATTCTTTCAATTCCTGCTGGTCTTTTTTGTACTGTACCAATAGCTGTGCAACAGTTCTAGGCAGCCAGACAGTTCTGTTACTTGTTTCTGTTTTTGGTGTTTTCAAAACAAGCCTTGTCGTACAATGAGGTTTCTGTGTAGGAAAGATTTTAATAATGTCTTTTTCTTTCAATTTTTGCATAGCCGCAGCATTTACTCTTGAAAGCTCCTTGTTGATGATTACCCTTGCATTATCCGTAGCAATGGATTCTTCATCAATAATCACATCTTCCCATGTAAGACCCGTAATTTCACCAATACGCATTGAACAGGAAAAAGCTAAGTGCATACAGATGGAAAGTAAATCATCTTCCGCAGCCTGTACCGCTTGACGGAATGTCTGTATACTCCACACTTTACGTCTGACTTTTGGAACTTTTGGTAAAGTCGCCAATGACGCAGGATTTCTCTTGCTTGTGTCTATGTACTCCCAACGGATAGCTTGATTCAAGGCGCAGCGGATAATATCATGTATCTTTTTGATGTTCGCAGGCTGTACACAGCGACCAGTTGCTTTTCTGTTTGAACGAGGTACTTCTGGTACGCTCAACAAATCATTGTAGTATTTTGATAAGCTTTTTGTTGTAATCTCATTGAGTTTCCAATCGCCAATAATCGGATTGATATAATTCTCAATACTGCTTACCTTACTGCTGAATGTGCTAGGCGACCACTTAGATGTACCGTAGAGATTGACGAAAATTTTTAGGAAATCACGCAATGTAATTTCTTCGTCAACAACTTCCAGCTCTTTTTTTGAATCTTCAATTTGGCGTGCAAATTGTTCCTCTAAAGGAACTAATACATAACCATATTTTTCTTGATAGTATTCTACAAAAGCTTTTCGCTGCTTTGCCTCTTTTCTTGTTTCCAGCGTGTCCCATTTTTGTTTTCTCTTACCCGTATTGTCTAAGTACCAGTAAATAACGGAAAAAGTTGATTTTCTTTGTTTGATTGTAGCCATAATTCTCTCCTTAATAGTCAAATTTGATTTAACCATTTATCGAAAGAAACTTTTGATACTCGTATGACTTTACCAACACGAACATAATGAAACTGACCACTTTTTACCAATGAATAAGCTGCTTTCTTGCTAACACTCAGTTGTTCAGCAATTTCCTCCACTGTATAAGTCTTTTTTTCCTTTTTTAGAGGGTGTGCATTTTGTGTATCACTTGTCACTAAAAAGACTCCTTTCTTTGTGACAGCAACAAAATCCACTCGCTTAATGAAAATTATTATAGCATAACTTTATAAAAAGCGAACGTACATTTTGCTGCTATAAATATCTTTTTTCTAACAATCAAATAGCTCTGGAAAAGCTCACTGGATTTTTACCATTCCCATTCTGATGGGCGAACCGTGTCATACGGGTGTATCATTATACAGATATACAGGTCATGGCATGGCGACCATTCCAAAAGTCGCTTACGGATCATTGCATGAATCGCTCACTTTGTTTTGAAAGGTCATGGCGTACAATATCCGTCGGCTCGCTGCATATCAAACGTATCTGATTGTTTATTCAGTTTTCAAAGACCACTCGACTGTGTTTGCCAGTCTATGAAAATCTACTATACGATAATAGACTTTCATAGAATGACAAGCAGAGGGAAAGAGAGAAAAGCTCTGCCCGTCAGAATTGTTAAACTACAATAATCTCAAAGTTTGCAATCATATCCATAACCGCAGCCTGTATTCTGCCTTTTAGTTCAGAATCGACTACCATATAGACATTACCGTACTCATCGTACAACTTGCGTAGGCTCAACTTTGATATGTAACCGTCATAGAAATTTAAAATTTCCTGTATTGCGGTTTCATCACCATTGGTAGCCGCCACAATCACAGCAAACGGTATACGTTTTGTGTTGTTCTCCACACTTATTCCTCCTCCATCATTTTTCGTATTTCTTCCAGAGTGCTTGTCCTGTGACGGTAAACAGTGGAGCGAACCACGTTCATAAGCTCTCCGATTTCTGTGTCAGACATATCCATAAAGTATGACAACAAAATAATATTGCGCTTTCTCTCTGGTAAACATTTAAGAGCTTTGCTTAACTGGTCGTCAGATACTTGTACTTCCATGCCAAGAACATTGAACACGGTATAATCGCAGGAATAATTATCGTAAACGCCAGCTTTATTCAATTCCAAATCTGATACATCAGAGAAAGGAATTTCATGCTGCAAACGTCTTGAAATGCTGCGCTTATACTTCATTGCTGCTCTCTTAATGACTTTTTTCGTAAGGCAATCAAACTGTGCTTGAATAGCCTGCTCGAAAGAAGATGACTTCATATTTTCACCTCCTTTCTGCGTGAGAGTGAGTGAGGGTTGTTTTCCCTCTATCCCCCTTTCCGCACAGTAGCTACCCACGCAGCAGCTATTTGTTGCACTTTCAGAAAAGAATTTGAAAAATATTTTTAAACAACAAAAAAGCACAAGAGCATGATGGAAATGCTGTTCTTGTGCTTTAAGAATTATTCCTGTTATATGATGTAAAAAAACACATTCAAAAGTAGACTGTACCGTTGTATAAGCTAAGATTTTTTTGACAGTAACGGATAAATCGAAGAATATCGTCTACATAGTATTTTCAATGCGGCTACCTCCTAGAGCCGCTGAATCAAAACTAATATATTGTTTTATGCTGAGAAAAAGAAAAAAGCGGCTTTTAACCGCTATCCAAATAGAAATGAAATATTTGCACGCAAAAGTGGTACTGCCGATAGCGGTTTTTTTTATTTGCCGCTAGGTAGCACTTTTTGACTTTGATACGCATAATAGGAACTGATAAACCAAACGATACGTTTTACTGTACCTGTCAGAAAATCAATAGGAACAGTAAAATGTGGTGAGGTGATTACATATGCGTAAAAAAGAAGATAAATACGATTTTAGAGCTTTTGGTCTTGCTATCAAAAAAGCTCGTATGAAAAAAGGGTTGACCCGTGAACAGGTGGGAGCAATGATTGAGATTGACCCTCGTTACCTAACAAATATCGAGAACAAAGGGCAGCACCCAAGTTTACAGGTATTCTATGACCTTGTTTCATTACTGGAAGTTTCCGTTGATGAATTTTTCCTGCCTGCGTCTGATCTGGTGAAAAGCACCAGAAGACGACAGTTGGAAAAACAGCTTGATAGCTTATCCGATAAAGATTTAATTATCATGGAAAGCGTTGCTGACGGAATCATAAAATCTAAAGAAGTGGAGGCCGAGTAATCCTCCGCTTTTTAGTTTTCAAATAAAATAAGCCGATAACCCAAGAATCTTTTTTCATTCTCGGTGTTATCGGCTCTGCGTCTTAGCGTCTGGCTCTGTTATTACTCTAATTTTAAATTTATTTACATCAATTAGACTTTCCTGTCGGCATTTTGGACAATACAATGGAAAATTTTTTAACTCTGTATCATTTCTTATCTGTAGTCTTGTCTTATTACCACATACAGGACATAAAATCCATTTGCATTTAGATTTCATTTCATTCTCTCCTTATATGATTTTTATATTATTAAGTGCATATTCGACTTCTTTTTTTTGTAAAATACTGTATTTTTTTAAAAAATCTATTAATTTTTTCTTCCATTCAACACCACAATCTAATTCACTGTATAATTCATCATCTAAAGAACATTTTTGATTAAATACTCCCAAGTCTGGAATTAGAGCTTTTATTATTATTGCTATATCATTAGGTGTAAGTGTTGAAAAGTATAAATTATACTCGTTTCCAACAAAAATATCATTTTCCAGTAAGTCAAATAAATCATATATGTTTATTTTAATATTTTGAAGATATATGATTTTTTCTTCTATGTCCGTTAGCGATTGAATGTGTGTTAATATTTTCAAAAAGTGTTGATTACTTTGAATAGAATTAAGTAGAATAACATTTGAAGTTTTATATGCTTTTCGATAAATTAGTAATTCAAAATCATCATTTATAAATGATTCAAATTTTTTCTTTATTTCATTTTTAAATCTCCAAATATACTTACTCATTTCATCTGGTAATGAGGAACAGATAAGTTTCAAAGCATATTCTATATCTTTTGACATATCTACTGAATTTTCTAATCTGTTCTTTATTCTGCCAATATCCGTTTCTTCAAGAAGTATGCCCGAACTATTGTACAAAAGAATATGACATATATCTTGATAGAGCACTAATTCAAAAATATTGATTCCCAAATAATAAATAGGAATACCTTTTAAATCTTCAAACTGTTGAACCAATTCAGGCAATTCTTTGTAAAATTTAAAACAAAAAGCATTTTCAATGGAAAAGCATTTTAAATAATATAACGCTAAGTCACTTCCTTTAAGATTATACATATCGTGATATAGCGGCAGCCCATCATACAAAGGATAATCTAAATCTCCTGCAATATAACAATAATTGAATATGGCATAATACTTCTTTAATGATTGCAAAAAATCAGGTATCTGTTCATAGAGGATACTGGAATATCTTTCATTATTGATTGGTAGCTTTTGGTTCTTTAATTGTTCTAAAATTTCTTGAATTAATAAAATATCTTTTTTTACACATTCTAAACCACTGTTAAAATAATCTCTTATATTTTTAGTTTTCAAGCAATAGTAAGATTGATTATCTTCATTAAATCCATGAATAAACATATAATTTATGGTATCCCAAATCCGAATAAAGTCGTTTTTATCTAGTGAGGTACTAGTATAGAATAAATTAAATTTATGCTATATATTTTTGAGATGATGTATGGTAAAATAGTGTTATCAAAGAAAGGATGATCGCTATGAGAAAAACATATC
>NZ_JANJZT010000018.1 GCF_024622975.1 Blautia caecimuris | reverse complement strand
GAGAATCTGGCAGACAGCCAGGAGCAGTATCAGATGGCTTTTATAAAATGTCAATATACGAATGATTACCTACTTACATTGGGGGTGAGGACACATGAAAAAGATACTGCTGATCGACGACAGCGACACCTATACATGGTGTCTGCAAAAATACTTACAGCACCGGGGCTACCCGGTGAAAACGGCTTGTACGCTGAAAGAAGCGCGGGCCGCCATCCATGAGGAAATGCCGCTGGTGGTCTGCTGTGATCTCGACCTGCCGGATGGTTCCGGCATGGACTTTCTGGACGAGGTACGGGCCGCAGACAAGGAGCTGCCTTTTATTCTGGCGTCCTGCCATGACAAGGACGACTACGAACAAGAGGCTATGCGCCGGGGCGCAACGCTGTGCATGGACAAAATGAAAGGGCTGCTGCTGCAAGATAAGCTGGTGGAATACGCTTACCGGCAGTTATCCGGCGAAAAGGCTCCGACTTTTCACAAGCTGCTCTTTGTCTATGCAGAAGATACCAGCGCCGAAGTGCTGCGGGCTGCTATGCTGCAAAAGGGCTTTGACCTGATTCTGGTTTCCTCGATTGGGGAGGCCAAGCGCCGGATTTTTGAGGATAAGGAAATTGAACTGATCTTGTGCGATCTGGAACTGCCGGACGGCACAGCAATGGAGCTGTTTCATACGCTGCGGCGAGTGGCGGGGATGTTCCAAATGAAGAATTCCCCTGTCCGGCTTCTGCCGTTCTTTATCCTTACCGAGAACAACGACCTTGCCACGGAATATGAATACCGGCATGAGGGCGTGAACGACTATATCATCGCCCCGGTCAATATCCCGGAGCTGATCCGACGGGTTTTATTCTTTGTGGAGTAATTGAAAAATTTTATGGAGGTGAATACCATACTGGTGTGTGTGAGATTGTGTAGAGAAAGATTATCTTTGCATAAATTCAATGTAGCGTTTAGCATTTCAACGGAGCGTTTCTTGAATATAGTGTTTTTTGTGATATTGTAAAAGCAGAAAGAAGGTGAAAATATTGAACGCTCAAAAAACAGGCAGTTTAATTGCTACTATCAGGAAAGAACAAAATCGTACTCAGCAGGATTTGGCAAATGAATTAGGTGTATCAAGTGCAGCTATTTCAAAATGGGAACGAGGCATCGGATTTCCAGATGTATCTCTTATTGAGCCATTAGCTACATCCTTGGGGATTACCATAGCAGAATTATTCAAGGGTGAAAAGGCAGAAAATAATGTTGATCACGAGTATGAGAGTTTATTATCAGATGTTGTGAAAGTATCAGCTAATGAAATAAGCAAGAAGAAAAAAATAACAAATTGGATTATCGCTATTACCGTGGCTATTCTTTATTTGCTGATTTCTGTAATATCACACAGGTGGGAAATAACTTGGGTAGTTTGGATTGTATATTGTTTTTATCGTATTTTTACTGAATACATTTATAAAAAATATTAGTATCAGATAGTGGATGCGAAGTTCCTTTTCGGAGAGGTAATCTTACAGGAGGGACTGGTACCTCTTTATGGTCTGGTTACAATCGTGTTATTTTTTGCAATCTTCCTGACCTATTTTGGTGCAAAAATGTTTTTGTTCAAACGGGTTATTTTTCGACCGGAAATGAGATAAATGATATATTTTTTGTAAAATGCTTTTGTGGAGGTGATGTGATGGGACATTAGCTGTTTTTGATATAGAAGAATCCGGCAAACAGATTGGCGAAAAGTTATTTCTGCTTCTTAACGAGGAACAAAAGAATGCTCTAATGCAATATATTTTGGAACATGGAGTCTGTCATGGAACAGTATTCAATTCCTGTCACACTTCTTCCGCAGCAGAGAAAAATCCTCTGACAGAAATACAGGAAGGCGAGCTTTATCTATGCCTGGAACACCGTACTGTCAGGGTTAGGGAACGGATGATCAACCTGACAAGTAAGGAGTTTGATATACTGGCATTACTCATTGCCAATCCCAAACGTGTTTTTACTTACGAACTGATTACCGATTTGGTTTGGAAAGAGGATTGTGATTTCTATTCGAGAAAAGCGATTCATAATCATATAAGTAAGCTGCGTAAGAAATTGCGCTTTGAACCGGATCTTCCAAACTATATCGAGAGTGTCGCCGGGATCGGCTATAAATTTGAACAACTATAATATGAGCCCACAAGGTGTCGTTTCCCCTTGTGGGCTTGCTTTTTGCAGCATATATTCTAAGAGCAGAATATGTAGAAAATTGCGAATATAAAGAGTAAAAAGCGAATGTCTGCGGACTGATACAGGAAACATAACCGATATAATTTTCTCCCAAGGAGGTATCAAGCAGCCGATTCAGGTTCCTCCTTGATGGGAGGAAATGCCTATGCGTCTATGCAACACAGATTCGCAGATAAACTGCTTTACATTCAGTCACCTATACGTCGTAGTCCAGCTCGTATGGATTGCGGCGTTTTTGGTTTCGACAAAGTTTGAGCATTTTCGCTGTCAACCTCCCGGAGAAATTTCATACTGTTGCTTTGGCGCGCCTGTTCTTTGTACGGGCGCGCTTTTTTGTACCCTTTTTTTAATCAGAAATAGACTTAGACCTTATCGTTGCCGCAGCCCACCCTCTGATTTCGATTTTTGCCATCAACTCAAACATCGAAATTGGAGGAAATTACTATGAAGAAAATCAATCTTCGGGATTATTACCCGTATTATACACAAGACATGATCGTTGAGGTGCCGGATGAAGTTGCTTTGTTGCTTCGGGAATATATGTTGTTGGAAGAAGCCTATCGGATTCGTACATACCGCTATAAAGCATTTTATTCTCTGGATCGAGACGAAGGTATTGAGCGTGAGATATTGCAAAAGCCTCTTAACCCGGCAGAAATTTGGGAACAGCGTCAAATGACGGAATTGATTTATAAAGGTCTTTCCAAACTTCCAGTAAAGCAGCGCCAACGGATCTATGCACACTTTTTTCTTGGCATGAGCAAAGCAGATATTGCCAAAGCGGAAGGAACACACAAAAGCCGGATCACCCGTTCTATCGAAGCAGGATTGCGTAGTCTGGAAAAATATTTCAAAGAAATTTTATAACAGACGGCAACTTTGCCCCTAAAAATGTACTGAATAGTAGAGGGACATATTCGGCGGGACAAGCTGGACGGGTGTGGTAAGGAAGCATATACATCCTCCCACCCCAACTGCAATATCAATTTGTCTGCCATGCCCCTTGCTTGTTCCTTGACAACCGAATATACGCTGTTACAGGTACTTCATTCTGTGTTCCGAGCGGCAGATGGGGCGGCGCGGTGACAGGCGGCCTAAGGAGGTGATGAATCCAGGCTGTCCGAGCGATAAACGCAACCTACGAAACCGGCTGTGGCAGGCCGGACGCGATAACGACACAGATCATAATGGTACTTCTTCACAGCTTCCTAAAGACTTGGGGAGAGTTCCTGCGGCGTTTGCTTGCTCTGGCAAAGCGGCGGCGTATGTGGGACTATGATGCGGTGACGCTACCCGCAGCCTGTAACAGCCCCGTCCTTATAACAGAAGGACTTGCCGGGGTGCGTGGCAAATACGGCAGTAAAATTGAAATCAGATATAATGGGCCGGATTTATGTGTGCAATAACCATAGATCCGACCTATTCATGTGGTTTTGATAACACAGTTTTCAGAAGGGAGTTGATACTATGGAATTGAACACCATTGTCAGTGAAGTGGGTACGCTGATAGACATTCGGGATGTCTCTGTCAACAAAGAACTTTCCCGTGATGAACGGATTGCAGAATTTGTTCAGCAAATCAAAAATCCATACCATTTTAAGTGTGGACGTTTTACTGTACAAGCCAGTTTTTCTGCTGAAGGTGCTACCCTGGAAGAATGTATCAAGGGTATTTTGCGATAGCTGCAATTTTAAGAAAGGGGCTGACTTTTCCGTAAAAGCATGGTAGAATAAGAATCGGAAAAGGAATTGAATATGGAATAACCACACTTCTTGAATTGCGGGGATTTTTCTGTGCAACGAAAGGAGTGTTTTTTTATGCAGGTTTACAAAGCGATTAAGTATATCCGTCTTTCTTATACGGATGATAAAACAGTAGAAAGTGACAGCGTTGCTAACCAGCGGCGCCTGATCGATGACTACATAGCCCGACACCCGGAAATTGAGGTTGTGGCAGAAAAAATTGACGATGGTTATAGTGGTGTTTTGTTTGATCGCCCGGCATTTCAGGAAATGATGCGGATGATCGAACAAGGCGAAGCTAACTGCGTGATTGTCAAAGACCTCTCCCGCTTAGGTCGTGAGTACATAGAAACAGGCCGTTATATGCGCAGAGTATTTCCAGCCTATGGAGTGCGTTTTATCGCAATTAACGATAATGTAGATACGGAAAATGACGCTGCCGATGATCTCACAGTTTCTGTCAAAAACATTATGAATGAGGCTTACTGTCGGGATATTTCCGTTAAGACACGGAGCGCCCTGGAAGTAAAACGGCGCAGCGGGGATTTTGTAGGTGCTTTTACCATCTATGGTTATGTGAAAGTCGGCGATAAACACAAGAGCCTGGAAGTAGACGAATATGCTGCTAATGTTGTGAGGGATATTTTCAGAAAACGGCTGGAGGGATTCAGCGCTTCCCATATAGCGGATGAACTGAACCGATTAGGAATTCTTTCGCCTTTGGCGTATAAGCGCAATCACGGAATGCCTCATGCAAAAGGTGGATATACAGACCGAAAGGATTGCAAATGGTCTGCAACTACAATCATCCGCATTTTGCAGGATGAAACTTACACCGGAACACTGGTCCAGGGCAAACAGACAACGCCCCATTTCAAATTAAAAGAGCGTGAGGACAAACCTTCTTCGGAATGGATTCGTGTGGAGGGAACCCATGAAGCGATCATACAAAAGCACGATTTTGATCTGGTGCAACGGCTCCGCAGGATTGACACAAGGACTTCTCCCAAATCGGATAAGGTTTACCTGTTTTCCGGTATTTTGATCTGCGGCTGCTGTGGCTGCCGTATGACCCGCAAGACGAACCGCTATAAAGATAAAGAGTATCACTATTATTACTGCCCGACCGGCAAAAAGAATGGCTGCACATCGTCGGTCATGCTGAAAGAGTCGGATCTGATTGAATGTGTGCAGGACAGTTTGAAAGGACATATTGAAAATGTTGCTTCTCTGGATGCCCTGCTGTCCAGTATCAGTCAGGAACGGATCAACCGGGAATTGGCGCAGGAATATGCCGCACAGATCAGAGTAAATGAAAAGCGTGTGGCACAGACCGAGGGCTTTAAGGCAAAACTCTATGAAAATCTGGTGAGTGGAATTCTGACAAAGGAAGAATTTCTCTCTTATAAGCGAAAATACAATGCAGATATTGAACTGTTCCAAAAGGCAATCGCTGAATGGAACGATAAACTTACAGATGTATTGGAAAACCGAAGCGAACGAAACCGTTGGATCAACCATTTTATGAAATTTTCTACTATGGAGGATATTGACCGCCGGGCAGTCATGCAGCTTATCCGAAGCATACGGGTAATGGGTAAAGATGAACTGCATATTGAATTTAATTACCAGGATGAATATCAGAAAGCAATCTCTTTGACGGAACAGATTGCTACAAAAAATGAAGAAAGGATGGTGGGCTAAATGGCAAGAAAAAGCAGAAAACAGACGGCAGCGCCTATGCCGGCACCATCTTTATATGTACATGTGGCTCTGTATATCCGTCTTTCTGTGGAGGATAACAAAAAGCGGGGCTGCTCAGTAGAAAATCAAAAGCTGGTACTGAATGACTTTCTTTCAGATAAACCGGACTTCGTTGTGTATGATACCTATATCGACAACGGAGCGACAGGGACAAATTTTCACCGCCCTGGATTTCAGCAAATGCTATCTGATATTGAAGCAGGCCACATTAACTGTGTGATTGTTAAGGATCTTTCCCGATTAGGGCGAAATTCTATTGACACAGGTTATTATATCGAACAGTATTTCCATGCTCATAATGTTCGCTTCATTGCTGTTACGGATCAGTTTGATACAGAGGATTCCGGAAATCTTCATGGCGGTATCATGCTGCCTTTGAAAAATATGATCAATGAAGCCTATGCTCTGGACATTGGACGAAAAATCAAAGCACAAGCGCGGCAGGCTATGAAAGATGGCGACTATATTGGTGCACGGGCACCTTACGGTTACAGGAAAGACCCTGATAATTGCCATAAACTTCTGATTGATGAAAATACTGCCCCTGTGGTAAAACAGATTTTTGAATGGGCACATGAGCATGTGTCTCTGAACCGGATTGTCCGCAATCTAAATGAGATGGGGATTCCGGCACCGAGCCATTATAAAAAGGCCACTGGCGAGATTACCAGTCCGGGCCTGATTGGAAGCGGTAAATGGCAGACCCGTACAGTGATGAAAATTTTAGAAAGCGAAGTCTATACAGGCGATCTGGTGCAAGGAAAAACAAAGATTGTAGATCATCAGCAGGTCAAGGCTGGAGAAGATAATCTGATTATTGCCAAATGCACCCATGAACCGATCATTAGCTATGAATTGTTTAATGCAGTTCAGGAATACAGAAAACAGATCTGTGAAGAAAGCAAAGCAACTCCAAAACGCCCCTACACGCCAAACATTTTCAAAGGCAAAGTGTTCTGTGCTGATTGTGGCAGAAGCCTTCACCGGCAACGTGCCGAGCGCCGGAAAGGCCCCGATACTTATTGGTTCCACTGCCTTACAAACAGCCGGGTAGAAAAAGATAGCTGCAAAGGCGCAACGATGCAGGAAAAGGAACTGATTTCTACTGTTACGGATATTCTTGAAAAAGAGCTGACAGTTGCGCTGGGAATGTCGCTGCCACTCTTTCAGTTGGAGGCAGGACAAAAACAGGAAAAAGATAAGCTGAAAATTCAGATGTCGGCCAAACGGCAGGAAATTGAAAAAACACGCCGACTGATCCGTGGTCTATATGAAAATTTCGTGCAGGGTATTTTGACAAATGATGAATACTTTGAATTGAAGGCAGATTATGAATATGCTATCAATGCTTTGTCTGGTGAGATTGAAGTATTTGAAAAATCTATGGACTCCCTGGACAACCAGCTTGCCCGATATCGTGCAATGGAAAAGGATGCAAAAACACTGGCACAGGATCATGTACTGACTGCAGAACTGATTGAACGGCTCATTGAACGAATTGAGATCGACCACGAGCGGAATATTCATGTAACCTTCCGTTTCAAAAATGAATTTCAGGGAAAGGCGGTGGAACCGTGCGCAACTATGTGATTGCCCTTTATATCCGTCTTTCTGTGGAAGATTTCAAAACCGAAAGTTTGAGTATACCAAATCAAAAACTGATTCTTCGTGAAAAAGCTATGTCTCTGCCGGAATGGGATAACAGTGAGATTTTGGAATTTATTGACAATGGTCATACAGGGACAAACTTTGAGCGTCCGGCGGTGCAGGAACTTTTAACAATGGTTCAGGCTGGAAAGATCAACTGTATTATTGTAAAAGACCTTTCCCGATTTGGACGTAACAGCATTGAAACCGGCTATTTTATTGAGCGGGTATTTCCTCTTTACCACACCCGTTTTATTTCCGTCAGTGATGATTTTGACACGGCTAATTTCAAAGGTGATACCGGAGGGATTGATATTGCTTTCAAGTATCTTATTAGCGAGTGTTATAGCCGGGATATGTCCATGAAAACCAAAAGTGCAAAATACGCAAAGATGCGTCGTGGAGAATATCAGAGTGTCATCTGTCCTTACGGCTATCGCAAGAGTGCAGACGGACGTATGGAACCGGACGAGGATGTTGCCCCGAATGTGCAGATGATATTTCAATGGGCGTCTGAAGGCAACACCGCAGCCGAGATCACAAGAAGATTGTATGCTATGAATATCCCCACCCCTGGGGAATATCGCAAACTTAAAGGCAAGGACTATTACAATGTTTCCCGAACAAACGGCGTTTGGAGTACATCAACGGTCCTGCGTATTTTAGAAGATCAAAGATATATCGGTACCTATGTAATTGGCAAGAGAAAGGTAAAAGAGATTGGCAGCCGACATACACAGTTAAAGGATGAAAGTGAGTGGTTCAAAATACCGAACCATCATCCGGCTATTGTAAGTGTGGATCTATTTGAGAAAGCCAATGCTTCAATTAAGCGTTTCTCTCTGTCAAATAAAAAGCCGCGTGATTATCTGCTCCGTGGTAAGGTATTCTGTGGATGCTGCGATCATGCAATGTCTCTACGAAATGGTGCGTGGTTTTATTGCCGTCATTCCGAGGTGGCTGAAACGCTTCCTTGTCATGGTGTGCGCATAAAGATGGCAGATCTGGAGCAGGTTGTATTTGAAATAATTCGGGCTCAAATGTGTCCGGCATTGGGAATTGATAGCAATAAGGATAAATTGGATTTGCAGACAGTCCAGCAGGCCGAACATGAAGAAAAACTCCGTTCTATTCAAGACAGCAAGCGGCATCTTTATGAGCAGTATGCACTCGGAGAGATTGATTTGGAAACCTATCGGACACGAAAAGCGGTTTATGATACGGAACTGGTACAAGCCAAAAATGTTCATGCTGTCATCACTGCACAGACAAAGCAGATAAAAAGTGATTATGAGATTAAGCTGAAACAACAGGAAATTGTGCAGGAAGTCGGAAACGCCAACATGCTGACAAAAGCTCTGATTGACCGGCTTATCAACAAAGTTTACGTCTTTCCAGGAGATCGGATTGAGATTGAATATGCAACACAGGATTTCTTAGAAACTAAGGAATCCGAAAAGGAGGTATAACCGTGAACACCCATTTGAAACAGCTATGGGCAGCTATGAAGCTGCCCGAAAAACTTCAAAAAAAGTTATAAATTTTTTTGTCGTGGGCTTGACATACGGGTGACGAATATCATGCAAACGTATTCTTTTCACTCCCGAAGCCTTGATACCTCTGATAATCTCATGCTCCATATAGGATTTTGTAAAACGGAACATTCTTTCGTCTGCCATAATTCCGTATAAGTGCGAAGTATACTCCTTTAATTCCTCTGTCAGAAATGGCGGTATCGTTATGATGCGCTTGCTCTTTGGCGTTTTGGGCGGTGTAATAATATCCCTGCCCTCTATCCGTTGATAGGACTTGTTTACGGAAATAGTACGTTTCTCTAAATCAATATCATTATAGGTTATAGCAAGTAATTCCCCAATCCTCATGCCCGTCCAGTAAAGGAGAAGAAACGCCATTTTTGTTTCCGGCTTGTTCTCCACAGTCACAAGAAACTGCTTAAATTCCTGCTTCGTCCAAAACTCCTTTTCCCCGGCGTGGCTCTTTCCGATACTCCCGGCTTTTCGGCAAGGATTGTCTTTCAAGTCATAATACCGAACCGCATAATTGAAGATTGCCGACAACTGATTATTGACCGTTTTCAGATACGTTTCCGAATATCCTTTTTTCATCAGTGCATTTTGCCACGCCCGAATGTCGGAAGCCTTAATCTCATTCATGTTCTTTTTCTTGAAATACGGAATGATTTTCAGGTCAATAATGAATTTCTTTGTACGCATGGTATTTTCACGCAGACGGTGTTCCATATCCTCATAATAGATTTGTACGAAGTTTTCAAAATTGATGTCTAAATTCCTCTGCTGCTGTTGCAGGAAGTCACGCTCCCACTGTTCCGCTTCCGCTTTTGTCTTAAATCCCCGCTTGTTCTTCTTGTGGCTTACGCCCTGCCAGTCCTTATAATAGAACTGGCAACGCCACATCTTTCCGTCCCTTGTCGCTGACATAAAATCTCTCCTTTCCTACATGGCTACGGTCAGACCGTAGAATTTTTCTTCAAAGTATTTTGTCGGGACTTTGCCGCAGATTGTCCGATAGCCCTTTGCTTTCAGTTCCTCATTCAGCCCCCGGATAATCTTGTAGGCATAACCCGTTGATACGCCAAGCATTTCAGCCGCTTCCTCTGCCGTTACATACATTTTCTTTCCATTCTCCATATAGTCCTGTCCTTTCTTTTTTTATTTTAGGTACACATATGTGACCTTTGTGTTTCTATTATACGGTACACTTTTGTGAACGTCAAGTATTTATTTTAATTTTTTATACACAAATGTGTCCTAATGTGATAGAATTGAACTAAGCACTAACGAAAATCACAAAAAATGGAGGTATTGGCATGACTACCGGGGAAAAGATTAAACACTTTCGGAATTTGCGCGGCATATCACAGGAAACGCTCGGTCAGCTTTCCGGCATCAATTCCGCCACAATAAAAAAATATGAGTATGGCATTCGCAATCCAAAGCCCGACCAACTGATGAAAATTGCAAATGCTTTGGGTATCAGTATCAATGTTTTCATGGATTTTGATATAGAAACGGTGTCAGATGTATTGTCTTTGATTTTGAAAATGGACGAACAATTAGATATGAACTTTGAAGCAGAGAGATATGAGGACGGAAGCTTCAATCCCGCTACAATCAAAATATCCTTTCAGAACTCCCTGCTCAATCATAAGTTGGGCGTATACATGAAAGCAAGGGAATTGCAGGAGAACCTTTTGAATGATACGGAACGCTTCTCGTCAGAAGAAGAACACCAACGGGCGATTGAAGCACTCTCAAAGGATTTAGACGCTGTTAAGCAGAGTATTCTTGATGACAGTAAGATTGTCAAAAAGGGTGTTAGGGGTATATCTGTAAAAATTTATCCCGAAAATGAATGAAAAATTTTTGAGCAAAAAGTATTGACTTCCACGTAACGTGATACTGTATTCTTTTCTCATAGGAGCAGAATAGATATAAGCCGGCAATCTCTGTCTTGCTTCTTCACAAATTTAAGGAGCTGATAAGAATGCGAACCATAAGCCAAGTTGCAGAATTAACAGGCATAAGCACACGAACACTACAATACTATGACGAGATTGGATTGTTAAAGCCAAGCGAATTGACCGAATCCGGCTATCGCCTATATGATGATGAAGCCTTGCAAAAGCTACAACAAATCCTGTTTTTTAAGGAATTGGGATTTAAGCTGAAAGAGATTAAAGAAATTCTGCAAAAACCCGACTTTGACAAGATCAATGCTTTCAAAAGACAAAAAGAATTGCTTTTGCTGAAGCGCAATCGGACAGACAAACTTATACAGCTTCTTAGCCGCTTAGAGAAAGGAGAGCAATGTATGAGTTTTAAAGAATTTGACCTGTCTGATTACATTACCGCATTAGAGGATTTTAAAAATAACAGCACTGATGATGTTATCAAGCACTGGGGAAGTATTGAAAATTTTGATATGTTTATTCAAAAAATTAAAGATGATGAAGCAGAGGTAGCTAAACTTGCCATTCACCAATTCGGCAGTATTGAAAAATACACCGAAGCCATGAAACATAATTTAGAGCATTTCTCTGAACTCATGGAAACACAACTAACGGAAGAAGTGAAAGAAATTGGAAAACAATCTGATATTCTGTATGGCAGACTAACCACTAATTTGTCAGAAGATGTTTCCTCCCCTAAAATACAATCCATTGTACACGAACTATTGCGGCTTATACAGGAAAATAGCACCAGCGTATCCCTCGATAAGCCCTATATCAATGTTCTTATCGACACATATTCAAGCAATTATATCAAAAACATGACTGATAACAAATATAAAGAGGGGGCTTCTGATTATATCGTAAAAGCGTTCCATTACTACTCGGAGAATAACGCTTCCGAAAACAATTAGAGGCAACAGGCTCTCTCTAAAAAATATATCCCGACAACTAATCATTCTCGCTATGCCGAAAAATAACTTGCCACACTTTAGAGAGCCTTAGTGACATTTGAATTTTCTTGTGGTATAGTGGACTTCCACTTTTAAGAAAAGGAGTTGATGATATATGCCACAGATGAATAAAGGCGGTAAATTTATTTTCGGAAAATCGCTGATACGAGATGACTTGACAATCCATCTCCCAACACAGGCTCTTACAGAGTACAACGCCACAGCAGAGAGAAAAGTCTATCTTTTTACTGGAAGCAAGGTCACTGGCGGCTTTTGTGTGACAAGAAAAGGATTGTTAGAACCATCAAAGTTAGGACACATTCTTACTGATAATCCGGCTTTACTGAATTATCAGACCGCAGAGGGCGAATTTGTCAAATACAAAGGGCGGTCATACTGTTGGGTAAATATTTCAGAGAATGGTGTAATTCAGCTTAATCAGCAGATATTAGATTTTCTTAATCTGAAGATTGGAATGGAACTATTGTCTATCCGAAGCAGTGATATAGCTTTTACAATGGGTGCAACCGGTCCCCTGTTGGAAAGAGCCGACAACTATGAGGGCGAAATTCCTCTGTATTAAAAAAGCAGGTATCATGATACCCGCCCAAAATCCAGTATTCCTCAAATAATTAGAGCCATTTTAGAGCCAAACGGCATAAAACACTCCCGGAAATGCCCATTTTATCAGCATTTCCGGGATTTTATCCGTTACTCGAACTCCAGATAGACAGTATGCCATATAAGTGAAAATCATTGATTTTAAGGCATTTTCAGGAACTATCAACCACTAAAATCTATATGCAAAAAAATAAAAAATGCAATAAAAATGCAATCGAAGTACATTCAGATTTTATAAGATAGACCAGCAAACCTCAATATCTTTCCTTTATAGACGTTCAGAAATGAGCGTCTATTTTTCTCGAGTATTAAAAGACCGATTAACATTGATATAAACCTTAACTCTGTATATCTTTCAAAGATTGTATTTATTAGGCAAATTCTTCTTTATTTTATAATAGTTATATCCTATACTATATCTTACAGTCTATTATGCAAAGGAGAAAAACTAATGGAAAATCTTTATGCACTTATTGACAAAATTTTGCCCATGCTTTCTACAATCTTGGGTGCCTATATAACTTACTATGTCACTGTATCCAGCAAAAAAAACGAAGCAAAAGTAAATGCTCAAATAAGAGCACGGGATGAATATTGGATACCTTGCTCCATAGCAATAGAAAATCTTCAAAACAAAGTATCTGAACTGAGTAAAAATGAGAATACTCTTGTTTCCTTTACCGGAGAAAAAAGCTGTGAATCAGAAACTACAGAACTTTTAAAATATTTACAAGCTAATAATAGAATTTACTTTTACGAAAGAACTCGAAATATTTTAAAACTACTAGAAGATACCATAAATAATTATGAAAATCAGATAAATAGTGATATTTCCGCCATAATTGATATTTTTTGCAAGCAATATTCTTCCATGATTGAAAGCTTTCCAATGTATAAAATCAACAACTGTATTGACTATGCTATTACTACTAAAAAATCTTTATTTGAAGAAATAAAAACAGTTTTATTAACACATCGCCAGATAATCTGGTACGGTCAAATTGCACATATTGTTTTTTTCATGGGTGACCCACCTTATAGCAGTTCCTTTACAAGCGATATGTCTTATTCGTCTGAGAAAGATATTTTTGATATATGGTGTGAAATAAATGAATATGGAAATTCTAAAGATAGTTTCGGCTTATCACCTGAACAAGAAATTGGTTTAGAAGTTATTAATTTTGAGTATGAACACCTTGCAAATATCTGCGACATATTAAATCATGAAATTGAAACAAAAGATTATCAATCTCTATATGTCAGAATTTTTGAAATATTATCTTTATTGCAAGAAGAAATTTTAAAGAATATTGACGAAGCAACTATTTTATAACCTTTTTGATAGACGTTCAAAACTGAGCGTCTATTTTTTTACCCCAAAACCAGAAAGGATGTGATACCACGAAGAAATCACCACTGCCGGAGCGTTCCCCTCCGCTTCCAAACCAGAATCCCAAAACAACCATCAAACACAACATTCAGAAAGGACAGGTACATCTATATGGAATTAAAATTCGTTATCCCCAACATGGAAAAGACATTCGGCAACTTGGAGTTTGCCGGAGAAGACAAGACAGAACAGAGAAGAATCAATGGACGCATGACGGTACTCTCCCGCAGCTTCAATCTTTATTCAGACGTACAGAGGGCGGATGATATTGTGGTTATCCTCCCTGCCGAAGCCGGAGAGAAACATTTTGACTTTGAGGAACGTGTGAAGCTCGTCAATCCCCGTATCACCGCAGAGGGCTATAAAATCGGCACAAGGGGCTTTACCAACTACATTTTGCACGCTGACGATATGGTAAAAGCGTAAGGAAAAGGAGGACATCAGACTATGAGATTAGCAAACGGAATCGTGATTGACAAGGAAGCAACATTCGGGGCATTGAAATTTTCTGCCCTCCGCCGTGAGGTTCACCTCCAGAATGAAGACGGCTCGGTATCAGAAGAAATCAAGGAGCGTACCTATGACTTAAAATCCAGAGGACAGGGGCGTATGATTCAGGTTTCCATCCCTGCCAGCGTGCCGTTAAAGGAGTTCGATTACAACGCAGAGGTGGAACTTATCAATCCAGTGGCAGATACCGTGGCAACGGCTACCTTTCAGGGAGCAGAGGTGGACTGGTACATCAAGGCAGAGGATATTGTCCTGAAAAAAGGAGCTGCCATGAATCCACAGCCGCCGAAGAAAGACGCTCCCCCTGTAAAATAACAGGAATATAAGAAGAAAGCGAAAGGAGGATTGTTCCCATGAAGCAGCTTTTCCCTCGTGGAAAACGTATCCGTCCCACGGATAAAGACCTTGTATTCCATACTGCCCTTGCCGCCCTGTTCCCTGTCTTCCTGCTGGTTGTCCTGCTGTTTCATACAGGGCAGATTGCCGGAACCAACTGGCAGGAAGTGTCCCTCTCCCAGATAACACAGGATGTAAACATCCCTTACCTGTTATTCAGTATGGGCGTGGCAGGGCTGGTGTGTCTTGCAGCAGTTCTTCTGTTCTGGCGATACCGCAGGGATGAAGTAAAGCAGCTCATTCACCGTCAAAAGCTGGCAAGGATGGTATTGGAAAACAAGTGGTATGAATCGGAACAGCGAAAGGAGGACGCTTTTTTCAAGGGCTTATCTTCCAGCCGTTCCAAAGAAACCATCACTTACTTTCCCAAAATCTACTACCAGATGAAACAGGGCTTGCTCCATATCCGTGTGGAAATCACCTTGGGGAAATATCAGGAACAGCTCTTAAACTTGGAGAAAAAGCTGGAAAGCGGCTTGTACTGTGAGCTGACGGATAAGGAATTAAAAGATTCCTATGTGGAGTACACCCTGCTTTATGATACTATTGCGAACCGTATCTCTATTGAGGACGTACAGGCAAAGGACGGCAGGCTCCGGCTTATGGAAAATGTCTGGTGGGAGTATGATAAGCTCCCCCATATGCTCATTGCCGGAGGAACCGGCGGCGGAAAGACTTATTTCATCCTGACCCTCATTGAAGCCCTGCTCCGCACCAACGCCGTCCTGTTCGTGTTAGACCCGAAGAACGCCGACCTTGCGGATTTACAGGCGGTTATGCCGGATGTGTACTACAAAAAGGAAGATATGCTCGCCTGTATTGACCGTTTCTATGAAGAAATGATGAAACGCAGCGAAGACATGAAGCTCATGGAGAATTACCGGACAGGAGAAAACTACGCTTACTTGGGACTTCCGGCAAATTTCCTTATCTTTGATGAATATGTGGCATTTATGGAAATGCTCGGCACAAAGGAAAACGCCGCTGTCCTCAACAAGTTAAAACAAATCGTTATGCTTGGGCGGCAGGCTGGCTTCTTCCTGATTCTCGCCTGCCAGCGTCCAGACGCAAAGTATCTGGGGGATGGAATCCGTGACCAGTTCAATTTCCGTGTAGCTCTGGGGCGGATGTCGGAAATGGGCTATGGGATGATGTTCGGGGAAACCACAAAGGAGTTCTTCCTAAAGCAGATAAAAGGGCGTGGCTATGTGGATGTGGGAACCAGCGTTATCTCGGAATTTTATACGCCCCTTGTGCCAAAAGGACACGATTTCCTCAAGGAAATAAAAAAGCTCATAGACAGCAGGCAGGGAGTGCAGGCGGCGTGCGAAGCAAAAGCCGCAGAAACGGACTGACCTGCTGTGGCTGGTGTGCCGCAAGGCACGCCAGCATGAACCCCTCGTATCTAACAGAGGGGTACAAATCGACAGGCAACAACCAAACAACAGGGCAGAATCCCACGGTACACAAGGGATTTTCCCATATCCGGCGTGTGTCAACAAGGCTCTGAAAGTTGACATACGCTTTTTTAGACAGGAGGGATTTTCACTGAATGAAGAAACATGGGTACTGGACATCAAAGAAAAACGGGAAGTTTACGGTATCTCACAACAGAAACTTGCGTTAGCTGCCGGAATCACCCGTCCGTACCTGAGCGATATTGAAACGGGCAAGGCTCACCCATCCGAAGCATTACAGGAAACCATCACGAAAGCTCTGGAACGCTTCAATCCAGACAATCCCCTTGAAATGCTCTTTGATTATGTGCGGATTCGCTTTCCCACTACGGATGTGAAGCATATCGTGGAAGACGTGCTGCGGCTAAAGCTGCCTTACTTTATCCATGAAGACTACGGCTTCTATTCTTACACAGAGCATTACTATCTAGGTGATATTTTCGTTCTGGTATCGCCGGAACTGGAAAAAGGGGTGCTGCTGGAACTGAAAGGGCGTGGCTGCCGCCAGTTTGAAAGCTATCTGCTGGCACAGGAACGGAGCTGGTATGAGTTTTTTATGGATGTTCTCATGGAGGACGGCGTGATGAAGCGGCTTGACCTTGCCATCAATGACAAAACGGGAATCCTGAACATTCCCCATCTGACAGAGAAGTGCCGGAATGAGGAATGTATCTCGGTCTTCCGCAGCTTCAAAAGCTACCGCAGCGGCGAACTGGTACGGCGTGAGGAAAAAGAATGTATGGGGAACACCCTGTATATCGGCTCCCTCCAAAGTGAGGTGTACTTCTGCATTTATGAAAAAGACTATGAGCAGTACAAAAAGCACGATATTCCTATTGCGGACGCAGAGGTAAAGAACCGCTTTGAAATCCGGCTGAAAAATGAGCGTGCCTTTTACGCCATCCGTGACCTGTTAGAACATGACAATCCAGAACGGACAGCCTTTCAAATCATCAACCGCTATGTCCGGTTCGTGGACAGGGACGATACGAAGCCCCGTTCTGACTGGCGTATCAGTGAGGAATGGGAGTGGTTTATCGGGGAACACAAGGGAAGCCTGAAACTGACAACCAAACCGGAACCCTATTCCTTTGAACGCACCCTGCACTGGCTCTCCCATCAGGTAGCCCCCACGTTAAAGCTGGCTCTCCGTCTGGATAAGATGAACCACACCCAGATTGTCCATGACATCATCACCCATGCAAGGCTGACGGAGAAGCATGAAAAAATCCTGAAGCAGCAAGCCGCCGCTGCAAAGGAGGTGGTGCTTTAACGGCGGCAATTTTAGAACCTAAGAACTCTTACAGGAAAGAAAGGAGCTTTTATGAATTTCGGACAGAATCTTTACAACTGGTTTTTATCCAACGCCCAGTCCCTTGTGCTGCTGGCAATCGTGGTGATTGGACTGTACCTCGGATTTAAGAGGGAATTTTCCAAACTTATCGGTTTTCTGGTGGTGTCCCTTGTAGCGGTCGGTCTGGTCTTCAATGCGGACGGTGTAAAGGACATCTTACTGGAACTGTTCAATAAGATTATCGGAGCATAGGGAATCCATTTTACACTTCCGTTATGGAGCAAGCTCTGATTGCTTCATGGCGGAAGTCCACTAGGGGCTTGGGGAGCGTAACTCCCCAAAAGAAAGAAGATGTAATATGATAGTGTATGATAATTGAGATAAACTAAGAATGGTGGTATAATTTCTTTAATAGTAATTGAAAGTGGAGGAAATGTATGAAAGATTTTATTGATTTTTTGAAATTACCGCCGAACATTTTAGGAGCTTTATCTATTGCCAGTGGTACATTATTATTATTGCCTCAAAAGTTAGCCCAAAAGTTTTATATTATAAATTTTCGAGAAAAATATGGTTTTACAATAGGCATTGTTTTTGTGATTTCCACAGCTTTACTAATCGTTTTATTACTATCTAAAATTTTTCATTTCTTTTATGACAAGTATGCTTCTAAGAGATTAGGAACTGCTCAGATTAAATATTTGAAAAATATGACACCAGAGCAGGTGACAATCATTCGGGAGTTTTTACGTGAACCAACTCACACCCTGCCATTACCCATGAACAATGGATTAGTAATAGAACTTCAACATTTACAAATATTAACCCCTGCCGGACAAACTCATTTAGTAAGTATGTTAGACCCACAAATCAATTATTTTTTACAACCTTGGGTAATTAAAAAAATCAATAGTGATGAAGAATTAAAGCGAATATTTTATTAGAAAAATGGCAACTGACAAACAAAGTTAGTTGCCATTTTTTGTTCTAAGAAAGGACGTGATACTGATTGAGAAAATGAGAATCTACATCCTGAACACCACACGGTTTTACCATGAAGATTTTGAGGAATATCCTGGAGCATGGTTTTCCTGCCCTGTGGATTTTGAAGAAATCAGGGAACGTCTTGGGGTTCAGAGTGAGGAAGAAATCGAAATTGAAGACTATGAGCTGCCCTTTCCATTGGAAGGCAACACAAGGCTCTGGGAAATCAACGCCCTTTGCCGGATGGTACAGGAAATGCAGGGAACGCCCCTCTATTATGAAATGGATGTGGTACAAAAGCGGTGGTTTCCCAGCTTTACGGAATTTATCGACCACAAAGACCAGATACGCTGCTATCCGGTGCAGGACGGGGAATCCCTCGCCCGTTATCTGGTGCAGGAGGTACAGCTATTTGGAGAAGTACATCCAGACCTGTTGAACCATATCGACTACGCTGCCATTGGTCGGGAACTGGAAACCAGCGAAAACTACCTGTTTACAGACAATGGTATCTTTTATTACCGCTAAAAGGAGGTGGAGGAACTTGGAAGAAATGCGGATTTACATTGCCAACTTAGGCAAATACAATGAGGGCGAACTGGTGGGAGCATGGTTCACGCCGCCTGTGGACTTTGAGGAAGTCAAAGAGCGTATCGGTTTGAATGATGAATATGAGGAATACGCCATCCATGATTATGAGCTGCCCTTTGAGATTGACGAATATACCCCCATTGAGGAAGTCAACCGCCTGTGTGAAATGGTGGAGGACTTACCGGAGTACATTCAGGAGGAACTATCAGAGCTGCAATCCTACTTTGGCAGTATCGAAGAACTCTGTGAGCATGAAGACGATATTATCTGCCATTCCGGCTGTGATGATATGGCGGATGTGGCTCGCTACTATCTGGAAGAAAGCGGACAGCTTGGGGAACTTCCGGCACACTTACAAAACTATATCGACTATGCTGCCTATGGGCGTGACATGGAATTGGAGGGAACCTTTATTGTCACGAACCACGGCGTATATGAAATCATACGATAGACCCGTCTGTATCTCTTTTTGAAAGTACAGGCGGCTTTTTTATTTCAGGGGCGGCTTTTGCTGCCCCATCTTTTAGAAAGGACGGACAACATGAAGAAAATACGAAGCTATACCAGTATCTGGTCGGTGGAAAAGGTACTCTATTCCATCAATGATTTTAAGCTGCCATTCCCCATCACGTTCACACAGATGGCGTGGTTCGTGGTATCGGTATTTGCAGTTATGCTCTTGGGGAACCTCCCTCCTCTTTCGTTCATTGACGGGGCATTTTTAAAATATTTCGGCGTACCCTTTGCCCTCACTTGGTTCATGTGCCAGAAGACTTTTGACGGGAAGAAGCCTTACGGCTTCCTGAAATCCGTACTGGCATATCTGGTACGCCCGAAACTAACGTATGCAGGAAAGCCCGTGAAGCTGGAAAAGGAATATCCGGCACAGCCCATCACGGCAGTAAGGAGTGATATTTATGGCATATCCGATTAAGTATATCGAAAATAACCTTGTGTTCAACCATGACGGGGAGTGCTTTGCTTACTATGAGCTGCTTCCCTACAACTATTCCTTTTTAAGCCCTGAACAGAAGTATCAGGTACACGATTCGTTCCGGCAGCTTATCGCCCAGAACAGGGACGGGAAGATTCACGCCCTGCAAATCAGCACGGAATCCAGCATACGGGCGGCACAGGAACGCTCCAAACAGGAAGTGACAGGCAAGTTAAAAGACGTTGCCTGTGCAAAGATTGACGCACAGACCGAAGCCCTGATTTCCATGATAGGGGAAAATCAGGTGGACTACCGCTTTTTTATCGGCTTTAAGCTGCTTGTCAATGAGCAGGAAGTCACCATGAAACAGTTCCGCAGGGAAGCAAAGACTGCTGTTTCCGACTTCCTCCATGAAGTCAACCACAAGCTCATGGGGGATTTTGTTTCCATGAGCAATGAAGAAATCTGGCGGTTTCAGAAGATGGAAAAACTACTGGAAAATAAAATCTCACGCCGTTTCAAAGTACGGCGGCTTGATAAGGACGATTTCGGCTATCTGATTGAACATTTATACGGGCAGACCGGAACCGCCTACGAAGATTATGAGTATTATCTTCCGAAAAAACGGTTTCAGGAGGAAACGCTGGTGAAATACTATGACCTCATTAAACCCACCCGTTGTCTGATAGAGGAAAACCAGCGGTATCTGAAAATCGAACAGGAAGACGGGACAGTGTATGCCGCCTACTTTACCATCAACAGCATTGTGGGGGAACTGGACTTCCCATCCTCGGAAATCTTTTACTATCAGCAGCAGCAATTCACCTTTCCCATTGATACCTCTATGAATGTGGAGATTGTGACAAACCGGAAAGCCCTCTCCACGGTGCGGAACAAGAAAAAAGAGCTGAAAGATTTGGACAGCCACGCATGGCAGAATGACAGCGAAACCAGTACAAACGTGGTGGATGCTTTAGACAGCGTGAATGAGCTGGAATCCACCTTAGACCAGAGCAAGGAATCCATGTATAAGCTGTCCTATGTGGTTCGTGTGACGGCTCCCGACTTGGAAGAACTGAAACGCCGCTGCAATGAGGTGAAAGATTTTTATGACGATTTGAACGTGAAACTGGTTCGCCCCTTTGGGGATATGCTGGGGCTGCATGGGGAATTTCTCCCTGCCAGCAAACGGTATCTGAACGATTACATCCAGTATGTCACCAGCGACTTCCTTGCTGGTCTTGGCTTCGGGGCAACCCAGATGTTGGGGGAAACGGAGGGTATTTATATCGGGTACAGCCTTGATACAGGAAGAAACGTGTACTTAAAGCCTGCCCTTGCCAGTCAAGGGGTAAAAGGCTCCGTCACCAACGCCCTTGCTGCCGCTTTTGTCGGCTCCCTCGGCGGTGGAAAATCATTCAGCAACAACATGATAGTCTATTATTCCGTATTATTTGGGGCACAGGCACTCATTGTTGACCCGAAAGCGGAACGGGGACGCTGGAAAGAAACCCTGCCAGAAATCGCCCATGAAATCAATATCGTAAACCTGACCTCAGAGGAACAGAACAGGGGCTTGCTCGACCCCTATGTGATTATGGAGAACCCAAAGGATTCCGAATCACTGGCAATCGACATCCTGACCTTTTTAACCGGCATTTCCAGCCGTGACGGGGAAAAGTTCCCTGTTCTTCGGAAAGCTATTCGTGCGGTAACAAACAGTGAGGAACGGGGGCTTTTCAAGGTGATTGAAGAACTACGGGCGGAGGGAACCACCATCAGCACCAGCATAGCCGACCATATCGAATCCTTTACGGACTATGACTTTGCACACCTGCTCTTTTCGGATGGGGATGTCACACAGTCCATCAGCCTTGAAAAGCAGCTCAACATCATTCAGGTGGCGGATTTGGTGCTGCCGGATAAGGAAACCTCGTTTGAAGAATACACCACAATGGAATTGCTTTCCGTAGCAATGCTCATTGTAATCAGTACCTTTGCCCTCGACTTCATCCATACCGACCGCAGCGTGTTTAAGATTGTGGATTTGGATGAAGCATGGAGCTTCTTACAGGTGGCACAGGGCAAGACCCTCTCCATGAAGCTGGTTCGTGCCGGACGTGCCATGAACGCAGGCGTTTACTTTGTCACCCAGAACACGGACGATTTGCTGGATGAAAAGCTGAAAAACAATCTGGGCTTGAAATTTGCATTCCGTTCCACAGACATCAACGAAATCAAGAAGACCCTCGCCTTTTTCGGGGTGGATTCCGAAGATGAAAATAACCAGAAGCGGCTCCGTGACTTGGAAAACGGGCAGTGCCTCATCAGTGATTTGTACGGGCGTGTGGGCGTGATACAGTTCCATCCTATCTTTGAAGACCTGTTCCATGCCTTTGATACCAGACCGCCCGTAAGAAAAGAGGTGGAGGAATGAAGATAAGAAAGCCTATCCAGCAGGGGACAGCTCTTGTCCCTTGCCGGACAAAGGGACAAAACTCTTTTAAAAAAATCGGGAGTATAGCAGGAAAAATGCTTCTGGCACTCCTGCTCATCCTCCTGCTGCTGGCAGTCTTTGGCACAGCCGCCCACGCTGCCGGACTGGTGGATGATACGGTGGACGCTGCCAACGAATACAGCAAATATCCGCTGGACAACTACCAGCTTGATTTTTATGTGGACAGCGGATGGGACTGGCTCCCGTGGAACTGGCTGGACGGCATCGGAAAACAGGTGATGTACGGGTTGTATGCCATCACAAATTTTATCTGGACAATCAGCCTGTACCTTTCCAACGCTACAGGGTATCTGATTCAGGAAGCCTACTCGCTGGACTTCATTTCCTCTACGGCGGATTCCATTGGGGAAAATATGCAGACCCTTGCAGGCGTTACCACAGGCGGCTTGTCCTCGGAGGGATTTTATATCGGGTTCCTGTTGATTCTCATTCTGGTGGTGGGGATTTACGTTGCCTACACAGGGCTTATCAAACGGGAAACCACAAAAGCCATCCATGCCGTTGTGAATTTCGTGGTGGTGTTCGTGTTGTCCGCTGCCTTTATCGCCTATGCCCCTGATTATATCGGGAAAATCAATGAATTTTCCGCAGACATCAGCAATGCCAGCCTGACCCTTGGTACAAAGATTGTGCTGCCAAACTCAGAAAGTCAAGGAAAAGACAGCGTGGATTTGATACGGGACAGCCTGTTTTCCATTCAGGTCAAGCAGCCGTGGCTCCTGCTGCAATATGGCAATTCAGATATGGAAAGCATTGGAGCAGACCGTGTGGAACGCCTGCTTTCAACCAGTCCAGACGAAAACAACGGACAGGACAGAGAAGAAATCGTGGTGGAGGAAATCGAAGACAGAGAAAATACCAACCTTACCATCACAAAGACCATCAACCGCTTGGGAACCGTCTTCTTCCTGTTCATGTTCAATATCGGTATCTCCGTTTTTGTATTCCTGCTCACAGGGATAATGATTTTCTCACAGGTTCTTTTTATCATTTATGCCATGTTCCTGCCTGTGAGCTTTCTCCTCAGCATGGTTCCCTCTTTTGAGGGGATGTCCAAACGTGCCATTACAAAACTGTTCAATACCATCCTTACCAGAGCCGGAATCACCCTGATTATCACGGTAGCGTTCAGCATTTCCACCATGCTCTACAACCTGTCTGGGGAATATCCGTTCTTCCTGACTGCGTTCTTGCAGATAGTGACCTTTGCCGGAATTTATTTCAAGCTGGGGGATTTGATGGGGATGTTCTCCTTACAGAGTGGGGATTCCCAAAGCATGGGAAGCCGTATCATACGAAGACCCCGTATGCTCATGCACGCCCATATGCACCGTTTACAGCATAAGTTGGGACGTTCTGTGGCGGCTCTTGGGGCTGGAACGACTGCCTATCATGCAGGAAAACAGGCTGGCTCAGACCAGAGAACTGCTTCCAGCTCCGGCTCTTTCAAACGGACGCAGGCAGACCACAGCAGACCAGACGGACAGGCAGCACCGGAACAGGAATCCGTATGGAAACGGGCTGGTTCTGCGGTAGATGCGGCGGCCGATACCAAAGATAAGATAGCCGATACTGCCGGACAGCTTCGGGAGCAGGCAAAGGATTTGCCTGTCAATGCAAAGTACGCCCTTTCCCACGGGAAAACACAGGTATCAGAGGGAGTACGGGATTTTACTTCCAGCGTGACCCAGACCCGAACTGCCAGAGCCGAACAGCGAAATGCACAGGCAGAACGCCGCAGACAGACCATTGCAGAACGCAGGGCGGAACTGGAACAGGCAAAACAGCCGCAAAAGGCAGCTTCCGAATCCCCCAAAGGGGCGGCTCCTGTCCATGAACGCCCTGTTACTACAAAGCAGCCAGAAGATTTCCGACATCATGCAGATACCGCCCATGCAGGAAAACCAGCTATACAGCCAGCTTCCCCATCCATCAGGGAACGGGGACAGATTTCTTATGAGGGGGCTGTGGCAGAACGTGCTTCGGTTCCGGTAGTAAAAGTGGCTTCCATCCACCATGAACAGACACCGCCTGTAAGGACAGAACGCCAGATAGTCCCTCCGGCTTCCCCAGACAAACCAGATGAAAGACAAAAGACAGCTCCAACTATCACACCGGCTGCTCCCCGTCCGGCAAAACCTGTCCAGAATGATACGGCTCCTGCGATACCGGAACGAAAACGGGCTGCCCCTATGGTAAAAGAATCCAACTTTACCATCCGGCGTACCACCGCCAGAAAGGAGTGGACAAAAACAGTACAAGCGGCTGCCAAACAAAAGAAAGGGGAGAAACCATGAAGTTAAGACACCTTTTCTTTGCCTGTTCCGGTGTGTTTGTGATGATGTTCTCCCTGCTCCTTTTGGTGGTGATTGTCTTCTCGGATGAGGAAGACGGAGGAAGCGGCGGAAACCTTATTTATGGGGGCGTGAGCGTATCACAGGAAGTCCTCGCCCATAAACCTATGCTGGAAAAGTATGCAAGGGAATATGGCATAGAGGAATACTTAAATGTGCTGCTCGCCATCATTCAGGTGGAATCCGGCGGCACGCTGGAAGACGTTATGCAGTCCTCGGAATCTCTGGGGCTTCCCCCAAACTCCCTTAGTACAGAGGAATCCATCAAGCAGGGCTGCAAATATTTCTCGGAACTGCTCGCAGCGGCAGAAACAAAGGGCTGTGATTTAAACAGTGTGATTCAATCCTACAACTACGGCGGCGGTTTCCTAGACTATGTGGCAGGACACGGGAAAAAGTACACCTTTGAACTGGCAGAGAGCTTCGCAAGGGACAAATCCGGCGGAAAGAAAGTCACCTACACCAACCCTGTTGCCGTAGCGAAAAACGGCGGCTGGCGGTATTCCTATGGAAATATGTTCTATGTCCTCTTGGTATCACAATACCTGACCGTGGCACAGTTTGATGATGAAACGGTGCAGGCTATCATGGAGGAAGCCTTAAAGTATGAGGGCTGGACGTATGTGTACGGGGGCGATTCCCCCTCCACTTCCTTTGACTGTTCGGGACTGGTGCAGTGGTGCTATGGCAAGGCAGGAATCGCCCTGCCACGGACAGCACAGGAACAGTACAATATAACGCAGCACATCCCCCTGTCCGAAGCAAAAGCGGGGGATTTGGTCTTTTTCCACTCCACCTACAACGCCGGAACCTACATCACCCATGTGGGGTTGTATGTGGGAAATAACCGGATGTACCATGCCGGAAATCCCATTGGTTACGCAGACCTGACAGGCTCCTACTGGCAACAGCACCTTGCCGGAGCCGGACGAATCAAACAATAAGAAAGGATGAACCGATATGATTCAGATTAGAAAAGAGGAAAACCAGAAAAAGCAGAAAGAAAAGAAGCTGAAAGTCTACAAAGTCAATACCCACAAGAAAACCGTGATTGCCCTGTGGGTGCTGCTGGCAGTGAGCTTCCTGTTTGCCGTCTATAAGAATTTCACGGCGATAGACATTCACACTGTCCATGAAACGAAAGTGATTGAGGAACAAATCCTCGACACCCACAAGATAGAAAACTTTGTGGAGAATTTCGCAGAAGTCTACTATTCATGGGGACAGTCCGCCGCTTCCATTGACAACCGGACAAATGCTTTAAAAGGCTATCTCACCGGAGAGCTGCAAGCCCTGAATGTAGATACTGTCCGAAAGGACATCCCCGTATCGTCTGCCCTGACCGATTTTCAGATATGGGAAATCATAGAAGAAAAAGAGCAGCATTATCAAGTAACCTATACAGTGGAACAGCGTATTACAGAGGGAGAATCCGGTAAAACCGTCCGTTCCGCCTATCAGGTGACGGTCTATGTGGACGGCTCTGGAAACCTGACGATTATCCAGAACCCAACCATTACCAGCATTCCCATAAAATCCGGCTATACGCCAAAAGCGGTACAAAGTGACGGTACGGTGGATTCTATCACTACGGAGGAAATCAACGAATTTCTCACCACCTTTTTCAAGCTGTACCCTACGGCAACCGCAAAGGAGCTGACCTATTATGTGAATGAGGGCGTACTGAAACCTGTGGGAAAAGAGTATATTTTCTCCGAACTGGTGAGTCCGGTCTACAACCGAAACGGAAATCAGGTGAACGCTTCCCTAGCAGTAAAATATCTGGACAACCAGACCATGACAACACAGGTATCTCAGTTTGACCTTGTGCTGGAAAAGAACGGGGAAAACTGGAAGATTGTGAAATAGTTATAGAGAAACGTGCATTTCTCATTTGAGATTTGCACGTTTCTCTTATAAAGTATTTCTTTTTAAAATTTATCATTAGTCTTTATATTTTTGATTAGCTCCCAATAGTAGTGTGTCAATTGCTTCGGATAATTCTTTTCTTACTTTATCAGGATTAGAAAAAGCATATCTTAATTGTAAAGTTGTATAACCATGAAGCATACCTGTTACCATGTTCAAAATTTCAGTGGTCTTATCTGGATTAAAGCCACATGAGCAAATAAGTGTTTTAAGTAAAGATAGATAATCATTAAAAATCATTGCTGTTTCCTCTGTTCCATTCCAACTAGCCCATTGAATTATTTCATAAACACCGGGATGTTCAATCATATAATTAAGATATTCAACTGCCACTAATTTTAATGCTGAATCTCCTGTCTTACCGATTGCTGTACGAATCATTTTTTCATTCATAGTACGCATACCACTATGTGCTATCTCCCTAAGAAGTTCATCCAAACTTCCTATATGATTATATAAGGAGGGGGTACGAATCCCTAAATTTTCAGCAATAGCTTTCAAAGAAACATTATGAAGTCCATTTCTATCAGCCATATCAGAAGCAGTTTTTATAACTTCGGCTTTTGTAACTCGCATATTCATTTTCCTCTTTCTACACATCATTTACTTCATTTTAAGTAATCAAATTAACGAAGTCAATAATTTGGTTAGAAAAAATGAACTCTTGTATTGACAAACAGTCTTATAATATTTAAAATTACTAATGTAATTAGTTTTTATACTATTAAAATTAGTTTACGAAAGGAAATACAAATATGTGTACAAGATTTGTGTATAATGGAAAAGAAACCATTGTTGGGTTCAATTTTGATATTGACCTTTCTGAATGGGAACATACTGTAATTGCCGAAAAAGACCGTTTTTTTATAGGGATAAAAATGTCCGATAATAAGTACCACTCTTTTCACGGAATCAATAGAAATGGGAATGTTGGCACATTGTTGTATGTACATGGAAATGACAATGCACAATTTTGCGGTAATAAATCATGCTATACAATAGCTGATTTGACAGAAAACTTTATAAAAGGCAATCTCTCTTTTGACGATTCATTGGAAATAGTGAAAAAAAAGAAAATTACTTATGCACCTGACACTACTATGCAGGCTATGTTTTCGGATAGAAATGGGCGTGTTCTCATTATTGAACCGGGGATTGGGTATCGCTTGGAAAAAGAAAAATATTCCTTAATAACAAATTACTCCATTTTAAAACCAGAATTGACTAATCCATATGTTTTATCTGGGGATAACAGATATGAAAAGGCAAAGGATTTACTGCAAGGATATGGAGAAAACTTCTCTATTTCCAACGCCTTTGATGTACTTAGGTCAGTACGTCAGGAAGGACTTTGGGCAACCAGAGTTTCTTTTATATATTCCGTTGCTAAAAATAAGGTATATTATGTGTTGAACAATGATTTCAAAAATATTGCAGAGTATCAATTCTAATATCACTGCAATTATAAACAAAAGTGGAGGATTTACATTTCCCCCACTTCCTTAGATTTGACAATACCATCTGCAACGCTTTCCATAATAACAAGGTCAGCGTCTGTGAAATTGTCTATTTTGTTTTCTAACTGCCTACGTTTGGTGCTTTTCACCTGACTGCTGGCAGGCAAGAAAAACTCATCCACTGATACATTCAGCAGAGATACAAGGTCGTAAAGCACCTGTAAACTTGGGTGCTGCCCTTTATTCTCAATGTTGGTTAAATAGCGTGGGTCAATCTCAATCATTGACCCCACCTGTTCACGGGTCAAACCCTGTTTTTTACGGGCTTCTTTTATGGCAAGCCCCAACGCCCTGAAATCATATTTATCTTCTTTTTTACGCATAATGCACCACCTCCATACATTTTACTGTTCCTGTTATAATAGTGACAGGTATAGAAAAACGTATTGTATAGTTGTACAGTTCCTATTATGCGTATCAAAGATAAAACTATGCTGCTGAAACGGAAATAAAAAAAACCGTTATTTGGCAGTACACTTTTCTTGCGTCAAAATCTCATAAATCTTTCCAGACGACGGTTTGACAAAAGCCGCCGTCTTTCTTTTTCCCAGAATATATGGAGGTTGTATTAAAGTCAGCTTTTTTTAGGCTCCGGCGGCTTACAGGAGGAAGCCGCTATGCAAAATATTTTCTTAAATATATCTACATTCGGTAAACCGTTAAAAAAAGCCATCTACCTACACTAGAAAAGTCTGACCCTCAATGTGGTTTTTCAGAATACATAGAAAGAACTATCAAAGCACACAAACAGAAATATCGTCTGTTTGCGTGCTTTTTTAGTTGGAAGAAAAAGTTTTTAAATTTTTCTTTTCAAAACGCAACTGCACCCCCTGTCCTGTCGGGACTAAGAGCGAAAAGGGGGAAAGAAGCAGAAATTCCTATCAACTCGCTCCCTTTCAAGGCTGGAAAGGGGGTGAACAATGATGAAGCCATCTGAATTTCAGACAACCATAGAGAACCAGTTTGATTATATCTGTAAAGTCGCTATGGAGGATGAACGCAAAGACTATCTCAAAGCGTTGTCCAGACAGTGTAAACGGGAAACCCTGTTCTGTGATATGGACGATTACACCGTCAATCTGTTTTCTTCCGAAGACACCTATCCATCCCACTTCCATACTTTTGAAATGGATGGATTTACTGTCCGCATTGAAAACAGCCTGTTAGCCGAAGCATTAGAAAGTCTGGACGGAAAGAAACGTGACGTTATTCTGCGATATTATTTTCTTGGATTTGACGATACGGAAATCTCAAAAATTCTGGAAGTCAACCGTTCTACCATCCAGAGAAGAAGACACGCCGGACTGGAATTTATCAAAAAATTTATGGAGGACGAAGCATGACAGCAAAGCACCCTATGATTCCGTTTCCTGTGATTGTAAGAGCTACGGACGGCGATATTGAAGCAGTCAACCAGATTGTACGCCATTACAGTGGTTTTATTGCCAGCCGTTCCATGCGTCCCATGAAAGACGAATATGGAAATACCCACATGGTTGTAGATGAAACCCTACGCCGCCGGATGGAAACACGTCTGATTGCAAAGATTTTATCTTTTGAAATCAGGGAACCAAACTAGAAATAACGCTCGCCTGTGGAAGCGTGGACAAACCCATGCTTCCCAGACAGAGCTTGCCAGTCTATTAAAGTGCATTATCACCAGTGCATTTTAACAGGCTGACAAAGCCGGATTGTTCCTTGAAAAAGAAAGCGTCTAATCAACGCAGCATAAAGCAGCCGAATACGTTTCGATAGAAAGAGAGCCGTTGGGCTGGCACGCCGTAACCCACCAAAGGAGGGATGATACCGGATAGCGATTCCTGCCAGCGTTCCATAAGTAGCTTACCGCAGAGCTGCCGCCATGACCTTTCTATCGTGATAATGATACTTCCGTACAGCCTTAGTCCGTGTGATGATGTAGCACCGCTGGCAAAGGGTACGGCTGGATGAGAACCATGCAGGGGTGAGATTCCCATGAGCTTTAGCGAAAGCTGTTCGGCTTGCTTAGACACCATTTTGAATTAGAATTTTTCATTCAAAATCAAATAACTATTTGCAGGAAATACAATCTTAATATTACTTTTGCCACAAAATCTGATATAATATAGACAGATATTGAGGGTTCCATATCTGGTCTATGGAAAGGAGGAACATGATTACAGTAACAAAAAAAGACTTAATAGAACTGGGTTATGGAACTTCATTCGCAGCAGACATCATAAGAGAAGCAAAAAAACTTATGATTTCAAAAGGGCATACCTACTATCAGTCACGCAAACTGGACAGGGTTCCCAGAGAAGCTGTGGAAGAATTGCTAGGGATTACTTTTACTGATAAATCAAACTGATTGTACTTCTTGCACATTTATGTAAGGAGTGAAATCATGGCAAAAGACCCTATTAAGAAAGCAGAAAACGGAACTTATTATTTTAGAGCAAACTTAGGTTTTCATCCGATTACCGGAAAACAAATTCAGAAATACAAAAGTGGATTCAAGACAAAAAAAGAAGCCAGAGAAGCATATTCAAAACTTATGCTGACATCCACAGAGGAATTAACAGAAAAGAAACAGCAACTATCTTTTCAACAGTTTATTGAGGAAACTTATCTTCCTTGGTATAAAACACAAGTAAAGGAAAGCACCTATCTGAACCGCCGTTCTACCATTCAGAAGCATTTTTCATACTTTTACAAAATGACGGTGGATGAGATAGAACCCATTAACGTCCAGAACTGGCAGCTTGAACTCGCAAAAGAATTTAGTCCAAACTATATCCGTATTGTACAGGGTATGCTCTCTATTGCCTTTGACAGAGCAGTTGTTCTCGGTCTTGCAAAGAAAAATCCATCACGAATGATAGGAAACATCAAGAGCAAGAAAACAAAAGTGGATTTCTGGACACTGGATGAATTTCAAAAGGTAATTTCCCTGCTCTACAAGGGAGATTATTACGAACATTACCTTTTCATTTCATACTGGCTCCTGTTTATGACCGGAATGAGAATCGGAGAAGCCGCAGCCCTGCAATGGTCGGACATCAACTTTGAAACCGGACTTTTAAGTATAACAAAAACGCTGTACTATAAAACAATGGACGAATACAAATTTGTGGAGCCAAAGACACAAGCCAGTATTCGCACTATCTATATTGACACAGATACCATCAAAGAATTGAAAGCATGGCAGGAAGTACAGCAAAAGGTTTTAAAGGGCTGCGACCTTGTACTAAGCTACAATGGGATTCCCACCAGTAAGCACACCCTCCCACGGGCATTAGAAAAACTTGCTGGATTGGCAGGCGTACACCGTATCAAGATTCATGCACTCAGACATTCCCATGCTTCCCTGCTCATCAGTATGGGTGAAAATCCTTTATTGATTAAAGAACGTCTGGGGCATGAAAAGATACAGACTACGTTAGGAACCTATGGACATTTATATCCCAACACCAACGTGGAAGTTGCCAAAAAATTAACTGGTGTTCTCACTTATACTCCGGCAACAACCAGTGTTGCCGATTACACCAGCAATCAGCATACAGCAATCTATCACAGAGCAGTTGAATAAAAAAATGCAATCAAAATGCAATTCTAAAAGGAAAGAGCCTCAAAACCCTTGAAAATAAAGGCTTTGAAGCTCTGCTCCAACTATTCAAACTCTATCGTTGCCACCGGCTTCGGTGTAATCTCATAGCATACTCTGCTGACGCTTGGAACCTCTGCTGTAATTCTGGCGCAGATTCTTTCCAGAATATCATAATCGATTCTTTCAATGGATGCAGTCATGGCATCAATGGTATTGACAGCTCTGATCACTACCATATAGCCCATACTTCTTGCATTATCTCTTACACCTACAGCCTTGAAATCCGGTACTACAGTAAAATACTGCCATACTTTCTTATCCAGTCCTGTTTTGGCAAATTCTTCGCGAAGAATCGCATCAGATTCACGCAGTGCTTCCAGACGGTCACGGGTAATTGCACCAAGACATCTTACGCCAAGTCCCGGTCCCGGGAACGGCTGACGGTAAACCATTTCTACCGGAAGTCCAAGTTCCAGACCGCAGGCACGAACTTCATCTTTGAACAGCTGTGCCAGAGGCTCTACCAGCTCAAACTGAAGATCTTCCGGAAGTCCTCCTACATTGTGATGAGATTTTACGCATTTAGCTGTCTTTGTTCCGCTCTCGATGATATCCGGATAAATAGTTCCCTGTCCAAGGAATTCGATTCCTTCCAGCTTTCTTGCTTCTTCTTCAAATACGCGGATAAATTCTCCACCGATGATTTTTCTTTTTTCCTCAGGATCTGCAACATTTTTCAGTTTTCCAAGGAAACGTTCTGATGCATCTACATAGACAAGATTTGCGTGAAGCTGATCACGAAATACCTGAACAACACTTTCTGACTCGTTTTTACGCATCAGTCCATGGTTTACATGAACGCATACAAGCTGCTGACCGATAGCTTTTATCAGAAGGGCTGCAACAACTGAAGAATCTACGCCTCCTGACAAAGCCAGAAGAACTTTTTTATCGCCCACCTGTCTGCGGATCAGCTCTACCTGATCTTCGATAAAGTTCTTCATGTTCCAGTTCGGCTCTGCCTTACAGGTTTCAAAAACAAATTTTTTCAGCGTATCCTGATCCGGAAGCTTATCAAACTTCACATCGCACTGGGACTCCGGATAATCTACAGAAATCATAGGATATCCCAGATCATAAAGCTCCGGACGGATCACTACCGGCTTTCCATCTACAATTCTGTTCTCGCCACCATTGAGAATAATTCCTTTTACATTATCAAGAGCTTTCAGCTCGTCCGGGGTAATATCATGGGGATGAATCTCGCTGTATACACCAAGGCTGCGGATATCACGGGCAATTACCGTATTTTCGGTACTTCCCAGGTCAAGAATTACAATCATGTCCTGTTTCATAATAAACTTCTCCTTTGTTTTTATGATAATAACTGCTGCTTCTATTATAACGTCTTTCCTCAGAAAAATCATTATAAATCCAAAATAAAACACGCAATGTATGAAAAGGATTTTATTTTCTATGTTTTGCACAAAATCACAACGAGAATTCAGTATCAGGAACTTCTTCTATAGGATGTCTGGCAACGATTTCCAGACCCTGTATCAACATTTGATACTAGCATGGAATAAATTAAATTTCTGCTATATATTTCAAGGATAATGTGTGGTCAAATAGTGTTATCTAAGAAAGGATGAACACTATGAGAAAAACATATCTTCCTCTGTCAAATGAAGCCAGAGATTTGTGAAAAATTATTATACAAAAAGAGAACCATTCAGGCGCAAGTTGTGGATCATGCCAGAATCCTTTTATATAAAGCCGATGGAATGACATTCCAGCAAATTGCTGATAAACTTGCAATCAGTACCGCAACGGTACGCCTTTGTGTTTCAAAGTTTCAGAAAGGCGGTTTAGATGCTGCGCTGTTTGATGTTCAGCGTCCTGGACATCCGTTGGAAATTACCGATGATGCGAAAGCATGGATGATCCATATTGCTTGTCAGAGGCCGACAGCACTCGGTTATGCACAGGAACTGTGGATGTTGACCTCTCTCCACAAATACATTCAGAAACATGCAGAAGAAGCGGGATATCCCAGGCTTTTAACAGTTACCAAACCGTATATCCAGAAATTTCTTAAGGAACAGGATATGAAACCCTTTAAAATCGAATATTACTACGAAAAACGGGATCCTGATTTTGAATCAAAAATGCATGAGATTCTGTTGGTTTATAAGCAGATTAAAATGCAGTTTAATAAAAATGGTGTTCTCATTATTCCAGACGATTATAAACTGACGATTGCGGTATCGTATAATGAGAATTCGGACATTCAGACAATCTCCAATACGGCACCGGATTTACGCCCAACCTCAGAACATGGGGAAGTATATCGTGATGCAGAATACAAACGTCTGGGAACGCTCTCTTTACTGGCTGGCATTGATTTACTCACTGGAGAAGCAAATCCGTTAGTAAATGAGACCCCTAATCATTCTGATTTTATTGAGTTTTTAAAAATACTGGACAAAAAATATCCATCACAGGATACCATTCGGATCATCCTAGATAATCATTCTACACATACTTCCAAAGAAACACGGCGCTTTCTGGATACTATGCCAAAGGGATGTTTTAAATTCGTGTTTACACCAAAGCATGGCTCATGGTTAAACGTGATTAAAAGCTTCTTCAGCAAAATGACCAGACAGATGCTTCGAGGAATTCGTGTCAATACCAAACAGGAGTTGGAACTGAAAGCGTATGATTCTGGCTAAACCGTCAATTCCTCTGCGCAAACCTGTAAATCCACATTCCAGATACACTTTTTTAATCCAGTGCCATCATTGAGCATTGCGGAGCACTCCCAAAAGTGTTTGCAAAAATGAATCAGATGCCTGCTCGGCGCTTTCCAGAGTGAGGTTGTTTCCGCTTCTGATCAAGGTAGCGATTTTATACTCCGATGCCATATTACCGGATGGATTGCAGAAGAGGGAACTTCTACAAATGTTTGCATATGATTCACAGTTTCCAGGTAAACCTCATAGACTTTCCGGAGTCTCCAGTAATAACTCGCCTTTGTAATGTCGTGGAGCTGACACCATTTATCGATTTTCATTCCTTGCGGACGGTTTTGACAGTCTCTGATCAAATCAGCCCATTCACTCAAACAAGTTTGCTGTGCAACTAAACTTGTGTGGGATTTCATGACTCATCGGATGATTTTGAAAGGGTACTCGCTATTTTGCCAGAGATTTCGCTTTTAACCCCCCATTTTGCCGGATGTATTCTTGGTAAAATGGGGAATTCTGTTTCTAAAAAAAGCTGATGCGGTAAGGGATCTGCTGTCAAGAATAAATCCGGAAGAAATCCTCAGGATGTATGAGGAAACAGTTGATACAATGAAACGCAACAGGGTATTCCGGGAAGGGACAATAGAAGGATATGTTATAGCAGTGATAGACGGTATGAAATTATTCAGCAGTACAAAGAAAAATGTCCTGAGTGCCTGATCCGGAAAAACCAGTCAGGACAGACAGAATGATTTCACCGGGACATGGTATGCATGACGATAGGAAAGGCTCCGCATGTGATACTGGGGGCAGGAAATGTTAAAGTCAAAGGGTGGATCCGGGAAAGATAAGGGGGAAAGCGTCTGATCGAACGGCTAAGGAAAAGGCATGGACATTTCGCGGATGTAGTAGTGACAGATGCCTTATATTTGAATGCGCCCTTTATCAACACACTTAAGGAAAATAGACTGGAAAGGGTGATCCGTTTAAAGGATGAGAGACGGCGGCTGTTCCAGGATGCGGAAGGGCTGTTTAACCGTTGGGAGGTGAGAAAGAAATTATTCCAATAAGGGAAAAAAGGCAGAGGTATGGGATCTGCCTGGTTTTGAGATACCCAGCTGCCCGTACAGTCTGTGAGAAGCACGTTACCATGAAACATAGGAGGAAACGAGAGGGAATAAGGAGAGGTGAATGTAGCTGGTAACGGCACTGGAGGAGGCGAGATATGAAACGCTATGGGAAATGATGAACCACATATGGAACATAGAGGAGAATGGTTTCCACCAGTTAAAAACATATTACCATGCGAAGCATTGTTACTGTCATGGAGCGTCAGAAGCGATATGTAGCATGTTGATCCTAGATTTTAATATGAAGGAATTATATCTGTACCGGAGACTACAGGGATTTATAAAAAGTAGGATCAGCCGAAAAAGCGTAAGCCAGATTTTTTGTGATGACCTACAGACAGAGAAGGTAAAGTATATCCTGCATGGAGAAAGCGGATAGGGACTGGAGATGATAAGAAACCTTGAGAACAGGATAATTAAAAAAATCCATAATAGATGCGATAGAGGCAGTTTGTGCGTATTCTTTCGCATGGAAAGAGAAAAGGCGGAAAGCTGTAGAAAAAGAGGGATTTTATAAATATACAGAGTTAAAAGCCAAGTCCCTGCTATTTTACGTTTACTCTTGAACAGACTAAAGCTGTACCATAAAAGGACTGTCCTACCGGACAGCCCCTTCGCTTATCTGTTTCGTTTTATTACACGAGACGTCTTACAGAAAGAATAGTTCTGTAGGTAGCGTCATTACTGATCTTAATGCCATCTTTTGCATTGGATGCATGTACGATTTTTCCATCGCCCATGTAAATAGCAACATGACCGCCATAGCAAATCAGGTCGCCTGGCTGCGCATCTGCATAGGAAACCTCTGTACCTGCATTCTGCTGCTCATAGGAAGTTCTCGGAAGGCTTACACCAAAGTTTGCATATACACTCTGTACAAATCCGGAGCAGTCTGCACCGTCAGTAAGGCTTGTACCTCCCCATACATATGGGTTTCCTACAAACTGTGTAGCAAAATCAACTACTGAAGAGCCGGAGCCTGAACCAGAACTCTGATATTCCTCCGGATCTACTGTATTATCACTGTCAATCACATTTCCGTACTCATCGTATTCAACGTCTCCGTCACTTTCCTCTTCGTCTGTAACGGAATCAGGATCAATTTCATTTCCCTCTTCATCATAAAGAGTTTCGCCATTTTCCAGAGCATCTTCAGCGTCTACTTCATTGCCCTCTTCGTCATAAACAGTCTCATCCTCTGCTTCAGCTTCCTGACGTGCCGCTTCCTCTGCTGCTGCAAGCTCTGCCTGACGTCTTGCCTCTTCCTCGGCTGCGATTCTCTCAGCCTCAAGCCTTTCAATCTCTGCCTGCTGCTGTTCGATCAGAGCTGCATACTCATTTGCCATCTGCTGAGCATATGCAATCTCATTATCACAGTCTGCAGAAACTGCTCTTCTCTCATCAATTGCAGCCTGAAGGTTTACAGATTCAGCTTCATACTCCTGCTTCATCCCCTCCAGCTCTGCTTTTTCCTGCTGGTATTTATTTCCAAGCTGTGTTACCTGATCGATTGTATTTGCATACTTTTCAAGGCTCTGTCTGTCATAGTCATACATCTTCTGTGTATACTCAGCCTTGGTAAGAAGTTCGGAAAGGTTCTCTGCATTTACCATCATCTGGAACCATGCGTCATTTCCGCCTTTCTCATAAAGATACTGGATACGCTGTTTCATAGCTTCATACTGTTTATCTTTTGCATTCTGAGCTTTCTGAAGATCTGACTGTGTCTGCTCGATATCGGCCTGCTTATTGCTGATATCCCCTTCCAGAGTCTGAATGGAGACCATGACATTTACAAGATTCGCGTCCAGTGCAGCGATTTCGTTCTGAAGCTGTTCCTTGGCTGCATAAAGCTGATCGATCTGAGAATATGTAGCATCAAGCTGTGCGCTTGTCCAAGCCTGCTCCTCTCTCAGTTCTTCCTCTCTGGAAGCGCTTACAGTAGCAACCTGTGTACCCATCATCATAACTGCTAACATCAGACATACAATTCGTTTTTTCATGTTTCTCACCTCTTATATAAACACGTTTTGTAACATTTGCGAAATATTTTTCTTAAGCTCTTTTACATATTAACATATGATTTTATTGATTGCAAGAGGAAATCAAGAATTAGTTTAATATTTTGTAACATTTATTAATGATTACGAAATACACTATTGAATTTCTCTAGAAAAAAGTATCTTCGACATTTCAACCTCCCTGGCTCTCATTCATAATGGGGTAAAAGCCTATTTTTGTTACTTTTTTCATAATAATCCTATGAACATCTTACCCCAAATTTTTACTGACTATTTTGAGAAAATGAAATATACTTTGAATCCCAAATCATCCGAACTATAAAAAATCAAAAAGATAATCAATTGCGGGGGCCTTCCTTTGGCGATTCTAGGTGCAGCTGATGTGGCATAAAAAAGTTAACAGCTACTACAATATATTTATGGTTAATATTCCTTACAGCCAGTAAGGAATTACCCACCTTGTTACTTAAGCTGTTAAAATGATAAGAGCAATCGGTATATCAGATACCCCCTTGGACTTTGCGTCCGTAAATAAGTCTGCTAACCAACTCTTCATTCGCAGCGTTCGTTTTATGCAGATTGAACCGCCTTCCGGGTACGTTCGTGGCGCACCACAGCAGATAGAATGGGCAATGATTAAAACTGGTATTGAACAATTGCAATCTCAATCAAGGAGTAATATTTTTATGAATATGAACGCAGTAGGGTATTGATGTCTCCAAACGCAAAAGCACTGTAGTGCTCCTCCTTCCTGGTGGAACGGTTGTTTCAAAACTCTTTGATGTTCCCCGCTTGTCCGCTGATTTCCAATCTCTTAAGAAACTTATCAGAGAACTGGATGGTGAAACTCGCATTGTCATGGAGTGTAGCGGCCGCTACTATGAACCGGTAGCACGAGAACTGTCCCGGGACAGCTTTTTTGTAAGCACTGTGAACCCTCAGATCATCCATTACTTTCAGGGACAAGACAATCCTCTCCGTTAAAGTCAAGACCGATAAAGCAGATTCTATAAAGCTTGCACACTACACGCTTGACAGTTGGACGAATCTGAAACAATATAATCTTATGGATTAATTACGTTCCCAACTCAAAACCATGAACCGCCAGTTTGATTTCTGCATAGTGGTGCAGCCGCAGGAAGTACAACTTCAGCAAGTCAAACGCCGAAGAAATCTATGGAAAATCAAAGGAACTTATTTCTTTACTTCCAAAGAACAACTTTACCAAACGCATCATCAAACAACAATCTACCAATTAAACACGGCGTGACAGACCGTTGAACAGCATCGCACCCTTATGAATGAACCCCCTCCAAGCTGCCGGAATATCCAGTTGCCATGGCGATGAAGGACGTAGGACCGTCTCTGGGTCCTCAGCTTATGGACAAGATCGGAGATGTCATACGTTTTATCCACAAAGACGCTATCACGGCATTTGCCGGCGCGGATCCCGGTGTCAACGATTCTGGCGATTATTCCCAGAAAAGCGTACATACTTCCAAACACAGTTCGACCGTGCTGAGAAAAACTCTCTTCCAGATCATGAATATACTGATTAAAATCAAACCGAACGATGCCGTATATCTGTTCATGGATAAAAAACGCTCCGAAGGCAAGCCGTATTATGTCTATATGACTGCCGGAGTTAATAAATTTTTACGAATCTACTATGGTCGGATGAAAAAATATCTTTCATCACTTCCAGAATCTGAATAATTCCACAACACTTTTTCAGACCAGCGCAGATGTAGTGGTCTGATTATGATACCTATTTTTTAACCTGTATAAAATTTTCAATGTTCATCAATTTAGCCTTGACTTTTTATTTGCAGGCTTGTTCTCTTGATTTTATTATGAAATCCTTGAGAACAAACTGTCAACTTTTTTATACCACATCACTATAAGTGTTTTGCACTCTCCATCTGCATGGCGATTGCGGAGGGTCCTCCTCCATCTCACAAAGAGCATTGCCATTTACTTTATAAAAAGTAGGGGCATTCAGGACACACTGTGTGACAAATCATTGATTTTCTTTGCCATAAAATCACCTTTTCTTTCTTAATAGTGGATGGACACCTCTATTACAATGGGGAAAGGTGATTTTTGTGTATAACGATGCCCCACATAAATCAGGTGGATTATAGTTCAAAACACCTGCACAATGCGCAGATGTTTTGAACAGGCTAAAGCCGTACAAAAAACAGCCCGCATATATTCTACTATATACACGGGCTGTTCATATTATTTTTTATTTCTTATAAAGATAACTGCTGTATTCGGGATCCTCCAGATTCGATGCATCTATCCACGCCGGTTCCAGAAAAACAGTTCCCTCTGCTTCTCTGTTCTCCGGGTCTGTTACTTTAGCTGCCGCCAATATGGTCTGGTATCCCATCTCATATGGATCCTGGGAAACAATTCCGTATTCCCGTCCATCCTTCACTGCCTGCTGCTGCTTTGTGGTTGCATCCACACCGATCATCACCGGCAGATCTTCCTCTGTCTGATCCAGAGCAAGATATAATTCTGACACGTCCGCATTTGTACAGTATACTCCTGCCGTATCCGGATTCTGCGCCAGAGCCTCCTGCATGGCTGCGCTCATATCTTCTACCTGATCTGCATAGACTTCCTGTACAACTTCCATATCTGTATATTCTGCAATGGCAGTTTTAAATCCACTGACACGCTTCTGGCTGCTTTCTGTCTTTTCCTGAGCAGAAAAAATCAGAATACTGCCTTTTTCACCCAAAGCTTCTGCAATTTTTTCTCCGGCAATTTCACCCACACGTTCATTATCTGTTCCATAAAACCCTGTTACAAGTTCATTTTCGCTGACGTTGGAGTCAAAAATGATTACCGGAATATCATTTTCTGTGGCCGTTTCCAGCTGAGCCTGACAGGAGTTCATATCACTTGCAGAAAAGCAGAGAACGGAAGGATTTTCTGCAATAACTGCATCAAGGGTATTTACCTGCTCTTCCACATTCAGTTCATCATCCGGTCCTTCAAAAGTCATTTTAATCTGGTCGTCTGACTTAAATCCATAAGCGGTATTAAGATCTTTTACTGCATCTTCCATACCTTTATGTACCATATCCCAGAATTCACCACTGACACTTTTGCTTACTACTGCAATTCTGCTTCCGGCCAAAACCGGCGCTGATGTATCGATACGGGAACTGCTGTCTTCTTTCTCGCTTTTTTCTGCCTCATCTTCTGTCCGCACATCCGCAATTGCCTTTTCCTCAAAAACATCACATTTCGCAAAAATCCCTGCCGCCAGAACTGTACCTGTCACAAGGACTGCCGCAACAGTTGTTTTTTTCATTGATTTTCTCCCCTTCTGCTACATCTGTATGTGCTTCCAACCATTTTTACGTTTCGATACATCACCTTATCATATTTTACATTTTACGTCCATACTTTTCATAGTTTTTTCATGATTTTGGGTAAAGTTTTACACTTTTCCAAAAAGCGCCGATTTCTACACCGACTGAGGAATACAAAAACCGGAAAATGCCTGACCCTGAGGTGTCACATAAAAATCCATTTTTTTCCCTGTTTCCGGATGCAGAAAACTCAGACAGCAGGAGCACAACCCCAGAGGCAGCCCCGAGCTGTCTTTGGGATTATATTTCCTGTCTCCAATAAGAGGCAGTCCCGTGTGCGACATCTGAACTCTGATCTGATGGTGGCGTCCCGTTTCAAGCTGGATTCTTACCAGGCTGCGGTATCCGGATACTGTACGGTTATCAGAAATCTCTTCCAGCAGTTTATAAGACAAAACCGCTTTTTTAGCTCCCGGAGTCTTTTTTTCTGTCGCAAAAGACATATTTTTTCTTCCATCTCTGTATAAGTAATCTATAAGTTTCTTTTCTTTGTCCATAACTTTTCTGTCTGTCACAGCCAGATAAATTTTGCCTATACCGTCTGTTGTCATCTGTCTATTGATATTTGCTGCGGCAGCAGACGTTTTTGCAAAAACAATCACTCCTTCTACCGGCTGATCCAGTCTGTGCAGGACTCCAAGCCACGGAGCATTCTTCCCTCCTGACTTTGCTGCCAGGTAATTTTTCAACGCACTTTCCATATCCATGCTTCCCATTTTTGCATTCTGAACTGCAAGCCCTGCCGGTTTATGACATACCAGTATCTGACTGTCCTCATAAAGAATATTTTCCTGTATATTTCCTCGCCACATAAAAAAACTCTCCTTTTTACTTCTGTGGAGAGTATACTCTAAAAGACTGTTTCTGGCAAGAACGACGGCCATCACTTTTTACTTCAATTTCAAAAATGATGACCGTCTTAACATTCTTCGTTATTCAATTTTTATTATCCTCATTTAAAAAATTATCTTGTGTCTAATTGGTTTCTATAAAGATTTACCCTATTTAGTTTTTCCGTTCCGCATATATTTCTGTATATGTGATTCTTTCTCTGATTTCCTGCTCGTAAACATTATGATTATTTATCATTTTGTTTATTTAGAAAGTTGATAGATTTTGAAATTATAACTTACGGATTATAATTTCTGAAATTACAGTACCCTTTGTGAGAAGATACTCTTCTGATGCAAAGCTTCAATTCATACAACTCATTTTACAATTTCATTATATGGATTTCAAAATATCTTTCCTGTCTGTTTACAAACTTTCCAAAAACTCTTCTTTTCGGCAAAGTTCTGAGACTGGCAGTTATACTTCTTCAGCAAATATTTCTTTACATATTCCTGAAGTTCTTTGTATCAGGTTCGTGACAGTTATTCAATACGAAAAATCGTTTCTATATACCTGAAGTACGTTTTCCTTATACAAGTCACTTTAAATTTTCATCAGATATGATATCTAAATCAGTTATTCCGGTATCTGTCACTGGAATTTTGTTTTCTGAAAAATATCCTTGCGATTCGTATCTTCCGGATTCATTCATTCAGATTATTTACTGAATAAATTTCACCTCATGGATTTCCATCCCTCAGACTTTTTAACTTGAAACTAAATTCTCCTGATCAGATCACAAACTATAATATCAATTGATTGTTCCCTGTTGTGGATTTACTTTACGGTTCTTATGTACCAGGTCTTTCTTGCAGGAAACACGATTCCTGTCACTGTTTCGTATTGATAAACAAGTAATCTACTTTCCCAATGGAACCACCTTTACCCTTCTTTTGATTTCATCCTTTTCATGTAACATTTATATATGCTATGAATTGAATGATTTTCTCTTTTGTACTTTGATTGCTTTTTCTTTTGATGAGTATATAATAGCACTGCCCCTCTTATTTGTCAATACATTTTTCGATTTTATTTTCATTTTTTCTACATATTTTCATTTTAATTTGATTTAAAACAATTATATTTTTATTTTTTTATAAATTTCAGATAATTATAAAATCAAACTATAAATAAACAAATTTGAAAAGATGTTCCTGTTCACAGGCCATTATCCCGCGAAACATTTTATCATATACATGCCAAACTCCTGTATTGCCTCATTATATAAGCGTTAAACTGTGAATAAGAAAATATCGAATTTTGTACAATAGAATCCGTAATATACGGACATAAAAGAAATATTAAACTCTATATGCGCATCTTACCAAAAAAATTCGTGATGATTTTGTGCGCTTTTTCATATTTGCTCATCTATAACATTAAAAATAATATATCGACCCTACAACTATAAATAACATATGATTCTTTTCCCCCTCCTCTGCACAGATCACAAGCAGCAGAAAACATAAGCTCCTGTTATTTGTCTTATCCTGTCCGCTTCCGGGATCGAGCAGAAGCCTGACAGATCTAAAACTATGAACTTTCAGATTCTCTGCAGACTGAAGCGCCAGAACACAGCTGCAGGATTTTACCATAATCCTGTATCCGACTAACGCAGACATGCCGCACGCCTCTAAAGTCCTCAATCCTGAAGGGACTTGCTCCGCTTCGAGCACCAGATGCAAACTGCTATGGGCAGTCATATTCCCCTACATCTGGTCACATCCTCTCCTCTAATTACATCCTCACAAAGCGTTTTTATTAACCACAAAAATTCGTACAGAACGTATTACTTTCCCGGGGCATAAAAATAGCCAGAGCCGGATATGAAACGCCCTAAAATATCACATTTCAGGGACGTCTCAATATTCATCCATGCCTGGCTATTAATAAATTCTTATTTTCTGTTGTAATTGATCAGACAGCCTTTCAATATGATTTCTCTTTCATCGTCTGTCAGTTCTCCGAGAGTTACCTGAAATTCTTTCAGGCCTTCCGGTCTTACCACATATCCTGAGATATTTTCCGCTTTTTCAGCCACAGCCTTACGGATACCAGGGAACAGAAGGTAATCTCCATTCTCAAACGGAAGCTCTCCGTCCTGAATCAGGAATGGGAGCATACCCCAGTTGATCAGGTTGGAACGATATCTTTTTGTTGCATATTCATTGGCAATATTTGCCCAGCCTCCAAGTACTTTCTGACAGGATGCCGCCTGCTCTCTGGCAGAACCATCGCCCGGTTTTACCGCAAAGATCGTGCTTCCAATACCCAGATTGCCATCGCCGATCTCCGGGAACTGTTTCTGAACAGTTCCCATTACCTGCTGCAGTTCCGGTACAGCCTCCAGAGGGCATTTGCCTTCCTGGATTGCTTTCTGAGCTTTCTGAATTTCTTTGGCGCGGCCTACATACTCGGGATCCTTTCTGGACAAAGTAAATTCTGCCAGTCCAAGAGGATTGGAGCGATAGGATGAGGTTTCTCCTGAAGGAATCAGCTCGTCTGTTGTTGTAACCGGATCATGGATTTCAGAAACTACTTTCAGTACAAGATTCTCTGCCAGCTCCGGCATTTCCGGCCAGTCCTTAATGTTTGGTCCGAACTGGATCTCCACATCTGGATCTGCTACGCCCTTGCTGTCAAAAATACGATTTTCGTAAATTGTTTTGTCAAAGAAATACTTCTGGCCTGTATAAGTTCCGGTAAAGTTTTCTGCTGAAGTCAGGAAGCCTTTGTTTGCTGCTGTGGCTGCAATAGATCTTGCATCCATAAGCGCCACTGAGGAAATCTGTCCGTTCTGTATCTTGGAGCCTTCGCGGTTCGGGAAGTTTCTTGTTGTGTGGCGAATGCTGAATGCATTATTTGCCGGTGTGTCTCCTGCTCCAAAGCACGGTCCGCAGAATGCGGTTTTTACAACTGCGCCTGTTGCCATAAGGTCTGCCAGCACACCATTTTTTGCAAGCTCCATATAAATTGGTGTACTTGCAGGATATACGCTAAGTGTAAAAGCATCTGCACCGATGCTGGTTCCTCTGAGAATATCCGCTGCTGCACAGATATTTTCAAATCCGCCTCCGGCACAGCCTGCAATAATTCCCTGATCCACATAAAGCTTACCGTCAATTACTTTATCCCTTAAAGTAAACGGTACTTTTCCATCCAGACTTACCTGAGCTTTTTTCTCAACATCACTTAAAATATCATCAAGATTTTCATTCAGTTCATCAATAGTATATGTATTGCTCGGATGGAACGGCATAGCGATCATTGGCCTGATCTCGCTGAGATCCACTTCTACGCAGCCGTCATAATAAGCCACCTGACCCGGCTGAAGCTTTTTATAATCTTCTTTTCTTCCATGAATTTCATAAAATTCTTCAATAGTATCATCGGTCTGCCAGATAGAAGAAAGACAGGTTGTCTCTGTAGTCATAACATCAATGCCGATTCGGAAATCCGCGCTGAGACCTGCCACTCCCGGTCCCACAAATTCCATGACTTTATTCTTCACATAACCATTTGCAAAAACTTTTCCGATAATAGCCAGCGCAACGTCCTGAGGACCAACTCCCGGCCGAGGTTCACCTTTCAGGTAAATAGCAACAACACCAGGCATATTGATGTCATAAGTCTGAGAAAGAAGCTGTTTTACCAGCTCACCTCCGCCTTCTCCCATTGCCATGGTTCCCAGAGCGCCATATCGGGTATGACTGTCAGAGCCAAGAATCATTTTTCCGCCTCCGGCCAGCATTTCACGGGCATACTGGTGAATCACGGCCTGATGAGGAGGTACATAAACACCGCCGTATTTTTTTGCACAGGTAAGTCCAAACATATGGTCATCTTCATTGATCGTTCCGCCTACTGCACACAGAGAGTTATGGCAGTTTGTCAGTACATAGGGAACCGGGAATTTTTCCAGACCGGACGCTCTGGCCGTCTGAATAATTCCTACAAAGGTAATATCATGAGATGTCAGTTTATCGAATTTAATCTGCAGTTTTTTCATGTTACCGGAAGTATTGTGAGCTTCCAGAATTCCATATGCCATCGTATTTTTCGCTGCCTCTTCCCTGGATACCGGCTGAGTCATGCTGTTTTCTTCTACGATATCATGGCCGTTTACAAGATAAACACCGCCTTCGTACAGTTTCATAATAGCTCCTCCATTCATAAAATATGGTCTGTATAATTATTTTATTATAGTGCATTTTCAGAAAATCTGCAATGAATTTTCTTTACTTATACACAGAGAATCTGTATACTGGTTACTGATATTGTTTAAGCAGAAGCTTGTGCTGTCAGCAAAAAGGCAGCGGAATGGAGGATTTTTTATGTTTCGTTTATGGGGAAAAATATGGAAAAGTAATCATTTAATAAAAGATACCGTAGTATGCGATGATTCAGATGACACCAGAACTCATAAAATCTTCAGAGGCCTGGAAGAGATCTGCTATGAATTTGACCTGGAAAATCCCATCTGGCTTGACAGTACCATTACGGACTTTAAGCGTCATTCCAAAACGAGATTTTACCAGGATAGTTTTATAGAACAGATAGAATTCGATTATCTGGAAATTCAGGTTATCGAAGAAGACTGATCATTTTAGTTTTTTGTTGGTAATGGACAGATAATCTCTGTCCTTTGCTTTTTTGCGGGGAACAAAAAGGGAAATCACACTGCGTTTTCCTCTTCCTCTTGCATAAACGAAACCGATCACTGAGAATACCACAGCTCCTATAAAATTCACAAAAAGGTCCTTCATAGTGTCATAAAGCCCTATATCCAGATATCCTCCAAGTCCCAGCGCCTGCTGTGTCCCATCTCCATGAACCAGAATTACGTCCGCGATTTCCCTGACAGCAATTGAGTGATTGGCTTTTGCCGGATCCAGCATAACACTGCTTACCATATTTACAATGGTATCCTTTTGCATATCAAAATTCAGGAACCGGTCCACTCCAAACTCAAAGAATTCCCACATTACGCCTACAGTCATGGAAAAGCAGAATGCTACCAGCGCCAGAAAAAAGGGCGACAGGTCAAAGGTCAGTTTTTCATTATCATTTAATAATAAGACCAGGGAAAAACCCACAGCCGCACACAAAAAGCCGTTCAGCGTATGAAGAATGGTGTCCCATCCGGGGATTACAATATAAAAAGCATTAATCTCCCCCAGGATCTCCGCAGCAAAAATAAAGCACAAAATAGAAATTTCCAGTCCTATCGGTATCTCTATCCTCAGCTTTACCTGAAGCCAGCTTGGAATATACAAAAGAAGCAGCGTCAGTACACTGAGGAAGAAGCTCTCATAATTGTGCAGAAAAATCTGACGCACCATACACACAATTACAAGAATCCTCAGTATAGAAAATACAATAAAGGTACTTCTGTGCTCCTTCAGTTCCATATTCACTGCCTGTCTCAGTGCCTTCATCCGGTTCTTTCTTTTTTCTCTTTTGTCTTTCATATCAAGTTTTCTCCTAATGACATTTTTCTACATCAGCCACCTTTTTACAAAGGGAATTTTCCTAAGTAAGGCTGCTGCGATCCAGCTTATTATAAAAATCAGAAATATAACAATGGGAATTGCAATGATCGTGTTGCTCATCATCATACTGTCAATGCCGTTTCTGTGAAGAAGATCACGCACCAGCGCATGGATCAGGTAAATTCCAAAGATACAGACTTCCGCTGATCATAATAAAACCAGCTACCGCGAACCGGTTAATGCCATGGAAAAAATTTGATACTTTCCAGGTAAAGGTGTCTATGGGAATATCCCTGAAATGCTGAGAACCTTCATGAAGGCCGATCACTGCGATACAGGCTACTATGCGCAGCAGTTCAATCCACGTAATTCGTTTTTTATTCATATCAGTAAACCCTGTTTCTGTCCTCTCCGGCCAGAAATGCTTCTATATTTTTTACTACCTCATCTCTGCATCGGAATCTTGTTTCCACAGGCGCCCATGCTATATGAGGTGTGATCAGAAGTTTTTTGCTGTCCTGAATCTTAATAAGAGGGTTATCTTCTGCCATAGGTTCCTGTTTCAGTACGTCAAGCCCCGCTCCGGCAATCATATTTTGTGTAAGCGCAGTATAAAGATCCTCCTGATTTACAATAGGACCTCTTGCCACATTAATGAGAACCGATGTAGGTTTCATTTTTTTCAGCGCCTGAAGATCAATAAGATTTTCTGTCTGGCTGTTTAACGGCGCATGGATTGACAGAACATCCGACTCCTGTAATATTGTGTCAAAATCCACCTGTTTCCTGTCAGAGGTCAGCTGGTATTTTCTTCCGGATGCAGAATAACAGATCACTTTACAGCCAAAAGCTTCCGCAATGTCCGCAACCTTTTGCCCAATAGCTCCCATTCCGATGATTCCCCATGTTTTTCCGCTGAGTTCATAAAAACGCTGGGAAAAATACGAAAAATTGCGATTTTTTATATAAGCGCCTGATTTTACATAGTCGTCATAAAAGCTAAGTTTTTCCCACAGATAAAAAAACAGGGCAAAAGTATGCTGGGCAACCGCATCTGTGGAATAACCGGCTACATTACAGGCATGAATGCCGCGTTTTTTCAGATATTCTCCATCCAGATTATTGATTCCTGTTGCTGTCAGACAAACCAGTTTCAGATTTTTTGCGTCTTTGAGAGTTTCCTCACACATGGGAAGCTTGTTCGCCACAATAATATCCGCATCCTTTACCCGTTCAGGCATCTCCTTCTCTGAAGTGGATGGATAAATTGTAACTTCCCCAAGATGAAGAAAAGGGGTGAAGACCATGTCCTCACCCAGATTTTCTCCCTCAAGAAAAATAATTTTCATAAAGTATCAGAGTCTTTTAAGGAGCTCTTCTCTTTCTTTTTCATAGCCCGGCTTGCCAAGAAGAGCGAACATATTCTTCTTATAGCTTTCAACTCCCGGCTGGTTAAACGGATTTACTCCAAGAAGATATCCGCTGACGCCACATGCAAACTCAAAGAAATAGAATAACTGTCCCAGATAGAACTCGTTCTGCTCCGGAATATCAACTCTCAGGTTCGGAACCTGTCCGTCTGTATGAGCAAGGATTGTTCCGTTCATTGCGCTTTTATTAACAAAGTCGACCGTTTTTCCTGCCAGATAGTTCAGTCCATCCAGATCCACTGCTTCTTCTCCGAGAACAAGCTCTGCGCTGGATTTTTCTACATTCATAACTGTCTCAAACAGGATACGGTTTCCATCCTGGATAAACTGACCCATAGAATGAAGGTCTGTTGTCAGATCTACTGCTGCCGGGAAAATACCTTTCTGATCTTTTCCTTCACTCTCTCCGTAAAGCTGTTTCCACCACTCATTGATATAGTGAAGGCTTGGTTCGTAATTTGCCAGAACCTCTACAGTTTTTCCCTTGCGAAGAAGAATGTTACGGATTGCAGCATATTTCAGCGCGTCATTATCCTCAAAGGCATTGTTAAGCGCGATCTCCCGTCCGGAAGCAGCTCCTTCCATCAGCTTATCAATGTCAGCTCCGCTTACTGCGATCGGAAGAAGTCCTACGGCTGTAAGTACAGAATATCGTCCTCCTACATCATCCGGAACAACAAACTCTTCATATCCTTCTTCATCTGCAACCTTTTTCAGGGCTCCGCGAGCCTTGTCTGTTGTTGCATAGATTCTCTTTGCAGCGCCCTCTTTTCCGTATTTCTTTTCAAGGATTTCCTTAAATACGCGGAAAGCAATGGCAGGCTCTGTAGTAGTACCGGATTTAGAAATCATGTTAATAGAGAAATCTCTGTCTCCCACTACGTCAATAAGCCCCTGGATATAGCTGCTGCTGATACTGTTTCCAACATAGTAGATCTCCGGTGTTTTGCGGATTTCTCTGGAAACATTATTATAAAAACCATGTCTCAGAAACTCAATTGCTGCTCTGGCTCCCAGATAGGAACCTCCAATACCGATTACAAGAAGAACCTCTGAATCTTCCTGAATCTTCTTAGCTGCTGCTTTAATACGGGCAAATTCTTCTTTATCATAATCAACCGGAAGGTCGATCCAGCCAAGGAAATCATTTCCTGCACCTGTCTTTTCTGTCAGGGTTTTTGCCGCTGCCTCTGCCAGTGGCTTCATTGCCTCGACTTCATGATCTGCGATAAAACAGCCTGCTTTTGAATAATCAAATGTTACTTTGCTCATGGCTCTCACTCCTTTTACTATTTTCAATCCGTATTTCTTATACAGAAACGGATCGGTATATCTGAATTTTCTTCAGCATCTCTTCCTGATGCTGTCCACGCTAAGTATAGCAAAAACTTGCCTTTTCTACAAGAAGGAGATCCTAACAAAGTATAAAAACCAACGCCTTGGAAACAGCAGCTGATTTCTGAACTGTATCAGTTCATAAACTCTCTGATGATCTCCCTCATAATTTCCTCTTCTTCCGGACTCAGCATTTTGCTGAAATGACTTCCCGTAGCCGCCGTCTGCCGGATGCTTGCAGTGATCTTTTCTACCATTTCCTCCTGGAACGCAGGATCCTGCTTCTCGCATACCACTGTTTCTGATGCTCTCCTGGATGCAGCAGCTTCTTCCTTCTTTGCCCGGGCCTGCAGAATATAGTCTGCTAGAGAATTCATAACAAGATCTTCTCTGTAAGTAAAATCAAGGGCCTGTCTTAAAAGAAGCAGTATCACAGGTACTGCTGTTCCGATATAAAGATACTGCATAGAAAGGCCGTCCTTAAGTTCTAGCCTGGTGGCTAAAAAAAGAGCCAGTCCCAGGCACCCCGCTGAAAGAAGCGACGGTCCCCACACAAGAAGATTCATCCTGTTGAGAAGCCTGTCCCTGGTCTTCCAGAGGTTCAGCCATTTTTCTTTCAGGTTCATCACTGCTTTTGTTTTTCGCATGGCTCTTCTGTAGGTAAGGTGTACGGCCAGCATTCCCACTGCTCCCAGTGCGCCCAGCGCAGTCATGGTATAGAGCAGAAGATGCAGATCCATAATTCGTTCCAGCATGATTCCCTCCTTGATTTTCATATTCCGGCCAGCCAGATTCTGAAGCATCTCTCCAGCCGGCTTATGCCTTTCATTTTACACCCTGAAAGTCAAAGAGGGAACAAAAATCGTTCGTCAAATTCTCCCTGGTTTCTACAGTTTTTCCAGTGTCTGAACCACATCCTCAAATTTCATAAAATGGGATGCCTTTACCAGAACCGTATCTCCGGGCTGTATGTAATCACCTAAATGTTGCAGAAGCTCCTCGCGGGTTCTGATATGGCAGATATCAAAATCAGGATCTGTTTTCTTTGCCGCCTCTGCCATATGTGCAGAAAGCTCTCCTACGCAAATACATTTGTCAATTCCGCAGGATGCCGCATGAGCTCCTACTTCCTGATGAAGCTGAACCTCATTTTCTCCAAGCTCTCCCATATCTCCCAGAATGGCAACCCTCCTGCCGGCTCCGTCCTTCAGAACGTCCAGAGACGCCTTCATGGACATGGGATTTGCATTATAGCAGTCATCTACGATCAGAAGCTTGTCTGTTTCGATCATTCGGAAACGGCCGCTGATGGGCTCCAGACTTTCAATCCCTCTCCTGATCTCCTCTGCTGTCAGACCATAAATTTTTCCGATCGCCGCTGCTGCAAGAGCATTATATACCATATGGATTCCCGGCATCGGTACAAGTACAGAAAAGCTCTGCTCTCCCATATGGATCCTGCAGGACATTCCTTTCAGACCCAGACTCTGAATTTCATCCGCATATACATCATACTTTTTATTTAAACCGAAAAATACCGGACGGATTCCATGATATTCTTTTACTGTGCCAAGCTTGTCATCATCGCCGTTAAGAATGATATTTCCGTCAGGCTTCATAGAAGAAAAGATCTCTGTTTTTGCCTTCAGAACTCCGTCTCTGTCTCCAAGATTTTCCAGATGGCAGGTTCCGATATTTGTAATGACACAGGTTTCCGGCTTTGCAATTTTTGCAAGTCTGGTCATTTCGCCAAAATCACTGATTCCCATTTCCAGAACTGCGATCTCATCCTCATCTCTCAGTCGGAATACAGTAAGAGGAAGCCCCAGCTCATTATTAAAATTCCCCTGGGTTTTCAATGTTCTGTACTTTTCCTTCAGAACAGAGGCAATAACTTCTTTTGTACTTGTTTTTCCCACACTTCCGGTAATTCCCACAACAGGAATCTGAAGCTGCTCCAGATAAAATTCTGCAATATCCTTTACTGCCTGAAGCGAAGATTCTATATGGATATAAGCGTAATCTGCCCCTTCCTGCAGTCTCTCAGAAAGGGTTGCAAGACAGCCCTTTTCCATTACATCCGGAATAAACCTGTGAGCATCCACCCTCTCTCCCACAATGGGAACAAAAAGAGCTCCTGTTTCCGCTTTTCTGCTGTCCGTGGTCACAGACGTCACTTCCCGGTCCAGAAGCTCTTCCGGTCCATGGTAAGTACCGCCGCATACCTTTGTTATATTTCTTAATGTAAGATTTTTCATAATATCTGTTCCTTACCTTCCGGATAAAAGATTTCCCGGAAATTCTTATTTATATTTTTTCTCAGATACCCGGATCAGTTCCTCACATAACGTAGGATAATCCATGCCAAGAACTGCTGCCTCCTGAGGGATCAGACTGGTAGGAGTCATTCCCGGAAGTGTATTTGCTTCCAGACAGTAGATTTTTTCATCATCTGTAACAATAAAATCAAGTCTTGCATAGCTTTCCAGTCCAAGAGCCCGGTATCCCTGAACCGCATAGTCCTGAAGGCGTCTGGTAAGCTCTGAAGAAATGGGAGCCGGACAGGTTTCCTTTACTGCCCCTGGTTTATATTTGTTTTCATAATCATAAAATCCCTGACAGGGTACGATCTGAACAACCGGATAAGCTTTTCCATCCACCACAGCTACTGTATATTCTGTACCCTGAATAAATTCCTCTACTACAACCTCTTCCTCATAGACAAAAGCTGCATCCAGAGCTTTCATATATTCTTCCTGGTCTTTTACAATATAAACGCCGATACTGGAACCGCCGCAGCATGTTTTTACAACAACAGGAAAGGCAAGACCCAGCTCTGCCAGATCTTCTTTTCGTGTGTGCCGCTTCATGGTCACTCCGCCCGGAACAGGTACTCCCTTCATCTGGAACATCCACTTGGTCACACCTTTGTCCATGGCCATAGCACTGCTGAGATATCCGGTTCCTGTGTATTTGATTCCCATAAGGTCAAAAGCGGCCTGTATCCTTCCATCCTCACCGTTTGCTCCGTGAAGTCCGAGGAACACAAAATCTGCTTTCTTACACAATTCCAGTACATTTGGCCCAAAGAAATCCTTGCGCATCTTTTTCAGCTGCTCAATATGCGGATTAAAGCTTTTTATATATGCGCTGGCAGCTTCCACATCATATTCCCGGGGAAAAGGGTCTGCCCAGTCAACTGTTTCCGCTCCGCAGAAAACATCTACAAGAATAGCCTGATGTCCCTTTGCCCTCAGTCCATTACAGATCCCTGTTCCTGATACAATGGAAACATCTCTTTCTGTACTTGTTCCTCCTGCTAAAACAACAATCTTCATAATTATTCTCCCTTACTGCCGGAGGTCTGGTCTGTACAGCTTCTCCGGGTACTTTTAATGTAAAAACTGCTGCAAAAATCCCTGCCGGAATCTCTGCAGCATTTTCATTCTGTTTATTTATAAATCACTACCGGCATACCGGATCTGACATTCTGGTAAACCTCTGACGCCATATCTCCCGGAATCTCAATATAACCACTGTTATCTGTCCATATGCCTCCGTCTGTACTGCTTTCTCCTGAGCCAAAATCACTGACTGCGGGAATACCTTCCTCCCAGAAGCCTACATCACTTTGTGTCAGATTGGGATTATCCAAAATTCCTGCATTTTCTTCGTAGGGAATCCAGAAATTTACAGTCCCTCCGTTGACCTCTGCGGGAGATTTCATTTCTCCAACCATGTAAACGCCAGTTTCCGTTCCGCTTCCTGCGCTGATCCCGGTATCTGCCACAGGAGTACCGTCCTGATATACCACCAGCCTCTGAGCCGGCAGATCGATCTCCACATATGTATAACCGATATCATTGGTGTTGCGGCTCATTCCACTTTGTTTGTATTCCGGCTTACGAACCTGAATTTTTTTACTTATAATCTCCTGATAAAGCGCCTCAGCTTCTTTTTCCTGGTCAATGACCCATCCGTAATTACCGCCGGAAACTGAAATCTGTCGGTTATCATAAGTCTCAAAGGTTCTCTCTGTACCTACAGTATCATATTTGGCTCCAAGAGTCTTTACATAATCTGCGATCTTTTCTTTATCAAGAACAAGATCTTCATTTTCGTCTCTGGAAAGGAAAGTACGGATCACATTCCGGTCCACAGTTTCTTTGCGGTCATCAAAATCATAGGTGATCACAACATCTGTCAGCTCATTCATCTGACTGCAGTCCTTTATGAGCCTTTTATCATCTCCGTAAACCTGGGGATTGATATAGCATCCGTCCTCTTCAAGATCTGCCACCGGATCACCTGTAGTCAGCGCCTTTATTACTGTTTCACGAAGCTTTTCCTGATCTACCAGATTCCCCTCTGTCTCAGGAACAATGGCAAATTCATTTCCTGTATCTTCTATAGACGCATCCACAGGCTGCACATTGTCCTGAAGGCACTTAAGGTTCTGGAATTTCTGCTCAAAAAGCTCCTCCTGATAGAAAACAGAGGACGGAACCTCCAGAGCGCTGTGCTGTCCAAATGATAAAAACCACAGAAAACGATTCTGGTCATTCATCAGTTTTTTTACGCTTCCATCCGGCTTATATACCAGACCGATTTCCTCTGCCGACATGCTCTCCTGACCGTTCCCTCTTGTACGTACTGCCAGAACATAGGCCTGTGTTTTTTTCTCCAGGAGCTTTTCTGTCTCTGCCTGATCCATATAGGAACAGTTAAATCCGTTTACCTGAGTTCCCGGCAGGAAATGTCCGGAAAAATAATAAACTCCATAGCCGTAGACGGCTGCTGTTAATACCAGAAGCACAGCGATCAGACTGACCACCAGTTTTCTGCCTGTGCTCATTTTTATCTTTTCTTCTGTACCGTTTTCCTTCACAGGCTCCTGCTCTTTCATTTTTTCTTCCATGCAGTCTCCCTTCTGCTTCTCAGGACAAGCTGCCTGACATGTGTCTTTTGCTGAAAAACAGTATCGGAATCTCTCTTATTCTCCTAACAGCTTTTCTACACTTGCCAGTTTTACACATACTACAAATACATAAGCTGCTTTTTCAAGCTCCTCCATAGACGGGAAAGTAGGCGCGATACGGATATTGGAATCCTCCGGATCCTTTCCGTATGGATAAGTAGCTCCTGCTCCTGTCATTACAACGCCGGCTTCTTTTGCCTTTGCCACAATATTTTTTGCACAGCCCTTCATGGAATCAAAGGAAATAAAATATCCTCCCTTTGGAGTTGTCCACTGTCCGATTCCAAGGCCTCCAAGTTCTTTATTCAGAATATCAAGCACCAGTTCAAATTTCGGACGGATAATATTCGCATGTTTTCTCATGTGTTCATGAACGCCTTCCAGATTCTTAAAGAATCTTACATGGCGGAGCTGATTCAGCTTGTCGTGACCGATGGTCTGAATCTGCATATATTTACGGAAGTCCTCAAGGTTTGCCTTGGATGCGGCAACTGCTGCAATACCTGATCCCGGAAAACTGATCTTGGAGGTTGAAGTAAACTTATATACAATATCCGGATTTCCGGCTTTTGCACACTCAGTAAGGATCTCAAGAAGGAAATCCTGATCTTCATCATAAAGATGATGTACACTGTATGCATTGTCCCAGTAAATACGGAAGTCAGGAGCAGCCGGCTTCAGATTGGCAAATCTCTGGACTGTTCTTGCTGAATAAGTATAGCCCTGAGGATTAGAGTATTTCGGCACGCACCAGATACCCTTGATAGCCGGATCTTCGCTGACAAGCTTTTCTACCATATCCATGTCCGGGCCTTCCGGAGTCATGGGAACATTGATCATTTCAATTCCAAAAAATTCTGTGATCTTAAAATGTCTGTCATACCCCGGCACAGGACAAAGGAATTTCACTTTATCAAGCTTACTCCAGGGAGTATTTCCCATAACCCCGTGAGTCATGGAACGGGCAATGGAATCAAACATGACATTCAGGCTGGAGTTTCCATAAATAATAATATGTTCTGGATCCACCTCGGAAATTTCTCCAAGAAGACGTTTTGCTTCCGGAATACCGTCGATCACACCGTAGTTACGGCAGTCCACTCCTGTCTCACATTTCAGCTCCGCGCCATCTGCAAGAACCTGCATCATTCCCATGGAAAGATCAAGCTGATCTGTTCCAGGTTTACCACGGGACATATCCAGGGCAAGTCCCTGTGCCTTAATGTCTGCATACTGCTGATCCAGTTCTTTTTTCAGGGCAAGAAGCTGTTCTCTGCTCATTTCACTGTATTTTTCCATGTTTTTCCTCCTCGTTCCGCTCTTTTCGGACTTTTTTCTATTACATTGCTAAACCATACTATCCCGTCTATTTTAGTATGCTAAATTCCCTGTTGTCAAGTCCTGTAAGCATTGTATTTATAAAAACTCTGTTCGTTTGTTCCGGGATCTTGGCATATATGTAAAAACATCTGATGGGATAATGCCGTATGACCAGCAGCAATATAACCTGTCAAAAGTAAACTCCGTTCTTTTTCACTTGCAGATTTACGGCAATTCCCCTATACTGGGGATAGCATCAGTGTATGCTGATTTTATTAAAACTAATGAGAGGTTATCATTTATGTGGATTGCAGATCAATGGAAAGAATATGAAGTAATTGACACCTCCGGCGGAGAAAAACTGGAACGCTGGGGAAAATATATCCTGGTCCGTCCGGACCCGCAGGTTATCTGGGATACCCCAAAGGTAAGCCGGGGCTGGAAAAATATGAACGCCCATTATCACAGAAGCAAAAAAGGCGGCGGAGAATGGGAGTTTTTTGATCTTCCCCAACAATGGGATCTTCATTATAAGCATCTCACCTTCCACCTGAAACCCTTCAGCTTCAAACACACCGGACTTTTTCCGGAACAGGCGGTAAACTGGGACTGGTTTGGGGAAAAAATCCGCAATGCCGGAAGACCGGTAAAAGTACTGAATCTTTTTGCCTACACAGGAGGCGCGACTCTGGCCGCTGCCGCTGCCGGCGCAAGCGTTACCCATGTAGACGCTTCCAAGGGCATGGTTACCTGGGCAAAAGAAAACGCTGCCGCCTCCGGACTTGCAGACGCTCCTATCCGCTGGCTTGTTGATGACTGCGTAAAATTCGTAGAACGGGAAATCCGCAGGGGCAATCATTATGATGCCATTATTATGGATCCTCCTTCCTACGGAAGAGGTCCAAAAGGAGAAATCTGGAAGATAGAAGATGCTATTCATCCTCTTATCAGGCTGTGTAAAAAGATTCTCAGTCCTGACCCGCTGTTTTTCCTGATCAACTCCTACACAACAGGTCTTGCTCCGGCTGTTCTTACCTATATGCTGGCAACTGAACTGAAAGAATTTAACGGAACCGTAGATTCCCAGGAAATCGGACTTCCGGTCACCTCCAGCGGTCTGGTTCTTCCCTGCGGCGCTTCCGGCCGGTGGGAATCTGTGTAAAACTGATTTCAGATAAAATTATTGGAGGAAATTACAAATGAGTAATTTTTCGTCAGCCTTTAAAAACATGGACGCAAAAATAGAACTGAAACGATATAGTTGTGCAGTGATTGCTGCCGTGCTCTTTGCCGTGAACATAAAAACCTTTGTAAAAGCCGGAGGACTGTATCCGGGCGGCTTTAACGGTCTCACGCTTCTGATCCAGGGCATTTTTCAGGAATTTGCGGGAATGGAAATTCCCTACACCCTGATCAACGTTATCCTGAATGCCATTCCTGTTTTTATAGGACTGAAGTTTATCGGAGTTAAATTTACCATGAGTTCCTGTGTGGTGATCGTTCTGTCCAGTATTCTGACAGACCTTATTCCCTCACAGCCCATTACCTACGATCCGCTTCTGATCAGTATTTTCGGCGGACTGATCAACGGTTTTGTGGTCAGTCTCTGCCTGATCGGAAATACAAGCAGCGGCGGAACTGATTTTATTGCCATTTATTTTTCAGAAAAAAACGGACAGGATATCTGGAATTACATCCTTTGCGGAAACGCAGTGATCCTGGTTGTTGCAGGCCTGCTTTTCGGATGGGATAAAGCGCTTTATTCCATTATCTTCCAGTTTACCTCCACTCAGGTGGTACAGATGCTCCATCAGCGCTACAAAAAACACACTCTGTTTATTATTACAAGGCATCCTGATGAAGTCTATGAAGAAATTTCCAAGCTGTCCCATCACTCTGCCACAAGAATCGACGGTACCGGCTGCTACAGCGGCGACAATACGGCAATGATCTATTCTGTAGTGTCCAGGGACGAAGCAAAGATCCTTGTGAAAAAAGTTACGGAAGTGGATCCTCAGGCATTTGTAAACATTATAAAAACAGACTTTATCAACGGAAGATTCTATTATAAAACCGATTATTAAAAAATTGTATTTTTTCTTTCTGTTTTCTTGATTCTTTCGCTTTCCAGAATTATAATCAGATAAAGGAGAGTGATACTTTATGAAGGAAAAGTATGACGAAAAAACAGAGGTTCCTTTTACCTGTACGCCGGAATATGACCGCAGCTCCTGCGGAAACTGTGTATGTGCCACCTGCTATGAACAGGAATTCTGTGACCGTTGCCGGACCTGTGAAAATCAGTCCCGGAAAAAAGAATCCTGCTCTGCTTATGAGGGAGCCTACTGCTACTGAACACACCCACACAAAAAGAGTACGGACATCATCTGGTATGATGTCCGTACTCTTTTTGCTTTCGCTGCAGTCCTCCTCAAAATTCCTTTTCCCGGAAATCCATCCTGTCCTGCAGGGTATGATTATGCCTGTTTCGGCAGGGTCACTGTAATCTCAGTTCCTGAATCCACTTCGCTTGTCAGCTCCAGTGTTCCTCCCAGGAAGGCAACTCCGTGCTTTACAATAGAAAGTCCCAGGCCGGTTCCTCCGATCTCCTTGGAATGACTTTTATCCACCCGGTAGAACCTCTCAAACACCCGGTTTCTGTCCTCTCTCGGGATTCCGATTCCATTATCCTCCACAGAAATCTGAATGGCATTGCCAATATCTTTCAGATGAATGGTCACTGTGCCATTGTCCTTATTGTACTTGATTCCATTATCGCAGAGATTATAAAGAATCTCCTCAAAAATCGGACGCACAGTGCGGCAGATCAGTCTTTCTCCGTCAATGTAAAGATGCACGTTCTTTTTCTGCGCGATTTCTTTCAGGTTTCCACATACATTCCGGGCAACGGAATAGATATCCACATTTTCCCACTCATAAGGATTTTCTCCTTCGTCAAGCTGAGAAATCTTAATGGTGTCCTCCACAAGCTGAATCAGCCTCTGAGCCTCCCGGTAAATCCTGCCTGCAAACTTTTTCACATCCTCTTCCTTCACAAAGCCGTCCTGAATAATCTCGGCAAAACCTGAAATAGAGGTCAGAGGTGTTTTCAGCTCATGAGAAACATTGGCAGAAAACTCCCTTCTGAGGTTTTCCCGCTGGATTTTTTCTGTTTCATTCATCAGAAGCAGCACTGCGCCTACGATTTTTCCGTCTCTTGTAACCGGATTTGCGATCAGCTGCACAAATTCATTATCCAGACGAAGAAGAGCGTTTCCGTGTTTTCCCTCCAGAACATGTTCTATCACCTTTCTGAAATCCTCATCTCTGTCAAGAGAGTATACGCTTTGGCCTATGCCGGGTTCATTTACCTGAAAAATCCTCCAGGCGCTTGAATTACCGGAAAGTATCATAGTATAAGGATCGATCACCAGAAGACCTTCCTGCATGTTTTCTGTAATAATAGAAAACTCCTCCTGATTTCTCCTTGCTTCCTCCAGCTGTTTCTGTATCTGGCGGTTCTGCCGGTTTATTTTTCCCAGAAGAGGAGCCACCTCTTCATAAATTTCATTTTCTCCGGGCTTTTCCAGATCCAGTTCATTGATGGGTTCCACGATCTTTGAAGCAACCTTTGACGCGATCACTCCTGCTATGATCAGCATTACAAAAATAATACAGAGTACCGGCTGTACAAGCTGCAGAATCAGAGCAAATACAGAATACTGTGTACTGGATACACGAAGAACAGAATTATCGGAAAGTCTTATTGCAGAGTAGACTGTCTTTTCTGAAAGCGTGTCGGACATACGTACCGCCTCGCCTTTCCCCTTGCTCAGCGCCTCCTGAAACTCTTCACGATTCTTATGGTTCTCCATTTTGTTTTCATCTGCTGTATTGTCATACAGGACATTTCCATTCTCATCTATATAAGTAATTCTGGAATCACCGTATTTGATCTGCTCCAGATACTCCTGCCCCTGCTGCTCTACTCCGTAAGCCAGATATCTGGCTTCCTTTTCCAGCTCACTGTTCAGCTGCTTTCCGAAATACTGATAAAGAATTCCCATAACAAAGGCAACCCCCAGTATCAGAACTGCTGCTGAAGCAAGAACTGTAGACTTAAAAATCTTTTTTGTCAATTCTTATTTCCTCCCATTTGGTGCTCATTGTTTCTGTGAATGCCTGTAATAGAATACTCCACCCATTCTGCAATGTTCACCGCATGGTCTCCGATCCTCTCCATGTACTTTGCAGTCATCAGAAGATCCAGCCCTGCTTTGGCATCCATATTTTTGTAGATCAGATCAGCCAGCTTGTTTTTTGTCTGATTAAACAGCTCGTCTACAAGATCGTCATCATCAATAACCTTACGACAAAGCGCCAGATCCGCTTTCACAAACGCGTCAATGCTTTCTGTTACCATATGAACGGTTTTTTCCGCCATTCTGGCAATTTCATCCGGAATCTCCACAACGCTTCGGTCAATAAACTTGGAAAGGTCTGCGATATCTGCCGCCTGGTCTCCGATGCGTTCCATATCAGAGATCATTTTCAGAGCCGCGGAAATCTCACGAAGATCTCTTGCCACCGGCTGCTGATGAAGAAGAAGCCGCATACAGATGGCCTCGATCTCCCGCTCCAGTCCGTCGATTTCTCTATCTGTTTCAAAAACCTCTCCGGCGCAGTCCTCGCCCTGGATTGCCTTTGCAGAAAGAGCAATTACCTTTTCGCAGAGACTTCCCATGGTAATGATCTGTACATGAAGCTCTTCCAGCTGTCTTTCAAAACGTGTTGCCATATCAGCCAAACCTCCCTGTAATATAATCTTCCGTTCTTTTATCCGCAGGCATGGAGAATAAAGTATCTGTATCATTAAATTCTATCACTTCTCCCAGAAGGAAGAAAGCGGTTTTGTCAGAAATACGTGTTGCCTGCTGCATATTATGAGTTACCATAACAATGGTGTAGTCCTTTTTCAGCTCCATTGCAAGCTCCTCGATCTTTGAGGTGGAAATAGGGTCAAGGGCAGAGGTCGGCTCATCCATAAGAAGAACCTCCGGCTGCACTGCCAGAGCCCTTGCAATACAGAGCCTCTGCTGCTGGCCTCCGGACATTCCCAAAGCGCTCTTTTTTAACCGGTCCTTTACCTCATCCCAGATTGCAGCATCCCGAAGAGATTTTTCCACAATATCGTCAAGTTTTGCCTTGGAACGGATGCCGTGGGTTCTGGGGCCGTAGGCAATGTTGTCATAGATACTCATTGGAAATGGATTGGGCTTCTGAAACACCATTCCCACTCTTTTTCTCAGAAGATTCACGTCCATATCCCCGTAAATATCTTCTCCGTCAAGCTCCACCTTTCCTGTGATCACACAGCCCTCAACAAGGTCATTCATTCTGTTCAAAGATTTAAGAAGAGTTGATTTTCCGCATCCGCTGGGCCCGATAAAAGCAGTGATCTCCTTTTCCGGAATATGCATATTAATGTCTTTTAAGGCATGGAAACTGCCGTAATGAAGATTCATATTTTCAATAGAAAGCTTTGTATTATTACTCATGTATCCTTATCCTTTCGCAATTCGTTTTGCTGCTTTTCCTGACAGCCAGTTAATAACCAGTACAAAAACAAGAATTACAACCGCTGTGGCAGATGCCTGATTCATGTGGAGGCCTTCACTGGAAAGCACATACATGTGAAGAGCCAGTGTACGTCCGGATCCCATCAGATTGGGAACCTGGGCAACTGTACCGGAAGTATAAAGAAGGGCTGCTGTTTCACCGATAATACGTCCGATTGCAAGAATAATTCCTGCCAGAATCCCCGGAACCGCTGAAGGAAGCACAATGGTAAAAATCGTGCGCAGCTTTCCTGCTCCCAGTCCGAAGCTGGCCTCTCTGTAAGAATCCGGAACTGCCTTCAAAGCCTCCTCAGAAGTTCTCATAATAAGGGGAAGAACCATGATCACCAGTGTACAAATACCTGCCATAAGAGACATTCCCCACTGAAGGGCTGTCACAAAAAACAGCATACCGAAAAGTCCGAATACAATAGAAGGAATACCGGAAAGTGTCTCTGCTGTAATACGAATCACCTTTACCAGACGGTTGCCCTTCTGAGCATATTCCACCAGATAGATAGCGGCAAAAATGCCTATGGGAGCCGCAATTACAAGTGTCAGAACAGTCATAATAAAGGTATTGATAAGAGAAGGCATCAGCGATACATTCTCAGAATTATACTCAAAGCTGAAAAGCTCAGGTGTCAGATAAGGAATACCTTTTATCAGAATATACCCTACCAGAAAGATCAGTACCGCAAAGGTCAGTACTGCAGCCAGTCCTGTCAGAAAAGCAAGAATACCGGAGCCCGGATGGCGCAGGTAGGAACGAAGCTGATCTGTAAGGGAAGAGCTGTTTCTCTTTTTTGAATTGACCTGTGAATTCAAAGCCGCAGCATTAGTTTGCATTTTCCGCCCTCCTGTTCAGTAATGAAAGACTTAAGTTAATGATCAGGATAAAGACAAACAATACCACACCGGTAGCAATAAGCGCCTCTCTGTGCATACCTGTCGCATATCCCATTTCAGTAACAATATTTGCAGTCATAGTACGAAGTCCCTTGAGAATCCCCTGAGGCATTCTGGCCTGGTTTCCCGCTACCATAATAACCGCCATAGTCTCGCCAATGGCACGTCCGATTCCAAGAACCACAGCTGCAAGAATACCGGATTTTGCCGCCGGAAGCATTACGCGGAAAATGCTGCGTTCCTTTGTGGCTCCAAGAGCCAGAGAACCTTCATAATAGCTTTCCGGAACACTGCGGAGCGCTGATTCTGTAGGTCCGATAATGGTTGGAAGAATCATAATTCCAAGAAGCAGGGACGCTGCCAGCCAGCTTGTTCCTGTTCCTCCAAAGGTTTCCCGGATCATTGGCACCATGACCACCAGACCGAAAAATCCATATACAATAGAAGGAACTCCTGCCATCAGTTCAATACCTGATTTTAACGGTCTGTAGATTTTTTTCGGACAGTAACGGGCCATAAATACAGACGTAAGCAGAGCTACGGGAACTCCTACCAGAATTGCTCCTCCTGTTACATAAATGCTTGCCACGATCATTGGAAAAATTCCATACATATCATTGGAGGGCCGCCATTCTGTTCCAAAAAGAAATTCCAGAGGACCTATTTTTCCGATTGCCGGGATTCCGCTGGCAAAAAGAAACAGACAGATCAGGAATACTGCCAGTACAGAAGCGCAGGCAGCAACCATAAATACAATTTTCATTCCCCGTTCTTTGATTTTATTCATAAAATGATTTCTTCCTCTCTAACTTCCTGACTGCAGAACGGAAGCCCGGATTTCCGGGCTCCTCTGCGTTCTGTCATGTTATGCAGGTTTTATTACTCTGCCAGATCTTCCCATTCTGTTGTCTCGCCTGTGAAGATTGCTTTTACCTGATCGCTTGTCAGATCCTCAACCTCATTTTCATTATTTACGACTACCGCAATACCGTCTTTTGCAATTACAGTAGCTGTAAGATTCATCTCTGTTTCCTCATCTTTCAGTTCACGGGAAGCCATTCCGATATCACAGATGCCTTCTGCTGCAGATGTAACTCCTGTTGTGGAATCGCTCTGCTGAACCTCTACTGTAACGTTTTTGTTCACTGCTTCATAAGCCTCTTTCAGTTTTTCCATTACAGGAGAAATGGAGGAGGAACCGGCTACAACAACCTTACCTTCCACATCTGCTGCCTCATAAGGTTTTGCTTCTGCATCAGCTTTGATATAACCGTTGTCCTCAACGATCTGCTGACCTTCTTCGCTCATAATATAGTTCACAAAATCCTGTGCTGCCTCGCTTACTTTCTCGCCTGTTACAATGTTAAACGGACGGGAAACTTTATATGTATCATTTGCAACGTTCTCAGCAGTTGCCTCAGCTCCGTCGATTTTTACAGCCTTTACAGTATCGTTAAGAGATCCAAGGGAAATATATCCGATTGCATTCTCATCGCCTGCTACAGTTGTCATCATAACGGAAGTGCTGTTTGTGATGCTGGCATCAACTGTTGTCATATCAATTTTTTCGCCGTCTTTTTCTTCCTGGATGCCGAACAGCTCAATAAAAGCGCCTCTTGTTCCGGAACCATCCTCACGGGAAATTACATTGATCGTTCCGCTTGCCGCACTTGCAACGGTTGCGAATGCTGTTGTTCCGATTACTGCTGCTGCTAAAATTCCTACGATTTTTTTCTTCATGATAAGTCTCCTCTTTTTTATAAATAATGTTTTGTATTTCTCATTGACAAGTGTCATTATAGGCAGGGAAAGTTAAAACCAAAATCCTGCCTGCGTAAAATCTTTGTAAAAAAGAAAAGACTTCCCTATTCTCATTCCTGATACATCTGAAGAGTTTCAGAAGCATCTGTTTCCTGTGCTGATTCTTCCGGAAGAGTTACATGAAGCTCTGTTTTCATTACATCTGCCGCGCTTTTGGCGTCTTCCAAGTACGCAGTTCCCATGCAGATGATCTCCTCGGGAAATTCACTTTCTGTGGATTCTCTTTCTGCAGAAACATAGATTTCCATGCAGTCATCCTCTGTAAGAACGAAATCCATAGAATTTGTAAAAATTGTATTCTCTCCTCCATGCTTTACACCAAACCCAATTCTGACAGGCTCCAGATTATGCTTCTCTAAATACTGACCAATCGTCATGTCCCCTTCCTTACCAAGGTAATATACAGAGTCTTCTTCCATAGCATCTTGTGGAATCAGAAGGTATTTTCCCGGTTCCAACGCCTCTGCCCGTGCAGAAACATGAATACTGTTTCCCTGAACCAGAACCTCTTTCACTGAAAAATTAATCATAGAATCTCCTGTTTCCTTATAAGTAACTTCCTTGTTAATATCACTTTGCACATTTTCCGGCAGCTCCTGTCCTCTCAGCTTCCAGAAATCTGTGATCCCCAGATATTTTTCTGCTGCAAAAACAGACACGCCCAAAATCAGGATAGCGGCAAAGGATAAGATCAGGACACGTCTGCGTTTACGGCTTCTGCCCTGGAGAGAGAAGGAAGCAATTTTATCTCTTCCGAAATCCGGCTGCTGTTCCTGAATTTTATTAAGGGCTGCCTCTATCCTGTCTGTAACGATCTCCGGCACCTCTGTTTTTCCCGAAAAAATTTCAAATAATTTGTTATCCATAGATTTTTCCTCCTTCCAGCTCCCGTTTCAGCAACTTCCTGCCTCTGGCAAGTCTGGTAATCACCGTATTGCGGCTGATATCCAGAAGCTCCGCGATTTCTCTTGTATCCATTTCTCTTGTGTAATACAAAAGAAGAATGATCCGGTATTTTTCATCCAGGCAGGAAAGAACCTCTTTCCATTCACAGTCTATGTACCCGCTGTCCTCAAAAGCAGATTCCTGCATTTCTGCCTTTGACTGTATCCTGCTTCTGTGTTTTAAAATATCCTTACACTGGTTAATCAGGATCCGTATCATCCAGGTTTTAAAATAAGCGTCTTTTTTCAGGGTTTCAATCTTTTCGTAACACACCAGAACAGTTTCCGAAATGGCGTCCGCAGCATCCTCATCATTGCCCAGATACGTCCAGGCCACTCGGTACATGCTCTGTGTACACAGCCTAACCAGCTCTGCAAAAGCAGAAGAATCTCCCCTTTTGGCCTTTCTTACCAGTTCTTCCATTTTTACTGCTCTCCTCTCTGTTTTCTTATATACATTAGACGAAAAACAGAACTTACCTATTTCATCAAATTTTTATTTATAAAGAAAGAGCCGATGATCACATCAGCCCTGTAATTTTTTTCGCATGTTCCAGTTCATTTTTGTGAACCAGAATTTCATATTCATATGTCTCGTCTGCAGGAATGCCGGCGCTTCCTGTCCTGCCGCGCATGGTCCCTGCCTCTGCCCACTGGCCCATGCGGTTTTTCACCTTATGTTTGTAGGTGATTCCGACCTGTTCCAGCTGTTCACGCAATTTGTTAAATAATTTCATGTCTGTTCCGATCCACAGACTTTCGGAATTTAATAATGTGAGCATAGACATTCCTCCCCTTTTCCGCTGCGAAACCTGACTGTCAGTTATAATTTCACTATAAACTGCAAGTCCGATAAATGCAAGGGAGAATGTTTTCACATAAGGGGGCCCTTTATCTTTCCCTGCTTTTTAGATAATTGGTAAATCCCTCTGAAATGCGCTTGTACAAAACCAGTCTATTTCGCCACATTTGCATCTCCGGCAGCCGGATTGTTGATCAGCTTTCCATCCTCTTCAAACCGGGATCCGTGGCAGGAGCAGTCCCATGTGTGCTCCTGAGGATTCCACTTCAGCGCACAGCCCATATGGGGACAGCGCTTCATAGTAGGAGTGAGAAGCCCTGCCAGAGCTTCCAGTGTATTTACAAACAGCTGCGGTTTCCATATACTTCGCGATGGATCAAAAACTGCCTCCCACCCAGTTTCCCGGCCGCAGATCATCTCTGTCAGAATATGCGCTGCTGCCATGGAGGTAGTCATTCCCCATTTTCCAAAACCGGATGCCACATACAGCCCCGGTGTGTTCGGGGAGTATTCTCCAATATAAGGGATGCCATCCAGACTCATACAGTCCTGGGTCGCCCAATAATAACCTGCCTTGCCGATACCATAATACTCCTGTACAAACTCCTGAAGCTCTTCCCAACCTCCCCCTTTTCTTCCAGTTCTGTGGCTTCCTCCACCTACCAGAAGATAATCTTTGTAATTGCGGAAGGACATGCCCTTCTGCGCCTCATCCACATACATTCCCCTTACATCTGAAACATTTTTCAGTGCCATAACATAGGAACGATGCTGATATAATTTCAAAAAATATGCGCCGTGCTTATTCAGAAAAGGAAAATGTGTTGCTGCAATCATCCGTCTGGCCGTGATTGTTCCCCCGTCATATCGGGCGCATCCCGGCGCAAGCTCCTGGATAAAGGTATGCTCATAAATATTCAGGTCTCTGGAAATATAAGCCAGAAATCTCCTGGGCTGAAACTGTGCCTGGCGTGGAAATTTCACCGCTCCTTCAGTGTCAAAAGGCAGATTTACCTCCTGCACAAACTCCGCAGGAAAGCCAAGAGTCTCCAAAGCCTGCACCTCCCGCTCTATTTTCTGCCAGTCTGTCAGAGTATAAACAAAGGCATCCTTTTCCTCAAAATCACACTCTGTTTCCTCTGCCAGCTCCCTGTATTTGCCCAGAGCCCACTGGTTGGCGTCCAGATACTGAAGTGCCTTCTCTTTCCCCTGTGTACGCAGCAGCTTTTCATAAATCAGCCCGTGCTGAGAGGTAATCTTTGCCGTTGTATTACAGGTAACCCCTCTCCCCACAGCATCTCCCTCCACAAGCACATAATCCACTCCTGCCTGCTTCAGGAACCAGGCGCAAAGTACTCCGCACAGACCGCCGCCAATAACCAGCACATCCGTCTTTATATCTCCCTCAAGCTTCGGAAAAGAGGGAAATTCCACATCCCTTTCCCAGATTGACTGCCTCATCCAATTCCTCCGATCTCTTGGTAAATTTTTTTCATCATATTTTCTTAGTCTGTCCAAGAAACCAGAGAGCCATGCAGAAAGTTTTGGTTTTATCCGTGACCGTAATACGCATTCCTGCTGTATTTTAGAATAAAGCACACCAGAAAAAGGTAATCCTCATGGAATCATCAACTGCGTGCTTCCGCAAACGCAGTCTGATCAGCATCACCAGGAAAATTTCTCCTGTTCGAAGGCAGGGGGCCCGTCTAAAAATTACACTATTGTCAATATAAGATGCAATTTTTGCACTTTTATATATAAGTATAGGTAAATTATAAAATCAACAACATCTCCATCCACATCAGTGTTTTATGCTGGACTGTTAAATTCACTGGAAACAAAGCTTGAGCAGAGCAGTTGAAAATTAATTCCTGCTCTTCAGATAGTTTAAAAATCCTGTTCCATAAGCAACCGCCAGCATTCCCCATATCACTGCCGCACCAATGGAAGGTGCGTTCATATTCTGTATAGCATCCCATACACGTATGCCAAAAACAACAATCATAAAAAGCAAAACTCCCACAGCGCCTGCTCCCACAAGCCACTTTCTCATGCCCATACCCATAAAGGAAATCCCCCACACTCCTGCTGTGGCTGAATAATCTCCGAGATCTTCCAGAAGCTCCCGTACCTCTGCAAATCTTCCGCCTTTTTTCTCTTCCTGATAAACATAATTAAGATACTCTTCCAGTTTCTCATTCTCTGGGATTTCTGTCTCTTTCATTACCAGCTTACAGAGCTCTGATGCGCCTTTCAGTTCAGTAATCTGCTCTTCCAGCAATCTTTTCTGTTCTGCTAAAACCTCTCGCAGATTCGCCTTTCCTTTTAAAAGAAGTTCAATGGTTTCCACTGAAATTCCTATCTTCCGATACAGAAAAATCTGTTTTATTCTCTGCACATCTGCTTCTGTATAATCCCGATATTTACTTCCGCTTTCCCTCTCAGGAAGCAGAAGTCCCTTTCGTTCATAAAAACGGATACTACTCACATTCATACCTGTCAGTTTTGCAGCCTCACTGATTTTCATTATATCTTCCTCCCTCTTAATCTGTTTTACGGAGACCTTTCTCCTGAAATTGTGGAAATTATAAACCCTGAACCTGGTGCAAAGTCAAGAAATTCTCAATAATATTTTGTAAAATACAAAATCTCCCTCCACAGAACATTTCTGCCCTGAAGAAGGAGATAAGCTTTACTTATTCAGCGGAAAGCATACTGTAATCTTTGTGCCTCTGCCTTCCTGGCTTTCTATCAGAATCCCATAGTTTTCACCATAAATAAGTTTCATGCGGTCGTCCACATTATTGACGCCGATCCCGGTAAAATGTTCCCTGGAGGCATTCTTTTTGTTCAATAAATCCCTTAAAGTTTCACTGCTCATTCCGATCCCGTTATCCTCAATCTCCACCCTCAGAAGTCCATCGCTCTGGCGTACAAAAATAGAGATAGTTCCTTTTTCGCCCTGAGGAAAAGCATGAAAAAATGCGTTTTCCACAAAGGGCTGCAGGATCAGCTTGGGAACTTTCTGTTCCTCACAGTCCGGTGTTACATAAAAATCTACGTTCACCTGATTTCCATACCGTATCTGATTGATCAGCACGTAATTTTTCAGATTTTCAATTTCTTCCTTCAGGGTAATAAATTCATTTTTGTTGCTGATGGTATTCCGCAGAAGCTGTATAAATGCATCTATCACCTGAACGGATTTTTCTTTATCCCCCTGCCAGATCAGCCACTTGACACTTGCCAGAGTATTATAAATATAGTGAGGATTGATCTGCATCTGCAGAGAATGGATTTCTGCCTCACGTTTGGATTTTTCCACCTGCATCAGTTTCTGAATATAATTATCCAGTTCTCCCAGCATGTCATTATAAGTAGCGGAAAGCTCCCGGATCTCCTGAGTTCCCTCCACCTTTACCAGTTTATCCAGTCTTCCGTCCTGCACCTTCCGCATATTCTCTATCAGCTTGGAGAGAGGCTTGGTCTGCTGCCTTACCAATATAAAAATAATCAGAATAGCTGCAGCTGTAATAGCAGCTGTTACTTCTATAATATATCGGAAATCATATACACTTTCAAAGGCCTGATCCGGGTGAATTACTCCCATTGCTTTATAATCCGTATTATGAAAATTCTGCTTCAGATAAACGGTTCTCTGCCCATTTTCCTGTCTGGTGATCATAGAACTTTTTTTATCCTGCATCTCCTCAAGTGCGTCCCAGACCTTTTCTATTTCACTGGATGAGGTCAGATATTCTGTATAGTTGGAAGAGATAATTTCATTATCCTGATTAAAAATCAGTATATCATTGGAACTTGTAGTAAATACCTCATAATTATTCCGGAAATCCTTCTCTTTAATTGTAAGAAGAATCACCCCATCTATGGTTTTTCCTCCATTATTGGTGATTGCCTTTGCCATCATAATAACAGGATAGCTTTTCATTACGTCTGTATATCCGCCGCTTTTATATCGGCAGATCAGCTTTTTAGGCGTTTCATATGCCTGCTGGATAATCTCTGTTTCCAACAGTTCTTCCCCTGAAAGAATCAGACGTGAGGTACTGTTATAATTATATGTTTTTCCATTGTTTCCAACTAAAATCAGACTCATATCGCTGTATTTCGCAAGAGGCTGCTGCTGAAGAATTTTTTTCACATCCAGAATATTCCGGAATTCCTCTGCCGCCTCCCACTTTTCCCTGCCCAGATACTCCCGTACGGAAGAGCTTCCGCAGATGACGGAGGTAGCCGCAGTTACATTCTGAAAAAGCTCATAAATATTTTCATCAATCTGTCTGAATATTTTCTGCTGAGATTCCACAAAATTCTCTACAAAAACATCCTGGGAGGTCTTTATATTCAGCACGCTTAATGCCCCTGCCAGACATAAAATCGCCCCCAGCACCACAATAATAATCTTAAAAAAAAGTGTATTACATTTATTTTTCATTTCGCTGACCACCTGAGTTTTTCCTGTGCCGGTACTGACTTGGCGTCTGCCCCATCAGCTTCCGGAATATCCTGCAGAAGTACCCGTGATCGGAATATCCCACCGCTGCACTGATATCTGAAATAGACATTTTTGTTTCAGCCAAAAGATCGCAGGATTTTTCAATCCGCACCGTATTCAGATATCCGCTGAACCCTTCTGAAATATGCTGATTAAAATACGAAGAAATATAATGATAATTAAACCCGAATTCCTGGGCGATATCTGTCAGATCAAGTTTTTCATTATAATGTTCATTGATGTAATCTTTGATCTGAGCAACAACAGGGTCTGAATCTGAATTATTTTCAATCCCGGACACAATCTCCCGTAAACGCGCAAATGCCCCCCCTTCACAGTATTCCATATATTCTTCTGCACTTTCTGACTGATCGATCTTCCGGAAAAACTCCCCTCGGAGCCTGTCGCTTTCCACACCGTACTTTTCAATTTCCATTAAAAAATTATACAAAAGATTTTTAAGAAGATTTTTGCTTAGATACTCATCATATTTACTTTCTGCCAAATACCAGATATATTTCTGAAAAAGCTCCAGAGCCTGACTGTACTGCTTCTGCTTCAGAAGTTCTGTATATTTTTCATAATGAAAACGCTGAACCTCCACTGCCGTATATTCTTCTTCCCTGATCAGCGCCTTATCATTAAAATAAAATTTCTGCTGCAGACAGGGCTTTACTCCTTTTTCATAGATGTCTTTTATATAAGTGAAATCTGTAAAAGGTCTGCTTACTACAAACAAAATCTTTTCTGCAATCTGTCCGGCTCTCCGGGCGCTGCTCTCAATACTTAAAAGAAGCTCCTCCTCTGCCTTTTTCTTATAATTTATAATGTAACACAGAGTTTCCTGCTCCAACCACAGAGCCTGATATGTGTCAAATCCGTCCTTTTTCAGCCTGTCCTGAATCATTTCCTGAAGCTGTTCCATCTGACGGCGGTTATTTTTACATGCTTTTTTCATATCTGCTGCAAGAATCCGGCAGTTCAGATACGGAAAGCAGTTTTTCAGACCTTCCTCTTCCAGCGTCTCTGAATATCCTGTAAGATATCTCTCCAATTGGGTACTGACATCTATTTTTTCCTTCCGGTCCAGCTGAAAACCCGGAATACCCCGGGCAGCTTTTTTCAGAGCGCGAAGCAGTATCTCCGGATTCAGCGTAGGCTTTAAAACATAATCCACTGCTCCGTTAAGAAGGGTTGTACGAACATATTCAAAATTATCGTAACTGCTCAGGATAATCAGTTTAATATCCGGATATTTCTCCTGCAGAATCAGCGAAAAATCAATTCCATTGAGAACAGGCATCACAATATCGGCCAGTACAATTTCCGGCTGATATTTTTCAATCATTTCCAGACCTTCCTGTCCATTGGATGCTTCCCCTACAATCTGAAAACCTTCCTGCTCCCACAAAAGCATATGTTTAATTCCCTGGCGGGTGATAAACTCATCATCGATCACCAGAACCCTGCAATATCTGCTCATAATGCATCACAGCGTCAGCGAACAGGATACAAATCCCGTACACTGACGCTTCCTTTCTTTTAAATCATTTACAAATCTTTTTTTATTTTACACTGGTTTAATACGGAATACAACGTCCATATTTCTATCAGAAGCTATTCTGTACTGCTCATGTACAGGAGCACCCCAGCTGTCGTCTCCGCCAACTCCCATCTGCGCCGCAAGAATACGGACCCAGGTATGATGAGGAACCGGAAGCTCCTCCAGATGTGACGCGCTGTCAAGCTGCGCTGCGCTGTATGGAAGCACACTCATTTCAAAAGGTCTGTCCTCCGCCTCAAAGCGCAGACCTTTTCCGTTGTCGTCCATTACCTCCAGCCAGCGCACGCCCACACGGTTTCCGCACTCCTGAGGAACAAGATAGCCGGACATGTTTCCTTTTGCCGTATTTTTGTAAATACCAAGCCTTGCGCCTTCCATACGGTCCACATAATTTTCCTCCGGTCCATAGCCATAATAACGGAAATTATGAAGGGCCTCTTTAAACTGCCATTCCATACCAAAGGCAGGCAGATCCGGCAGATTCTTTCTTCCTTTATAGGACGCATGAACTGTTATGGTTCCATCTGCAAAAGCACAATAGGAAACACTGGATTCCACTTCTCCGGAAACAGGCACTGCAAACTTAAAGGTCACAGTCACAGAATTTTCTCTTTCCTCCGCTTGCACATCACTGACCTTCTGGTACTGTCCGGCGTTCTGCCAGTAGCCGCTGTCAAAGCCAAGAGCGCAGCCTCTGTCATTGTCTGTAAGGGCTCTCCAGTAGGTGACACGGGGCCGTCTGGTGATAAATTCCTTTCCGTTGTAGCAGAGAGAAGCAATCCCCCCCTCTGTTCTGGAAAACATGGCTGTAAAGTTTTCTCCTTTTACTCCGATATTCACATCACCATGAATAATCTGAAGCTTTTTATCCACACAATTTTTCTGCTGTTCTTTCATTTTCCACACATACTCACCAAAGGAGACCTCAAAACTTTTTTCTGCCCATATTTTTTCCCGGCTGAGAACGGCGGAAACCTGAAGTGCATATTCTCCCATCTCCTCACTAAGAGAATCAAGCTCCGGAATTGCTCTGTATTTCTTTTCAAGAGCATTGACCTCTGTTGAAAAGTTTCCTTCCTTTATCACATGACCGTCCTTCAGCAGTTTCCAGAAAAACTCATATTCCTCTGTGGAAATAAAATTGTTTCTGTTTTCAATACACACGCCATTTCTGTCAGGGGTTAATCTTACAGGAGCATAAAGGTGTTTCACTTCCTGAGCCTTTGGAGAAATTGTTCTGTCTGCGTATACAATTCCATTTGTACAGAATTCATAGTCAGAAGCGCGGTCATCAAAATCTCCACCATAGGAAAGTACGGTTTCCCCAAACTCATTGACACGCTCTGCAGCCTGGTCAATGTAATCCCAGATAAATCCACCCTGATATTTCTCATATCTGTCCTCAAGATCTGTGTACAATTTCATTCCGCCGCAGGAATTTCCCATAGCGTGCATATATTCGCAGCTGATATAGGGCTTTTTCGGATCTGAATCCAGGTATTCTGCAATTTCTGCAGGCTTTGCATACATTCTGGATTCCATATCTGTGCTGTCCGCATATTCACGGTTCCACACACAGCCCTCATAATGTACCAGTCTTGTATTGTCTCTTTCGCGGAAAAACTCAGCCATTGCCAGAATGTCCTCTCCTGCATAGGACTCGTTTCCGCAGGACCAGATCACCACAGACGGATGATTTTTGTCACGTTCCAGCATGGAGCAGGCTCTGTCCACAACATTTTCCTTCCACTCCGGCAGACTCCCGGGCACGTTCCAGGAAGGATCGCACTTTCCCATTTTCTGCCAGGAACCATGACTTTCCAGGTTCGTCTCATCAATCAGATAAATTCCATATTCATCACAAAACCTGTACCAGAGACTCTGATTTGGATAGTGGCTTGTACGCACTGCATTAATGTTATGACGCTTCATAAAACGGATATCCCAGAGCATTTCCTCCGCCCCGATGGCTCTGCCCTTTCTGCGGTCAAACTCATGACGGTTCACACCCCGGAACACCATACGCTTTCCGTTAATAAGCATAAGTCCGTTCTTCATTTCAAAACGACGGAAGCCCACTGTCTCTTTCACCACTTCGATCAGCCTGCCATTACCGTCATAAATCCTCACATACAGAGTATAAAGATACGGATTTTCCCCGCTCCAAGGCCTCACTGTTCCAACCTCTCGGGCCTTCACACCTTCGCTGCCCGCAGCTGTTCTTTCCTTATAAAGTACCTCACCCTTATGGTCTTCCAGAACAAGCTCAAGCTCTGCGCCCTCCTCATAGCCCAGAAGCTCCCATTCTGCGGAAAAAACACCTTTTTCATAGCTGTCATCCAGCTCTGCCTTTACAAAAAGATCCTGCACATGGATCCTCGGAACCGCGTACACATATACATCTCTGAAAATACCGGAAAATCTCCAGAAATCCTGATCCTCAAGCCAGCTTCCGCTGCATCTTTTATATACCTCTACTGCCAGCTTATTCTTTTTATCCTTTATAAAAGGTGTAATGTCAAACTCAGCAGGGGTAAAGCTGTCCTCACTGTACCCTACAAAGCTTCCGTTAAGCCACACATAGAAGGCAGCTTCCACACCCTGGAAGGAAAGAAAAAGTTTCTTTCCCTTCAGGCTTTCTTCCAGTTCAAATTCCTTTACATAGCTTCCCACAGGATTGTATTCTCTGGAAATCCTGGGAGGGCGAAGCTCTTCCTGTCCGTCCCAGGGATACATGGTGTTAATATAATGCATATGGTCATAGCCCTGGGTCTGGATATGACCTGGAACCTGAATCCGTCCAAAATGACTGATGTCATAGCCTTCCCGGTAAAAATCTTTTTCCCTTCCGTCCGGATTCTCACTGTAGGAAAAGCTCCATTCTCCGTTCAGATACTGGCGCAAAGGCATTTTTTCTTTCAGCGAAGTTTCTGTTTCCTTCTCATAGAAAAAATGATCCGAATGTGCTTTTATGCGGTTTACCTGAAAAATTCCCGGATTTTCAAGCCACTCCAACGATGCTTCTGTTATTCTCATAAACTGCTGCCCTCCAAATATTTCTGTTTATCATCCTTTTACGGAACCGGTCATGCCTGCCACAAACTGCTTCTGCATCAGGAAAAAGATCAAAGCGGTAGGAACAGTAGCCAGCACAACTGCTGTCATCATCATACCATAATCCGGCGTATAAGAGGAGCCCATTGCAGAAATAACAAGAGGCAGGGTCCTTCTCTCCGGAGACTGCAGAGCGATCAGCGGCCACAGATAATTGTTCCAGCTGTTCATAAAGGTTACGATAATTGCCGCAGCATAGGTAGATTTCATAGTCGGCATAAAGATCTTAAAAAAGATCCCAAGCTCTCCCACACCGTCGATTCTGGCTGCCTCGATCAGTTCCTTGGGAAAGCTTTCTGTATTCTGTCTGAAAAAGAAAATCAGAAATGCCGTGGAGATTCCGATTACAATAACAGCCCCCGGAGTATTCAGCGCAATGGTTTTTAACAGCGGGACACTGTTAAACTTGCTGAACAAACGGAACAGAGGAACCATCAGCGCAGCAAAAGGAACCATCATGGATAAAAGAATAATGTTAAACACACGCTCTCTGCTTTTTGATCTGTAAATAACAAAAGCATATCCTGCTGCTGAAGAAACGATCATAGCCAGAATTGTAGTCACTACAGAGATTATAAGAGAATTTTTAAACGCAGTGGTATACTGCAGGTCTGAACTGAGGACTGCCTTTAAATTCTCCATAAAATAGCTGCCCGGCATCAGAGTTCCCTTTGTTACATCTACAGATTTATTTGTTGCCGCAATAATCATCCAGAAAAACGGAAAAATCGAAACAAAAGCACAAATACTTAAAAATATATACTGAAAAGTCCGAAGCACTTTTTTAGTCATTTTTATCCCCCACTTTCATCTGAATCATAGACAGGATTACGATCAGCACAACCACTACATAAGAAACTGCAGCCGCATAGCCAAAGTCAGGTGAATACTTAAACAGAATATTGTAAATATACTGAGAGATCGTAATCGTAGCATTTGCCGGACCGCCCTGCGTGATGTTCATAGTCTCGTCAAACAGCTGTAAGGTACCGATAGTTGAATTAATGGTTGTAAAAAGAATGATCGGCTTCAGCATAGGAACGGTAATACTCTTAAATTTCTGCCATGCTCCTGCTCCGTCGATCTCAGCCGCCTCATAAATAGAATCATCGATTCCCTGAAGTCCGGCAAGATAAAAGATCATGTTATAACCGGTCCATCTCCAGGTAATGGCAATAATGATCAGAACCTTTGCCCAAACCGGATGAGTGATCCATGCAATGGGTTCACTGATAATATTCAGATTCATAAGAAGCGCATTTACAAATCCGTCTGTAGCAAACAGACTTTTAAAAATAATAGAGTATGCTACAAGGGAAGTTACACATGGCAGGAAGATCGCTGTCCGGAAAAATCCCTTGGCTTTCAGTCCCTTGGTGTTCAGCATAGATGAAATAGCCAGAGCCAGAATGATCATGATCGGAACCTGGATCACCAGATACAGAAGCGTGTTGGTCAGCGCTTTTCGGAATGTAAGATCGTTAAACAATCGTTTATAATTTACAAGTCCGTTAAAGGTAAGCTGATTTCCTGCCCCGGTCTGAAAAGATGTGATAAAAGCCTGAATCATCGGATAAAATACAAACAAAATAATAAGCGCCAGACCGGGCAGCACAAATGTCCAGGCTTTTCGGTTCAGCTTTGGACTGTAGCTGCGTTTTGATTTTATGTTTCCACTCATAATGCTCCTCCTGAAATTTCCTTTTTATCGGACAAAGCAGACCCGTTCTCTTCGAACTCCCCAGATTCCTTAATTCTCAGGGAATCTGCTTCTCTTTGCTCGCCAGATGCAGACTGCCACAGACAGGCATATTCCGTATATATCCGGCCGTATCCTTGCGGAAGTTTTTTTACCGGGAATATTTGTACGGAATGTACTGCTTTTCCGCTAAATGAGAAAGGGACAGGCAATCACATGCCTGCCCCTCTTCTGTACCAGCATATATTAGTTGGCAACAGCGCCCTCAATCTGTGTCTGATACATCTCAAGTGTCTCATCCACATCTGCACCGCCTACAATTGCCTGAACCACCTCTGTCATAATATCCTCGATTGCATAGGTATCTTCTCCGTAATTTACAGCCGGAACCTCATTTGTCCACTCTGCAAAATCCTTAAAGATTTCCTGTCCGCCATAGAACTCAACACCCTTGTTGTAGTTTTCTGCCTCGCTGGAAGCTTTCAGTGTGCTGACAAGGTTAATGTCAACTGCAAGCTGGTTCATAAGATCCACATTAGATGCAAAGGTATCTTTCAGGAATGCTTTAGCTGCGTCCTCATGACCTACATTTTTCAGTACATACCAGCCGGCGCCGCCAATGGAAGATGCATTTACAGAAGCTTCATTTTCTGCCATTCTCGGGAATGGAGCTACTGCCCATTTGCCGCTCTGATCCTCTGCGCCTAATACAGAAGGAGAAATCCAGCATCCTGTCGGTACAGAAGCAACTTCACCACTGTTAAATGCGCCTACGAACTGATCCCAGTCTGCAACCTGCTTGGAAATTCCGGAATCAACAATTTTTTTGTATGTGTTGATGGCATCCTTTAATGCCTGGTTATCTTTAATTGTCACGTTTCCTTCAGCGTCTGTATACCATGCGCCTGCGCTCTGAAGCATCATACGAATCTGTCCAAGGTCACTTGGATCAAGTGTCAGCATATATTTGCCTGTTTTTTCCTGAACTGCCTGGCCGATCTCAATGTATTTGTCCCAGGTAAGATCCTGCATATCCTCTGCTGTGTATCCGGCTTCTTCAATGTAGTCTGTGCGGTAGAAAACTGCCGCTACACCGGAATCGAAAGGAATTCCGTACATTTTTCCGTCAACCTGGTTTACACCTGTTTTATACTCTGCGAACTCATCCGGAGAAGCAATATCAGAGAGAACTGCGAACTCGTCCGGGTATGCGTTCAGGTATCCCTGGATTCTGTAGTCCTCGATCAGTACAATATCCGGAAGACCTTCATAAGAGCCGGAAGCAAGGCTTGTATTTAATTTTGCAACAATATCATCCTGAGCCATTGTTACAACATTCACTTCCACGTCAGGATTTGTTTCTGCATACATTTCTTTTGCAACATTTGCAGCCTTGATATTAAATGCCTCATCCCATGCCCAGATTGTAATCTCATCTGCTGCTTTCTCTTCTGCACTTACAGTCGCAGTTGCTCCAAACAACATGGTTCCTGCAAGTAAAACCGCTGCCAGTCTTTTCAGTTTCATAATTTTTCCTCCTTAATCACGTTTGATCCACTGTTCTTTTGATGATGCTATCTTATCATAGTTTATTCAAAAACTTTTAATAGAATCTTCACCGGAATTTGGACTTTATTTGGATTTTTGGTTGCTGCAAATGTAAATTTGGATTATTTTTATAAATTGGGATTATTTTAAGATTGATCTCTATACATGAACAAATACAAAATTTTGAATAACAAAATCTGTAATATGCGAACATAAAGAAATTCTGGACTCTATATATGCATCTCATAAAGACAAAATAATGAGGATTTATACACTTTTTCAAATTTCCTCAATTTTGTTTTCCTTCGTTTCTTCCCTGCCTGTCCTGATCTGTCTGTCTATGCTTTCCGCCGGCTCCGGAAAAACTATCACTTTCATTTCCTGATAATTCTTCAATCATGTCCCATATCTCACGCATAGACATATTCTGCAGTTCCTCCGCAGTTATATCAGAGTCAAGCTCCCGCAGTTCCAGAAACGCCCTGTATCTTCCATGAGAAAGTCCTGCTTCGTGAGCTTGTTCCACTTCCTCAGAAGATGCGTAATAGCAATGAGTATTTTTCTGAGCTTCCGTGCAGGATTCTATATTAGATAAAATTTCTGTGGACTGTACTTCATTTTTTCCCGCAACGGATATAGTCATGATCTCATTGCGAGATAGTAAAGCTTCGACTTCTCTGTTTTCCATAATACGGTCAACTGCTTCTTTGTAATCCATAAACTTAATATCCAGCTCATCTGCCAGATTTTTTCCATCATCATTATAACCTTCCACGGAAACAATCCGGTCAAAACGGTTGACGCCCAGCTCCATTGATGGATTGATGTCGATGCTGATTTTTACCGTGGGAATAAAATAAAACTGCCTGCCTCCTAAAAACAAAAGAAGCAAACATGCGGCCACAGAAAGCACGCGTTTGTAATTCACAGCTTTTGTCTGCGTATATCCCCTTGTTTTATAAAAAATATACTCACTGGTACTGTGTTTCAAGCCATCCTCTGCCTGTACCTGGTCAAAAGCCTGTTTTATTTTTTCACGCATCTACATCACCTCCCAGCTTTTCCCGCAGCAGGTGCCTGGAACGAGTCATCAAAGTATAAACTGTATTTACATTCTTTTTTAAAAGTCTGCCAATTTCCGGTGCTGTATACCCTTCATAATAATGCAGATAAACAACATCCCTGTATTTTGAGGGAAGTGATAAAACGGCCTCCAAAACCTCCTTGTTTTCCTCCTGCATATCCGCAGCCTGCTCCAAAATCTCGTCCAGAGAAGTAATACGACTGCGGAAAAAGCTTTTCAGCAGATCTTTACAGGCATTAATGGTCACGCGGATGAACCATGCCTTTTCATGCTCTTTATTTTCAAACACAACAGAACTAAGGACATATTTTAAAAACACTGTTTGAAATATGACCTCAGTATCCGCATAGTTTTTCAAATGTATCATACAGAGACGGCGTATCATATCCGAATATTCCTCCACCGCCCTGTTTACTTCCTGTTCATTCCGCATGAAAAATCACCTGTTATTTTTTGTTTCTGCCGCAGAAGCCTCTCCTTCCACCTGAGCTTTTTTTTACTGTGCGATTGTCACAGATTCCGTCATTATCGACATCTGTATAGTTTTGTCCGTTGCTCCCTCTTCCACAACGGCAGTCCCTTGAATCTGTATTACAGTTGTCGCAGATTCCGTCATTATCGGTGTCTGTATAGTTTTGTCCATTGTTCTCTCTTCCACAGAGACAATTTCTTGAAGCTACGTGGCAGTTGTCACAGATTCCATCGTTGTCGGTATCTGTATAGTTTTGTCCGTTGTTCTCTCTTCCACAGAGACAGTCTCTTGAAACTGTGTCACAATTATCACAAATTCCGTCATTATTGGTATCCATAAATCTTTTGCCATTTATGTTCTGGCAGAAATTCTCTTCTGCACATACACTGCGATTTCCGCAAATACCATCATTTCCGATATTTCTGTGGTGTCCGCCACCCCTGTGGCTTCCTGCAAAAGCCATAGCTGTTCCAATAAATAATACCATTCCTGCTGCAAAAATACCAAGCATTGTTTTTTTAATCCTTTTTTTCATAAATAAGTTCCTCCTTAATCTCATTATGGAATATTACCTGTTCATCTATAATACGATTAAAAAGGGAAAATCCATTCATTTCAGGATTGTTTATTTCACATAACATATTTCCACATAACAGAAAAACCCCGGAAACCTTACGGTTCCGGGGTAATCTTACGCTTGGACACAAAGTTATCTTACGATAACACTATATATAATTTATCTATTCTATTCGCAGTACACCTCGATTCCGCTACGCTTCATCTCGGTCGGGCATTCGCCCTGTAAGTCCTTCGTCAAATATCCTCATACGAGTAAACTCGCATCGGATATTTTCCTCGTCCCTACACTGCTCATTGCTTATCGAATATTACTCGATAACTGTAGCAACACGGCCTGATCCTACAGTACGTCCGCCTTCACGATACTTTAATCCCGTTTTACCTCATATTTTTTATGTTTTCTCTCCAAAATACAGTGAAAAACGGCTGAATTGCACCACCTATTTTGATTTGCCTGATTTCTTGGCACCGTTTTGGCACCGTTTTGGCACCGGAGAATACTCAAACCGATTCTCTTCTGTAGATACTAGATACTTCTCTACCAACTTTATATTGCACCGGTAATTTTTAACTGTTATAATCGAAACATGGGTGCTACCATAACGGTAGGCGGTTAGTCCTTCAACAGAGGGTTGCAGAGTGCCAGTGGCACTCGTTTTGCAACGACCGAAGTGAAACGGAGACCTGTGACCCTCTGATTACATAGAAACCCGAAAGGGAATCCACTGGAAAGGAGGGCTAAGCCAATGAGTATTGTTGACTTCATAGCAGTAGTGAGCTTCGGCTTAACCTGCTTTAGTATCGGATATACATTAGGCAAAGATAATCATAAACCACAAAAATAACCGCCCTGGTCTGGTAAACTAAGCGGTTATCTTTGATAGATATTCTAAATAGTAAAACGGACTAACCGTCTATCGGTAGCACTCTTTTTCTATAATCATATTAGCACGCATCTGTGGAAATGTCAAAAAGTTCTTTTTCCATAGTATGTAATACGAATTTGAAAATACTTATAAGCCCAAAAAATACACCAGTACCAGCTTGGTCACAGCAGCTCCGCCAAAAGCAACAACTGCAGTTACAACTAATTGCATAGGTTTTGGGAAATTTTCGAACACAAAAACTTTCCTACTCTTGCTCCGCACCTTGCTTAAAGATCCTGTCGTAAATGCTGCCATCATTATGACTGACACAGATACCAAGGTCTCACAATAGCCGGCAAGCTTTCCTAACACATCATTATACATATATGCACCTGTTTCATGCAGAATCCAGTATAGAACCAATGCACAAACTCCCATGACACTTTGGAGCTTCATTTCCTTAAAAATCTTCTCTTTCTCTGTAGTTGCATAATCTGACATTGTTTTAGCAATTTTTCTTTCTTCTTCGTTCATCATCTCGCTTTTCCTTTCTCCACTGATAATCTCAGGAATGCTGATATCATAATAATCTGCAATATCCACAAGAATACTGATATCCGGCATATTGTTTCCGGTTTCCCATCTGGATACGGTCCTTCCAGAGACATTTAATATTTCTGCCAACTGCTCCTGTGTAATGCCTTTTTCTTTGCGAAGTTTTTTTAAAAAATTCCCGATTTTTACTTGGTCCACCTCAACTCCTCCTTTCATCATCAAATATAGAATCTGTTATCTGCAAATAACACGACACAAAGCGAGAAATGTCGTATTTTCACTAATAGACACAGTTGTCTATGCGTTTTTCATTTTTTCAATTATACAGTCGAGTAGACTAAAGCCTTGCAACTTTAGCCCCTCACAGATCCGTACGTGCGGCTTTCCCGCATACGGCTCCTCATAATAACATTCACTTTAATATAAGCAATAGTACGTCTTTGGTTTCGTAAGCGGATAACACTTTAGCATTTCCCAAAAACCACCCCATGTATAGGCTCTTCTGCAACCTCGACGATTTACCGCTTTAAACAGGAATTGTTGTACTCTATGTAAGAATGCACATAATCTTCTATAATTCCATGTTACTCCATAATAGCGATAGTGACCTACAAGCTTTACATTCAGCTCTTTTATGATTTCTCTGACCGGACGGTTCCGATTATCATATATCCATAGTTTATATTCTTTCAGCTTACGTTCAAACTTCTTTCGAGATGTCTGCAACTTTAATGCAAATGTTCCCTTTCTCGTTTTTCCGCAATAGAAAGTAAAACCTAGAAAATCGAATGCTTCTGGCTTACCTATTCCTCTGGATAGTCTGTTGGTTTCTGCAAATCTCCCAAATTCAATCAACCTGCTTTTACTGCTTTCCAGCTCAAGATTGAATTGTTCCATCCTCTCTTTCAGGGCTGAATAATACCACTCTGCTTCTGATTTATACTGGAATCCAGCTACAAAATCATCTGCAAAATTCACCAGAAAACAGTCTCCTTTTAACGTCTTTTTCACCACAAATTTAAACCACAGCGTTAACACGTTATGCATGCAGTGTGTAGCTTAATCCATTGCTTTCATCATAAATGTGCTTTTTCATCGTCTTATCTCTCCATTCCTCTGTTTTGTGTTTTATTTTTCTTACGCTGTTGATTCTCCATTTCACTCTTTCGGGCACCCCAGGCCAATCTTTCGTGAATACTTCCTTTGGGCATTTGCTCCATTTGTCTTTTTTCTTCTAACGCTTTCTGCTCTCGTATATCTTGCTGTACCGCATCCTCTACAACATTTTCCCCAAGAACACGCACTACCCGGTCATATCTGTCGGAAACACCCTGCAATTCTTGTTTTTCCTCAGATAACTGCTGTTTTTCTTCACGCACTGTATCTAACGCTCTCTGCACTCGGTTATATGCCTGCTTGATTTCCTGATATTTGTGTTTCCAATTTTCTACTTCTTTTGTAAGTTCTTTGACCTGGGCAGCCATTGCAGCAATTTTATTTTTCATTTGGGTAAACAGTGGTTTTATTTTTTTATCCCGGTAAGTTGCTGCACGTTCTAATGCACCAGCTTCCGGAAGTAAAGTCTTTACTGTCCCATATTCCTTTATTTCTTTGCTGACATTATCCATTACCGGTTGTAACCGCTCTCTACGTTCTTCCAGATTGTGCAGATCTTTCTCAGCTTTTTCCGCACGCTTCTCAGCCTCCTCTTTATCTTTAACTGCCTGCTCCTCATCATCTTTTAAAAGCTGGATATCAGCTCTTACTTCCGCAATCTGTGCAATCAGTCCTTCATTCTCAGCAGTGAGATATTCTTTTTCCTGTTCCAGTGTCTGTACTTCCTTTTTACGCTCTTTCTTCTTAAAATTATAAACATCAAGATGCTCCTCATGTGTCCCTTTCTGCTCCCATTCAATTCCATGCTGTCGTGCAACCTCTGCAAGCACTTCTTTTTCATGGTTGATCCACTGATTCAACTCTGTATCGTGTTTGTTCCCGCCTTGAAATCCCAGGCTTTTTAATGCCTGCTTCAGTGAAACCCTGGTATCCATTCCTTTCCCTTTCCAGCCAGTTACATAAGGAACAAAATCAATATGCAGATGCGGTGTAGCTTCATCCTGGTGCAGATAACAGCTAAATACATGAAGTGTTGGATTTCGTTGCTGAAAATTCTTTACATACTCATCCAGTACTTTTACCGCCAGGTCTCCTTCTGTCGTTCCCACAGCCATATCTTCTCGATTTCCAATCTGGAAAATCACTTCATGGAACAGCTTTTCCTGCTTTCCCTGACGAATTTTTTCATAGTAATTTGTAATCTGCCGGTCCTTTCTTTTTCCCACATTGTACCGTTCCACAGAATCATCAAACAACTCTTTATATACTTCTTTCAGATTTTCATTCTGGTAACAGATATTCAGGTGTACTCTGTCTGGGTCTACATTTTCAGCTACAAAATCCCGTCTGTTATGAGCCAGCGATCCAGCTCCAATCATGCCGCTGATCGTTCTTCTCATCATTATGCTCCTCACCTCTCCTTCTAAAAAGCGTGCCAGATATGGCACATAATTTGTATTTCCGCCAACTATTGCGATTATAAGAAATCTTCGCCGGATACGGCGGTTTTGTTACTTTTGTCAAAAGTAACGCAAAAGCACTTTCGACAGCCGTACCGTCCATCAAAAGTACCCTTGCGCCCTGCCGGGGGCTATTTCTCCTGCGGTATGTATCCGCATATCCTATTCCGGTATTCTCGCCCAGATATATTCCAAATCTCCGCAGTACGGTGTTCCTACCAGATACCATTCCCTTGCCGGATTCATCTCCATTCTGGTCTGAACCCACTGATCATCAATCAGTACTTCCAGGCATTCCCCACAATGAAATCCTGTATCAATCCATAAATCTGATGACAATAAACCATATCTGTCATTACTGCTGTTATAACCTAATCTTCCTTCTCTCATTGCTGTATGCTCCTTTCTATTGTCCTACTGTAAGGACGCCCTGATTCAGGGCTCCCTTTCGCAACCTATAATTTACCTATAAACAATCGGGTAATCTATAACCTCTCGTCTGTATCTTACCGGCTTTCGCCTTGTCTGATATTTACAGGTGCGTGACACGCTCCTGTTATAAAGTGATCAGCAAGAATCTCTACCAACGAAAGTTTTCCGGTATTCCCTTCCTTTCCAGGTATTCCTGCCTGGACTTTTCTCTTTCTTCCTCTGTTAGTGCTGTTTTGTACCTGCTGTATAGCTCCCGATCTATCATTGCATTCAGTTTCTTTTCTAATCCTTTCCTTATTCTTTCTTCGCCCTCGTAATTCTCCATCAAAAAATATTGCAAAATCTGAAAGAATAACTCATATGGAATCTGCACATTTCTATTTTTCATCTGATCTCCTTTCAAGGTGGCAAGATGCCCTATTCTTAAAATATGGTCATCTTGCCATCTTCCTTTTCTACTCTGACAACATCCAATACCACTGATTTCCACGTTTTACGGAATCTATTCCCAGTTCCATTTTTGCATTTCTCAGTGTTTTCTTTTTAATTCCCAGTTTTTCTGCTTCTTCCTCAATTTTCTTTTGTGATTTCATTCATTTTTCTTGTTCCAAAATAAGGAACAATGTGTTTGTTCATCATGTGCTGCTTATTCCGGATTGAATTTTCTTTCAATTCTTTTCTCTTGTCTTCAAAATAAACTTCGATGAAACTTCCCATCTCCATTTTCATATCCGCTGCAGTCTTTCTTATGAATTCCTTTTCATAATTCAATGCTTCTTTCTTTGTCTTGAACCCTCTTTTCAGCTTCTGTGTTTTCTTTCCTGTCCAGTCAATATAACGGAAGCTTACATACCAGGTTCCCTGTGTTTTGTCCTTGTAAGCTGGCATCTAAAAACCTCCTTCATACTGCTCTCTGAGAGCATCCATAAAATTTTGTTTCCCAGTAGGGACGTGGAATCTTCCACGAACTGCTACATATCCTTCCTTTGCCAGTTCATCATTGAACTACTTCAGAATAGAATATGCTTTACTGCGTTTCACACCTAATTCTTCCATGACATCATCAACAGTCATCATATAATTAGTTCTCATATTGTCCTCCTTTCCAATCACTTTTGTGACTCTTTTGATGTTTTCTACTATAATTCACTTTTGTGCTAGAATAGAATTACAAATATTATTAAGGAGGCAGCATTATGGTAGGTAAAAAAATCCGGGCATTCAGGGAATTTAGAGGATACAGTCAGATACAGTTAGCCGAGCTGTCCGGCATTAACGTAGGTACGATCAGAAAATATGAACTTGGAATCCGGAATCCAAAACCGGATCAGTTAGAAAAGATAGCAACTGCACTGGGATTAAATGTAAGTGTTTTTCTGGATTTTAATATTGAAACAGTCGGAGATGTACTCTCTCTGTTGTTTTCTATTGATGATTCAGTGAACCTCTCACTTGCTGAAACACCTGATCAGAAGGTTGCGCTGACATTCAATAATCCTACAATGCAGGACTTTTTCAGGAAATGGTGTCAATTTAAAAATGTCTATGAAAAGGAAAAAACTGAAATATTAGCTATTGAAGATGCTGATAAAAGACAGGAAGAACTGGATAAGCTGAACGCTACACAGGAAGAATGGAAATTACGTGCAATGGGAACCACGATAGGTTGTCATACTGTAATCAAAAAGGGAACCGAAGGAAATGAGATTAAAACGTATAATCTGACTTAATTTTTTGCAAAATAAAAGAGCCCTTTTGAGCTCGGAACTTTTGGTGGTCTGGGTGGGAGTCTGCTTAGTATGTTAAACCGTGCAACCATTACACCTCACCATCGCATACTCCCAGACCAAATAATAATATATATTCTTTTCTCATCGAATCAAGTCCTTTCTTGCAAATATGTTTAACTGCATCATAAATCAATCCAGAAACTAGGCAATTCGACAATGCTCCCAATATTGGTTTGATGGTGTTTGGAATCGAACCAAATCCTGTTACTAACTGTGTTATATTTATATTGTACCAAGCCGCTAGCGCGGCGGCTAGCCCTAAGTACGTGAAACCACTACTTTTTTCTTAAAATTTCATTTTTTAGAAAATAAAAGTAGCAGTTTTTTTATATATGTTTTATTGTTGAATCACCACAAGACAACCTAAAACAATACAAGAAAACTGCTATGCTTATGTTACCATGGATTTTTAAACTCAACAACCACATATTTCAATTTTATATATTTTTTTATCGTCCTCCTCCTGAAAATAGGACCGTTCGTATTTTTCCAAATATTTCATTCTATTTCAGGAGGTTCTATTATGGACGATTATTTAAAACAGTACCGGGAGATGATCTCCCTCCGTGGTCTTACCGACCATACCCTCACAGCTTATTCCTCCTACATCTCCGCTTACCTGGGATATCTCTCTGATATCCTCGGCAAATCCCCGGAGGAGGTTTCCTGGGCCGAACTGCGGGATTTTATCCGCTGGCTTCAAAAGGAACGGCAGCTCTCTGACCGTACCGTCAATGCCTGTATTTCCCAGCTGCGTTTTTTTACCACTTATGTCCTGCGCAGGACCTGGGATCCGTACCAGCTTCCATTCCGGAAGTTTGATTCCTATCTGCCTTTTGTTCCCACCAGGCAGGAAATGCAGACCTTCCTTTCTACAATTACAGACCCGAAATTCAAAGCACTTCTCTGCCTGATGTTTTCTTCCGGTCTGCGCATTGGGGAAGTACGCCATTTAAAATGCCGTGATATTGAACATTCCAACGGAAGGATCCTCATCCGTTCTTCCAAAAGCCGTTCTTCCAGATACGCCCAGCTCTCTGAGACCGCCTGGCAGCTCATCCTCCGGTACTGGTATTCCCTGCCCGGGCAGGACCGGCCCCGGGATTTCCTTTTCCCACAGAAAAGGGATCCTTCCAGGCCCATCGACCACCAGCGTATCCCGGATTACATCCGTTCCCACGAGAAGGAACTGGGATGGGAACACCGCTTTACCTGCCATACTTTCCGGCATGCTTTTGCCACTTATCATTATGAGGACGGGACGGACCTGCTTACCCTCAAAGCCCTTATGGGACATAAAAGCATCAATTCCACTGCCATCTACGTCCACCTTTCTTCTGGGGCTTTTTCTTCTTCCCCAAGCCCCTTTGAAAAGATGGGAGGGATGCTGGATGAATAACCCGAAGATCCGAAGTATCTCGGAAAACTCCTATCAGGATTTCCTGGACCAGGGATCCCGTCCCTCTTTTGTACAGCAGAAAGCTTCCAGGTCCATCCTTTCCTGCAAGTCCGGGGCACTGGGGATCAACATTTCCCAGTGTCCGGACTGCGGACACCTTGAATTCCACAACAATTCCTACCGGAACCGTAACTGCCCCAACTGTCAGGCGGTAAACAAGGAGATCTGGGTGGATAAGCGCCGGGCGGAAGTCATCGACGCCTCCTACTTCCATGTGGTCTTTACACTTCCACATGAACTTAATCCCCTGCTCTACTGTAACCAGCAGCTTCTCTATACACTCCTGCACAGATGCTACGCCCAGACACTTTTAGAGCTCTCTGCTGATAAAAAGTGGCTCGGTGCAACACCCGGGATCATCCAGGTACTCCATACCTGGAACCAGGAACTGGATTACCATGTACATATGCACTGTATTATTTCCGGCGGCGGCCTTACACCGGAGCATAAGATACGGGTATCGGAAAAGAAGTTTTTTATCCCAGCCGGCGTCCTCAGGGATAAATTTAAAGGAAAATATCTTGCCGGGCTGGATTCCCTTTATAAAGAGCAGCAGCTTGTGTTTTCCTCTTCCTGCGAAAAGCTCCGGAATTCCTATGAATGGTCGGAATTCCGGGACAACCTGTACCGTAAGGAATGGTGTCCCTATATCAAAGAAACTTTTAACGGTTTTGGCAACGCGATCGAGTATCTTGGCAGGTATACCCATAAAGTTGCCATCTCAAACAGCCGTATCCTGTCTGTTGATGACAGGAAAGTAACATTTTCAGCCCGAGGGAAAGCTCCCGGAGAACCACGCAGGACTGTCACTCTGGACAATACGGAATTCATCCGCAGGTATCTGATGCATGTGCTTCCTGACGGCTTCCAAAAGATCCGCTATTACGGCTTCCTGAATAACCGGTACAAGAGTAAAAACCTGAAACTAATCTTTACTCTGCAGGGGCATCAGCGTTTCCATGCCAGATACACAGGACTCTCCATGGCTGAATTGCTAAAAGCAGTCTGGAAAGTGGATATCTGCATCTGCCCGGAATGTGGCTGCCAACGCATGCAGCACATAGGAAAGACATATGGTACTTCCTGACCTGCAACTGTTTCTGCTAAATATTTCTTTAACAAGCCTCCGGAAGAAGGCTTTAAAAGCATGCCTTTTTTCAAAAATGGCTTCCAGGTTATCATGATTATCATTAGAAACACCTGCATCCCGGCTTCCATTTACGACAATTTCACCAGATGAAAAGAATACTTTCCCCATATACATCCTGGCTATCAGTCCGCGGCTTGGTACAATTTTGAAGAATCACATTTAGAGCAGTTCTGCTTTTGTTCAGAACTGCTCTTTTCTGACTGCTCTGAATATGATACTTCACTTAAGAAGTATAACATGGTTTTAAAAATTGTCAATTTTTTTATATTTTGTTATCATTCTGTTATCACAAGCGGTTGTCAGGATACTCGTGTTAGTGATTTCATGAGCTGTCACCAGATTGCTCACATCAGTTGACGCTCACTTGCTTAACTTTCTGTCACCAGT
>NZ_JANJZT010000017.1 GCF_024622975.1 Blautia caecimuris | reverse complement strand
CTTGCCTGAAAAGGTTCAAATCCGGGATAGGAAACGGTGATGATCTCAGGATTTGCCGGATCATAGGAGATTTCCACCGTATATCCGATCAGGGCAGGTTTGGTTTCATACCTTTGCCCACGGAAACTGATACAGGCACCTTTATCCACTTTTCGCTGCTCATGGTGCAGGAAAGCTTCGGCTACAACGGCTGTATCCAAAAAAGTCAGTGGACGGCTGTCCCGGTTCCATTCCTGCAGTGGTGATATCCCTTCTTCCGGAATGGCGGCACCGAGGCTTTCGTAGTATTCTGCAATGCCATCATGCTTTTTCTTGTGGTAATACTCATCCAGGTAGATTGCCCACAAACGGTTCAGTTCCTCCAATGTTCTGATATTTTTCAGCTTTGATTCCCGGATAAAAGCATCTACCACCTGATGGAACTTTTCGATTTTCCCTTTACTTTTGCCGGATCTTGGTTTTGCATACATCACACGGATGCCCAGCCTTGCAAGGGAAGAACGGATCTGTTTTGCGATATACTGTGTTCCATTATCAAAGTAACAGGAATCGAAGATTCCATACCGGGAAATCGCTTGGTGAAACGTATCTTCAATGATTGATTCTCCCTGATTGTCATAAAACCGGGATGATAGGAGATACCTGGAATGGTCATCGATTGCTGAGGACAGGTAAGTCTGTACCTTAGCCCCATTTCTTCCGATTGGAAGCTTGGGTCCATACTTGATGTCCGCCTGGATCAGCATCATACGGTGCGGTTTGCAAAAGCGTTTGGAAGAACTGTTTCTTGCATCCTGATACATTTGCATCTGCTTTTGTCCGTAACCAGCCTTATAGATATGGCGTTCCAAAGTAGAACGCTTTAAAGTACCGGGTACCGCAAGCCCTTCCGTTTCCAGAATGTAGATGATCTGGGCAACCGACCGCTCCGGAACCTCCTTGCGAAGTTGGATTGCCTGTTCCAACAGGAACGAAAAGTTTTCCGGAAGTTTTTGTGACCGGTGTTTCTCACGGTCAGCAGGTTTTAGCCCTGTAAACTGCCTTTCCGAAAAAGCTTTTTCATAGCGGTAAAGGGAACGGACAGATATGTTGTTTTCCTCTGCAATCTTTTTGCGAAGCTGGATACGCTTTGCATCATCCAGACCAGTCTGGAGAAGCGGTGAAATCAATTGAAAACGCCTGAGGGCTTCTTCCTCTTGCCATTGTTGTCTGTTTATTGTTGTATTCATAAGATAATGACCTCCTTTTGAGACCAATATACCCTTTGGTACTTTGACAGACGATGCAAAGTAGGTGCATAAGCCTTACCAGCGGATCGGGACTAAAAATCCTCCGCTGTTGTAAATCTGGCGTAAGATGATTTCCAACCAGTTTTGATATTGATTCCTGAAAAAATCGAGCAGTGAACCAGGGGAAATCCTCTCTTCATTATAACCCAGCAGGAACTCCCGGATCGTCCTTAAATATCCGTTGATACGTTCAAGATTTTCGCAGAACCATTGCAGCCAGCGGAGCATGGTAGCGCAGGACGGGTAGTCTTCAGAATCTAAGTCTTCCGGCTGTACAACGCCATCCAGCACCCCGGAGATCACTTCTGTTTCGTAATGCTTGTACGGAACAAGACAATCCGGAAGTTCATTATGATAAGAGTGGCAGTTCTTACAATAAAACCGCCGGATGATCAACTGATCTTTTAAACCGCCTTCCTTTCTACGGATGCGTGGGCGTGAATCCCGGTAACGAAGCGTAGCCTGACAGATGGGGCACATATGGGTGGTCACACTGCTCTCAACAAAAAACACCAAAATCCTCCTTGAGGACAAGTGAATAATCTGATATAATAACCATGGTTTAGTGACCAGGGTCTCAGAGTACACAACTTGCCAGGAGGGTGCTCTGAGACCTTTTCCTTTTTGTATGCTGATGACAGTATACAGGTCAATTCAGAGACAGGCAAGTAAATCAGTATTTTGATAATTTATGAGGTCAACAACATGTATTGCTGGATACGGTCAGCCCAGAGTTTTGCTTTTTCTTCTTTGTTCATAGTGTATAGAATACCTCCTGAGTTTTAAGGAGATTGTAGCAGAATAAAAAATGAAAAAAAAGATACGGATGATTACTTACTTACTATTTTTCAACAACTTCAATAATAATTCTCATTTCTTATCATATACCTTAATAGCTTTCTCCACTAGATCACAAACAAAAACGCCCCACACCTGCAGGACGTCCTCTCTCAAATATTCACTTAACTTTCACCTGTAGTAGTCTCTCCGTAGAACTCTATTAACGATTTTCCCAAGGGGTTCACATATATACTCTCTTAACGATTACTTCTACACAATCCACTTTAACTCGCCTGAGAAGTAGTCCTTCAGTAGTTCCGTGGCACTATGACTGCCGTACTATGCCCAGTTCTGCGGCACTTTTACCTACACATTCGGTAGTCCGTTCACCCTGCCGTGGCATAAAAATAAAATTTTTATCATATGATTTTCTCCTTGTGTTATTGAAAGATTGTGTAATTTGACCCCTCTATGTTCTCAATCACTTAATGATATATTTTGTTCCTCTGCCTTTTCCTTCAACTGCAATCACACCCTTTTTCTCCATAGCTTTCAGTAATTGTGTTGTTTTTGATTTGCCAAATGGGACATATGGTGCAATTTCACTTATTGGTTTCAGCATCGTCTTACTTAAAAATTTGTAAATCACTTTTTCGTCTTCGGTTAAATTGACATTCGTTTCAAATATCGGTAGTACAATTTTTATAGCATTTTCTGACACTTCAAATTCTGGTTTTATCAAACTCTCTGCATACAGTTGTTTGATTCGTGTAATTCCTGTTCCAAATATCTCTACTAATCCCAGTCTGTAAAATACATTTGCAAGATTTCTATTTCTTAAAATAGATAGTTTACCTGATAAATATTCTTCTGCCGTTATTCCCGCCGGCAATCCACCCGGAGACACTACTTCTATTCTATCATCAAACATAGAAACTCTGATGTGTGAACTAATATCCCATACCCTATGAATCAAAGCATTTGCAATTGCTTCTCTGAAAGCTGCTTCCGGTATTTTCTCTACCATCTTTCTGTCAGCTCCCTGTATTACTTCATATTGGTAATAATCTCTAAATACAGCAAGTGCTTTTTCATATATTTCTAAAACCGATATATGTTCAAACGTTACTCTTTTTTGAATAATACTGATATTCTCACCGAACTTAACAATATCAATTCCTGAAAAATGATTTTTATCTGCCAAAAGTCCCGCTGCATTATTATAACCATTTATATTGTCATACAGGTTCAATGTCTTTAAAGTATCTTGATTGAAAGTTTCAATGTAAATATTTTCTTTCAGTTTACACTGTAAAATTTCAAAAGATAGCTCCTGATCTTTACAAGGTAATTCTTCAAAGCTAATATTTTTTCCATCTAATACAAGCCTTGAAAATTCCAATGTATCTACCTCTATCGTTGCTGTATCATTTCGTTTGTATGCTTTCGATTTATATAAATACGGTTTTTGAAGACCACTTTTTACAGTAAGTTTTATCGTCTGGTCATTATTCTGTATTTCAAGTGTATAGTTTGGTTGAGGTGATATACTGTCATTGATTTTATTTTCGATATCCAGACAGGCCTGTTTTACATCTGGCAATCCTTTCACATTTCCATTATCATCAACCCCAAAAAGAATTGTTCCACCATTGTAATTCGAAAAGGCACTAACTGTTTTCAAAAAAGTATTCGTAATCGTTTCCTTGAATTCTAATATTCTTGTTTCACGCATAGTAAACGTTCCCTTTCCAACCATAATGATTATATTATATGCAAAAATGCGCAAAAAATCAATCGTATTTTTTTACGATTGATTTTTTTAATTAATTTTGAGTGTAGTATTCTTTTTTGACCAACTGAATTATGACAACTTTTTTAATTGTTCCGATCCGGTCTTCCAAAGGTATAAATAAGGTGTAAATTATTGGTTAATACTCAAGAAATCCAATAAAATCAAGGCTGTCACGACATCCATTAAACATTGCCGTGGCAGATGAATAACACTTTTATCTTACTCATTTTATCTCCTTATATCTTCTCAAAGCCTTGTAAATACTGGCTTTCCAGCCTTTATACACATTTTTCTAAAACAGCTTTTTTTCTCATAAATTCTTGCATTTTCTCATGTTTTTTCGGGCATTTTGGTTATAAATGGGTTATTTTTCTTATCCGGAAAGCCTTACGAAATAAGGCTTTCATGAGTTATTTGTGCATGTTTTTGGGTTACAAACCGGTTTTTATCCAGTTCTTTCTTTGCTTCTTTCAACCTGGCAAGTTCTTTCTTTGCATCGTCATAGCCGGTATGCGTGTAAATATTAAGCGTCACAGATACATCTGAATGGCCCATGAGATATTGCAGAGTCTTTGGATTCATTCCGGAATTTGCCATATTTGTACAATATGAATGCCTACAGATATGCGGAGTAATCAAGGGTAATTGTAACAAATGTTCTTTGTTGTACTTCTCTCTTGCATGCTGCATGTACTTTTCCCAGTGAAGTGCAACCATTGGATTCCCATTCTTATCCAGGAACAAAAATCCCCCATATCCATCCACTGTTGGCTCTTTCTTCGTCTTTTTGCGGTTCTTCAGAATACGAAGGAATGCATCTTTCACATCTTCTTCCATAGGTAGCAATCTGGTTCCACTTGTCGTTTTCGTTGATACAATCTCATACTTCATATCTCTGGTTCTCTGCAATTGATGATCAATTCGTATCACTTCATTCTTGAAATCCAGATCTCTCACGGTAAGTCCACAAAACGCTGATATTCTAAGCCCCGTTTTAAACAAAATGTAAAATGCATCATAGTAACGGTTATAGTGTGGATCATTCTTTACAAATTCCAGGAATCTTGTCTCATCCTCTAATGAAACTACTTCTCTCTTCTGACTGTCATTAACCAGTATCGTACCAAGTTCAAATCCAAATGGATTCTTAAGGATCAGATCATCATCCACAGCCATCTGGAATGCCGGTCTTAACACGCCTCTGATCGAGTGAATTGAACTGTATCCTCGTCCATCTCTCTGAAGCTTAATCAGAAATATCTTCGCATCAAACAGCTTAACGTCATCCACCTTCTTATGAGAAAATTCTTCTTTTTTCAATACATTTACGACAAAATTATAGTTTGCTAATGTATTGTGCTTCACTCCTGTTTTTAATGAAAGATATCTTTCCACCAGTTCAAGCACCGTCAACTTACTTCCGGTGATTCCCTGCATCTGTAAGGACTGTACTTTGCGTTCTTTCTCTCTCAATGAAGAATCCGCTCTTTTGCCTTCCGGCATCTTATCCGATTCTGTCAATCTCCAACTATATAATATTTTTCGCTTTCCAAGTGAATCTGTATATTTATAACGATATCTTCCACTTGGTTCCTGCCATTCTCCCTGCTGGAGAACTCTTCCTTTATCATCACGTCTCTTTGAAATCATATTCTACCTCCAAGGGGACGCAACATGATATTGTTAGTATATCACGTTGCCTCCACCTCGAACACCTCCTTCTTTTTTATTTTTAGTCTTTGTTTTTTTATATTGCACTAAGTGTATCTACAAATCGTTCAAATCTTTCTCTCTTAATCTGCACACGGTTTCCGTTCCACAACAGATATTCTGCATTGGGATTTTCGCTTACCAATTTACGAAGCTTTCCTTCTCCAATACGGAAATATGCCGCCGCTTCCTCAATAGATAATGTATATTTCTTCCAGTATGGTATTTCATAATTACTCATCTGTTCATCTCCTCTCGCATCATTTTCTTCTATGTAAATTTCTCTGACATTGGCGGCAAGCAAGTGGCTCTATACGCGTTGCCACTGCCAATGCCTTTTTTTGCCAATGTAACTGCTTAAGAATCTTTTTTCAGTGAAATTGTCTTTCTGCTTTGATACCATCCATAGTTTAACTGGTCCTCCAAATCTTTTCTCGCATCTCTTCCGGTTCTTGCCGAAATTTCATATGCCTGCAACTCTGCTTCCAGTTCTTCCAGACACATCATTTTCCTTTTTCCCAGCAATTCAAGAATAAGCTTTTTGGCTTTTTCCAATTTCGTCTCTTTCTTTGTTCCAGTATTTCCGGCAAGCAGATCATCAATGGAAATGTCATATTCTCCCATCCAAATAAGTCCTTCATCGCTCAGAGAAAAGGCTACCGGATTTTCCTTTTTCGCCAAGGAATCCTTTTGCTGATAGACCACACGAATATCTTGGCTTTTCTCTTTCTCAACTTTTTCTACAAACAAAATACTTCTGACCGCTGCAGCGATATCCACAGATCCCAGTGTACGATAATCACTCTGCACTCCCGATGCTTTGTTCAAATGTCCAATCAGTACAATGGCACAGCCTGTACGTTCTGCTATATTACTGAGATTGCGAAACAGTGGGCGTATCTCATTGGCTCTATTCATATCCACATTGGCTCCCAGATAGGTCTGTATCGGATCCATGATCATCAGCCTTACATCATTCTGCCTGATTGCCTTTTCAATCCTTTCATCTGTCATGGAAAGCTGCTTTTCTTCCTCATTGATAAAACGGACCCTTGTCATATCTGCTCCACATTTTGCAAGTCTTGGCTTGATCGTATCTCCGACTCCGTCTTCTGCGGTCTGGTAAAAAACATTAAAAGGCTTGATTGGAAGCGCATTTGGAAGTTCTCTACCTGCTGTACAATATGCGCAAAGTGCCATTGCAAGCCATGTTTTTCCTTTTCCCGGATTTCCCTGGATCAGAGTTACTTTTCCAAATGGGATAAATGGATACCATAACCACTGCACTACTTTTTCTTCCACATCTGACATTTTTATGACTGGAATTGGATTTTCTTCCTGTACTTGTTTCTTTTTCAAAGGAATTTTCTCTGCCATATCTTTTCTATCAATTCCTGCTGTCAGACATTCATTCCAGTCTTTCTTTACTGGTCTTAATCGCATCACCATCTTATCGTCAGGGATTTTTTCTGCAAGCTTCTCACAAGCGGCATTTCCGGCAGTATCATTATCCAGGCAGAGATAAATCTTTCGGATATTTTTATGATCTGCAAGATACTGCATCAACGCCTTTTCGCTGACTCCGCCCAATGAAATATAGTGATGGGTTTCCCATCCATCTCCTGTGACGCTCAGAAAAGAAAGCAGATCGATTGGTGCTTCAAAGACAAATAACGTATCATCTGTACCCGTGTGGCTAAATCCATATGCCTTTTCCGATCCCGGTGCATCTCCCCGGTATTTTTCTTTCGTTCCTCTTATGCCTGCATAACGAACCGTTCCTTTCGGATCGCAACCAATAAATATCACGTTGTGCTTTACCGCATCTTCGTAAATTTTCCCTTCTGCAAGCATCTGGTCAATAATCTTTTCAGAGATCTTTCTTTCCTTTGTCAGATACTCCCTCACTCTGTCATTGTTTTCATATGCTTTTGGAAGTTGTAATTTCGCTTTTTCTAAGGGGATGGGGCAGCCTTCATGGCTGCCTGCATCCTCCTGTTCGTTTTTTTTAACTTCCTGTTTATCTTCGCCGGGCAATTCATTGATTAATGTTTTTACAGCTTCCGGAAATGACATATTATAAAATTCCATTAAAAAATCAATGGGATGTCCTCCTTTACTTCCGCTAAAGCGATACCACTCATTATGATCGACTGTCAGACTGTCATGCTTCATCCATCGATATTCTTTTCCTGATTTCTTCAGTTTTTCCCCTCTGGCCCTCAGAAAAGAAACCAGATCTGTTTCATTTGCTCTTGCTATCTGTTCTTCTGTATATCTTGACATTTTCTGTTCCTCCTATAACTCCACTCCATATAATTTTTTCTTTACTCTATCTTTCTTTTGGATCTGATCTCTGCATTCTGTTTTTCTTCTGCAAGCAAATTCTCTGGATCTGGCTGATCTTCTATCTCCATCATTACCAGATCAACGGACCTTTGTACTTTCTGCAATGGTCGAAGCTTTTCCAGAACTTCCTTTTTCTCCGCTTCTAAAGTTTCCTTCTCCTCCGTTGCATTTATCAGATATTTTTTCCAATTGGAAACCGGCACTTTCCCTTCTGCATTCCTGTTTCCCATGACGATTCTTTTCCCTCTGTAGTACCGATTCAGTTCTTTTGCATGCCCTTTTTAAATTTTTCTTTGCCGAAAAATTTGTTTTTATACTCTTCATAAACCGGTCGAAATGTCTCATAATCATCCCATGCCTTTATCAACTTCTTCATCTCCTGAATCAAACTGTCCGCCTCATCAAGATCGTATTGCAAATCATGGCCTCGGCTGCTCAGTTCCTGAATCCGCTGTTCCAGTTCTTCTGGTGTATCAATATTTTCGTCTGACAGAAATGCGATTGTCTCAGCAAGTTGTTTCAGATTTGTGTTCATCGCTTTCTGACTTCTATATTGATAGGTTCTCGCCACTCGGTTTCTCTCGTCATAATATCGCTGTAAATACCCTGCAAGTGTTGGCTTCTGCACATAATACATCTGCCTTTTCAGTTCATATATTTTTTCTGATATCCAAGATTTCAGCACTGTGATTTCCATAGCTATCTGATTAAACTGACTGATCAGCCGGTTCAGATTTCCTAATGCAGTCCGAATTCCTTTTGCTTCCATTGCGCGTACATGTGGTCCTTCATGAATCATCGGGATTCGGTCAATCCCCCGTTCTTTGAAAGAACGTGCATCGACTCGAACAGATAATCCTTTTTCTTTAAACTTTTCATTGCACCGATTTTCCCAGTTTTTTCGCAGATAGATCAGCATCTCCTTGCTGCTCCATCCGGTTGTGGATACTGCACGGTATGCCTGTTTTCCATTTTTATCCAAAACCGGATTCCCCTGCTCATCCATCACCGATATCTTCTTTTCTTTTATCCCCCAGGTTCCATCTTCCTTCAGAGGACGGATCGGAACTAAGATGTGGATATGTGGATTAGGTTCTGCACCTTTCGGCCGCACTGGATCATGAATTGCAAAATCGGCAATCATGCCTCTGGACACCAGTTCTTCCTGGACAAATGCCCGTGCCATTTCAATGTTTTCTTCCATGGAAAACTCGTTCATGAGCGTAATATCAAAGCTGTGAGCCAGCTGTGCTTTTCTTCCGGACTCCGCCCATTCCAACGCATTCCACAAAGTTTCCCTGTCAGCATATTCTCTGGGTGCATGGTCCGGCAGACAAATTTCTGCCATGACCACGCCACGTTTTCTTGTAAAATCACTGGATTCTCCATAGTAGGTACTGTAAAGCTTTTCTCCTGCGCGATATGCCGCCTGAGCAATCACGGACTGTCCTCTGCTTCTCTTCACCTGTGTTAAATGAAAATGATAGCTTGCCATCTCCTACTCCTTTCTGCTGGACTTCCAATATCCAGCTTCTTTTAAGTCTTCAATGGTGCTTTGAAGTTCTGCTTCTCCTGCTTCTATACGATCTCTTCTTCCAACAACCATTTTTGCAATCTCATCACAAAGAACCGGATCCGAGAAAATCCTTTCTGCCAGAAGAAAGAACTCTGCTTTATCAAGCAATTCCACATCTTTGCAAATACATTCAATCGCAGCTCCCCTTGTAATCAGGCGACTCACTCTCGCTTTTTTCGATTTATTCACCTTATATTCTGTAACATTCTGCAATCACTGCATCTTGTGTTCTAATTGCAGTTTTTTCAATTCTTCCGCTTCGATTTTCGATTCAATCCCTGCGATTTCATTTTGTGTACGTGTTACATATTCCTGAAAATTTTCTTTTTTTGCATAATCAACTTCCTCCTTTTATTTCTGTTTTCGTGTTTTCTTTTTATGGGTTAGGCATCTATGCCGGAAGGGATACTCCTTCACCGGATGCAATCCGAAAACTTCTTTTGGAATAGCTTCCAGAAAGAAGTACCCTTCCGGAGGACGCACATACTTGCTAAAGTATATAAGTGCGCTCTTCCGCTTAAGCTCCAGAGATCTTTCTACTCAAACGGCAGCTCCTCATCTTCCGGCACACTCATAAATCCATCTTTCTCATCTTTTGAATCCGTATCGGATGCTTTCTTGTTTTCAGCAAAAAAATGTTCTTCCACAACAACATTGCTGCTGTATCTTTTCACTCCTTCGCTGTCCGTATAACTTCCTGTGCGGATTCGTCCGCTGATGACAATCTTGGTTCTCTTTTTCAAATAGATTTCCGCGAACTCTGCATTCTTTCCGAATGTCACGCAGGAAATAAAATCAGCTTCCCTTTCCCGGTCTTTTCCATATCTCCGGTCAACCGCTAACATATATCGCGCCATTGCGGTTTTATTATCATCCTGCAAATATTTAATCTCCGGAGCTTTTGTAAGCCGTCCCATTAAAATCACTTTGTTCATCTCATCTTCCTCCTTTTTTTGTTCTGATCTACTTGTTCCATATGAATCAGGCCTGGATTCAATTGAGAGCACAAAAACAATTTATTACCATTGCATCAGACTTTCTTTTTTACGCCCTCATATAACGAAACGCTCAGAGGGTAAAATACAGTGGGCAAATGCAAAAAATTTTATTTTTTTGTTTTTATCTCTCACATATACAAAAGAAAAACGGTGTTTTTACAGGGTGTTGGCGAATATTTTTTTATTTTTGCGCAAAAAAATAGCTATAAGACTCCATTTTTGAAATCTTATAGCTTTGCTATACATGATATTAAGTTGTATTTCTAATCATCAATTATTTCCCAATGTCCATTGGAACCACGACCAATAAATCGTATAATACCTATATCTTTGATGTGACGTTTTACAGTCTTGGAACTTATTCCTAACGTCATTGCCATTTTTTCTGTACTGATTTTATTATCCTTTTTTATCATATTCAATATTTGAATTTCCAACGGATTACTCTCTTTTTTCTGAGGGACATTCCGAGGGACATCCTGAGGGACATCCTGAGGGACATTGTAATTCAAATTTGGCATCACAACTGTAAACTGGTACCGATCCGATCTAAAAGACGGCTTTTTACTTTCATCATAGTTGATCTGAAATTCATAGCCACCGATGATTTTTCCGAATCCACTACCTTTACGTTCCATATATCCCAGCCGATTAAATATATCTGCCAAAACCGGGTTTCTTCTCGTTGATGGAACTGTAAGTGGATCTCTGTCCTGAATAATGGAACCGTCCGGCATGCCTCCTGGCGAATAAATTTCCATACGATCATCGTAAATATCAATATGCACTTCACTACCATTCACAAGATAATCTCTATGAGCCAATGCATTAACCAATGCTTCATGATAACTACGTTCTACATATTCCGGCATTTCTTCTCTGGAATTAGCAGTCTTTCTCCACATTAATTTCGCATTTCTCTTAATAAAAGCTTCTCCATTATCAATTAATGACAATACACTTCCAGAATATTCCGCATCGTCAAATGCATCTATTGTACCACCGCTTTTATTTAATCCATTCCACCGGGTACAAAATAATCTTGACCATCGAATAGGGCTTTCATCTGCAACCAAGGCTCCGGCATTTGTCAAATATCCTTGCTCATTCGCCAACCCAAATGATATAAGATCTTTCTCATCAAAACTATTTCCTGTCCATTTTTTATATCTTTCCCGGAGTTTGGAAAAAGCAAAATCTTCCACCTTATACGTAGAAATCTGTGAATCATAAGATGTATTTCTACCGCGCAACACCAGTCTTTTCAATTCCGTTGATGTCGCTTTCACACTCTCGTTTCCAACACGAACATATGCTTCCAGCACACCATCACCCGAATAATAGTACGGTGTCTCTTCACCTTTGAAAATATCCAGTATAATTAATACTTTTCCATCTTCGACCTGTTCAAATCGAAGACGAAATTCTGGAATTGGATCCATCCTTGTCTTAATGATTTCACTTATTTTCTCAGCATCACCATTCGGATTTTCAAGTCCTACAACTTCATCATTATCGGCTATTCCAAAGATTAACGCTCCACCAAGTGTATTTGCAAAAGCACTTACGCTTTTACACCAACTCTTTGGTTTCTTCGCTTCCAAAGATAGCTTTTTGTCATATTCAGTTGCTTCACCGATTAATTGTTTTATATCCAAGCTTTCCACCAACTTTCTAAATTATAAATATTCCCAACACTTTCCATTCTATAAGTCTAACTATATCTTTCGAAAATACTCTTCAACAATCTTATCTAACTGAGCTGCAATTAATTTAAACTCTTTATTCAAATCCAATGTTTTTACACTAATCTTATTTCCGCCCATCACAAAACTGCAATCTGGTGTGATTGCTTCCTCTGTTTTTGCATATAACAACATCCCAGATACATTACCTGTATTCTTCACATCTTGATTCTTAACATATGTAAAAATCTGATACATATTTCCCGAATGAAGCGTTGCCTTGTCATACTGCATCTGCATAGTATGCCCATAATATTTTGTATCTATTATTAAAATTTGCTCTTTATATCTGAGGAAAATATCTGTCTGCATAACAGGCAGAAATCGTATCATACTCTCTTCTGTATCCGAAGGCAAATCCCACTTAACCTGAGCAGCCCTTGCTTCTGACAAATAGGAATGATGTTGCTTGAAGTATTCCAATACAAATTTCTCATAAAGTCTATGAATATGCTCATCAGAAAAAGACATCATCTTATAATTACCTTTGTTTGTAGTCTGAATCATTCCATCTAATACAAAATAACAAACATTCATAAGCATCTCATAATTCTGATTGTTGCGTTGATATATCAGACTGTCCCATCTAATATTTGAAAGTCCTATTTCATCTACCTCATTAAAGAACAGAACTATCTTCTTTAACTCCGCCTTATGCAATTTTTTTACTCCAGTATCCTTGATCAGAATAGTTATTGTAGTCTTCAATATCTGATTAAAGATATTGTTTACTGAGAGTTCATCATACTCGCAAGACAAAAGCATCTTCCTTTGAATTTGGTTTTTAATAGTTCCATAAATATCCAGTTTGCCACGCAAAATGGACAAGTCTTCATTTTTCGTAATGTACTCTCGATAAAGTCCCTGTTTAAGCTGTTGCGAAACACCTTTTGCAAGAATTGCTGCAAATAAATCCTGTACATTGTCAAAATCTTCAGCTGCAACATTATCATAATTCTTCTGTCTAAGGACTTGAAATGCATAGGCAAGCATATAATAAATATTTTTGATAAAAATACCTTTATCGTTAGTCATTGAATACTCCTATTAATAGATTTTCCCACCGCTTAACCTTTTGTCTATCATCAAACCAATATTCTTGCAACATCGGAATAATATCGTAATACACAACTGCCTTCATCCATTCCTCAGTACATTCTTCCTGACCACAAAAATAACTGTGACCAATACGGAACCCCGGTCCAAGAGAATCATCTATATTGATTTCCCTATTCAAATCAATAATCTGTTCTATAAGAGTATTGAAAGTTTCATTTTTCAGTGATGCTTGATATGCTTTAAATCCTTCTGAATTAAATCCAGGCTCCATCTCATAAAAGCTGAATCTTCTTCTAAGCGCATAATCAATCATCGCCAGACTTCTGTCGGCAGTATTCATCATGCCAATAATATAAAGATTCTTTGGTACAGAAAAAGCTGTTCTTGAATATGCCAGTGTAACCGTTGTACCTCTGTAATCCTTTTCAATAAGCATCAATAACTCGCCAAAAATCTTACTCATATTTCCACGGTTGATTTCATCAATAATAAAAAAGTAGTCCTTATCCGGATGCTCGGCTGCATTCATACAAAACTGATAGAAAATGCCATTTGTAAGTTTAAATCCTTCATCTTGTGGCTTATACCCCATAATGAAATCCTCGTATGAATAATTCTGGTGGAACTGAACAAACTCAATTCTGGAATCATCCTTTTCGCCCATCATAGAATATGCCAATCTCGTAGCAGCGAAAGTTTTTCCCACCCCTGGTGCTCCTTGAAGGATTAAATTCTTTTTGTTTTTAAGAAGGTCTACTAAAGTATTATAGTTTTCTTCTGCCATATACACTTCATTAAGAAAATCTTCTTTTTTATATAAGGCAATAGAATTCTGATTACCGTCTGTTCTATACACATAATACGGCGTCAAATCTATGTCTGGTACGTATCTATGTTCTCTTTCTGCTGTCTTTATCTTAACCCATTTAGCGGTAAGTTTACTTGCCAATTCCTCTGTTATTATGAGTTTTTTCCCCAACTCCGTAAGTGTCCACAAACCGTTCTCACCTTTATCAAGAACACCTTCATAAACCAAATAATTGCGAGCCCAATCTATATCATTTAGTACCTGGGCATTACCGGTAGAATTTACCACTTTAAGTTCATCGTCTGTAATACCATAATCTTTAATAATTTTCTGGTGAACATCTGGTCTTTTTCCACTTCCACCCATTTTATACAAAGATTCGATAACAGGTGCATACCATTTTGAGAATTTTGCATCTGAATGCAAGGAATTTAGGTCAATTTCTTTTTGCTGATTATAGAATCTACTAACAAAAAATCCTACATCTAACGTCATCGTTATTTTTCTTGGATCTGGATAACAATCTTCATTCAAAACATTTTGTAAAATTTCATCAAGCTCACTGTCACTAGCAAGCTTTTTTCTAATCTCATCGTAAAGTTTATAACTATTTTCTATATTTGATACCGATCCACCTTTTTTAGGTACAAAATCGCTTCCTATCTCCCTCGCAATTGCACGCACTTCAGAATACTTATAGATGTAATATTTATCCGGATATTTAAGCCAAAGATATGTACTGATCGCATTTGCTGTCTGATAATGCTGTTTCCACGTACCATCATCATATTTGACACGTAAATTTTCTGCTGATGTTATAAATTGTTCAATACGCTGTGCCAGATTTTGAGATTCATCAAAAAGAGCCATAAACATAGATCGAACAGCTTCTGGGTCAGCCATAGCAAATGATTTAATCATACCCCGGGGATAATTATTCATATTAGCCAGCAAATTATAGGTTTTATCTGTTGCTTCCATAAACATATCAAGGAAATTCTCGGCAGATATGTTCCAATGTTCTTGGAAATACTGGATTGCCTCCCACTTATACTTTTCATCTTTCCAATGATTTGGAAAATAATCTTTATAAGCAGCAATAACTGCTACTAATTTTTCTTGGTCAAACATTTACATCCTCCATCTAATATATTCCGTCTACAGAGATATAAAAATTATAACCTATCAACATTGTCTTTTCAATTCGATTTGTTTCACAGAAAAAAGCCATAAGATTTTCTTTTCAAAATCTTACAGCTCTTCTATCATGTTGCGTCCCAAAAATCATCTATATTTACATGTAATATCTGCACAAAATACCGTGGGTTATTATCGGGTTATTTTTCAACCGCCAATGCCTTCCAGGCCTTGATTTTACTGGCTTTTTGGAGAAGCTTTCAAAGAGTGCCGTGGCATACAAACACTATTTTTACCATACACACTTTTCTTCTTGTTTTATTCGCTCTACAATCTATAAAACTCCCAGAATTCACAAAATATATTTCCGCATATCCTTCCAACAGACATTCTTCTCTATCTTCTTTTCAAAAGTTTCCTCAAACTTTGAGTTTCTACAATACGATAATTGGAAAGCCACAGCTGTTTATCTTTACCTGTCAGCTGGGGATTGTTGCTTGTCTCAAATGTATTCTGTACAAGGCTTGCCCCAACCTCATCCCATACTTCCAACGGGTCAAACAGCCAGTTTACTGTTTCTGTTTCCTTAAAATATTCCAGCAATGGCCTGAAAACTACAAATATAGGATAAATATATCCGCTGGAAATCATATACATGGTTTCTTTCTGTAAAAATCCTGTTTTTCCTCCCCGTTCCATATATTCTATACCTTTTACATTCCCAAAATGTGGATGAGAAAAACCCAGCGACTTTTTATACTCATTATATTTATTGGCAAGATCCTGTTCAATATAGTCATACAGTTTTACCAGAACAGGAAGTTCTTTTGTCAGAGCTTTATAAAAGCCGGTATTGTAGGCCTCTTTATATCGCTTAAATACCTAGGCTTTTCCGAAATAGCTCTGAATAGGCGCCATACTGTCATCCGGATATTTTTTTATATCAAATGCATACAGAAGTCTCAAAAGCTCCGAAACATTAATCGGCTTGTTTTCATTGTCCTTATATGCAATTTTTTCTGCATAAGTTTCATCTTTAATGACCCTGTGAATATCCTCAAAACTGTCTTCCAAATTAAATAGGGCAATATCTGAAACCTGTACGGATGTGTTTCTGGCATCGGAAAGCCGTGTAATGTTAAGCACATTGATAATTACTTCAATACGTACATATTTTTCGATGTTTTCCGGAATTTTATCCCGGTTCTGCATAATTGCTGTATAGGTATGTCCGCCATCCAGAATTCCATAACTGAATCTGTCATTTTCATCGTTCTGTTCTCCCAGATCAATAGTTACCTCTGAGTCTGTACTGTTAAAACTAAAGGCCTGAGCAGAAATTACAATTCCCCTGTTGTTAACATAAAAATCTGTTTCCGGCTCCACAACTGCATGAATCAGTCTCTTTGCCACATTGGTTCCCATCTTAGGAACACGGGGATTCACATCCATTGGAATGTTCTCCGGCAGATCTCTCATATTGACAAGAAGATAATAAATCGTTTCATACATTCCCGATTCTTTTTCATCTCGCCTGTAAGGGGATGTTAATGTCGGCACTGCATTTACCTTAAACGTCAATCTTTTGTTCCTATAAAATCCTCTCTTCTGATTTTTCCAAGAACTGTTGCTTTGAGTTTAGTATATATAGTAAATGCACCATAGTGCATAATTGAGGTTTTTATGTCTGAACGAAAGAAATATGATCCTGGATTAGTAAAAGTCGGAGAAATGCTCAAAGAAAAACGAAAAGCACTGGGCGCTGAATATAAAACATGAGAACATTTTATTGAACTCAGAAATTCTGAATTATTTGATAACAGCGACTGGCTTTCTCCACGTCATCTGGCAAATATTGAATCTGGGAAAAACTGGATCAGTATTGAAAAATTAATACTGCTTTCTACTGCGCTCGAAGAAAACCCTGTGGATTTATTTTCCGAAATCATCCATACCTACAGAAAAGGAAAAAATACTTTTTAATTTTACCCACTATACAGTTCTCTTCCTCCCCCTTGTTTTTCCCCGCTGAAGGAATTATAATACGCCCATACAATCACACTTACATGGAGGTGGTATTATGCACTACACCAGCCGTTATCAATCCCCTCTTGGAGAAATTCTTCTGGCAGCGGATAACATAGGACTGACAGGATTATGGTTTTATGGGCAGAAATATTTTGCGCTTCACCTAGATGAAAGTCACGAGGAAAAAACCTGTCCGGTATTAGGGCAGGCAAAGATCTGGTTGGATCTTTATTTTTCCGGACAGAAACCTGATTTTTCTGTTCCTCTGCATCTGAGGGGAACAGAATTTCAAAAAGAAGTATGGGAAATCCTTTGTGATATTCCTTATGGAACCACGGTCACTTATGGAAAAATCGCTGCTGTTCTTGCACAAAAAAGAGGTCTGGAGCACATGTCTGCGCAGGCCGTAGGAAACGCGGTGGCGCATAACCCAGTATCTGTTATTGTACCATGCCACAGAGTACTTGGAAGTAAGGGAAGTCTTACCGGATATGCCGGAGGACTGGAACGAAAAATAAAGCTTCTGGAACTGGAAAAAGTCCCCCGATACTGAGGGACTTTTTCTTTATCTGATTACCTTTTCATTTCATTTACTCAGAACATTCTTCCAAATATTTTTACCAGAACAGCGCCTCCCGGCATTCTTCTCAACCTCTCCCGAGAAGGCTTTTCCATTAAAATATATACTATAAAATAGGTTGCACCTCCCAGTGCAATGGACAGACACAGACAGATCACATTTGACTGAATCAGTTTGTACAGACCATAATATACAAGCCCTGCCACAGCTCCCATAGGTATAGATGCAAGGATTGGATTCAGGTATGCAAATCTCCACGGATTTTTATATCGAAGGTATTTTTTCATAGCCCTGTCGTTCAGAATACATACAACAACCGCATAAATAATCATTGCAACCAGCAGAGAATAAATTCCCAGATCTGTAAAGAGTAAAAGCAGAACAACAGCTACCACATCGACCACCAGCGCTACTGCAGCGGTAATCATTGGAATCTTTGGTCTTCCAATTCCCTGAAGCACTCCGTTTGAAATATTTGACATTCCATTTAACAGAATAGTAAAGGAGCCCAGCATCAGAAGCTTTCCTGCTGTACCATTGGTTCCTCCAAACAGCAGGGATACGATTGGCTGTGCAAGAACGGCTAAGCCTACTGCACAGGGAACAGAAATAAACATGGAAAGCTGCACTGTCTGATCAATTTTTCTTCTGGTTTCTTTTACTGCGCCTGTAGCATAAAGAGCCGAAACCTCAGGAATCATAGAGGTGGGCGCTGCACTGGAAAGGGTCAGAGGAATATTGATAATACTCATAAAGTAAGTTGCATACTCTGCATACATCATACTTAATTTGTCTGCATCTGCTCCCTGTGTTCCGAGAATTTCCGAATAAAGAACACCGTTCAGATACCCATTTACATTATAGATAAATGCGCTGAGAATGATCGGAGATACGATCAGCATGATCAGTTTCAGGATATCCCCATATGATTTTTCTCTGTGTCTCCGGTCACTTTTTACTCTGGCGCGGATGCCTTTCCGGTTCATTCCGTAGACCATCATCATAAACAAAAGCGCTGTCACGACTCCGGCTGTTGTTCCAACTGTTGAGCCGGCAGCTCCCCATTTTGCCACCTGTTCCGGCGTTCCATCTGAAATATTTTTGATAAAAAGCCATGCTGCAAGAAGACTTACAATAGCATTAAAAATCTGTTCAAGAATCTGAGAAACAGATGTGGGAAGCATATTTCTGTATGCCTGAAAATATCCCCTGTACACGCCGAGAATTCCCGAAAGGAATATGGTAGGGGATAAAATCTGCAAAGCCAGAACTGCATTGGGCTGATTGCGGGGAATAATAAATCTGGCGCCAAAAAGGCAGAAGAGAGCTACTGCTCCGCCTACAACAGCCGCATAGATCATAGACCCTCTGAATATTTTCTGTGCGTTTTTGTAATCTCTTAACGCAATCCTTTCTGAGATCAGCTTCGATACTGCCTGAGGAATACTGAAAGATGCGATCATCAAAAGGATCATATAGGCATTCTGGGCAAGGCTGATATAGCCCATTCCCATATTCCCTACAATGGAGGATAAGGGACTTTTATACAACAGGCCGATGATCTTGGATATCATTGCCGCGATCATCAAAAAGGAGGCATTTCTTACAAGATTATTCTTTTTTCCCATGATGTCTCCTTCACACCTGATCTTTATTTTCGATCTGCCAGTCAACTGGTTCCAGACCATTTTCTCTTAAAAATTCATTTGTTCTGCTGAAATGTCTGCAGCCGAAAAATCCTCTGTAAGCAGACAGCGGACTGGGATGCGGAGCTTCCAGGATCAGATGTTTTGGATTGTTCAGCATGGATTTTTTCATCTGGGCCGGACGTCCCCAGAGAAGAAATACAATGGGTCGGTCCTGTTCGTTGAGAATACGGATGGCTGCATCTGTAAACTGTTCCCAGCCAATTCCTCTGTGTGAATTGGCCTGATGCGCCCGCACTGTAAGCACTGTATTCAACAGAAGCACACCCTGGCGCGCCCATTTTTCCAGATATCCGTTATCCGGAATATAACAGCCAAGATCATCATGGAGCTCCTGATAAATATTTACAAGAGACGGAGGGATCTCCACATCTTTTTTTACGGAAAAACACAGACCGTGGGCCTGTCCGTCGTTATGATAAGGATCCTGTCCCAAAATCACCACTTTCACCTCACTGAGCGGTGTAAAATGAAATGCATTAAACATATCTTCTGCAGGAGGAAAAATCTTTCTGGTATTATATTCCTGCATTACTGTTTTGTATAATTTTGCATAATATGACTGGTGAAATTCGCCTTTCAGCGCTTCCAGCCACTCTCCTGACAAAGGAGCCATAACTGTCACCTCTTTATCTTCTTACTGAAATTCCTTTTTCTGCCAGGTAGTCTTTCACCTGACCGATTTCCAGTTCTTTGTAATGAAATAATGACGCAGCAAGAACTGCATCTGCTTTTCCTTTTGTAAACGCCTCATAAAAATGTTCCAGAGTGCCGGCTCCCCCTGAGGCGATTACGGGAATATTCACTGCATCCGCCACTGTCTGAGTCAGTTCCAGATCATATCCGGCTTTTGTACCGTCACAGTCCATGCTGGTTAAAAGTATCTCTCCTGCGCCAAGCGCTTCCACCTTTTTTGCCCACCAGACAGCGTCTATTCCTGTATCCAGTCTTCCGCCATGCTTGTAAATATTCCAGCCTCCGTCATCTCTTCGTCTGGCATCAATAGCAACTACCACGCACTGACTTCCGAACTTTTCCGCAGCCTCTGTGATCAACTGTGGTCTGTCAATTGCCGCAGAATTTACAGAAATCTTGTCCGCGCCTTCTCTGAGAAGCTTCTTAAAATCATCTACGGTGCGGATTCCGCCGCCTACGGTAAAGGGAATAAACACACTGGAAGCAACTGCCCGTACCATATCTGTTACCGTATCTCTGTTTTCGCAGGAAGCTGTAATATCAAGAAACACCAGCTCATCTGCTCCTGCCGCATCATAAGCTCTGGCAATTTCCACAGGATCTCCGGCATCCTTCAGGTCAACAAAATTTACACCTTTTACCACCCGTCCCCGGTTCACATCCAGGCAGGGAATGATTCTTTTTGTAAACATATCATCTCTCCTCTCTGCCAAGCTCTGCAAAATTCTTCAGAATTTCAAGTCCGTATTTTCCGCTTTTTTCCGGATGAAACTGACAGGCAAATACATTGTCTTTTTCTACAGAAGCATGGATCTCCGTACCGTATCCGGTTACTGCCTTTACAATTTCCGGCTCCTGTGCCTGAAGATAGTAAGAATGTACAAAATATACATACGTATCCTGAGGAATATTCCGAAACAGTCTTCCATTGTTCTGAAGCTGCAGGGAATTCCATCCCATATGAGGGATCTTCAAGCCCGGAGACGAAGGTATTTTCAGAATTTTTCCTTTCAGGATTCCAAGCCCCTCTGCTCCCGGACTTTCCTCACTGCTCTCAAAAAGAAGCTGCAGTCCCAGGCAGATTCCAAGAAATGGTTTTCCATCCTCTATCATGTCCCGAATCACCGGAACCAACTCATATCTGTGAAGGTTTTCCATTGCCTGCCCAAAGCTTCCCACTCCTGGAAGAATTACTTTGTCCACACTTTTCAGTATGTCCGGATCCCGGGAAACAACTGTTTTCTCTCCCAGATAGGAGAGAGCTTTTTCTACACTTCTGATATTTCCTGCATCATAGTCTATAATACCGATCATATATCTTTCCTCTTTGTTAAAAATTTACAAAAACTCACATTTTATACATTTATGTTCTTTTATTTGCAGATCCGAAAAACAGATCTCTTACAGTGCCCTGCACTCTTTTATTCATTTCCGGATTTTCTTTCTGTTTTTCAATCCCGAAACGCATCTGCTGCACACCGTCTGTCCTGTAATCCTTATCCGCTTCTGTTTTTATTTTCCGGTTCCGGAAATCTCTTCTTTCCCATGAACCTGATCTTTTTTATGTGTTTCCGTTTCTGATATATCCGGCAAAATGAATCCGTTCTGTATTCATCTCTTCAACGGCTACGTCAAGTATACCCTAAAAAAAGACAGATGCAAAGAGCTTTCTTCACATCTGTCGATTTTTGTCTCAATCTTTTATCTCAATTTGCCCTGTCAAGGGTGAACCAGAATTCCACACCATTGTCATAATTGCGGACACCGTACTCCTGATTATGACTTTCCATGATTGCCTTGACAATAGAAAGTCCGATTCCGCTTCCTCCGTATTCTCTGGTTCTTGCTTTATCCACTTTATAAAACTTTTTCCAGAGATTCGGGATATCTGCTTCCGGTATGGGGATTCCCGTATTAAACACAGTAATTTTTACTCTGTCTCCTTCCGGACACACACAGATTTCAATTTCTCTGTCTCCGTCCAGATGATTCAGCGCATTGCTGGTATAATTGGTAACAACCTCTTCAATCCGAAATTCATCTGCCCATACATACACCGGCTCCTCTGCCTCAAAGCTGACCTTTGCCTCCTTCTGCTGGATCATAATGTCCATGGACTGAAGAATGCCTTTTATCAGGCTTACAATGTCAAAGCGTTCCATTTTTACTTCGTCCCGGCCTTCTTCCAGATGATTCAGCGTCAGAAGATTTTTCACAAGCTTATTCATCTTGGCCGCCTCATCCATGATCACATCACAGTAAAACTCTCTGCTTTCCGGATCGTCTGAAATATTTTCCTTCAGCCCCTCTGCATATCCCTGCACAAGAGCGATAGGCGTTTTCAGTTCATGAGACACATTATTCAGAAACTCCTGCCTCTGCTGATCGATACGAATCTTATTCTCAATATCCTTCTGAAGCTGATTATTTACAGATTTCAGCTCGGAAATTGTCTTTTCCAGCTCTTCTGACATTTTGTTAAAATTCTCTCCAAGCTCGTCAATCTCATTTCCTGCCCTGCATTTATATTTTGCATCAAAATCAAGATTTTTCATTCTGCTGGAAAGAACCGTCAGTTCGCTGATGGGATTGGTGATCCTTTTTGTCACTGCCCATAAAATAACTGCGCTGACTGTAATGATCAGGATTCCCACAAAAAAGTAAAAGCTGTTGGAAATAGAAACACTGTCGCGAATGCTTTCCAGCGGCGTCCGGATCAGAAAGAAGCACCCGTTATCCAGCACGCCCCAGCTTTCTACATAATCCATTTCCACAAACCTGTCGCTGACCTGCTGGATCACATAAGTATCTGTTGAATCCAGAATTTTCGTCCAGCCTTTCTGCTCATCCAGATCATAGGCATAACCAATGAGGCGGGCCTGCAGCATTTTTTCATTGCCGCCCTCAGATGCAACCTCTTTTCCATCTACTGTAATAATAGTCCAGGTAAGATTATTTTCTGAACATTCTCTTTTCAGGCTGTCAGAAATCTCTGCTGTGCTGTTTCCTTCTGCATCTGTTACAATCTTCAGTTTTTGAAGATCATTGACTGCGGCCTCCAGAACCTCTGTTTTTTTTGTGATATAGTACCGTTCCAGAAACAAAAAATTAATAGCGGTGATGGTACACATAGATACCACCAGCAAACCGATAAAGAAAAATTCCAGCTGATGTCTCAGGGAACAAACCTTCTTCTTATGAGTTTTTTCCGACTTTTTTATCTGCAGGCTTTTCTTTTCTGGAAGCAGTTTCCGGCTCATGCTTCGTCAACCTCAAATTTATAGCCCATTCCCCATACTGTCTTAATATACTCGCCCTTTTCTCCCATTTTGCTTCTCAGCTTCTTTACATGAGTATCAATGGTACGGGCATCCCCAAAATAGTCATAATTCCATACAGAATTGAGAATTTTTTCCCTGGACAGAGCAATCCCCTCATTTTCCAGAAAATATGTGAGAAGCTCAAATTCTTTAAAGCTCAGTTCCATAGGTTCTCCGTCCACAGTTGCCTGGTGAGCTGCTTTATCTATAACGATTCCCCCTGCTGAAAGAATATTGTCTGCAGTATCCTGTCCTGTTCTTCTCAAAATAGCCTCTACTCTTGCCACAAGGATCTTTGGACTGAAAGGTTTGGAAATATATTCATCCACGCCAAGTTCAAATCCCAGAAGCTCGTCTCTCTCGTCACTTCTTGCTGTAAGCATAATAATAGGAACTTTGGAATTTTTGCGGATTTCACGGCAGACCTCCCAACCGTCCATTCTTGGCATCATTACATCAAGAAGGATCAGAGCAATGTCCTTTTCTTTATAAAAAAGATCCATGGCTTCCTCACCGTCTCCTGCTTCCAGAACCTGAAAGCCTTTTTTGGTCAGGAAGTCCTTTACCAGCTTCCGCATACGGCTTTCGTCATCTACTACAAGTATTTTCAGGGCTTCCATATGAATACCTCCCGTTTTGATTTATAATGATTATAAGAGATTTTTACAGGCAAAACAATTTTTATTTTACCGTTTTTCTTGTCCTGTGCGAAAGAAGTGTCTTTCCATTCAGCCTGGACAAATCTGTTTTTATTTTTCTATTTATGATATCAGAAGTTTATGTTTCTTCTGTGAACGCCCAAACAGATTTTTTAAAAATTTTGTACTTTTTGAATCCTTTTTTGTTTTTCCGCCGTCTAATAAGCAGATACACAAAAACAAAGAAGCTTCTACTTTAACATCCCAGCCACGACCGGTCAGAAAACCAGGGGAGGAAATCTATGATTGAACACTTACTGCGAAAAGCAAAAAAGGGTGATTCCGATGCCTTCTGCCGTCTGATGGATACGCAGACACAGAGCATGTACAAAATTGCCCGTTCCTATCTGAAAAACGATGAGGATGCCGCAGATGCCATACAGGATACCATCTTATCCTGTTATGAAAATCTTCTGAGTCTGAAAAACAACAAATATTTTCAGACATGGCTTACACGGATCCTGATCAACAAATGCAAGGATATTCTTCACAAAAAGAAACTGACAGTGTATACAGACAGTATTCCGGACACTCCTTTTTACGAAGACGATTTTGAAACCACCGAGTGGAATCAGATTCTGGCTCCTTTAGATGAAAAATACAGGATCATTCTCCTTCTGTATTATATGGAAGGTTTTAACACCAGCGATATCAGCCAGATTCTGAATATGAAAGAAAGTACAGTAAAAACCCGGCTTCAGCGAGGACGGAAACTGCTCTCAGAAGCCTGCCAGTATCAGACCAGGGAGGGACATGCATGATGATTACATTCAACGATAATGAAAAAAAATTAAAAGACGATCTGAACAGGGATATCGCCCTGCCGGCAGTTGTCCATGAAAGAATTAATACAGCCTACCGCATGATCGAGGAACATACGGTCAAACAGAAAAAAAAGACCCGTAATCCCTACCACTGGATGAAAACAGGGGCAAAGGTTGCCGGAGGTCTGGCAGCCGCTGTGGCAGTTGGATTTATTTTCTGCGCAGCCAACCCGGTTATGGCAAGAGAGCTTCCGCTCATCGGAGGAATTTTTGAACAGCTTCAGGATAAAGTAAGCTTTTTCGGGAATTTCTCGGATAAGGCAACCTCTCTTGAAGAGTCTGCCGCTCCAACCTCAGATACAGAGAAACTTCCGGAGACATCTTCCGCTGATGAAACTCCCCGGGAAACAGTTTTCACAAAAACACAGGACGGACTCACCATAACCCTGTCTGAAATTTATGCAAACGATCTGACCTGCTATATTACGGTAAAAGCAGTCAGCGAAGAACCGTTCCCGGATACTCTGATGGATCAGGACGGAAAACCATGCATCTCTCTTGTAACAGAACCCCGATACAGCTTCCTGGAAGATACGGGTATGAATCCTGGTATGCAGTATATCAATCCGGAAGGAGAATTTACGGATGACCATACCTACATAGCTATTTTACGGCTGGATACTCAGTTTGAAGATACCGCTGAATTTGAACAGAAATATCAGGAAATGGTGGATGAGATTCTTGCAGAAATGGGGATTACCATGGATGATATCAATGATGAAACAGAAGAAGGCCATGCTAACCTGGAAGAATTTAACGGCCGTGTTTTAGCACGGGGCGGCGCTCTCCAGTCTCAGTATGTCAAGCCCATTGTTACTCCGGAAACTTATACTCTGAACCTGACCTTTAAGGAATTTATCGGATACAAAGCAGAACCTGAATTCTGGGACAGTGGATATACCCAGGAGGAACTGGAAGCCATGTCAGAGGCAGAATTTCAGGAAATTATGAACCAGATGCCGGAAGAATATTCTCAGAATCCCAATAAATATCAGAATTACTGGTTTAAAGGGGACTGGAGCTTTGAAATCCCGGTAACAGTAGATAATTCCCTGACGGAAACTCTGGAAATCAATGAAACCAATGAAGAAGGCATCGGACTTGCCTCCATTGCCAGAACGCCTTATGAAATCACCATTACTCCTTTGTATAAAGAAGGTTCTGACAGCGACTGTTTCCTGGTTGCTCTGGATGCTGACGGCAATATGCTGCCGTACAACCGCTCTTCCTCTGACTCTTATAATTACGCGATACAGGACAAAAATATCTCATTCATAGATATCTATCTTCTGGATTATATGCAGTACATGGATGAACTGAAAGTTCAGTATTACAATGAAGAGCTGGACAATGCAGAATGGAAAGCCCTGCTGGATGCCAATGCAAGATATCACAAAACCGTCAGTTTTGACAAATAAGTTCTCATAAAAATATCCCGGAGAAGGATTTACTGGCAGACTCCAGAAATTCCTCTCCGGGATTTATAATTTTATCAGGACATCTGATAATAATGCGCGTAGATTCCGTTTTTTGCCAGAAGCTCCTCATGAGAACCGCGCTCTGCAATTCCATTATCTGCAACCACCAAAATCTCATCTGCATTCCGTATGGTGGAAAGGCGATGGGCAATGGTAATGGTTGTCCGGTTCCTGGAAAGCTCCTCCAGACTTTTCTGGATCCAGCGCTCGCTTTCATTATCAAGAGCGCTTGTGGCTTCGTCCAGAATCAGAACAGGCGGATTTTTCAGAAATACTCTGGCAATGGAAATCCTCTGCTTCTGTCCTCCTGAAAGCCTTGTTCCTCTCTCTCCTACAAAGGTGTCATATCCCTCAGGAAGGGACATAATAAAGTCATGGATATTTGCTTTTTTTGCAGCCTCAATAATCTCTTCCATGGAAGCAGAGGGCTTGCCGTAAGCAATATTTTCTTTAATGGTTCCTCCGAAAAGATAAATATCCTGCTGCACAAGACCAATCTGGCTTCTCAGAGATTCCAGAGTCAGCTTTCCTACCTCTTTGCCGTCAATAGTGATCCGGCCTCCGGTTACATCATAGAATCTTGGAAGCAGGGAACAGATGGTAGTCTTGCCGCTTCCGGAAGGACCTACCAGTGCAATAGAGCGTCCTGCAGGAATGGTAAAAGAAATATTATCAAGAACCAGAGTCTCATCATCACTGTAATGGAAGGACACGTTTTCGTAGGAAACCTCTCCTTTCACATCCGTAAGAGGCTCTGCATCCGGAGCATCTACAATATCCGGCTCTGTCTCCATTACATCCAGAAAACGCCGGAAGCCGGAAAAGCCTTTCTGCATCATTTCGATCAGCTCCACAAGAATCTGGATAGGACTTACAAAAATACCGATATACAAAGCATACATGGCCAGATCTCCGGCATTCATTTTTCCTCTGGCAATAAGAAGTCCGCCGAACACCAGTGTCACCAGGTACATCATTCCCTGAAAGAAACGGTTCCAGCCCATGAAATTCCCCATGCAGCTGTAGTTTGCATCCTTGGAGTGAAGAAAAGCCTGATTGCTTTTTCCGAATTTTCTGCGCTCCACTTCTTCATTGGCAAAGGACTGTACCACACGGATCCCTGCCAGAGTATCCTGAAGGCTGGAGTTTACATCACCGATCTTTCTGCGGTTATCCATAAAGGTTTCCTGCATTCTCCGGTTCTGCTTCATGGAAAACACCAGCATGATCAATACCAGGATCAGAAGCGGAATTGCCAGTCTCCAGTTAATAAGAAACAGGAAAACAAATGATCCCACAATCTTGATCAGAGAGATAAACAAGTTCTCAGGACCATGATGGGCAAACTCCGCAATATCAAAAAGGTCGGATACCAGCTTGCTCATCATCTGTCCGGAATTGTTCTGATCATAGTAGGAAAAGGACAGTTTTTCATAATGGTCAAACAGCTGCTGTCTCATATCCCTCTCCATCTTTGCTCCCATCATATGGCCCTGATAGCCCACATAATACACACAAAAACTCTGAATGACATACATGATCAGAAGGCACAGGCCAATGGGAAGAAGGGCCTTCAGGATAGTGGAAGGCTCTTCTGTAAAAACAGTTGCTGTCAGTGTTCTCAGAATCTGCGGAAATGCCAAATCCACCAGACTGATAATGGCGGCGCACAGAAGATCCAGAAAAAACACGGTTTTATAAGGTCCGTAGTAACGGATAAATTTTTTAAGCGTGTACATAATTACCTCTTATCCTTTCATTTTAGTCATACCTATTATAGACGCTATCTTCACGAAATACAATCGGAAAATAGACTCTTCCAGGTACTGAAGCGAGCCTAAAACAAAAAGAGGCATTCTCCCTACGGATGCAGTTTCGATACGGACAGTTCCAGGGTCACATCATAAGTGCCCGACTCCCTTTTCTCAAAAATCAGTTCTCCTCCGTGAGCCCTTACAATCTGTCTGGCAAGCCTTAATCCCATAATATGGACTTTATCTGTCTGGTTGTCCATGTTCTGCACCACAAGTTCCGGGACTCCTTTTCCCGTATCTTTTACAGAAATGTATATTTTTTCATTTTTTTCGTACAGCCTTACCATAACCTGGCACCCTCCCGGATTATGCCTTACACTGTTTCCGATCAGATTCCTCAACGCACGTTTGAGCAGACCGCTGTCTGCAAAAATACGGACCTTCTCCATGTCTGCAGGAATCAAAAGCTCCACATCCACCTCCGGTTCCTGTCCTTTATCCTGTTCAATTTTTTCATTATAAATGTCTGCCGCACACTCCCGGAGAATAAGAGCAGGAGAACACTCTTTTTTATTCAATGGCTGTGCCTCATATGCCAGCTTTGATGTAAGATTCAGATCCGTGATCAGCTGCCGGATCACTAAGCTCTGTCTGCACACCGCATCAGCCAAAGCCTTCTCCTCCTGATTAAGATTGGGACTTTTGGAAAGGCGGTCCGTATAACCTACAATTAACGCCAGAGGCGTACGAATATCATGAGAAACACCTGCAATCCACTCCGTTCTTGCCAGATCTCTTTTGGTCAGCCGTTTTTTCTGTTCCTGAAGTATTTCAGAAGTCCGGTTAAGCTGCGCTGCCAGAATACCTGTCATACCTTTTTCCCTGAGCTTTACCTCCTCTTCCCTGGATAATTTCTCAAGGCCCCTGCCCAGAGGCTTCAGCGCCTGATAAAACCGATATCCCAGCAAAAATACAAAAACAATAATCACGATCGTATTCACAATCAGAGCCCATTTCACATACTGCGGAATCATAGTAAAATTTGTAAGAGTAAGAATCTCACTGTATCTGAAAAAAAATTCCGGATCAAGTCCCACTACCAGAAGTAATTTCCCGGCTTCCCAGACCGCTACCGGATAATCATGAAGATACCATCTTGAAAACCGTGCCACTTCTGAAATTGTATAGGAGCGGTCAAAGCCTGCAGGAAGCTTCCATTCCCATACAACCTCCCCATGTTCATCAAGTGCCATACACCACTTAAAATCTGCCTCTTTCAGCTCCTGTCTCCCTGTGTCAGACAGCTGCCAGGTATCATTTTCCTGATAAAATTCCTTTCCAACACTTTCCAGAGCGCTTCTCTTAAAATCCGGGGCTCCTGCAGAAACCATGTTATGGTAGCCCACCGCCACAAAAACAGCAATATTGCTGATCAATATAACACCAATAATCATACCGGCTGTGACAGAATACCGGCTGATAATCTTAAACAGGCTCTTCATGGCTTTTCTCCCTTTCCTTCTGCCAGCCGGTAGCCCAGTCCCCGTACAGTAAGAAGCCACTGCGGATGAGAGGGATCCTCCTCAATTTTTTCTCTCAGATGCCGGATATGCACCATCAGCGTATTTTCATACCCATAATAACCGTCTCCCCAGGCCGCATTACACAAAGCATCAAAGGTAACGATCCTGCCTCTGTTTTCATGCAGCTTTAAAAGCAATGCCAGTTCTTTTGCCGTAAGAGAAGTCTCGTTTCCCTGAAAACGCACAATCCCATAGTCAAACAGCACTTCGTGGCTGCCCAGACGCAGAATATGTTCCTCCTGAGTTTTTTCTTTTTCCATACGATAGGTTCGTTTTAGTATGGCAGTAACTCTAAGCACCAGCTCCGGCGGCAGAAATGGTTTGGTAATATAATCGTCAGCTCCCAGACCCAGCCCAAAAAGTCTGTCTCTGTCCTCATCTCTGGCAGACAGAAAAAGAATGGGAATCTCTGAGTTTTCTCTCAGCTTCTGAAACAGCTGAAATCCGTCTCCATCCGGCAGCATCACATCCAAAACTGCCATGTCCGGCTTTTCCATCTGAAAAACCGTCAGAGCTTCCTGCACGCATTTTGCTTTTACTATATTTTTATAACCGCTATGTCTTAAAATGTCTGCAATCATCTCCAGAAGTTCCTGATTGTCATCTACAAGCATCAGTTTTCGTTCATATATGTCCATAAAATTTCCCTCCGGTCTGTCTCCTCTTCATTTCTTTTCCTATTATAATTTATTTTTGTACCCATTCCAACTTCTCCTGTATAAAATTAAGCTAAAAATAAGGTACTGTTAAGTCTCACATAAGCCTGATATTTTATACTGTAATCAGTTCAGAAAATAACAATTCACTTTACAGGAGGAACTTTATATGGGACCTGTCATTACCACAAATTCTCTTACAAAAAAATACAAGGACAAAACAGTTGTAAGCCAGTTGGATCTGCGTATTCCCGGAGGAAGCATTTATGGCTTTCTCGGTCCAAACGGCGCGGGAAAATCAACAACTCTAAAAATGCTTCTGGGGCTTATCAGACCCACAGAGGGCAAAATCCAGATTCTCGGAAAAGAAGTCTGCTCCAGAAACCGTCTGAGCATCCTCTCAGATACAGGATCTCTGATTGAATCGCCAGCTTATTACGGTCATCTTACAGGAAAAGAAAACCTGCAGATCATATGTACACTGAAAAATGTTCCGGAAAAAGACATTTCCAGAGTTCTTTCTATTGTTCGTATGGAAGAACAGCAAAACAAAAAAGTCAGTCAGTATTCTCTTGGAATGAAGCAGCGTCTTGGACTGGCTGCAGCTCTTCTGGGAAAACCAAAGCTTCTCCTTCTGGATGAGCCTACCAACGGTCTGGATCCGGCCGGAATCCAGGAAATGAGAGAACTGATCTGTTCCCTGCCCGAGACCCTGGGCATTACAGTTCTTATTTCAAGCCATCTTCTCTCAGAAATAGACCAAATGGCATCTCATGTAGGAATTATCAACCAGGGAGCACTGATCTTTCAGGACAGCCTTTCTGTTCTTCATGAACATAGCCGTTCAAAAATGCTGCTTCACACCTCAGATGATCAGACAGCCCTTCAATACCTGAAGCACTCCGGTATCTCCTGCCACTGGCAGAATGGCAGAATCATGCTGAATACTCTGGAAGACAACCGGATCATGCAGGCAGTTTCTCTTCTGGTAAATTCCGGTATTGGAATTTTAAGACTGGAAGAACAGCAGATGAGCCTTGAAGAGATTTTCCTTCATCTTACAGGAAAGCAGGTGAGCTTATGATTTCTATAACAGCAAGACAACTACGGGCAGAGCGCCAGAAGATCCGCCATACAAAGGCTCTTCTTGTTCCACTGGGCTTTCTGGGTTTTGAAATCCTTTGGACCATGTGGCAGCTTAGTTCTATGAAACCCTCTGAATTTTCACAGGGGTATCTGATGCTGTTCTACAATCTGCCTGTCATGAACACGCTTCTGATGCCCTTAATGATCTCTGTGATTGCCAGTCGGGTCTGTGATATGGAAGTAAAAGGAGATACCCTGAAAATTCTTTATACTATGCAGAAGCAAGAAAGCTTTTTTGACTTTAAATATCTGAACTGTCTCCGATATATAACCGTTTTTGTTATTGGACAGGGACTTATGATTCTCTTCTTTGGAACCGTAAACCATCTAGGTACCATCCGTCCTTCTATATTTTTCATATATCTGATTACAACCTTTGCGGTCAGTACTGTGGTTCTCTCCATACAGCAGACTCTGTCACTGATGTCCCACAGTCAGCTTCTTCCTCTGGGGATTGGAATTGGCGGCAGCTTCCTGGGGCTTTTTTCTCTGTTTTTCCCAAAGCCTGTAGCGCGTCTGGTTCTCTGGGGCTATTACGCAAATTTTTCTGTAGTCGGTATGAACTGGGATCCTGATACAAGAATTATTGATTATTATGTGCTTTCCTTCCCGTTGTCCCGGTTTTTGCTTTTTCTGGCGGCAGGTGTTTTCATCTATTTTATCTGTCGCATGATCGTTGTAAAAAAGGAGGTCTAACCTATGCTTACCCGCTGTATTCTTGCTGAGCGCAAAAAACTGCGTCATTCACTGATCCTGCCGGCCTGTATTCTGATTCCCATTATTCCGGCAATTATGGGAACCTTTAATTATCTTCAGAATCTGGGAATTTTAAAATCAGAATGGTATTCTCTCTGGACACAGCATACTTTATTTTATGCCAGTTTCTTTTTTGCACCGCTGATCGGACTTTACTGCTCCTACTTATGGCGTCTGGAACATCGAAACAATAACTGGAATTCCATTATGACTGCCCCAGTTCCTGTATGCTGCATTTATTTCGCAAAACTTACAGTTATCCTGACAATCACACTGCTGACACAGCTCTGGACAGGAATCTTATATCTGGTCTGCGGAAAAATAGCCGGGCTTCCCGGGTTATTCCCTCCTGATATTTTTTTCTGGCTTCTCCGGGGTACTGTGGGAGCGCTTCCCATATGCGCTCTTCAGCTTTTTCTCTCTATGAAAATACGGAGTTTTTCCATACCTATTGCTATTGGTCTGGTAGGAAGCGTTCTCGGCACTGTACTGAACAGCGAAGGAGCGGATCTCTTCTGGCCCTACTGCCTGATGCTTCTCGGAATGAATGCCAACAAATCCGAAAATACCATGTCCGGTGAAATGCTGCCGTTTTTTATTTCTGTATGCCTGTTTACTGTTATATTCAGCGCCGCATCTGTATGGGAAATGAAACATCGGGATATCCATGCCTGAACAAAAGCTTTCCCCCAGGGCATACCATGAAGCTGCCATTACCCGAAGCAATTTGGGAGATATTTTGACCAGATTAATGAAAACGGAACCAGCTGTTTCCCAAGTCAGAAGATAAATGGAAAAAACAAAACAAAAAATCTGCACTAAAACGAAAAACCACCCTTGACATATAACTGAATTTCTTCTAATATAAGGACAGAAAAGCTTACGTTCGTCTGTTTGCCAGAAGTCATCTTATTTTCAGGGGCTTGTACTGGTTTCGACGGGGGCTTTGAAGTTGGGGAAGCCATCCGCAGACTCTTGGACTGCGTACCAACCAGGAACCTAAATATAAACGCAAACGAACAGTACGCGTTAGCAGCCTAAGTGCTGCTCGTCAGCCCTGACGCACTCACACATCAGGAATCTGGCGCCGACTATGTGAGAAACCTTGCCGGGTAAGCTTTGCCCCGGTAGATGTATTATGAAGCTACTGAAGCAGTAAGCCTGTCGGTGGGCGTACTGCCAAGGGAATGTTAAATCAGCGACTGTGATGGGAGATGCCGCAAGGGATAGGCTTTCGGACGCGGGTTCAATTCCCGCCAGGTCCACTAAAAAAGCCGTGAAACCTACTAAAATCAATAGGTTCACGGCTTTTTTATTTTGCCGGATTTGATTACAAACTCTTAACTGCAACAATATCTTTTCATATCTGAAGCTTCTTTTTATCTATACTTTTCAGTAGATCCATGTCACAAAAGACCGGCGAACACCGAAGCTCCAACCACTGTGCAAAGTCCGCACACAACAATCGCAAGGCTGCTCATAGCCCCTTCTACTTCTCCCATTTCCATTGCTTTGGCAGTTCCTACTGCATGAGCTGCGGTTCCGATCGCCAGCCCCCGGGAAACTGCATGGCGAATACGGAAAAGCTTACATACTGATTCTGCAAAAATATTGCCAAGAACTCCTGTTATAATAATCGTGGCAACTGAAATTGTCACATATCCTCCCAGTTCTTCAGAAACTCCCATTCCAATAGCAGTTGTAATGGATTTTGGAAGAAGAGTTACATATTCTTTATGGCTCAGCCCAAATGCCATGGCCATAGCCAGGATACTTCCCATACTTGCAGCCACTCCTGATAAAATTCCCACCATAATGGCAACCACATTTTTTTTCAGAACATCCAGCTGAATATACAGGGGAATAGCAAGGCAGACGGTTGCCGGTGTCAGAAGATAACTTAAATATTGTGCGCTGGCATTATAGCTGTCGTAATCTACGCCAAACAGGATCAGGACTCCAATAACCAGAAGAATGGAAATCAGAAGAGGATTTAAAATTGCCAGCTTCCATTTTTTCTTTATTGCAAGCCCGATCTCATATGCCAGAAGACTGATCACAAATCCCAGTGTTGCTGAATTAAGAACTATATTTTCCATCTTTTTTCACTCCTCCCTTACTTTCCGGTTCTTTCTGCTTGTTTTTTCCTTTCGATCCATCATAAAATCCGTTACTTTTCCAGTCACAAAAATAACAATAAAAGTGGTGGATACTGTGATTACAAGAAGAGGTACCAGAAACCCCTGAAGCTCTCCCCAGGATGCCATCAGCCCCACACCTGCAGGAATAAACATCAATGGCATGATCTCAATCAGAAATTCTCCTACATCCTTTACATTTTCTACCTTAATTACTTTTGTAAGAAGCAGTACAAACATAAGCAAAAGGCCATAAATACTTCCCGGAATCGGCAGTGGAATAAAATATTTCATCAGTTCTCCTGCACAGGTGACACCCAAAATGATTCCGAATTGTCTCATATACTTCATATCCTGTCTCCTTCTCTGTGGATTCTTCAATATTTGATACATTAAAACGTTACTGTTGTAACTTTAGAATCAGTGTTTTTCATTATAGCACATATCCTTTTTTACACAATAGGAAAACTGACTGATATCCATCTGTTTTTCTTAAGAGAACATGTCAATAACGCCCAAATTGGTCTTACCAGTTTTATTTTTCCGGGAATAAAACGAACGCATCCGCTTCGAACTTCCTGGATTTCTCAACTTCCTCCACTTTACGCGCCTGATGCAGACTGCTATGGACAGTCATATTTTTCAGTCTCGGATCGCATCCTCCCGAAGCGTTTTTATTTGCCAGAATGTACTGATCTGCAAATGAACAAGTTAAAAAAGTGTACAAAATACTTGTTGTTTTGGATTTATAGGATACACAAGTTTAGAATCTTTTTATGTTCGCAAATTACAGATTCTGTTTTGCCAGATTTTGTATTAAGTAATTTATGTAGCAAAATTGTGTATGTGTAAGACTAAATTTTATTGGCGTGTAGGGGGCATGCCCATACGAAGAGTGGAATTTAAGTTTGCATTTTAGTAGTAAATAAAAAAATAATTTTTATGTAGTATCACAGCATATTTAATGTTACAATGAAGTATACTTTCCGCATATATCTGCAGGCGGAAAGCACGTTACTTTATGGAGGAAAATGAATATGAAGAAAGGAAACTGGAAGGCACTTCTTCCAATTGCAGTATTCCTGGTTATGTATCTTGGACTGGGAATTCTTTTCGAGTACGTTCTGAAAATTCCCATGGGCTTTTATAATATTCCCATTGTGGTTTCATTTCTGACTGCTCTTCTGGTTGCATGTATCCAGAACCCCAAATTAAGCTTTGACGAAAAGCTTTCTGTAATGGCACAGGGTGTAGGTGATAAGAATATTGTTACCATGATCCTGATTTTTATGGTTGCAGGCATTTTTGTGGGAGTTGTAGGAAGGGAAAGCGCTGAGAGCGTAGCGTATTTTCTTCTTTCTGTGATTCCTGCACGCTTTGCAGTAATTGTACTGTTTGTGGTAAGCTGTTTTGTTTCTCTTGCCATGGGAACCTCAGTCGGAACCATCACGCTTATTACTCCTATTGCCCTTGCTGTATCCACAGCTTCCGGCTTTGCAGCTCCGCTGTGCGTGGGCGCTGTTATGGGAGGCGCTATGTTTGGAGACAATCTTTCTTTTATCTCCGATACCACCATCGCAGCCTGCAATGGACAGGGATGTGCAATGAAGGATAAATTCCGTGCCAATTTTAAGATTGCGCTTCCTGCAGCTCTTGTTACCCTGGCAATTATTTTTATCCGTACTTCAGGCGGTGCAGACAGTGCGGCAATTATCAAGGATTACAATCTGATCCGAATTATTCCGTATGTACTTGTACTGGTGGGAGGGATTATCGGTATCAACGTTTTTGTAGTTCTTCTCATTGGAATTGTTTCCGGTTCCGTAATTGTTCTGGCAACAGGCGCAACTCAGGCAACTGATCTTCTGGCAAATATGGGAACCGGGGCTGCCGGTATGTATGAAACCACAATGGTGGCTATTCTTGTATCCGCCATCTGTGCGCTGATCCAGAAGTATGACGGATTTACTGCTCTTCTGAATTTTATCCGCCGTATCTTTAAAACTCAAAAGGGCGGAAAACTGGGCATGGGACTTCTTGTAGGCGCTATGGATATTGCAACAGCCAACAATACCGTTGCCATTGTTATGGCTAATCCCATTGCAAAGGAAATGGCAGAGGAATACGATGTAACGCCTCAGACAACCGCTTCCATCCTGGACACATTTTCCTGTGTATTCCAGGGAGTGATCCCCTATGGTGCTCAGATGCTGATCGCACTTTCTACTGCTGCAGAGCTTGGATTTGAAATGTCAGCCTTTGACATTATGCCAAATCTTTATTATCCGTATATTCTTCTAGTAAGCGCTCTGTTCTTTATGTTCTTTGAGCCCGGAAGAAAAAAAGTCAAATAAAACCATACATAGTAAAAAGCTGTGGATAATTCCAGGAAATTTCTCCTGTACATCCGCAGCTTTTTCATTTTCACATTTTACTCGCCCATATCCTCAGCGCATTTTTTCAGTTTTTCTCTGATCGGAAGATGGTAAGGACATCTCTTCTCACACTCTCCGCATTCAATACATGCAGATGCCTTTACCGGCAATGTACTGTAACGGTCTTTTGCCCAGTCTGCCAGATTATATCTCTGAAGATATCCGGCAAACAGAAATACACTTGGAATATTAATTCCCACAGTGCAGGGGGCACAGTAATTACATCTGCGGCAAAAATCTGTTCCCAGCTGTTGTTTTATTTCTTCCATTTTCTGAAGCTCTTCTCCTGAAAGAGGAGTTTCGTCCTCACAGGCTTTTATATTCTGATCCAGTTCTGTCATCTCTGCCATTCCCGGAATCACTACTGTCACATCTCTGTTTGCACAGATATATCGAAGAGCAAGTGATGCGTCCTCAATAGCGCCTCCTGCCAGCGGTTTCATATCAATAAATCCAATATTCTTTTCTGTACAGCGGCGAATCAGTTCCTCTCCCTGATTTTCTACGATATTATATGGGAACATAATTGTCTCCACCCAGTCAAGTTCCAGAGCTTTTTCAAAAACAGCTGTGGAGTGGGCAGTAAGACCGATATGCCCGATTTTTCCCTCTGCCTTTGCCTCCTGAAGAGCCTGGAGGGCTCCGTCCTCTCCCATAACCTGCTCCAGCTGTTCCATGCTGGGATTATGTACCTGATAAAGGTCAATATAATCTGTACGAAGATTTCCAAGGCTTGTTTCAATATCTGCCCTCATAGCATCTTTTGTCCTTGCCATAGACTTGGTTGCCACCACAAATTTATCACGGATTCCTTCCATAGCATATCCCAGATATTCTTCGCTGACTGTATATCCTCTTGCCGTATCAATATAATTGATTCCTTTTTTCACCATTTCGTGAAGCAGTTTCTTTGTTCCCTCAGCGTCAATTCTCTGAATGGGGATTCCGCCAAATCCAAGTCTGGAAATTTTCAGCCCTGTTTTTCCTAAAATTCTGTATTCCATATTCTCTCTCCTTATACCAGAATGAGGCTGTTATCAGCTTCTCTCTGCAGCACATTTTCAACACATTTTTCCCAAAGCCTAAAGCTCGCAGAAAAATTCGAAAATACTGCTGAGATCACTTCTGATACAGCCTCTTATTAAATACGTTCTTCAGATTTTATCTAAATTAAACGCGGGACAGATACTCTCCTGTTCTTGTATCAATTTTTAATTTATCTCCCTGATTTACAAACAGCGGAACCTGTACCTGTGCGCCTGTCTCAACAGTTGCCGGTTTTGTAGCTCCCTGAGCAGTATTTCCTGCAAAACCAGGCTCTGTCTCAATTACTTCAAGCTCAACAAAGAGAGGCGGCTCAATTGCAAATACATTGCCGTTATGAGAACAGATCTTAACGATCTCGTTCTCTTTTACAAACTTCAGAGAATCTCCAACCTGATCTGCTGTAAGCGCGATCTGATCGTAAGTTTCCACATTCATAAAGTTGTAAAGGTCGCCATCGTTGTACAGATAGCTCATATCCACACGGTCAATACGAGCCTGTGGGAATTTCTCTGTAGGACGGAAGGATTTCTCCAGAACAGCCCCTGTAATAATGTTTTTATATTTTGTTCTGACAAAAGCAGCACCCTTTCCAGGTTTTACATGCTGAAATTCAACGATCTGACATACATTTCCTTCAATTTCAAGTGTGACACCGTTTTTGAAATCACCTGCTGAAATCATAATTTATTTCCTCCTTATTGTAATGTTCACTACCCATCATTCTATAATACCATAGCGGTTTTTTCAACTGTTTTTTTCGTATGCCGCTAATTTTTCCTCAATTTCATGAACCAGCTCCTCAAATGGCTTCACTCCTGTCACCACCTGAATGTCCGCAAACTTCTGATAAACAGGATCTCGCTGCTTAAGAAGCTTTTTGATCTTATCATCCCGGTCTTCTCCATCCAGAAGCGGATCTTTGCTGGAGCCTTCCAGTCTTTTTTTCAGTGTTTCCAGTGATCCTTTCAGATATACCACTGTACCCAGCTCTTTCAGATATTTCTGATTCTGTTCCTGAAGCGGAAGCCCGGATCCCAGAGAAATCACTCTTCTTTCACTGTCATTGATCAGTTCCTTCAGCGCCATTGTCTCCAATGCCCGGAAAAACGGCTCTCCAAATTTCTCAAATATCTCTCTTACTGAAAGATTCATTTTCTTTACAATTAATTTTTCAAGATCTACAAAAGGCAGTCCCAGATCTCTGGAAAGCTGCTTGCCTACTCTCGTCTTACCTGAACCCATAAACCCGATGATCACCACATGGTTCATAAAGTCCCCTCCTCTTTCCTGTAAAAATAAAGTACGATTCTTTCCAGATATCGTTTTAAAACGATCTGGATCTCTTCTTTCGGATGGATCGGCTTTACAAGAATATTACGGATTCCCGCTCTTTTTGCTCCATAGATATCTGTAAAAAGCTGATCCCCGATAAAAACGGTGTTGGAACAGTCTGTTCCCAGCAGTTCCATGGCTTTCTGATAATTGCGTACTGCCGGTTTATGTGCGTTTTCAATAAAACGCTCCCCTATTTTTTCATTAAAAGAAGCTACTCTCTGAATCTGGTTATTTGATAAGAAGCAGCTTTTAAATCCGATTTTTCGAAGGCGCTCAAAGAGCTCTACTGCCCGTTTATCTGCCGGTGCCCCGTGAGGCACCAGCGTATTGTCGATATCGAACAGAAGCCCTCTGACTCCCTCCTGATATAATTTTTCATAGTTCACTGCATAAGCAGATTCCAGATATTCATCCGGGAAAAAACATCGAAACATTTTTATCTCCTGCTCTACTTTTTTCAGCGCTGATCAAGCGGCACATATTCCGCTGCTTCCAGCACATTTTTGTATGCGGGACGAATGATCTTGTCTGTATTGATCAGCTCCTCCATACGATGAGCGCTCCAGCCCACAATACGTGCCACCGCAAACATCGGTGTATAAAGCTCCAGAGGAAGATCCAGCATACTGTACACAAATCCACTGTAAAAATCCACGTTGGCGCTGACGCCCTTGTAAATACGGCGCTCTTCTGCAATAACCTCCGGTGCCATTTTTTCTACCATGGAATACAGATTGTAATCCTTCATCCTGCCTTTTTCTTTTGCAAGACTTTCCACAAAGCTTTTAAGGACTTCAGCTCTGGGGTCGGATACAGAATAGATGGCATGACCCATACCATAAATCAGCCCCCGTCTGTCAAAGGCCTCTTTGTGAAGAAGGCGTCTCAGATAATTGCGTACCTCGTCCTCATCTTCCCAGTCATGAACCTCCTTTTTCATATCCTGGAACATACGGATCACCTTAATATTGGCACCGCCGTGCTTTGGTCCCTTCAGTGAACCCAGAGCCGCAGCAATGGCAGAATAGGTATCTGTTCCAGAAGAAGAAACTACATGTGTGGTAAATGTAGAGTTATTACCTCCGCCGTGCTCCATATGAAGAATCAGAGCCAGATCCAGGATCTTGGCTTCCAGATCTGTATATTTCTTGTCAGGTCTCAGAATACGAAGGATATTCTCTGCTGTAGACAGTTCTTTTTTGGGATTATGAATATACAGGCTCTTTCCTCTTATATAGTGGTTGTAGGCCTGATATCCGTAAACAGACAGAAGCGGAAATACGCTGATCAGATTCAGGCACTGGCGAAGTACATTCGGAAGAGAAATATCATCCGGATTATTATCATAGGAGTAAAGGGTCAGCACACTTCTGGAAAGAGCATTCATAATATCCCTTCCCGGCGCTTTCATTACTACATCACGGACAAAGTTTCTCGGAAGAGAACGCTGATTCGCAAGAAGCTGATTAAATTCCTCCAGTTGCTTTTTATCAGGCAGCACACCAAATAAAAGCAGATATGTAGTTTCTTCAAAGCCAAAACGATCGTCCTTTACAAATCCTGCTGTCAGGTCTTTGATATTATATCCTCTGTAATACAGACTTCCTGCACAGGGAACTTCTTTTCCATCCACTACATTCACTGCCTGAACATTGGAAACCTGGGTAAGCCCTGCAAGGACACCCTTTCCGTTAATATCACGCAGTCCTCTTTTTACATCGTATTTCCCGTAGAGTGACAGATCAATGCTGCTGTGATCCTTACACATTTCTGTCAGCTGTTCAATCTCCGGTGTTACTTTCATGTTAAATCCTGTCATACATGATTTCTCCTTTCACATTTCACTTCTGTCCGATCAAGGCCCCTCCTCATTCCTTTCTACTGTTGTTGTTCCAACAATATCCTCAATTGACAGTATACCATTTTTTTTCATTCCGGTCTACAAAAATAAATTCCCGCTTCTGAAAAGCTTCCGGAATGCTTCTGGAAAAATTTTCACAATAAACCGGCTCTTCTCTTCCATAATTTTTTACAGAAAATTTTCACACTGCTCTTTTCAACCTTACCACTTTAGTGTATAATAGCATCATTGCTGACAGATATCTGACAGCAAAAAACTCGGATAAAAATGGATGAGGAGGAATTATTATGTCTTACACAGAAGAGGTATACGAAAGAGTCGTAGCACAGAACCCGGGTGAACCGGAATTCCATCAGGCAGTAAAAGAAGTTCTGGATTCCCTGAAGGTAGTCATTGACAAAAATGAAGAAGAATACCGCAGACTTTCTATTCTTGAACGTCTGGTAGAGCCGGAACGAATCATTTCCTTCCGTGTTCCGTGGGTAGATGACAGCGGAAAGGTACAGGTAAACAAAGGTTATCGTGTACAGTTTAACAGCGCCATCGGACCATACAAGGGAGGACTTCGCTTCCATCCGTCTGTAAACCAGAGCATTCTGAAGTTCCTTGGCTTTGAACAGATCTTCAAAAATTCTCTCACAGGACTTCCTATCGGCGGCGGCAAGGGCGGTTCCAACTTTGATCCCAAAGGCAAATCCGACAGAGAGGTTATGGCGTTCTGCCAGAGCTTTATGACTGAACTCTGCAAGTATATCGGCGCTGACACAGACGTACCGGCAGGCGATATCGGTGTAGGCGGACGTGAGATCGGCTATTTGTACGGACAGTACAAACGTATCCGCGATCTCAGCGAAGGCGTTCTTACAGGAAAAGGTCTTACCTACGGCGGATCACTTGTACGTACTCAGGCTACCGGTTACGGCGTTGTTTACATTCTTGATGAGCTGATGAAGGCACACAATGATGAACTCAGCGGAAAAACCGTGATCGTCACAGGCTCCGGAAACGTTGCGATCTACGCTGCCGAAAAAGCGACACAGCTTGGCGCAAAGGTTGTTGCAATGTGCGACTCTAACGGATATATCCATGATTCTGAAGGTATCAAGCTTGATATTGTAAAAGATATTAAAGAAGTAAAACGCGGACGTATCAGAGAATATGCTGACCGTGTAGAAGGAGCATCCTTTACCGAAGGCGTTGGCATCTGGAACATCAAATGCGACGTATACCTTCCCTGTGCAACTCAGAATGAGCTTGGCCTCGATGCTGTTAAGACTCTTATTGCAAACGGCTGCAAATACATTGTAGAAGGTGCAAATATGCCTACTACTCTGGACGCTACGGAATATGCTATGGAAAACGGCGTTCTCTTCCTTCCGGGAAAAGCATCCAATGCAGGCGGCGTGGCTACCTCAGCTCTTGAAATGAGCCAGAACTCCATGAGACTTTCCTGGAGTGCAGAAGAAGTAGACGAAAAGCTCCACGGCATTATGAAAGATATCTACAAAAAGATCGACGATGCCGCACAGCGCTATGATATGAAAGACAATTTCGTTGTAGGCGCTAACATTGCAGGATTTGAAAAAGTTGTAGATGCAATGAAAGCCCAGGGTATCGTTTAATCCTCCCAGTTCTTAATAAAATTAACGAAAAACTGCCGCAGACAAAGTGCTGATAAACGCTCACTTCTGCTCTGCGGCAGTTTTTATTCTCTTTATGTTCCCAAAAAGTTTTTCATGCTTTTCAGCGCATTTTTTTCCAGACGGCTGACCTGGGCCTGAGAAATCCCTACTTCCTCCGCCACTTCCATCTGCGTTTTCCCGTCATAAAAACGCATTTCTATAATATGCCGCTCTCTGTCTGAAAGTCTTTCCAGTGCTTCCCGAAGCGAAAGGTTTTCCACCCATTTTTCCTCCCTGTTCTTTTTATCACTGATCTGATCCATCACATAAAGAGTATCTCCGCCCTCTGTATACACCGGTTCAAAAAGACTTACCGGATTTTGGATGGCATCCATTGCATAAACGATCATTTCCTTTTCGATTCCTGTTTCCTGAGAGATTTCTGCGATCGTAGGCTCTCTCAGATGCTGCTTTGTATAATTTTCTCTGGCATAAATGGCCTTATAAGCAATATCCCGCAGAGAACGGCTGACGCGGATACTGTTATTATCTCTTAAATATCTTCGTATTTCTCCAATGATCATAGGCACTGCATAGGTAGAAAATTTAACCTGCAGTGTTGTATCAAAATTATCAATGGCTTTCATCAGTCCGATACATCCGATCTGAAACAGATCGTCTGCATTTTCATTGCTGTTCTGAAACCGTCTGATCACACTTAATACAAGTCTTAAATTTCCTTTGATGTACTGCTCTCTTGCTTCTTTGTCTCCCTCCTTGATCCTGCGGAACAATTCCTCCTTTTCCTCGGGCTTCAAAACAGGAAGCTCAGAGGTATTTACTCCACAGATTTCTACTTTATTAAGCGCCATCGAAACATCCTCCTTCTCTCTTTTGCTTATTAAAAGCTTTCTCAGAGACAGGGAGAAATATACTTTTTTCGGAAAAATATAAAAAATATAAGCCCTTGACAGCTTATGTCAGGTGTTCTTTGCGAAAACATTTTTCCTCCTGGATCTGGACCAGAATGATATCATCCCCAATCTGGCAGATACATTTCCAGGGGATCACATACTCGCTTTCTCTTCCAAAAAAGCTGCACAGCCTTCCCGGTCCGGGAACCACCAGCGCTGTGATCTGGCCGGTCTTACAGTCAAATTCCACATCAATGGGACATCCCAGGCATCGGCAGGTGCAGGTATTAATGATTTCTTTTTGTTTCAGCTCACATAAGCGCATAACAGCAACCGTTTTTTCTCAAATATATGTAAAAAAACGCCAGATTATGCATTTCCATTTGTTGACATAAAAAGTAAAATTATAGTATAATGTGCCCATAACAGCAGGGTTTGGAAGGTTTTGCATATCTCTGCTCAACTGGATAGAAAGGGGACAATGCCATGAAATGTCCGTTTTGTGGTCGGGACAATACCAGAGTTGTAGATTCCAGACCTGTAGAAGACACCAATTCCATCAGAAGAAGACGTATGTGTGAATCATGCGGAAAGCGCTTTACTACTTACGAAAAGGTAGAAACCATTCCGTTAAGCGTTATAAAAAAAGACCAGAACCGTGAACCCTACAGCCGCAGCAAAGTTCAGGACGGGATTCTCCGCGCCTGCTATAAACGGCCTATTCCGGTAGAAAAAATAGAAGAGATCATGGATTCTATAGAGGGAGAAATCTTTGACCGGGCTGACAGAGAAATTTCCAGCAATCAGATCGGCGAGATCGTCATGGAACACTTACAGGCGCTGGACGCAGTTGCTTATGTTCGTTTTGCCTCCGTATACAGAGAATTTAAGGATGTCAGTACCTTTATGGAAGAGCTGAAAAAATTTATGGAACCATAATCCGCAGGAGATAAAAATCCCCTTAAACAGACCTGGGCTCATTGCCCTGTCTGTTTAAGGGGATTCTTTTTTTTCTGATCCTGTTTTTATAAATTCCATCAGGCGGTTTCTGATAGATTAAATCCTGTAAATTCCTGTATTTTTTATTCCCGGTTATCTTTTTCCTCAGTCGGAAACCATCCGAAATCCACACATCTTCCCAGATCCCAGCTGTCCCATCCGATCCAGCCTTTTTCGTTTACCGTATCTGTAAGAAGCTTGTAGCTCCAGTAAAAATATCCGCTTCCTTTTTTCCAGGCATTTAACTGAGCCTCTGCCACAGCCTGATAAATCTGCTTTTTCTCCTGTACTCCCAGAGCTTCCTTCCGGCTTCCTTCCTCTCCATTAAGTACACTTCTGCCGCCTTTTGTATCGCAGCCGCAGGCATAAGAATTAAACAGGCACCATTCTCCGCAGATCACTGGAAAATACTGCTCCATCTCCTGAATTTCTTTTTCATAATGCTCCCGGATATATTCCTGATATGCCTCCACGTTCTGTTCACAGCCCTCAGCCTCTGCCATCATCAGATACTGGTGGGTGTCAAGAACCACATTCACATATTTTTCTTCCTGCATAAAATCCTTCCAGGCAAGAAGCTCAAACCCGTCATGGATCACTATGTATTTTTCTTCCGGAAGGAATTTCCTCATTCTGTCATAGGCTCTCACATAAAAATCCTTCAGAAATTCCAGTGTACAGGGGCCGGAGCCTTCTGCCATGTCTTTATCTGCCGCCGGATAACGGTTTGGCACATCAAATAATTTCCAGGCGCGATCCATAACCGGCTCATTAATGGCCTCGATTCCCCAGAGCCCTTTTCTGTTTCCGTATCTTTCTGCCAGACGTTCCAGAACAGAAAGCACAAATTCCACTTCCTCTGGACTTTTCGACCATCTGCACACACCGCAGATACCTCCGTTATCAAAGCCATTCTGTCCCAGAGGCGCAGTATGAAGGTCAAGAAGAATGGTAAGCCCATACTTTTCCGCCCAGTTAAAAGCCTTATCCAGTTCCTTTATGCAGCCTGTAAAGGGTTCTCTGTCCCCAAATACAAAATACGGAACCGGGATACGGACAGCCTCCATTCCCATTGCCTTAATGGTCACAAAATCTCTTTCCGTAATATATTCTGAACGATGGATTTTAATCCTTGCCTCATAAACCTCCCGTGAAAGCTTACGGGGAAGCCAGTATTCATCTTCCGCATCCGTACCCTCAAATAAAACAGGACTCATCCATTTTTCCAGAACCAGCCAGTTTCCAAGATTTACACCTTTTATAAACATTTTATCTCTCCTCTTTTAACAGATAAATTCCCGGAATGCTTCTTCTACAGCTGCCTCATCCTCTGTATCTGCCATAAGCTCCAGAGGCAAATCCAGGTCAAGGCTGAAAATTCCCATAATGGATTTTGCATTCACATAATATTTTCCACTGGAAAGATCCATATCACAGTCAAACTTCGAACAGATTGCATTAAAGCTCTCCACATCGCTGATATTAACCAGTTTTACTTTTCTTTTTACCATAATTCCTGCCTCCCTTTATTCTACTGCCGCAGTTTCGTCTGCCTCGTAATCAAAAAAATCAAAGTCTGCTGTGTGACGGTGCATCATGCGGTCACCGCAGGTAATTCCCACAAAAGCCCCTGTAAATTCCCCAAACTGTGAATACTCATCAGAAAATTTACTGGTGTCAAAGCAGGGACCGATCTCTGTATAATGTTCCCCGTCCATAGACCACCGGAACTGAGATTTTCTGCCGTTGATCTGCAGACGCATATAAATTTCACAGCCATCCTCCACAAGGGTCCGGGCATCACTGAACTCCTTTTTTTCGCCGTTTTCCACCTGAAGTACGGAAACAGCCCCATGTCCCAGAGTATCGCTGAAATATTTATAAAGATAAATAAAATTCATATTGTCATAATAGAGGATCAATCCTGCCGTATGCTGATAGGAAAGAGGTGTAAAATCAAGCTTTGTGGTAATGCGGGCCTGCACGCTGGTAAGCTTTCTTGCAAGAAGGCTCACCTGGTTTAAGGAGCATCCGGATTCCTGTCCCCGAAGTCTCGCCCATCCCGGTCTTGAGGTAAGATCCACAAAGCCTGCCGGATCAATTCGCGGCGCATAATAACCGATCTGAAGAGTTTCCCCGTCAAAATCATCATGAGCCGGAAGCTTACTTGCCGGGCTCTCAGGAAGAGTACTTTCCTGAACAAACTCCTGAGCCATATTGCCGCCCTTCTCCATACGAAGCCATCCATCCTCAGTCCACTTCATACGCTGAATGGCAGTTTCTCTTCCAAGAGTACAGCGAAGCTCAGGCACAAACGGACGCGCAGTCAGATGAACCATCCAGGTCTCTCCGTTCGACAGATCTACATAGCTGGCATGACCGGATTTTTGAAGCACACTGTCCGGATTATAATACCTGGGTTTTAAATGATCCCAGTCTGACCGTTCATTAAAATCTCCGGGACTTGATGTAAGGATCGGATTGCAGGGATCCGGCTCATAGGGTCCCCAAATATTTTTTGACCTGCCCACAGTTACGCTGTGATAATAACCGGTGCCGCCCTCTGCGCACATAATATAGTAATAATCCCCACGCTTTGTCAGATGAGGCGCTTCTATACATCCTCTGTCCGTGCCTCCTCTCCAGAAAGCTTTTGGCATACCCACAATAGTTTTTTTCTCCGGATCATACTCTACGATATTGATAGGCCCGGGTTTTTCATAAGCTGTCCTTGTTTCCCAGTCAAGGGCCACGATATATTTTTTTCCGTCATCGTCATGGAACATAGAGGCGTCAAACCCGGTGGAATGAAGATAAACCGGCTCACTCCAGGGACCTTTGGGATCCTTTGCGGTAATAAGATAATTATCCACATCAAAATATCGTGCATTCATGGAATTCATAACACCGTATACCACATAAAAAAGCTCATCTGCCTCACAGTAGGTCAGGCACGGCGCCCAGATACCCTTTGCGCTTGGAAGCTTTCTGAGATCCGGCTCCCTGTCATTCTGAAGCGCATGGGAATAAAGCTCCCAGTTTTTCATATCTCTGGAATGGTAAATGGGAATTCCCGGAAACCATTCAAAAGAAGATACTGCAATATAAAAATCATTTCCTTTTCTGCAGATACAGGGATCTGCATGAAATCCCGGAAGAATCGGATTCTGAATCATTTTTACCTCCTGTATACTTATCTGCCGGCAGCTCTCTCATGAAGATCACGGATAATGCCGTCAAATTCTTTATCCAGATTATAGAAACGCAAAATCACAAAGCAGGCAATAAATACAACAATGGGAATCCACACAAAACAGAGTCTGATAGAAAACAGTGCGGAAGATGACTGTACTGCCGCTTCTCCCACGTATCCGCCGATTTCAAGGATAATACCCAGAAGCGCGGAGCCTATGCCGTTTCCGATTTTGTAGCCAAAGCTGCAGGCGCTGTTTACCAGTCCCTCTGTACGGTGTCCGGTTTTCCATTCACCATAATCAATAGTGTCAGAAACCATTGCCCAGATTGTCGCTCCTCCGCAGGCATTTCCAATTCCACGGATCACACTGGAAATTACGATCACCGGCATGGTGCTTCCGCCAAATTCCAGAACCAGCATTCCAACAGCTGACAGAATCAGACCCAGAGAGAATACATTTCTTTTTCCGAATTTCTTTACAAGTCCTGCAATAAAAAACATTGCCGCAATCTGAATGGCATTGTAAATTCCGTTGATTGTACTTACCAGATTTTTATCGCCAAGGATATCCTTTGCATAATAGACAGTTGTTCCTCCGTTTACTGCATAATACAGGAAAAATAATGCCAGAACACAGGTCATCATGATCCAGTATTTATTTGCGAACAGAGATTTGATTCCTTCCGCAAAGGAAACCGGCTCTGCTTCTCCGCTGATCTCTGCAACAGAATGCACTCTCTCCTTGGTTCCGATAAAAGTAAGAAGAAAAGCAATCACTGCCAGAATTCCCAGCACTGCAAAGGTTTTTGTCCAGGCAGCCGCATTATCGCCGAAAAACTCTACCAGAGGAAGTGTCACCATATTAATCGTCAAGGTTCCTGCTGTTGCCAGAAGATTTCTGAAAATACTCAGTACAGATCTCTCATAGGGGTTCTGTGTCATTAACGCATTCAGTGAAGAATATGGTACGTTAATTGCTGTGTAAACCACAGTAGAAACAAGGTTGTAGGTAATAAATACATAAACAAGTTTAGCTGTTGAGCCAAGAGAAGCAGGTACGGAAAACAGAAGAATTCCTGCCAGCGCAAACGGAATACACATTCTCAAAATCCACACCCTGGCTTTTCCGTGCTTTGATTTTGTACGGTCCACGATCATTCCCATGACAATATCGCTGATTCCGTCAAATACACGGGATATCAGCATGATCGTACCTACTGCCGCCGCATTTACTCCTGCGTAATCTGTATAGTAAAAAAGCAGGAACGCAGACATTGCCGTGTAAATAATATTGCAGCCGAAATCTCCGCAGCCGTAACAGAAGCGTTCAAAAAGAAGTGCCGGAGTCAGTTTTCTTTTTTCGTTCATTATTCTCCTCCTATTCAGAAATTTTCCTTTAAATTTCTGTGTGATCATTTGTATTTTTCCTGTCTCTGCGCGCCCAGAACAGCCTTTAGATTACTTGTTGTAACCTATTTGATAAGCATATCATAAAACACTTGCTCCTCTGCTGCCAGATATGATAGTATCTTATCAACAGGTTAATAGTATCTTTTTATAAAAAGGAAAGGAGGTTACAGATTATGAAAAAAATACTGACGCCCACCAACTATGAGCTGATTCCATTAAATGATAAGACAAATGTACGCTTTTTTACCTCCATAGATCCGGGCAGCTATGTGGCTCCCCACTGGCATGATGCCGTGGAGATTGTATATCTTCTGGAAGGTGAGCTGAAAGTCATTGTGGGAAATGATTCCAGAAATCTGAAAGCCGGTCAGTGCGCCATGGTAACTCCAAATCAGATTCACTCTACTCTGTGTACCAGCCCCAACCGGGCAATTGTTTTTCAGATTCCGGAAGCCTTCATGGAAAAATTCATTCCCCATGCAAGAAATTTATGTTTCAGCCTTCAGGATCCGGCAGCCTCACCTGTTCTGCAGAGCAAAGTGGAGCTTTTTAAGGAGACACTGATAAAAATGCAGTTTCTCACAGACCTGCAGCCTGACGGAGCTGTTCTCCGGTTTAACAGTCTGCTTTTTGAGACTCTGTTCCAGCTTTATCATAATTTCTGCACAGAAGCGCCCAAAAAAGACACTGTCCAGCACAGCCGTAATCTGGAACGTCTGGAACCAGTACTGCAGTATATTGCATCCAATTACAACCGCCCGATCTCACTGGAAGAGATTTCCGGAGTTGCCATCCTGCAGCCCAAATACTTCTGTCGTTTTTTTAAAAAATGCATGGGAGTCACCTTTCTGGAATATCAGAACGAAATCCGTCTGTCAAAGATTTATAAGGATGTCACCTCCACCAGTGACAGAATATCTGACATTCTGGAACGCCACGGCTTTACCAATTATAAGCTGTTCCGCCGAATGTTTTCTGAACGGTTTCATGCCACCCCTACGGAAATCCGCAAGCATGTATCCTCGTGAAGCACTTTTTATTGTATAAAAAAGACCCTGAGAAGACAAAATCACTAAGTATTGTCCCTCCAGGGTCTCTTTCTTTATGATATTCTCAGGCATCTTTATGCCCGAATTTTATTACATCAGATGATGCTTCTGAAACGCTTTCCAGATTCCGTCCTCAGTTACCTTCGGACAAACCTCATCCGCAATCCTTTTTACAGCTTCACTTCCATTTTCCATACAAATGCTTAAGCCTGCTGTTTCCAGCATTTCCTTATCATTCATACTGTCTCCGAAGCCTACTGAATCGCTGACTGGGATCTGCAGATACTCACATACCTTTCTCACTGCGGTTCCCTTGTTAAATTTACGATTGATCAGCTCCAGATTTACCACGCCATGAGAAACATCCTGAATACAGAACAAAAACTCTTCTTCAAGCGCCTTCCTGGGAGCGTCCAGTCTTTTCATAGAAGGGCTTGTCGCCACAAATTTATAGACCGGCTGATTTCTGTATTCCTCTATAGAACGAATAGAAAAAGTCTTTTTTACAAACTCTCTCCATCGAAGAAATTCGCTGCTGACCTGTTCATCTACATCTTTTTCCACAAAGGCTTTAAAGCTGTCACTGGCATAAGCTTCATCTCTGCACTCTGCAATCCAGCATAAACCGCTTTCTGTTAAGGTGTCCATAGTCTTTATCCTCTGCGCATCTGTCATAGGACAATCATAAATGACATTTTCACCGCACAGGATGTATCCTCCGGCGCTTGCCACAACCCCGTCAAATCCGTACTCTAAAAAAGAGGACAGCATTCCATAATTTCTCCCGCTGCAAAGAAATACCAGATTTCCCGCTGCCTGCGCTTTTCTTACTGCTTCAATGGCAGAAGCCGGAGGTTCGCTGTGTCCGGGCTCCGCCAGAGTACCGTCTATATCCAGAAAAATAACTTTTTTGCTCATATATTCTCTCCTGAAAATTCTTTTGTTCTGTGAAATCAATTCCACATCTCTCAAATTATATTTCCAGAATTGAATCTTGTAAACTGGCATTTTATATTAATCTGAATGCTTTTCATCTGTTTCTTTATACATTTCATTCAAATATGCTTTTCCAGCTCCCTTATGACAATTTTAAGTGCCTTGATCCGGGCATATTTTTTATCCACTGATTCCAAAATATGCCAGGGAGCAAAAGAGGTACTTGTCTTTTTCAGCATTTCGTCCACTGCATCCTCATACAGATCCCATTTTTCACGGTTGCGCCAGTCCTCTTCTGTAATCTTCCACTGCTTCTCCGGATTGTTCTGGCGTTCCGTAAAACGGGCAAGCTGAGTATCCTTGTCAATCTGCACCCAGAATTTAATGATCACAGCTCCCCAGTCAGAAAGCTCCTTTTCAAACTCATTGATCTCATTGTATGCCCTTTTCCAGTCATTTTCTGTACAAAAGCCCTCCAGACGTTCCACCATCACTCTTCCGTACCAGGTGCGGTCAAAAATCGCAATATGACCGTCTTTGGGAAGTCTTGTCCAGAAACGCCAGAGATAATGCCGGGCCTTCTCATGAGGCTCCGGACTGGCAATGGGATGTACTTCATAGCCTCTGGGATCCAGAGCTCCTGTTATCCTCTTTATATTTCCGCCTTTGCCTGCCGCATCCCAGCCTTCATAGGTAATGATCACCGGCACTCTCTTCCGGTATAAACGATTATGCAGCTCCCCAAGATGTTTCTGAAGCTGCTTCAGCTCATGATGATACTCTTCCTCGTTCAGTTCTTTCCCCTGAAGCTCTACTTCTGCCAGCTTTGGCATTTTTACCAGAGGAAAAACATTCTGAAGCAGAGGCGAAGAATGCAGACGGTTCTGCATGGCAATCTCAATACTGCTGATCATGGTATCCAGCACCTGAAGCTCCGCCCATTTCCGGTTTCCTGCATCAATAATATACCAGGGCGAGGAAGGAAGATTCGTATCCTTCATATAGCGGTCAAACACTTTTTTGCATTTTCCATAGTGTTTATTCTGCCACCGATCAAATTTTGTTACACGCCACTTTGTGTCCTCCTCTTCCAGAAGACCTTTCATGCGGGAATCCTGTTCTTCTCTGTCAATGTGCATAAAAAATTTCAGCACCAGATACCCGTTATCTGTAAGCTGCCGCTCAAAACGCCGAACACTTTCAATTCTTTTTTCATATTCTGCTTCCGTAAGCTTTTTCTTCAAAACCTCTTCTGTTGTCTGCTCCATCCAGCCGGAATCCAGAAAAGTGAACTTTCCTTCTTCCGGAATCTGCTTCATGTAACGATACAAAAAAGGCTTTCGAAGTTCCTCTTCTGACGGAGATGCCATAGTTGCAACCTTAAAGAATCTGGGATCAATATTTTTTATCACCTTTCCGATCACACTTCCCTTTCCAGCCGCTGCCCATCCCTCAAAAAGTACCAGCACCGGAAGCCGGTGCTCCTTGATCTTTGTCTGGAGATCATAAAGCCTGTTCCTGTTTTTATCAAGCTGCTCCTCAAATTCCCGTTTTTCCGGAATCTCACCCGGCATCCATTCCTTCAGCATATGCTCACCCCGTTTCTCAGAATTTTCTGTTTCGCCTATATTAACTGTTTTTATTTGTAGTATAACATTATTTTCTGTTAAATTCTATGAGATATACATTTTTTCATTATATATATCAATGCTTTTTCCAAGCCATACTCTCATAAATTCATATTTCAAAAAGTTTTCACTACATCTATAACAAAATTTTACATCTTCCACCTAAAATACTCATGCAAATATTTTCTATCACAGCAGCATAAACCGCATCACTTTTTTAATCCTATAAAAATGCAGATTATATAATACCTACATTTCGATAATATATAACCTGCATTTTGAGCCGTCACATTTTTATTTACTTTAATCCAGATGAAAAACTTTTTTGAGATTCACACAAACAGGACTATTATCGGGATTTGTTTCCATAATATCTGCCATATAATCCCACCATTTTTTATTTATCTCTGTTTCTGCGCCCTCACGCCAAAGCTTTTCATCCTCAATCTCAATATAACCAAAAAGTATTAATGAATTGGAATCCAAAAAAATTGTGTAATTTTTTCCACCATACCTATGTATCATCTCTTTCATTTCCGGCCAGAGAAGATTATGACGTTTTTCATATTCCACTTCCTGACCTTCATATAATTTATCACTAAATTATATATGTCTTTTTAACTATCTTTTTATATCTTCTCAAATGTCCGCAAAGCCTTATTTTATCGGCTCTACGGGCATTTTGCCTTTGTGGTAAACCTCACATATCTAGGCTTATCTTCTTATATTTTCCCTGTCAATCGTGGTTAAAATCGTGGTAAATACTTCTATGCAATTAGACGCTGAACCTCTGATTTTGCGGTATCTATGGACGCATGAGCATACCAGTTCATTGTGATACTGATATTTGAATGCCCCATGATATACTGTAAATCTTTCGGGTTCATGTTCTTGCTTGCCAGTCTTGTGCAGAACGTATGGCGAAGCGTATGCGGTGTGATATGTGGCAAAGGGTTGTCCATGTGGTGCTTGTTGTATTTCTTTACCATACGGACAAATAAAGTGCTGTAATCAATCGCAACTTTAGGCTTGCCTTTGGGATTGACAAATAAGAAGTTGCCCCGTCCGTCTATCACAAATGGTTCTGCCTTTGGGCGTTTCTTCATAACCCGTTGAAATGCTTGTATCGTTTCCTTGCTTAATGGCACTTGCCTTGTTCCGCTCTTTGTCTTAGGCGTTTCAATATAGTAGCCCTGTTCCTTGCTCTTTAATAACTGGTGGTCGATAATCACAACTTCATTTTTGAAATCAATGTCGGCTACTGTCAGTCCGCACAGTTCCGAAATACGAAGTCCTGTCTTTAACAGTATCAGTACATCATCGTAATACTTATGATACACGTTGTCCGTCTTGATGAATGACAGTAGTGCTTGTTCCTGTTCCTCTGTCAATGCGACTTTCTTTTTGGTATCATTTTCTAGGACTTCACTCAACTTGAAATCAAAAGGGTTCTTCCTTACACAATCGTCTTGTATGGCGATATAGAATGACGCTTTTAACGAGCGTTTATGGTTGTTAATGGTATTGTAGGAAAAGCCTTTGTCTTTCATGCGTAACGCCCATTCCTTAGCGTCAGAGGGTTTTATCGTATCAATGCTCCTAGCACCCAACTTGTCCTCTTTCAATAACCGCATGAGCTGTTCCCGTTGTTTCTGTGTGCTTTTCTTCACATTTGCCCTCTGTGCGTTCTGTTTGGCGTAGAGTTGGCAAAGCGTCATTTTCTTGCCTGTGCTGTCGATACCGTCCTCAATATCCCGTCTTATCTGCTGTTCCAGTTCACGAAGTGAGGGCTTTTCCCGTTTTCCCTTTGGTGTCGGGTCTGTGGGTGTCAATCTCCAAGCATACACATATTTTGTGTTTCCAAATGCGTCCACATATTTATATAAGTATTTTCCGTCTGTTCGTTGGCTCTCTCCAGTATGCAGGATACGACCTTTGTTATCCCGTCTTTTTTCTTTCATGGTGTCTGCTCCTTTCCTTGTTGGAAAGAGCCTTGATATGACTTGTGTTCATCATAACACATACAAGGCTCATTTGCATTAGATTGCGTCCAATTTATCAATGACCTTTTCAAACTGTCGGCGTTTAATCTGTATGCGGTTGCCATTCATAATGAGCCAGCCAGCGTCCTTGTTTTCCTCTGCCAAGCGTCTTAATTTGTTTTCTCCAATACGGAAATATTTTGACGCTTCTTCAATGGTAAGGGTGTATTTTTCCCATACGGAAATATCGTTGTTATTCATCAGATACCCCCTTTCCCTTGTTTCGTGTCATACTGGATATAGGGGATAAGGTCGGTGCGGTTTATCCTCTGTAAGTGAGCGGTCAGTTTACTGGAAAGGGAAGTGCTGTATCTTGCCTTATCAAGCATAGTTCCCACTTTTTCCAGTCCACCTAATGCGTCATGTTCTTCCAAGAAGTAAAAACTTTTGACAGCGGAAATCACGCCACCCTCTGTAAGCCATTGCTGTGTTTCCTCAAGAGAATTATGTAGTTTCGGTACTTGCAGTTTTAAGACTTCCACAGCCCCTAAAAAGCGTTCCCAAAACCGACATGTTTTCCATCTGCTCTTATTACTTTCATTTCTGTTTGGTACGACAAAGCGTAGGTTGTTTGCCAATAGCCCGAAAGCCAGTTCTCCCAGTTCCAACGGTCTGTCCTTGAATGTCATGGCAAAGGCATGAGCCTTATCATCACGCAGTTGCATTTCTGTCCGTTTCCAACTGCCGACTTCATCAAGCGTCTTATTATGTTTTGAACAGACTTCCTTATCCTTGTCATAAAAGCGGTAGGACAATCCCGATTTTCCAGCACCGATATAAACCGTTTTTGCGGTGTCGAAATCGTCAAACTTGCTTTCATCAAAGTGGTAGCCCTCACTATTGGAAATAAATTCCTCTTTTTCGCATTTCTTCTTTATCTGCTCTATGGTAAAGAATGGCTTTTCGTTCTTATCATCAATGGCAATATCAAGTCTTGTGAAGTGGAAATTATCCAGTCCGTATCTTCTTTCACAATGTTTGAACATATCCCCAAAGGTATAGTTTCTGCTGTTGAGAATACGGAAAATATCATCACAACCTCTGCCAGTCATAACAAGATAACAGCCTAACCCTTGTGGGTTATCCTCTGTTTTTCTTGCGTCCCCCGATACATAAATATCTCCAATCTGCCAGCGTGCTTGATAGGTTTTGTATTTAATGCTTGCCGGATAGATATTGAAAATGTCAGTCGGTAAACCTAAAATGTGCATGATGACATCTTCGGCGGTTGCAGTATCAAATACAATGCTGATGTAATCAATCTTAACGGATAAATTTTTGTGTGTAGTTATAGTGCATTGCTCCTTTCGTATGCCCCGATTTTTTGCGGGGTATAAATTGCATTTTTTCCTTTATTTATCACAGTTTCTAGGTACTATGACATGTATACGCAGGGCGGTGTTACATATACGCCCTCTGCGAACGCCGAAAGGCGTTCCCTTTCCAAAAGGAACTGTCTGTCCGCTCCACGTCTGGGGGACGTGTCCCGTCCAGCCAGCCCCTTTTGGAAACCATGATTTTCGGTCTGATAGTCCATGCCTGTTCATGCTGTCAAAGCGAAAACAACTCATCTATATGCTTACTCAAGTGTGTGATTGACCCTAGCGTGCTTAATCACTTCATCTGATACGATAATAACGCCAGCAGGATTACTTGTCAAGAAGTTTTTATTGACTTTTCAAAATAAAATAAGTATGATAGGCTTATAAACAGAAAGAAAAGCAACGAAAGGAGCGGTTATACTAAGTTATGGAGGGTTATATAAAGAAAATGATTTTCTTAGGAGAGAACATACAGACCATAAGAAAACACAGGAAAATGAAACAGCAGGAGCTTGCGGACAAAATCGGTATCAATATGCAGAGCCTTTCCAAGATTGAAAGAGGGGTAAACTATCCTACCTTTGATACGCTGGAAAAGATAATGGACGTGCTGGGAGTAACGCCCAATGAATTATTGTCGGGAAAATGGAAGTATGTTAATCAAGCCGAAAAGGAAGTCTGCCAGTTTTTAAGGACGGAAGAACGCCTAAATGCAGAGTTGAAACATGGACACTATGATAACTTCTTTGACAGCGAAGAAGAATGGCTGGAGTATGAGCTGGAACAGTTGCGGAAATACATCACAGACTATATCAACGGAACGGAGATACAAGCGTCCGACCTTTACCCTATCAAGGAATTTATCCAGCACTTGAAATTTCAGAAAATATTAAACCGCTATGATGATTTATACAGCATGGATATGTTTGGGGAAAGCACAGACGGACACAAGTACGGTACGCCTTATCAGGTTGTAAAAATGATAAACCCCAATTCAAAAGAAGATATGGAACTGTTACGGGAAGTATTAAGGAATAATCATTTTGATAATGAGGACGAGTAGCCTTTTTTCTTTTCTGTGTTGGGTAATCAAGAGGAAGAAAGAAGTGTGCATTTTCAAGGCAGAAAAATATCAAAGGGTATGCTGATTTTTGTTGTGGCGGATATATGGAACTGTTATAATATGGATATGAAGAAAGCGAATTGGAATTTGTGGAGGAAAGATAAAATGGATAGACCTATTACAACATTGTTTATGCTAATGTCTGTTGATGGGAAAATAAGTACTGGTGCAACAGATGATTTGGATGTAGATAAGGATTTTCCTAAAATTAAAGGCGTTAATGAGGGATTACACCAATATTACGAAATAGAGCAGACAACAGATTTGTGGTCTTTCAACTCGGGTAGAGTGCAAGAAAAAATGGGAGTAAATAAAAAGAAAATACCAAGGAAAACACCGGTTTCCTTTGTTGTAATTGATAATAAACATTTGAATGAAAATGGTATTCGCTATTTTTGTGCTTTATCAAAAGAGTTTGTGCTGATTACGACGAATACAAGACATCCTGCCTTTAACGTAGAGGATGAAAATCTTCATATCATATACCAAAATGAATTATCCTTAAAAGATGCACTTATAAAACTTAAATCGGAATATGGTTGTGAGAGAATAACAATCCAGACTGGAGGAACATTGAATAACTTATTTCTTCGTGAAAAGCTGTTTGATTATGTAGATATTATTATTGCACCTGTTTTGATTGGCGGCAAGGATACTTCTACTCTAATTGATGGAAAGTCTTTGACAGAAGAATGCGAATTATCAAAATTGGGTGTTGTGAAGTTGCAAGAATGTGTAGTTTTGGAGAACTCGTATCTTAGATTACGCTATGAGGTGATTCATTGACAAATCCCAGTTTATATAACTGGGATAGATTTGCAGTTGTGGAGGTGGTTGATTATGGAATATACTAAAAAGAAAAATTGGATAATAGCAATCGCTGTTGCTATCGTTTATTTAACAATAAGTATTCTCTTTGATTTGTGGTTTTTTTCTTGGATTATATGGGTTGCCTATGCAATTTATAGATTTATCGTGAAATAGATAAATCCAAGCTGTTCAGAAGTACAAATCTCAGTTTGACAATTTCATATCCGTACATAAAAAGACACCGCTTAAGTTAAGGGTGTCTTTTTAGCGCTATTTTATTGTCATATCAAGGCTCAATCAATCGTGGTAAATTCGTGGTAAAATGAATGATTTTCTATACTTCAAAATACTTGAAAACATAGTATTTATGTGGATAATCTAAAAATAGATATAAAATTTACAAGAAATCCCTTTATCATTTTTCTTCCTCCGAAATAGTGCCTTCTGATTTTCTTTGTCCGGGAATAGCACACTAATGTCTCTGTGTTATTCCCGATTCCAAGGGTATTTCCAATTAACAATGAATTTCCAAATCAATAAACATCCTTCCACTCATCAATATTGGACGAATCAAACCTAAACGGAGCTCCCAGAATTACTTCTGTTCCTCCATCTGACGCCTCAATAACTTCATAATCACCAAGTTCTCCGGCAGTGAATTTATCTCCTGATACTCCTGTAATTTCTTCATTTACCAATGCAATTGAAGTATAGGCACCTAACCTTCCAACATCAACTGGATTCCAAAGAAACATATATGGACAAGAATGGGCTTCATCATCACCAATATATTCAGACATTTCTGAAGGCAATCCCAAGCCTGTCAGCTTGCAGGAAGCCCCTGAATCCTGAAGTACCTTAGCCGCTGATGCAATTCCTACTGTTGTCGGTGCACAGATCACCTTTAAATCCGGATAATTTTGTAAAAGTGCCTGTGTAACATCTGTTGATTTCTGTGGTTCATCATCGCCATATGCAATCTCCACAAGTTCCAGCTTACTGTATTTATCTTCTTTCATCACTTCTTTCATAGCCTCAATCCATGCATTCTGATTTGTAGCCTGTGAAGTAGCAGAAAGTATCGCCCATTGTCCTTCTCCGCCGGAAATATCCAGCACCGCATCCATCAAGGCTTCCCCTATCTCTTTCGTTCCTGCTTGATTTACAAAAGTCATTCTGCTTGCAGGATTAACTTTTGCATCCAGACAAGACACTTTAATTCCAGCGTCCATTGCCTCACTAAGACATGCCTGAAGTGCATTTTCATCATTACCTGCAATACAGATTGCATCCATTTCCATTCAAAAGAATCGGTGCATCAATCGCTTCTCCCTCACTAATGTTAAATTTTAAATGGCCATCTCTCGTCTGTGTTACTCCAAGAGTTGTCACCTTTCCCGGCTGTACCTTTGCTTCTACCGAAACACCGCTTCCACGCTTTCCGTGATAAATTCCCATCCCCCGAAGAATTGGTTTCCCTTTTGAAATTGCAAAATGAAATGGACCATCATGTCCCAGAATCATGGTGTCTCTGTTAAAATCAGCGGCAACAATCTCACAAAAACTTCCACCCGTACCACATATATCTGCAATTTTCATTGCCAGAGCTGTTTTTATATCTCCCTCTCCTGCACATGCAATTCCCCTCGCATTCAACAGTGAAAATCCTACAATAAATCCACTTTGTACTGTTTCAAAATAATCATCTCGTCCATGATAATAATACGATACACTGTCCAAATTTCTATCACGTACCATTTTCTCCTGAGCAGATGCAACTCTGGCTGACCAGTTTAATTGATCTTGTGAGGGCTTTCTCGCAATAGGATCTGAGGGAGAATCCCCGGAAATTTCAAAAAAATCCTGTATTTGCTGTAATTTTTGCTGTACCTCTTTCTCTGTCACAGATTTCAGATAATAATCCAGATCGCTCATCTCTAAAATTTCAACGTCCATGCCTGTCTGTGCCTGCAGCATAGTAAAATCACTGTACATATCCAGCATTCCGCTGTAATATCCTCCCAAAAGTCCAAACCTGCTCCACTTTAATGTTCTTTGTACAGAAGCAGCTACACACCATTCTTCAATTTCTTTCCATGCTTTCATTGCTTCTGGCCTTTTCTCCGTCACTTCATCTGCCTTGGCAAATGTCGGAGTTTCATAAAGTCCAAGTAATCCATTTACTACACGAAACGGAATACCAGCTCGATTAAATGCATTTGAAATCTCCGGCACAGAACATCCTACACATTGAGCCAACCAACGATCTGTACCTGTAGACTCATATGCCATTTCTGGTGTAGGCTGCAAATTCAAAATCACTGTCGGCGCCTTATTGATCTGATGTATCGGCAGCACACAGGCACTTGTATAGTAAGTAGCTGTATGAGAAAAAACAATATCTACATTACTTTTGTTAAAAAACTCTCCTGCAGCTCTGCCTTTTTCCTCTGTATCTACCATTCCAAAATTATAAACCTCACCCCATTGGCTGAGTTTCTTTTCAATAAATTTATTATATCCGATCAGGCAGTTATAAAGCCCTTCAAACTGTTCCCAATATGTGCATAAGCCAGCACTGTAGAAACCAATTCTGGCTCTTTTAGGTTCTTTTATTTTTTTCAGATTGCTCATATTTTCACTCCTTATACTGTAATCTTGTTATCGTATTTCATCGTTTACAACCTGATTATATACTGATATAATTTAGAATACATCAAACTATATTTGCATAAAATATCATAATCTTGCTTTTACTGGAGGTTCTTATGAGAAACTCAGCTACACATGAATATATGGAAAATCTGAACTTCAGCTGGACAGACGATTCTATTCGTTTTATCAACACCGCCACTCCCAAAGCCCGTCAGACCTTCTTTTATGTACAGGAAGCAGGTGATTTCTCTACTTTTCCCCCTTACTTTACAGAAAGAGAAAATCTGAACAGTTTTCTTTTAATATATACCTTGTCCGGAAAAGGTCTGTTAAAATATCAGAACAATACTTTTACCCTTTTCCCCGGTTCTCTTGCCTATATCGACTGTATGAACCATCACTATTATGAATGTCTCAAAAAACAGCAGTGGAAATTTTTATGGCTTCATTTTAATGGTCCTTCTGCATTAGGATATTACGAAGAATTTCTACGCAACAATTTCCGTATTCTGGATTCCCTTGATCCTTTTTTTATGGAAAGTACCCTGCGCCGTATTCTTTCTATTACACAAAAAAAGGATCTCCATTCAGAGATCCTTATATCTAGCCTGATTACTGAAATTCTCACACAGATTTTAATTGAAAATGAAACAGAACAGCTTTGTCTTGGATTAATGCCTGATTTTCTGAATACTGCTCTAAAAGAAATAGATACCCATTTCCGCGAGCCACTTACTTTAGAATACCTCGCAGACAAAACAGGCATAAGCAAATACCATTTTGCTCGAGAATTTAAACGTTATATCGGCACCCCACCTAATGAATACCTGATTATTACACGCCTAAACCATTCCAAAGTTTTATTGAAGTATAAAAATATTTCCGTAGAAGAAATTGCCTTTGCCTGTGGCTTTCACCAGGTCAGCCATTTTATTCGTCTGTTTAAAAAACACGAAGGCTGCACTCCTCTGAACTTTCGAAAAGCTTGGTGCAGCAATGAACCTGCCAAACCACCATCAGCTCGCTGATCTGACTGACGATTTCTTCAAAATCACAAATGACATGATTCCGGCCAGCACCGAAGTTCCGGCAAAGTTCAGCCAGATTCCGGTAAGTCCCAAAGGCCATAGGACTACTATCAGAACCACCGGTAAGATCAGCGCCGTAGAAACTGAAATCAGTGTTGCCTCTTTTGCTTTTTCCACCGCTACCACATAACTCTGAGTTGCAAAGGAAAACCATCTTGTCACATAGGTCAGGGCAAACAGCATAACTGCCTGCCGGGACATTTCCATAAAAGCTGCATCCGGATTATTTACAAACATCCGCGTGATCAATTCAGGGAAGAAAAATAATATTCCTGCAGATAAAAATGATATGACCGCGCTTGCCGTATAACAGCATTTTTCAATGGACCGGATACGCCCCGGGTTTCCTGCTCCCAGATTATAGCTGACTGCCGGCTGCAGAGAATCGCACATGCCATAAAGAAGAGGCTGTACAAAGCCTTCGGCATACATAAGGATTCCATAAACAGATACCGCCTGCGCTCCCCCCATTCGCAAAAGCAAAATGTTCAGCAGAATAGATGTAACACGCCCTGCAATGTTGTTGAGAAAGTTCGGCATCCCGCAGCTTATGATCTGCTTTACCATACTTACAGAAAACTCCGACCTGCAGAAATGAAGCTCCATTTTGCCCCGGAAAAACGGCCAGAAGGCTGCTGCGGAGCAGACAAACATTCCTGCGCAGGTCGCAAGTCCTGCTCCCCAGATTCCCCATTTGAATATGTACAAAAACGTAAACTCCAGAACAGCTGTCAGTACAGACATAAATATGTTCAAGAACATACTGCTCTTTATTTTTCCGCAGATTCTCAGATAATTGTCCACTGCAAAAATAATAGTAGTAATCGGGGCACACATGGCATATACTCTCAGATACTGAACTGCCAGCTCAAGAAGCTCCCCCTGTGCCCCCATAAGCTTCAGAAGAGGCTCTGCCAGAACATACAGAACGGTTCCGATCAGCACTCCGGCGCCTACGATCATTATACAGGCGCAGGTAAAAATATTATCAGCGCGTTTTGTTTCCTTTTTTCCAAGACTTACAGAAATAGGAACTGCGGAACCTACACCAATCAGATCTGCCAGTGAAAAATTAATGATCACAAAGGGCATGGCAAGGTTCAGGGCTGCAAAAGCCAGTTCTCCCAGAATCTGGCCAACCAGTATCCCGTCTATTACCTGATAGAGAGCTGAAGCCAGCATACTCACTGCGCCTGGAACCGACGCAATAAAAAACAGCTTTACCGGTGATATTTTTGTAAATAATGTCTTTGAATCCATAACTTCTGTCAATACCCTCCGTTTATTCCCCGGACGGCAGCTCCTCCTTATCAAATATCTCCTTTTGAAATTCTTCCTGCATGTAATCCGTAAACACCTCCATTCCTTTCATAAGGTCTGAAGAAAATTCTCTCAGAGTCCGTTCCAGGGCCTGTTCCTCTGCTGCAAAAACTCTGTTCAGCAGGCTTGCAGCATATAGCTTTCCCTTTTCTGTAAGAATAAGTGTTTTTTCTCTTGTACTGCCCGGAGTTTCCAGTCTGATATACCCTTTCTCTACCGCTTCTTTTACCACTGTATTAAGAGTTGTTCTGGGAACCAGCCATTCTTCGCTGATTTCTTTTTGAGAATGAGCCTTTTCATCACTCAGCACATAATAAAGAAGCAGGCTGTTGTCCTTAACCCCCAGTTTTCTTGCAGCCATGTAATACAAACGGTCAAGACGGTTCATACATTGGTTCATCCTGTCTATGGCTTCTCTGATTTGCTTCATTTCTGTTCCTCCCTTTTCTCAGAGCAGATACTGTCTTTCGTTTCATCTGTCTCTTTGCTTTATAATACGGATTCGTATTTTGTTTATTTGGTATTATAATACGAATCCGTATTATATGCAAGAAGTTTTTATAAAAAAAGCAGGGCCTTATGCCCTGCCTGATATAACTCTTCTGTTAAATTTCCTGTGCCCGGATTGCCCAGCGCATCTTTGTAGATCTGGCGCGGCTGTTTCTGGCGCACTCCTCCTGTGAGGGACGGATCACATTTTTGCTGATGTCACTGTAAATTCCCTCCTTATAAAACTGTTTAAAAGATTTTTTTACCAGACGATCCTCTCCTGAATGGAAGGTAAGGATTGCCGCTCTTCCGTTTGGAGCCAGCACCTGAGGCAGCTTTTCCAGAAAATCATAAAGCACCTCAAATTCACTGTTCACATCAATGCGAAGGGCCTGAAAGCTTCTCTGACAGGATTTTTTTACAGCCTCCTTCCGTTCCTTTTCCGGAATAAAGCTTAAAGCCTGCTCGATCACCTGTTTAAGATCTGTGGTAGTTTCAATAGGACGAATCCTTCTCTGACGGATCACCGCTTTTGAAATTTCCTCAGCATAGGGCTCGTCTGCATTTTCCAGAAGCATTCCGTAAAGCTCCTCCTGAGTCACCTCTTTCAGACGCTCTGCCGCGCTGATTCCTTTCTGAGGATTCATGCGCAGATCCAGAGGGCCGTCCACTTTATAGGAAAAACCTCTCTCCGGATTGTCGATCTGCATGGAGGATACTCCCAGATCAGCCAGAACAAAATCAAATTTCCCTGCTTCCTCTGCTACCTGGTCAATATTTCTGAAATTCAGAAGCTTAACTGTAAGGATATCTTCTCCGAATCCCTGTTTTTTCAATCTCTCTTTTGTTTTTTCTGATTCAATGGGGTCTACGTCCAGCCCGTAAATATGTCCCTCTCCTTTCAGACATTTCAGCATCTCCAGAGTATGCCCTCCATATCCCAGGGTAGCGTCCAGGCCGCGCTGTCCCGGCTGTATCTGAAGAAAATCCAGAATTTCCTTCACACAGATAGAAATATGCATACCTGCCGGAGTACTTCCTTTTCGTATTACTTTTTCTACCACATCTGCATATTTTTCCGGCTGATGCTCTTTATATTTTTCACTGAACCGCTTCGGGTGGGTTCCGGAATATCGCACGCGGCGTTTATGTGGTTTTTCCTGATTTTCCATTATCTATTCTCCTGTCTGTTTCTGTTATTTTTTATAAAATCATTTTTGGTAACCAACTTACAGCTTCTAAGATCACAGGCATTTTACAATGAACGATTTTACCTTTTTCTGCATTCAGATAAAATATGGCTGTACAGTACATACCTGCCTGCTGATATAAAAGCTGTTTTAAAAACCTTCTTTTATCAGAAAAACTTGTTACTATACTAGAATATCAGAAAATCTCTGAAATCACAATGAAAAGAATCCTCTAAAAAAATTGACGAAAGATTAACATTTTTCTTCTTTACTTTTTTCCTGATTTGGCATAGAATGTTTCATTACAACTATAAAACTGTCATACCAGTTAGAAAAAAGAAAGTGGTGAATGAACATGAAACGCAGGTTTTTCTTTGGGCTTCTGACACCGGGCAGGATTATTTTTATTCTTATTTTAATCTATATTGCTCTGCTTACAGTGCCTTATCTGCGGCACAAAAAAGTTTCAGAAAATTTTCAGAATGACTTCAGTCAGAGAGAGTTTTACAGCTCCCAGGCGGGAAGCGAGCGGATTGCCTACATAAACGACAACACAGACGCTCTTCTCTATCGCCTTCAGATGATCGAACAGGCAGAGCAGGAAATTATTCTCTCTACCTTTGACTTTAACGCCGACAAAGGCGGAAAAGATGTTATGGCTGCGCTTATGAGTGCCGCGGACAGAGGCGTAAAAGTCCGGGTGATCATTGACGGCTTCAGCGGTTTTCTGGATGTAAAGGGAAAAGGAACCCAGTGGTTCCAGGCTCTGGCCTCCCATAAGAACATTTCTCTTCGCATCTACAATCCGCTCACGCCTTTAAAGCCCTGGAAAATGCAGGCCCGTCTCCATGACAAATATCTGATCATTGACCATCAGATGTTCCTGCTGGGAGGAAGAAATACAACCAATCTGTTTCTTGGGGATTACTCCAAATCAAAAAATATTGACAGAGAAATTTTTGTGTATGAGACAGAAGATAATAAAGCTTCCTCTCTCTATCAGCTCAAAGCTTATTTTGAAAAAATATGGGCTCTGAAGGACAGCCGGGAGTTTACCTGCAAAAAACTTTCTGATGAAATTCAGGAATGTATTGCGTCTCTGAACAACCGTTATCAGAAGCTGAAAGAAACATATCCGAAGGCTTATACGGACTGGGATTTCCAGAAGCTCACCTTTGAGACAAATAAAATTTCCCTTCTCTGCAATCCTCTGGAAGCAGAAAACAAAGAGCCCTGGATGTGGTATTCCATCCACCAGCTTATGCTTCAGGGAAAAGAAACGCTTATCTACACCCCCTATATCATCTGCGGAAAAGAGATGTACCAGGATCTTACAGACCTGAAGGACAACAATATTCCCCTTGAAATCATTACCAATGATGTTACCAGCGGAGCAAACCCCTGGGGATGCACGGATTATCTGAACCAGAAAGAAAAAATCTGGAAAACCGGCGCAAAGGTTTATGAATTTATGGGCGGTCATTCCTGCCATACAAAAGCAGTTCTGATCGATGACAGAATGAGTATTGTGGGCTCCTACAATCTGGATATGAGAAGCACCTACCAGGATACAGAGCTGATGCTTGCCATTGACTCAGAGAAATTAAATTCCATGATCCGAAAAGAAGCAGAAACAGACAAGACCTACAGTAAAACCATGGGACCTGACGGAAACTATATTCAGGGCGAAAACTATGTTCCAAAAAAACTCAGTACAGGAAAGAAAATCTTCTACTGGACTCTTCGGGTTCTTACTGTACCTCTCAGAAAATTCCTGTAATCTTTCTGAGTCTGCAGAATAAAAAACTTCCTTTCATTGATCAGGCTGTTTCTAATAAGCCTTCTGCAGCTCAGATCATTACTTCTGTCTTTTAAAAATATTTACAAAAAAAGACACTGCATCCGGAAATGCGCTCCGGGGGAAGCTCCCCGGAACATCCATTTCCTGTGCAGTGTCTCTTTTTTTGTAGCTATATGTGTTTTTATGACAGTTCCAGCTTTCCTGTATAAAGCTGATAATAGGTTCCTTTCATTTTGATCAGATCCTCATGATCGCCTCTTTCAATAATATTTCCATGATCCAGAACAATAATCGCATTACTGTTGCGGATTGTGGAAAGTCTGTGCGCGATTACAAATACAGTACGTCCTTTCATCAGGTTGTCCATACCTTTTTGTACAATACTCTCTGTTCGTGTATCAATACTTGAAGTTGCCTCGTCAAGAATCAGTACAGGCGGATCTGCCACTGCTGCCCTGGCAATGGACAAAAGCTGTCTCTGTCCCTGTGAAAGCTCCTCACCGTCACCGCTGAGCATTGTCTGATATCCATTAGGAAGCATCTGGATAAACTGATCTGCATGGGCAAGGCGCGCTGCCTGGTAAACCTCTTCGTCTGTGGCATCCAGCTTTCCATAACGGATATTATCCATAATCGTACCGGTAAACAGATGCGTATCCTGCAGGACAATTCCCAGAGAACGGCGGAGGTCATCCTTTTTAATCTTTGTAATGTTAATTCCGTCGTAACGGATCTTGCCTTCCTGAATATCATAAAAACGATTGATCAGGTTGGTGATCGTAGTCTTTCCGGCTCCTGTAGAGCCTACAAAAGCAAGCTTCTGTCCAGGCTTTGCATACAGGCTGATATTTTTCAGGATTACTTTATCTTCATTGTAGCCAAAGGTCACATTCTCAAAAACAACATCTCCGGTCAGCTCTGTATAGGAAACAGAACCGTCTGCAGAATGAGGATGTTTCCATGCCCACATTCCTGTGCGCTCCTTACATTCTGTAATATTTCCGTTTTCGTCCTTTCTGGCATTTACAAGAGTCACATAACCTTCATCTTTTTCCGGCTCCTCGTCGATCAGCTGGAAAATACGCTCTGCTCCTGCAAGCGCCATAACAATGGAGTTAAACTGCTGAGCCACCTGCATAAACGGCTGAGTAAAGCTTTTTGTAAACTGAAGGTAGGAAGCCATAACTCCAAGAGTGATTCCACCTACTCCGATAACAGAAAGGAAACCGCCCAGAACTGCTGTAAGAACAAACTGAAGATTTCCGATATTTCCGATTACCGGTCCCATCATATTTGCAAAAGTATTTGCTCTGGAAGCGCTTTCAAAAAGAGCTTCGTTTAATTTATCAAACTCTTCTTCTGATTTTCTTTCATGGTTAAATACCTTGACAACTCTCTGTCCGTTCATGCGCTCTTCCACAAAGCCGGTTACATCTGCCAGAGACATCTGCTGGCTGACAAAATACTTTCCACTGTTCCCACCGATCTTTCTGGTAACAAAAGTCATAACAAAAATAACTGCAACAGCCAGAATTGTCAGAAGCGGACTCAATGCCACCATGGAAATAAAAGTGACAATAATGGTAAAAAAGGACATCAGCGCCTGGGGAATTGCCTGGCTGATCATCTGTCTCAGAGTGTCGGTATCGTTTGTGTAAAGACTCATAATAGAGCCGTTTGTCCTCTGGTCAAAATAGCGGATCGGAAGAGTCTGCATATGTTCAAACATATCGTCTCTCACCTTTTTCAGAACACCCTGTCCGATATAAACCATCATTCTGGTGTAAATAAAGGTGGAAACCACTCCCAGAAGGAAAATGCATCCCAGAACTGCAAGCGCCCGGTAAAGCTCTGTAAAGTTCGGACTCTGCTGTCCGATCAGCGGAATAATAAAATCATCCAGCAAAAATTTCAGGGACAAAGATACGGAGATCGTTGCCACAGAGCTGATAAGAATACAGACAAACACCAGGATAAAACGCATTTTATAGGTTTCTGTCACATATTTCAGAAGGCGCTTTGCTGTCTTTAACGTATCCTTGGACAGCTTTGGTTTTCCGTTTTGTTTCTTATTCATTCTCTTCACCTCCCCGTACCTGAGATTCATATACTTCTCTGTAGATTTCATTTGTTTTAAGAAGCTCCTGAGAGGTTCCCACACCTGCAACAGCACCTCCGTCCAGAACAATGATCTGGTCCGCATCTTCTATAGAAGCAACGCGCTGCGCAATAATGATCTTTGTAGTATCCGGAATTTCCTCACGGAATGCCTTACGGATCAGTGCGTCTGTTTTTGTGTCAACCGCGCTTGTGGAATCATCCAGAATCAAGATCTTCGGTTTTTTCAGAAGCGCTCTTGCAATACAGAGCCTCTGCTTCTGTCCGCCGGAAACATTGTTTCCTCCCTGAACGATCTGGGTTTTATATCCGGCCGGAAACTCATTGATAAATCCGTCTGCCTGAGCCAGTCTGCACACTCTCTGTACCTCTTCATCACTGGCATTTTCGTCTCCCCACCGGATGTTTTCATAAATGGAACCGGAAAACAGCACATTTTTCTGGAGAACCATAGATACCTGGTCCCGCAGAGCTTCCAGGTTATAATCACGTACATCGATTCCGCCAACCTTCACGCTTCCCTCTGTCACATCATAGAGACGGGGGATCATCTGTACCAGGGTGGACTTTGCACTTCCGGTTCCGCCGATAATTCCAACTGTCTGACCGGATTTGATATGAAGATTAATATCCTTCAGGGAAAGATTTCCGCCCTTTCCTCCATAGCTGAAGTTTACATGGTCAAATACGATTTCTCCATTTGGAACCTCTTTTACAGAATCCTCATTATCTGCCATTTCCGGCACTTCCTTCAGCACCTCTGTAATACGGTCTGTAGATGCCTCTGCAATCATGATCATAACAAACACAAAGGTAACCATGGAAAGGGACATCAGGATCTGAAGCGCATACACGATCACACTGGTAAGCTCTCCTGTTGCCATACTTCCAAAAACAATGCTCTTTCCTCCGATAGCAACCAGAAGAAGAACCACCGTATACATGGTAAACTGCATAACCGGAGAGTTCCATGATACGATTTTTTCCGCCTTTGTAAAAAGATCATACACATATTTGGAAATTCCGTGAAACTTACGGATCTCAAAATCTTCTCTGACAAAAGCCTTCACCACACGGGACGCATTTACGTTTTCCTGAACAGAATTATTCAGCACATCATACTCGTCAAACACCTTGACGAAGTGGGGATGGGCTTTCTTTGCAATAAAGATAAGGGTTCCGCCAAGAAGAGGAATCACGATCAAGAATAAAAGCGCGATTTTTACATTGATCATTAATGTCATGACCCATGAAAGCAGCACCATGATCGGAGCCCTTACAAGAAGACGGATACTCATCATGTATGCCATCTGCACGTTTGTAATATCAGTTGTCATTCTGGTAACAAGTCCTGAAGTGGAAAAATGATCGATATTCTTAAAAGAAAATTCCTGTACCTTATAAAAAATATCATGTCTCAGATTTTTTGCGTAGCCGGCTGCTGCCACTGCCGCCATTTTTCCTGCGATCACGCCAAACCACAAAGCCAGCATAGCCATGACCACAAGGATCAGCCCGCGCTGGACAATGTAGTTGATATTCCCCTTGGCAATGCCAACATCAATGATCTTTGCCATTTCCATGGGGATGAGAACCTCCATCAGGACCTCAAGGATTACAAATAACGGAGCCAGCACTGACTGTTTTTTGTATTCCCGGACTGATCGTAAAAGTGTCTTATTCATCTTTTCTGTCTACCTCCTTATTCTCCCTGTTCTTTTCTGCAAGATTCTGACACATCTGATAAAGAACTTTTTTGCACAGAAAAAGATCCTGCTCTGACACACCCTCAGTCATACGGATCTCGGTTTCATGAATATGCTCCAGAATACTTGGACGCAGAGCCTCTGCTTTTTTTGTGGGAAGGATTCTTTTCAGTCTGGCATCCTCTTTTACGCTTTCCCGGTAGATAAACCCGTTTTTTTCGATCAGCTTGAGAATACCTGATACTGTAGATTTCCTGACCTGGAACTCCTCTTCAAGATTTTTCTGATAAATATCTCTGTGAAGAGTTTCCAGCAAAATATAATTCAGTATATGCCTCTGCATCGGCGTCAGCTCGTCATCCTCCACAGCCTCCTCAGGCTTCTGATTCCGTTTCAGCTGGTGATTCAGCATCCTCACCAGTCTTCCCGTATGCATGTTCCTTATTTTTTCATCAATATCCTGCATGATCTGCACCTCAATTTATTTAGTTAGCGTCCTAACTTTTTCATATTATACAGACAGAAAATTTTAATGTCAATACTTTTTTCAGGTCTGTTCCCCATTTCGTTCCATTTCTTCTAACTGCTCTTTTTCTGTTATACTCCAAGCTCTAACAGCTTCTTCGCTTCTTCCAGCCGAACATAAAACTGCGGATAAAAATCTTCGTCCTCTTTATATGGAGTATAATAAAACCTGCTGAGAACATACATATTCAGGTTCTTAATCAAAGTCTCATCCTCTGTCTCATAAAACACCTCCTGAACATCCAGAAGAAAATTATGCCAGTCCAGGACAAACTTTTCGTACTGTTTCAGATTTGGAGTGTCCAGCCATTTTTTTACTTTGATCTTGGAACGGTTTTTCTTTTTGCATTCATGGATCTGAAGAATATACTTAAATCCGTCCTCTGTATAATAGCGTCCCAGAGGAAACAGTCTGCAGAATCCCGGTCTGATATCATGTATGGAGCAGCGTCCCTCTGTGTTCAGAAACACACAGCACTCCTGCTCCCCTCTCATGGCAAGATGGGGAAGAATATTTCCGTCAGTGATTCCCAGCTCCAGAACACTTCCCAGAAGCTCCTCCGGTGATTTTTTTAATCCCGCACAAAGCCTGTGCACATCTAAAGGATCAAGAATCACTGTATCTCCCATTCCCTGACAGCAGTCGCTGCACCCTTTGCAGTCCTGACAGTCTGCCTTTACCATGTCGTTTGCTTCATATAAATTTCCGTCAGAAATTTCTTCCAGTGTAACATTTCGCTTCATAATAAAATTCTCCTCTGTAAGATTTTTCTCTCAGGCTTCCCAGTCATAGGCGATTCGCGGGGAACCGTCGTCAGTATTAATGATCCCACATCTGCAGAATCCGTTTTTTGCCAGAGTGTTCTGCATGGGAATGTTGTCCTTATGGGTATCGATTCTCAGATAATCACAGTTCTCTTTTGCAAAGTCAAAACAGAACCTTGCGATTCCCTTTATACTTCCGTCAGACGCCACTCTGTGCAGCACTCCATAGGGGCTGTTTCTGTGCCAGTTTCCCTCCCGGATCACCCGGTATGTAGGATCCTCTCCCTTAAAAAACACAAATACACCTGCAATATGTTCTTCTTCCGTGCACACATAACAGATTCCCTTTTCCATATCCTCCCGGACAAGCTCCGGAGAAGGATAAACCATTCCCCACTGGTCAGGATTTCCGTGCTTCTTCATAAACTCTCTTGCATATGTATAAATCCTCAGAATATCGGAAAGATCTTTTCTCTCTGCTTTTCTTATTTTCATTTGTTTTTTCTCCTTTTCTATCTCATTGTACAGGAGTATAATATTGGTTGTCAATCAGGATTCCCCCTGAGAAACCCTATATAGAAACGGAGGAAACAGAACATGCGATCTCTCGCTGTCTATTTAAAAAACTACAAAAAAGAGACCATACTTGCTCCCTTTTTCAAGTTTCTGGAAGTTGTATTTGACCTGATGGTTCCTGTTGTGATCGCTCACATGATCGATGTGGGAATTGCAGAAAATAACCGCGGTGTCATTATCCGGAGCTTTTTGATTCTGATCCTTATGGCAGGCGCAGGTCTGACTGTCAGTATCACCGCCCAGTTTTTTGCAGCAAAAGCAAGTACGGGATTTGCCGCAGAGCTTCGTCAGTCTGTGTTTGATCATGTACAGGGACTTTCCTATTCTGAGCTTGACCGTCTTGGAACCGCCACCCTGATCACAAGACTGACCAATGATATCAATCAGGTGCAGAACGGACTGAACATGGGACTCAGGCTGCTGCTTCGCAGCCCTTTTATCGTTCTGGGCTCCATGGTTATGGCGTTTACCATTAATGTACGCTGCGCCCTGGTGTTTGTTGTGGCAATCCCGGTCCTCTTCCTTGTTGTTTTTGTTATTATGTATCTCAGCATTCCGCTTTTCCGTAAAGTTCAGGGAAAGCTTGACAGAGTTACAGGTCTTACAAGAGAAAATCTTACCGGAGTCCGCGTGATACGGGCTTTCTGCCGGGAAAGAGAAGCTGTAAAAGAATTTGACGAGAGTAACCGTGAACTGACCAGGCTTAACGAATTTGTGGGACGGCTTTCTGCGCTTCTGAATCCGGCTACCTATGTTCTCATTAACATTGCCACTGTTTTTCTGATCAGCGCAGCCGGAGTCCAGGTAAATATGGGCAGTATGCAGCAGGGAGAAACAGTAGCTCTTTACAATTACATGGCTCAGATGATCGTTGAGCTTATTAAGCTTGCCTCTCTGATCATCACACTGAATAAGGCAGCCGCCTGTGCAGGCCGTGTAGCTGATATTCTGAACGTCCAGTCCTCCATGGATTATGTAACTGAAACCAAAACACAGCCAGTCTCAGACTGCGCAGTTGCTTTTCAGGACGTTACCTTTTCCTATGCCGGAACCAAGGCTCCCAGTCTTTCCAATATCAGCTTTTCCGTAAAAAAAGGCCAGACGGTGGGCATTATCGGCGGTACCGGAAGTGGAAAAACAACCCTTGTGAATCTGATCTCCCGATTTTATGATGCAGATCAGGGAACGGTTCTTCTTAACGGTCAGGATATTTGTAAATATTCTCAGGCAGATCTCTGCAGCAAAATCGGAATTGTTCCGCAAAAGGCCGTGCTGTTTAAAGGTACTATCCGGGAAAACATGAAGCTTGGCAGGGAAAATGCTTCTGATGAAGAAATCTGGGAAGCTCTTTCCATGGCACAGGCAAAAGAAATCGTAGAAAAAAAACAGGGACAGCTTGATTTTACTCTGGAGCAAAACGGAAAAAATCTTTCCGGCGGCCAGCGCCAGCGCCTTACCATTGCCCGGGCTCTGATCAAAAATCCTAAAATCCTCATTCTGGATGACAGCGCCAGCGCTCTTGACTTTGCCACAGATGCAGCCCTGAGAAAATCGCTTCACACGCTCAGCCACAAAACAACCACTTTTCTTGTATCCCAGCGTTCCTCAAGTATCCGTCAGGCTGACCTGATCCTTGTTCTGGACGACGGAACCCTGGCCGGTCAGGGCACTCATGAAGAACTTTTAAAATCCTGCGCCCCATACAGAGAGATCTTTTTCTCTCAGTTTCCCGATGAAAGGAAAAAATATGACGCAATGCAAAATACCGGAGAACTTCCCGCAAAAGGAAAGGAGGCCAATTCATGAGCGCAATGAATAAAAAACGGACAGAAAGCACGGAAACCCTGAAAAAAGTGCTTCGCTTCATTGGAAGATACCGTATTCTTCTGGTTGTCAGTATTGTACTGGCTGCCGCTTCCGTGCTTCTGCAGCTTTATGTTCCCATACTTTTCGGCAATGCCATTGATCAGATCATTGCAGAACAGAAGGTGAATTTTTCTCAGATGTGGCGCTGGCTTCGCCAGGTACTCCTGGTTGTATTATTTTCAGGCGCAGCCTCCTGGATCATGAATCTTATCAATAACCGGATCGCCTACCGCACTGTGCAGGATATCCGGGCAAAGGCCATCCGCCATATCCAGAAGCTGTCTCTTTCTTACCTTGACAGCCACAGTACAGGAGATATTATCAGCCGGATAACTGCAGATGCAGATATTCTTTCAGACGGGCTTCTCCTGGGCTTCACCCAGCTGTTTTCCGGCATTGTCACCATTATCGGAACACTGGTTTTTATGTTCTCCCGGAACGTGGTCATTACCATCATGGTAATTGTGCTGACGCCTTTGAGCTTTTTTGTGGCAAAATTTATTTCTTCCCACTCTTTCCAGATGTTTCAGCGTCAGAGCAGCGCCAGAGGACAGCAGACAGCTCTTATTGAGGAAATGATCGGAAATCAGAAGCTGGTTCAGGCCTTTGGCTATCAGGATAAAGCGTCTGAGCGCTTTGCCCGCATCAATGAGGAGCTGAGAGAATCAAGCCAGCAGGCTGTTTTTTACAGCAGCCTTACCAATCCCTCCACACGGTTTGTCAACAATGTGATTTATGCAGGAGTCGCCCTTGCAGGCGCTTTCCTGATTCCGGGAGGCGCTCTGACTGTAGGTGGACTTTCTGTGATGCTTGCCTATGCCAATCAGTATATGAAGCCCTTTAATGATATCAGCTCCGTAATCACTGAGCTTCAAAATGCTCTGGCCTGCGCCGCCAGAATCTTCGCTCTTCTGGAAGAAAAGCCGGAAAGCCCTGATCCGTCAGAATCACTTTCTGATGTAAAAGGTTCTGTTGAAATTGATCAGGTTTCTTTCCGGTATACGCCTCACAGGCCTCTGATCGAAAACTTTAATCTGAAGGCAGAGCCTGGCAGGAGAATTGCTCTTGTAGGTCCTACCGGCTGCGGAAAAACCACCTTCATCAATCTTCTGATGCGATTTTATGATGTAAATTCCGGAACCATTTCCGTGGATGGAAAACCTGTAGATCAGATATCCAGACACTCTCTCCGAAGCAGCTACGGAATGGTGCTTCAGGATACCTGGATCAAAAACGGCACTGTCCGGGAAAACATTACCATTGGAAAGCCGGATGCCTCTGAAGACGAGATCATCCAGGCAGCAAAAATGTCTCACAGCTGGGAATTTATCCGCCGTCTTCCTGACCGTCTGGATACAGTTATCACAGAGGACAGTCTCAGCCAGGGACAGAAACAGCTTCTCTGTATTACAAGAGTTATGCTGTGTCTTCCGCCAATGCTGATCCTTGACGAAGCCACCTCCAGCATTGACACCCGTACAGAAATGCTGATCCAGGAAGCTTTTGACCGGCTTATGCAGGGACGGACAAGCTTTATTGTGGCACACAGACTGTCTACCATCCGCAATGCTGATGAAATCCTTGTAATGAAGGACGGCAGTATTATTGAACAGGGAACTCATGATGAGCTGATGAAAAAAGGCGGCTTTTATCATACCCTGTACAACAGTCAGTTTGTAAATACCGCAGAGTAATCCTCAAAGGAACCAGGCGCACAGGCCCGATTCAGGCTCTCTCAATCCCTCAATTTATGACGGACTTACTCTGATTTTGCAACAGGGGCAGGTGCGGCTCATACGAGTCACACCTGCCCCTGTTTAGGACTATTTATTTCCCGACAGTCCCCTGAAACTTTTCCATTCCAGTTACTGTCAGTCCTGTGCTTCTTTTTTACTGTTCAAATACTCCTCTGTCAGCGCCACTGCATCCAAAATACACTTATCGCAGGTACAGAGCACCTTTTTTGTCTCAACGCCTTTTAATTCACGGCAGATATAGGAACCATTATTTTCTTTAAATTTGTTTATATATTTTTGTACAGCCTTATAAGTCTGTGTCTTTGTAGGAGCTCCCTTCTCAGGATCACCTACGCTGTTCTCCAGTCCTATGATCATTGTCATTCCTGAAAGAGCGCCGCACATTTCCATCATCCCCATTCCAAGGCCAAATCCCTCTGAAATTCTGAACATTTCCTCCTCATTGATGCCAAGCTCTTTACAGAAGGTACAGGCAACCGCCTGTGCACAATTATATCCTTTTTTATGTAGCTCAATAGCACGTTCTGCTTTTGTATTCATCATCATTCTCCTCGTGTAAATTATTTGTTTTTATCTGAATTTCGGAAATCTTTTCTGTACTGTGTTATTTTTCATCCTGGATACGGGATAAAATATCTTCCCAGGCTTCCTCATCAATCTCCTCATTCCGAAACAGTTTTCTTCTGTCCTCCTCTGTGATCTTCCGGATCACCCGGCAGGGATTCCCGGCCGCAACAGACCAGTCGGGAATGTCTCTTGTCACAACACTTCCCGCACCGATCACTACGTTGTTTCCAATATGGACCCCGGGGCATACCACCGTATTTCCCCCAAGCCACACATTATCCCCTACCGTCACTTCTTTTCCATACTCATACAAAGTATTTCTGGTGTCCGGGTGAACCGGATGACCTGCTGTATAAATAGCTACATTTGGCGCAAACTGACAGTTATCGCCGATTCTTACCTTTGCCACATCCAGAATCGTACAGTTATAATTTGCAAAAAAATTCTTACCAGTCTCAATATTTTTTCCATAGTCGCAGTAAAACGGCGGATTAATAAAAGCATTGTCCGACTTACCCAGAAGCTCCTTTACCACCTCTGCAATTCCGTCAAAATCCGCCCGGTCCATAAAATTCAGTTTCTGAAGAATTCTCCTGCACGCAACCTGCTCTTCAAATACGCTTTCGTCAGAAATATAGGCAAGCTGCGCATCTCTGCGTTTCCTCATATCCATTCCTTGTGTCTCCTTTTCCATCCTGTTTCCAGAGCCCAGTTCTGCATATCTGAATACATTTTTCCTTTTATTTCTCCATAATCTGCCCAGATCAGAAAGTGATCTTTTTCCGTAGGTTCCTGTACTTTGTCAAGCAAATCCCCCATATAATATCTCTGTATTGGGTGAAACAGACCTTTTGTATCGTGAACACTGAAGGCCTCCGCAGAAGCCAGATATTCTTTTACTGTACATTCGCATCCACATTCCTCCAGGCATTCTCTTCTGATACATTCCTGATCGTTTTCTGACCCCTGGATACCACCACCAAGAAGGAACAATCCTCTGGCGGTGCGCACTACTGCTGTTTTTTCCCCGGAAAATATAACCAGGTAAGCGCCTGATCTGTCATAATACTGTCCTTTCTCTCTCTGTCCAAAAATCTTATGCATATCCTTCACGTCCTTTCCTGCACTTCTGCAGATACACAAACGCAGCCACACAGATCACCCCTGACAAAAGTGATCCTGCCGGAGCCGCAAGTCCCATTGGATACAGCGTATCCGGAAAATATACTGACGCCAGATACGCGCCCGGCACACGGGCACATATAATCGAAAGAAAATTATGTAAAAATGAGATTCCTGATCTTCCACAGGCACAGAAGTACCCGCTGAAACAGAAATGAACTCCTGCAAGCATACAGTCCCAGATATAAGAGCGCAGGTACTGTCCGCCGGAAACAGCAACCGCCGCATCATCAGTAAACAGCTTTACAACCGGCACTGAAACAAACTGTGTAAGCACTGCTACTGTAAACCCGAATCCCACGGAAATCATCACCGCGTACTTCAGAGTTTTTACTGCGCGCTCCGGTTTTCCGGCTCCGATATTCTGTGCAGAAAGAGCAGACACTGCTGAAAGCATGGTGGACGGCACCAGGAACACAATTCCGATCAGCTTTTCCACAATTCCAACTGCTGCCGCATCGTTCAGTCCTCTTCGGTTGGCAATTACTGTAATCACTATAAAAGCGATCTGGATAAACCCATCCTGAAGCGCCACAGGAATACCGATTTTTAAAACCTGCTTCATTACCTCTGCATCAGGTCTGAAATCCTGCTTTTTCAGAGAAATTCCCGTTTTTCTCCTTAAAATAACGATCAGAGCAGTGATCACACTGATGGTCTGGGACAGCACAGTTCCCAGGGCAGCGCCGGATGGTCCCAGATGACATGCTCCAATAAACACATAGTCCAGCACAATATTAGCGCCGCAGGCCACTGCAATAAAATACATGGGACTTTTGGAATCGCCCATTCCACGGAAAATGGAGCTGATAATATTATAGGCAGTAATAAAAGGTATTCCCATAAAACAGATAGTCAGGTACCTGACTGTACCGGAAACCGCTTCCCCGGGAGTGGACATAACCGCAACTATGGGATCAACGAATACCAGAAGCAGCACAGTAGAAACCAGAGCCACTGCCATAAATAAAGTTACCGTATTTCCGATCACTGATGCAGTCTCCTGCTTTTTCCGGGCTCCCACCGCCTTCCCGATCACTACTGTAGAGCCCATGGCAAGTCCCACGATCATAACTGTCAGCATATGCATGACCTGGCTTCCCACAGAAACTGCCGTAATGCTGTCTACTCCTTCAAACTGACCGATAATAAACAAGTCTGCCATACCATACAAGGTCTGCAAAAAATATGACAGAAGATACGGAAGTGAAAAGAACACAATATTTTTAAATACACTTCCTGAAGTAAGATTTTTTTCCATAATGCCTAAACTCCAAGCCTTTCAAATTCTCTTCGCAGCTCTTCTGCATCTTCCAGGGTATTTTTCCAGCCAAAGGTCTTCATATCCACCTTCCAGCCCTTTTCTGTCCACAATACCCGGATTCCTTCTTTTTCCAGCAAAAGTCTCTGCATATCACAGGTCTCAAAAGCCCCTGCGCCGCTTAAATAGCCCTGAGCATTTACCACTCTGTACGCAGTCTTCTGTCCTGCTTTTCCAGTCCGGAGCGCGTAGCCTGCCTGTCTTGCATTTCCGGGAACACCGCAGAGAAGCGCAATCTGCCCGTACGAAACCACTCTGCCTTCCGGAACTTTTTTCATAACAAGATCCGCCCGCTTATAAAAGTCCATTTTTACTCTTCCCCTTCCTGAAAATCCAGTTATATCATACCATAAAAATTTCTGCCAGGTAACTGGTAAATCCCCCAAACATTTTTTCCAGACCGGTCAGGAAGAATTTTAAATTTCAAGCCGGACCTTTATTTCGCAGCTTTAACAGCTCTCCTTCAGAAACTGTGATCTCCGTCCTCACTCTTTAGGGATCGTAACCTCTCCCGCAATATCCACAGAAAAATATTCCCTGATTTCTCTCAGACTGTCCGTCTGTCCCAGAACCCACATCAGTTTTGCCATGGCTGCCTCTGCAGTCATATCATAGGCCTGCAGAACACCGCTTTCCAGAGCTCTCCGCCCTGTCTCATACACAGAAAGATTGCTTCCCTCATATCTGCACTGGCTGCCTGCAAGTATGACCATTCCATTTTCTACTGCCTTTTTCACAGCTCCGATAAAATCATTTTTCAGAAACGGCATTCCGCCAAGTCCAAAGCCTTCCACATAAACGCCCCGGCAGCCTTTTTCCTGAAGATAGTCCAGGATCGAAGGATCTGTTCCCGGGTATAATTTCAGCAGAAATACTTTGTCTGAATAGGATGTCTGGGGACGGAAGATTCCTCTTTTTTCCACAAGGTTTTCCCGGCAGATATGAAGTCCCAGAGAACTGATTTCACCAATATAAGGATAATTAATGCTTTCAAATGCGTCAAAACTCATGGTCCGAACCTTAGAGGCGCGGCATCCCAGCATGACCTTACGGTTAAATGCCACAAATACTCCCGGACAGCCGCCAGCCGCCATATGAATCCCGCAGCGGCAGTTTTCCATAGCGTCTGCCACAGGATCTGCTATGGACAACTGACTTCCTGTTACCACTACCGGAATGGAAATATTCTGAAGCATAAACGACAGCATAGAAGCTGTGTACGCCAGTGTATCTGTCCCGTGGATCACTGCGATTCCCTGATAGTCCCTGCTTCTTTTTGCGATCAGCTCCGCCAGCCTTGCCCAGTCCTCCGGGAAAATATTAGCGCTGTCCACAGAGCAAAAATCCTCTGTTTCCAGTTCCAGATTCCGGGACACCATACGAAGCTCGTCCAGCATATCTCTGCTTTTCATTCCCGGCATCAGACCATTTTCGCCGTTTACAGAAGAAAGCGTACCGCCTGTATTTATAATAAGGATTCTTTTTTTCATATGATCTCTCCCTTGTTTCCTCAAAAATTATGCTGATGTTTTTGCCGAATAATGATTTTCAGCTGCTTTCTCACATCTCAGTTTTTGCAAAATATTCATGTATTCTAATGTTATCTTCATCATTTTATCAGCAAATATTCAAGGTTTCAACAACTCTCTTGTCCGGTCTTTTCCAATGAATCACAAAACTTCCGGTCTTTGCTGTCATAATACAGCTCCGTACCGGAAGTTTTATTATTTTGTATTAACGCTGAGATACTCTTAGTTGTTTCCCTCTTCTTCCCCTGATTTTATGTTTTGTTCCCTCCTGAGGAGGCTTGCAAAACCATACAAGCATCACTGACACAAGAAGTATAATCCCCAGTACAAGAACTGCAAGAACCCTGTTGCCCTGCGATGCTGTCCCTGTGTACTCTGCCATATCAAATCCGACAACAGTCAGCGCTGCCGATACGGGATAAACGCTTCTTAAAATTCCTGTTTTAAAAAACAGACAGGCATATCCCACCAGAAAAGCCGCCACGGCTCCTCCCATAAATCTTCCTTTTTTTCTGCTGTCAATAATAAGAAGAGGAAGAACCACAATATAAATACATACCGAGAGTCCTGCCATCTGGAAAAAATATCCTGTAAGTACCGAAAAGCCGGCTTTTGGAAGTCCTGCAAAAAAGCCAACAATAATCGCAGCAAAAAAGCTGTAAATTCCAAATCCTACGGCAAGGATGCCGGAGGTCAGCAGCTTTCCCCAAAGGAATCTGTGGAAGGAAACCGGCACCGTCAGAATGTTTTTTAAGGTATCATCTGTGTATTCTCTGTTAATCAGATAGCCTCCTGTTAAAGTGATCATAACTGGCAGAAATATCTGAGCATTTCCCCATATGGTACTTTCCAGCAATGCGGCAAGATCATAATAAGGATCCTTTAATGCATCGTTCATGGCAAACTGTGAAAAAAGCTGAAGCAGCGGTGAACAAAACATCCCGATCAGAGCAATCAGTAAAATATGGTATCTTTTCATTTTCTGAAATTCTGTTTTTATAATAGCTGTCATTTTCCCTGTCCTCCTACACATCCTGTTTTTTATAAACCTGTATGATCAGTGCAATACAGACTGCCGCTTCTGATAGAAGGACTGTAAAAACCAGTGGTCCGGAAATAAAATATGGCTGAAAGCGCTCATAAAATTCTGCCAGAACCTCTCCCACATTCTCTATAGAGTGAAATTGGTACAGCCACCGAAAGATCATCGGAACAGGTAAAAATGTAGGAAGATTAAGTCCTGCCGGAACCATGAGAAAGCTGTCATTGATCCGAAGAATATAATTCAGTGTTACATATGCAAAGGCAATGATCACTGAAATAATATAGGATTTGTTACACCACACCACAATAAAAATGCAGGGCATGGACGCAGCCCATAAAAGCACTCCTGTAGCCAGGGTAAGAATCAGCTGCTGTCCGGCTTCCTCCAGACGGATTCCGGATATCACAGACATCGCAGCCGCGATCATATATCCGGCAGCTTCATAGGCAATGTCAAAAATAAGAAGTACAAACAGCTTTGCCATGGTAAGCCTTCCCTTTGTAACAGGAACACACATCAGATTTTTTAAAGTATCATAATCATGTTCTTCAAAAAACAGATTTGCCGCCAGGACAACGGTCAGAGGGATCAGAAGCAAAAATCCGTTTTCCTCCCGTATTACGCTCATGAGATCATCAAAACTACTGTCTGACAGCAGCAATGAATAAAGTACAGGCATAATAAAAGTTGTAAGAAAAGCTGCCTGAAACAGTCTTTTTCTCTTCAGCTTCAGAAATTCACATTGGATCAGTCTAAGCAATGCCCTCACCTCCGGTCACACGTCTGAAATAATCCTCCAGGCTTTCCTCACAGATATGAGCCTCGCACACCTCCAGTCCGTTTTCCACAAAGGCTTTTACAATCTGTCCTGTGGGCAGGTTCAGATTATGGACGATCAGCCTGTGATCATCCTGTATGGTAAAACGCTTCTCATGGAATCTCAGTTCCAGAATTCTTCCCGCCTGAGCTGTATCAGATACAAAAAAACGGATATGTCTGCTGCTCTTCTGTTCCAGCTCCGCAAGACTTTCCTCCTCCAGAAGCACACCATGATCAATAATTCCGATATCATCTGCAAGAAGCGAAATCTCAGAAAGAATATGGCTGGAAATCAGAATTGTTTTTCCTCTTTCTCTGCAAAGAGCCTGAATAAAGGAACGTACCTCCGCAATTCCAATAGGGTCCAGTCCATTGACCGGTTCATCCAGGATCAAAAGCTCCGGATCATGCATTACTGCAAGAGCAATGGCCAGTCTCTGCTTCATTCCAAGGGAATACTGTGAAAACAGTTTTTTATCTTTATAGGGAAGCCCCACCAGATCCAAAGCATCTCTTATTGCATTTCTGTCAGGGATTCCCCTCAGCGCTGCAAAAATACCGAGGTTTTCCGTTCCGGTAAGATTCGGATAAAATCCCGGAGCTTCTATGAGACTTCCGATTCTTGGCAGGATTTTCTTTTCATTTCCTGACACAGATTTTCCAAAGATCCTTATCTGTCCGGATGTGGGCTTAGTAAGTCCAAGGAGCATTTTCATGGTTGTGGTTTTTCCCGCTCCATTTCTTCCCAAAAGCCCGTAGATACGCCCCTCTTTTACATGAATGCTGAGATCCGAAACACTTTTCTGCTCTCCATACTGCTTGGTAAGATGGTCTGTTTCAATCAGATATTGTTTCATTTCCTTATTCCTCCTTTTCTGACTGAAATGATACCATATTAACCTTATGATAATCTTATCTTAACCTTGCAAAATCCTTGCATTTATTCACACAAAGGAAATGTAAGCGTAAATCTTGTACCTTTTCCCGGCTGACTTTGGACAGCAATTCTGCCTCCCATTTTTTCTGTAAGCTGCCGAGCAATAGACAGTCCCAGTCCGCTTCCTTTTTCCGAACGGGCTCTGTCGCATTTATAAAGCCGCTCAAAAATATGTTTCAGATCTTCGCTTTCCATTCCTACACCATTATCTGATACTGAAATACTTACTTCCCGGGCTTTTTGCAGCATCCTGATTTCCACCCAGCTTCCATGGCTGTGAGAAAGCACATTCTGTATCAGATTATTTAAAATCCTTCTGTAACACTCTGCATCCAGAGACACCTGAGCAGGCCTGTCCGGAATCTGTATATCATAGTCAAAACCTGTGTCCTCAAAAACAGGTATCCAGTCAATGAGAATATTCCTGGTCAGCTCAGCAGCTTCCAGTATTTCCCTGTCCATGGCAAATTCATCTGAGTTCAGCCTGAACCAGTCAAAAAGAATATCAATATATTCCTTCAGATCATGAGCCTTTTTTCGTGCGGTCTCCATATATGCTTCCCGCTCATCTCCTGTCACAAGCTGTCTGTGTACTGCATCCAGATATCCGATCAGCGTTGTAAGCGGAGTCCTTACATCATGGGAAAGGCTTGTCATAAGCTGCCTGTTTGTTTCCTCAGCTTTATTCAGCGCAAGAATCCGCTCTTCATAGGAACGAATGATTCCATTAAGCTCATAGGCAAGAGGCGCTGTCCATTCACCGGGAGCTGCAAGGATCCTTCTGTTTCCGTTTCCCATTTTTACTTCCTTAAGCGCCTCTGTCATTTCTGAAAGCTGTTTTTTTATACCGTACAATAAAAAAACAGAAGCTGCAAAAAAAGCTGCTCCTGCCAGAAACATTACTACTCCCACTGTCATTTTATACCTCCCTGTTAAACCGGTAACCGATTCCCTTGATCGTCTGAATATATCTGGGATTTGCCGGATTTTCTTCCAGCTTTTTTCGAAGTCTGCTGATAACTGCCATAATATTATTGTCATCATACACATAAGGCTCTTTCCAGACAGCCTCGTAAATCCTCTGCTTTGTTAAAATTTTTCCCTGATTCTCAGCAAGAAACATCAGAACGTCAAATTCCTTTGGCGGAAGCTCAAAGGTTCCATTTCCTGTTTTTACTGAACGCTCGTCTATGTTCACACAGAGTCCCTCATACTGAAGGATCTCCTGACTGTTTCTGTCCCTGTTAAAGCGTGTATATCTTCGTATCAGAGAAAAAATACGGGCAAGAAGCTCATCCATATGAAAAGGCTTTGTCAGATAATCGTCTGCGCCTTCTCTTAGGCCTCTTACTTTGGAATAATTATCGTTTTTTGAGGTAAACATAAGAACCGGAACCTTGCTTTTCTGCCGTATTTTTTTCAGCGTCTCAAATCCGTCCATCCCCGGCATCATCACATCCAGAATAATAAGGTGATACTCCCGGCATTCCAGCATTTCCATCCCTTCTCTTCCGGTTCCGCAAAAATCAGCTTCTATCCCCTCATTTTCCACACTTTTTTTAATAAGGATGCACAGTTCTCTGTCATCATCTATAATCAGAATCCTGCTGTTTTCCAAAATTTATTCCTCTGCATTTTTATTCTGCTTCCTGATTGTGATCTGCTGCTTTTACTATAACCTGGCTGCAGATTATTCTGCCATAAAATACTGAAGCATTTCGTAAGCTACCCGGCTTCCTTCCATGATTTCCGGAGGAAGCAAAGCCATTGCCACACATTTCAGTTCCTCGTCCCTGTTTTCCATATTCTGAAGATACGCATAATCTCCGTCAATTCGTTTTACCTCATAATCAATACGCTCAAACATTGTGATTTCCCTTTCTGTCTTATTTTATTTCTTATCTGTGATCCCTCATAAAATTTCCCGCATGCGCAGATTTTATGCTTCCGGTTCCCTGTTATTCTTCTTTCATCTTTTTAAAAACCGGCACATACAGGCACAGTGTCACAAGCATGACTGCCATCATTACACAGATCATGCCGTTCACAAGCCATAATGGAAGAACCGGAAACAGGAACAGTATCAGCATACCCGCAAAAAGCGTTGCTGTACAGACCTTTCCAAACCACATTGCGCCATCCAGCATTTTTCCTTTTTTCAAGAAAATAAGTCCCTGAATTCCCATGTATCCTTCTTTGATGATCATGAGTACGATCAACACCCACATTAAGGGATATCTTGTTGCAAGACATACCGCAAGGGCGCCATGCGTCAGCTTATCTGCAATGGGATCCAAAGCTTTTCCAAGCTCTGTTATCGTATTAAAACGTCTTGCTATTTTTCCATCAAAAAGGTCTGTAAGACTGGAAATAAGAACTACAAAGGCTGCATACAGATATTCTCTTTCACTTTCTGCTGTAATATATAAATAGCAGAACACCGGAATAAGAAGGATCCGGAAATATCCCATAATATTGGGAATAGAAAAGATCTCTTTTTTTGTAAATTTTTTCATTGGTACACCTCGTTTTAGCATCCAGCTGGTTTCTGTAACATGTTCTGCAAAATCCCCCGGGGTTAATAACATTGAAATTTTATTCTCTGTAGATCCAGCTCCGGTAAAACAGGACACAAGAAGCCTGCTGTCGGAGACAATCCATACAGCAGGCCCTGCTTTATACCGGAGCTGATACTACAACTACCCGGTTGCGTCTTGCCAGAGCTACCGCAATGTGGCATAACTCCAGGCTGGCGCATATCTTATCTGCCATGGTGATGATCCATGCTTCTCTGTTTTTGGGAACCGGCCCCAGAGGAAACATATGTGTCAGAATTGCATTCCATTCCTTTTCGCTGATATCAAATGTCCTTGCACTGTTGTCAGCCGCAGCTTTGGGATGATAGAATGCCTGATGTTCTCCTGTAGGCGTTTTCTGCCGGAAATCATAGGGGCAAAAATCATGTAAAAGTCCGGCTCTGGCTGCCACTGTAGCATCACATCCCAGCTTTTTGGCCAGCTTCCATGATATATAGGAAACATTAATGCTGTGCATTAATCTGTTTGTCCACTGATGATGTTCATAGAGACTGAGAGAAAGAAATTCTTTATTTTTAAGAATATCCTCAACCTCTGAAAGATACGCCTGTGAGACTTCATCCGATAACTGAATGTCCATCGGCAATCACTCCCTTCCTTGTTCTACTTACATTATGACAATTCCTTCAGAAAATGCAAGGGATTTCACAGAATTTATATTCTTTTTATATTCTGTCTGTTACCTGTTCCCTTCGTTCGCAGTAACTTCTGTCTTTCTTCAGGCTGTCCGCAAATCGTTTTATATGCCTGTTCACAAAATCCGGAGCATCACAGCAGGAATTGTGTCCTGCTTCAGGTATCCATACCAGCATACAGTGCTCTCTGCGTTTCCAGTTTCTGTTATACCGTTTTGCAGAGCCGGCAGCATCCTTTTCACCGCATAATACAAGATAAGGGCAGGAAATCTCATATGGAAGTTTTTTCTCCACAGCCTGTGCAAAAATACGAAATCCGTGGTCTGCAAGATCGCAGTATTCTTTTTTTCCGTAGGAAAGCATCATGCGAACCATAAGCTTTCTCCCGTATTTTGTTTCAGATGTCCCCTCTGTTCCAAATTTCAGCAGCATTTTCCAGGGAATAGAACGATACATCCACTTCGTATGCTTCAGCATCAGAAGTTCTGCTCCTGTATAATATTTTCTCTTAAGGGGACAGGAATCTATGGAAACAAAACCTGATACAGACTTCGGATATCTCTGCATATAAACCTGAGAAATATACCCTCCAAGAGATTGCCCAACCAGTACAGGTGAGAAAATCCCCTCTCTTTCCAAAATCTGTTTCAGATAATCGGCCATATCCTCCATAGTAAAACACAGTGTAAAGGGACGGGATTTTCCATGTGCCGGAGCATCCCAAACCATACAGTTATAATCTTTTCTCAATGCTTCTGTCTGTTTCTCAAATAATCTGTGATCAGCTGTCAGACCCGGCAGAAATATCAGCCATTGTTTTTCTTTTCCTGAATATGCAGTCCAATAATAAATTTTTCCATAGGGTGTTGTATATACTTTTTCTTCCATGTTTTCTACAATGATTCCCTTCTCTTTTTTACAGCCATACGTTTCATTTTCACAATCTCTTATATCCCGCAGTTCCAAAGATACTCACATCTGTTCTGATATTTTCGCTTTCTGAATCTTATCCGTATAACTGTTTTTCCTATCATACACCTGTCGTCCAATAAGGTAAACAGGTTTTATTGCTGTTCATTCCACAACCTGGTTTTTACTGCTTGACAACTCCATAAAATCATGTAAAAATAGCCATGTTTGCCTGATTTTTTATAGAAAACTATAAAAGGGCAAATTTGAAAAAGCACACAAAATTATCATGAATTTGTCTTTATAAGATGCGCATATAGAGCTTAATATTTTTTGTCCGTATATTACGGATTCTATTATGCAAAATTCGATATTTGCTCATTTAGAGTTTTATAATTAAAAATACGAAAACAACAAAGGAGGAAATGTTATGTCAGGTCAGGTTCGGGATATGACAAAAGGATCACCTGGCAGACTGATCATTCTGTTTGCCATTCCCTTAATGTTGGGAAACATCTGCCAGCAGCTTTATACTATGGTAGATACTATTGTTGTAGGACAGATTGCAGGAGTTCAGGCTCTGGCTGCTTTGGGCGCGGTTGAATGGATCACCTGGATGGTTCTTGGTGTTTCTACCGGCGCCACACAGGGATTTTCTATTCTGATTTCTCAGCACTATGGCGCAAAAAAAGAGGATTTTTTAAAACAGTCTGTTGCACGAAGCTATGTACTTACCGCCGTTATTTCCGTTGTTCTTCTGACAGTCAGCCAGATTTTTGCCCGGGGGATCCTGGTGTTTTTAAATACTCCGTCAGATATTATCGGTATGTCTCTGATTTATCTGCGGATTGTATTCTGCGGAATACCTGCAGTTGCTGCCTATAATGTGTTTGCTTCTGTACTGCGCGCTGTCGGGAACAGCCGTACTCCACTGACAGCAATGATCATTGCGGCTTCTGTCAATGTAATACTGGATCTTTTATTTGTGGCAGGCTTTCACTGGGGAGTTGCCGGCGCTGCCATTGCTACGGTTACCGCTCAGCTTTTTTCTGCAGTATACTGCTTTCTTGTTGTCAGAAAAATAAAACTGCTTCATATCTCCCGCCAGGATCTTCAGCGCCGTCCCGGACTGGACCAGAAGCTTCTGAAGCTTGGAACGCCTGTCGTTTTTCAGAATACTATCATTGCAATTGGAGGTCTGGTAGTTCAGTATGTGGTCAATGGCTATGGCTTCCTTTTTGTTGCAGGCTTTACCGCAACAAACAAATTATACGGTATCCTTGAAATGGCAGCTATTTCCTACGGATATGCCATTGTGACCTATGTTGGACAGAATCTGGGAGCCGGGGAAATCGGCCGCATAAAAAAAGGCGTTCGGTCAAGCACCTTGCTTGCTTTTCTTACCTCAGCCCTGATCTCCTGCGTTATGTTTATTTTGGGAAAACAGCTTTTGTCCATGTTTATTTCAGGAGATCCTTCCCAGGCCGGACAGGTATTGGATATTGCCTGGAAATATCTTTTTATTATGGCATGTTGTCTCTGTATCCTGTATTTCCTTCATGTATACAGATCAGCCCTCCAGGGTCTGGGAAATACCTTTATCCCCATGCTCAGCGGTGTTGTTGAGTTTGTTGTACGTGTAGGTGTTGCAGTTTTTCTTCCTTTTATTATGGGAACAGACGGAATTTTTTATGCTGAAATTGCTGCCTGGACAGGGGCTGCGGTCCTTCTTATTATCAGCTATTTTTCTTCAATAAAGAAATATTCTTTAGCCGGAAAAGACTGAAACATATCTGCAGCGGTTATGCTGCAAAATCTTGAGGTGTCTATAGCCATGGGAGTCCATAAACGGGCTCCCTTTTTCATATAACAAAATATGTAACGGAGATCAGTCAGCCCGGCTCTTTAACGGTATATCAGAAAAACAATTACATCAGCTTATCACAATAATTGCAGGAAATTGATTTCTGTTACCCTCTGTCTGCCAGCGGAATTATAACTGTCTTATTTTAATCCAAGGAGATGATATAGTTCACTATGAGGTCTTTCCGAATATTTTTCATAAATATCAATATAATCCGGATCTTCTGTTCTGTCACAAAACGCCGGAAAAATAAAGCCAAATTCCGGAACACCTGCCTCATAATCACCTGTTACCGGACATATTGCACAGATTAAATATTCATAAACCTCTTCAGAATCCCAAAGACTTTCCTTATCTGTTCCTTTTACGGGAATATCATAAGTACCATGAAAAAAAATCACTGCATAATCATAAGTAAAATGACATTTTTCTGCAACCAGATCATAAAATGTATCCAAAAGCGCATCATTTTTAAGCGCACATGATTTCAGCCCTAAAAGCAGCTGACGCATTTTCACTGAGTCACGTCCTGTAAACTGATATCTTTTTAGATTCTTATTGGTTTCTGAAAAAGGAATTGCCTTTGCTATGGAAAGATTTTTGGCTTTGTCTGCGGACGATAATTTCAAAAAATTTGTATTAAAGGTTCCGTCAACAAATCCATCTTTATCCATATAACAGCCTACAATACGCGTCATTGCTGTACGAGAAACTGTCATACGTCTTGTAAGTTCCAGCATATATTCCCGGTTTATCTTTAACATAAAATTCCTCTTTTCTTCTCCTGTTAATAATGCAAGACACATCGCCAGCATTGTTCCCTGGGTGTTAATTCGTTCATAAATAAACTTCTGTGTGGGAATTTTAAGAGTCCACTCTAAAAGCTCTAAAAGATTTAAAACTATTATCCATGCAAAAAAGTCATAAATCAAAACACTGACTTATTTGACGCTTACAAAACTCCATCTGATTGCATCCTTGCGGAGCGTTTTTTGTTTACCAGAAAAGTCAGTACAGAATATATTTTTCCCGGTAAACAAAAAAAGTAGCCGATACGGCTACTGATGTTGCACATTCAAAACTACATACATGTTGACATTTGGAATCGTGTGACCAAGCTTTCGCTCGAATGCGGTCACCTCATGACTCCGTCATTCGGTGCCTTTTGCTTCGCAAATGTCCAGTCCAGTTAAGAACCACTCCTTCACAAGCAAGCTTGTTCCGTCCTGTTTCTTTCCTGTCCTGACCGCTTTCTCGCTTTTTGGTCAAGCCCTCGACCGATTAGTAGCAGTCAGCTCCATACGTTACCGCACTTCCACCTCTGCCCTATCTA
>NZ_JANJZT010000016.1 GCF_024622975.1 Blautia caecimuris | reverse complement strand
TTCTGTGTGTAAAAGAATTTTCGAGAATCGTATGTGTCTCACTGTTTAGTTATCAAGGTTCTTTGTTTTCTGTCTCTTAGACAGCTTATTTATTTTATCACATCTTTTTTTGTTTGTCAAGAACTTTTTTCAAGTTTTTCCAAACTTTTTCGATGTTCTTTCAAGCAATTCGCTCTCTCGTTGACAGCTTGTTTACTTTACCACATCTTCAAGCGGTTGTCAACAAGTTTTTCATTTTTTTATTTTTCCTTAAATCAGGAAAAATAAAAGCCCGCTTCTTTTTTGAAGCGGACTTTAGTATAGCACCCATATCCTTCTAAGTCAAGGACTTTCTTTATGTTCTATAAAAAAAGTTGCTAAGATTCTCACTTTTCACAGCAGCTTGAGCAAACACATTCCAAATCACCTGCGATAATAGCATTTTATCCTGAACAGATTCACTTTTTCAGGTTACATTCCATAAAAAATACTCATGAACACATTTACAAAAATATCATATTCATACAGCACATTGAGAAAAGCATCCTTTTCAATAAGCGCAAGAGCCTCTTTTCCTATAGATGTACTGCATAAAATCGTCATTACAAGAAAAGCGATCCACACAAACAGTACGCCTTTAACCGCTCCTACAAGTCCTCCGGCCAGTTTGTTTGCACTTTTCAGCACAGGCAGTCCGGCAAGAAGATTTAATACCCAGGTGCCAAGACGCAGGATCACCGAGGCCAGCAGATAAGAAACAAAAAAGGACAGTCCATTTACAATCATCCTTGCCAGGGCTTCTGAAATGTATTCCCCAAATGAATCTACTGCAAGATAGGTATATACCTCCGCTGTATTATTTGATTCAAGTCCTTTCTGCAAAAGTTCCGGTAATTCCAGTCCCTCAATAAAGCCTGTCTGCTCTTCAGCTCCCGGCGATGTCAGTTCCTGTTTTTTCTGAGATTCCACAAAGCTCTGACAGCTTTCCTGTATTTTTTCATACACAGGTGTGTTTTCCATAAAAAACTCATTCACATAAGGGTTAATCGCCCATGACACTGCAAGAGCCAGAAATACAAAAAAGAAGGACACAATTTCTCTGATAAAGCCTCTCCTGAAGCCTTTATAAGCTGTCAGCAGAAGAATTCCTGCCACTACGATTCCCAACCAGGTCAATGCCCTCATCCCCCTTTAACTGAATTTGATCACATTAACCCCGCTGTCAAGCACCAGCAGATAACGATTCCAGCCAATCTTAATAAAATTGTTAATACTTCCGTCTACTGTACCGCTGTACTTTTCCACGCCTCTGCTGTTCATTACACAGATCTGGGAATCATTATAAAGCAGAATGTTTCCTCCGCTTATTTTTATAGTGGTATAGGGAATATTAAAATCCTTTGTAAACCGGAGGCTTCCATTAATGGAATATACCTTCATGGTATACTGCTTGTCTTTATTTCCGTTTTTAAACACCATGCCTATGGTGTCATCATCACAGAACGTACTTACAATTTCTTTGTCCACCTTCTCTGTAGCGCTTTCCTTTGGAATCTGCCGGCCTTTATATACGGTGAATCCGTCTTCCCGAAACGCAACAGACCGTTCTGCATCAAAATATCTGATTTCCGGAATTACAACTCCCTCATATGTATAGCCGCTTACAATTCTGTCATCTTCATTTTGTCCTACATCGCCAAAATTATAAAAGGCCACATAACTGGTTGTGTCGCTTCCGTCTATAAACTGATATGTCACCATCATAATCTCGCCGTTATCCGAAACCGCCACATCCATGGGATATCCGGGATCTTCCACATGTGTCTGGTTCTCTGCTATCAGGCTTCCATCCGAATCATAATAATTGATCCATGTGGAATCTCCTCCATCCAATATGGCTGCAACAAGGCCGTTGGACGATATCCTGGCCTTGACAATGCTGTATGAGGTTGTAACACTTCCCGCTTCTCCGTCTTTGTCAAAGATCTTCATGGATGTTCCGTCAACATCTGCGATCACTGCCCAGTCACCTCTGATATCAGCCACAGGATTCTGCATTTCATACAGACTGCTCCAGTATGCATCCATCTCACTGTTTACCAGCGCCGCTCCATCCGGACTGTATCTCAGGATTTTTCCTGACATCACTTCATACTTTGTGGAAACAATATCCTCCTGTTCACTTGTCTGAATGATATCATAAGTGCGGTAACTCCTCTTTTCTATAAAAAGTACCAGTCCCACTGCCACTGCCGCTACCACCGCTACAGTAAGAACTGTTTTTTTCATTGCTGCAATTTTATGCATGGAAAGCTGTCTTCTATATCCTTCTTCACTTCCCACATCCTGGGACAGCTTCCCATTCTGAGCCATCATTTTGGCTCTCTTTCGTTTTTTTCTCCATTTCTGAAATATATTGGACATACTAAACCTTGCCTTTCGGGTTCTCTCTCTGTTCTTTTCACTGACATATGAGAAGTCTCTCCGTTACTGCTCACTTTGTTCACGGCAACGCCTCTGCGCTCTTCTCATATGTCACATTATAGCAAACTTCTCAGGGCAATACAATTATTTGTCCGGGATAAATGGTGTCGCTTTCAGACATGTTGTTCATACGGCATATTTCAGCAACCGCTTCCATGCTTCCATATTTTTCCACACTGATCTGATACAAAGTATCACCGGGACGTATAATGTATGTTGTGCCCCCGGCCGATGTTTCCTCCGACTGTGTATTATTTTCAGTCTCTGTTACTTTTTCTGAATCCGAATTTCCGGCAGTATCCCGGGACTCACGGACTCTTCTTTCTGCCTTTCTCATGTCTGATTCTTCTCTGTAAATTGCCCGATCCTCCTCTGACAGCTCAGACTTGACATTTTCGTTGGAGGTTTCTTCATCTGTTTCAGCAGCTTCCGAAGGCACAGTTTCCTTCTCATCTTTTTTCATTTTCGCTGTATTTCTGGAGGCATTTTCTTGTATCTCATTTTTACTCTCAGAGCCCCCTTCCTGTTCCCCTTTGGTTTCCCCTGATTTTTCACCGTCCTTTACTTCTTTTTCACCCGTATCTGCTCTCTCTGTTCTGACCGATGTGACCTCCGCTTTCTCCTTTATCTCTTCCGGAAATTCCGAAGGCCCCGTCTCGATCACAGATGCAGCCATTTCCGCCTTTACATCCGCCTGCTGCAAAGACTGATAATTCTGATAAAACTTCATTCCTGCTGCCACAACAGCCAGAGCAAGACAGGCTGTAGCCGCATATGAAAAAACAGAGATCCGTTCTTCCGTTTCCTCCGTCTGTTTTTCCTCTGCGCTCTTCTTTTTTTGTATGATTCTCCGAAATGCTTTTACTGCCTCATCCGGAACCTCTTCCTGCCTGTCCGTTGTTCCTTCCGGATTTTTTTCCAGCATATACGACTGCATTTGCGGATTCTTTTCATAGTAAAGATAATATCCGTTCTGCTTTACAAGGAAACTGTTTTCGTACCGAAAAAACACCTCTTCCCGTTCCGCCGGATCCATCAGCATCAGAACCTTTTCCCCTCCGCCAAAATGTTTCAGATGCACCCGTTTCAAAAGCTCTGTGGCTTCCAGAGGTATCGATCTCTGAGAAAAGAACCATCCCACAATCTCCTGTCCCTCAAAATATTTTTCTGTTTCTTCCTGTATTTTTTTCCACATTTTTTCTGTAAACTCAATATGCTCAGCCGAAATATCCTCTGCTTCCACATCCAGAGCCCCTCTGATAAACATATAGGTGATTCCTGAAGCCCACTTTGTTTCCCCGGTCAGAACCGCCAGACATTTTTTGTCTTCTCCGTTTACATCTCCCGCCCCTGCTTCTCTTCCAAGAAAGGTGTATACATAATCTTCCATGTAAATCCGATAATCATCATTGGCCTGTCCTATCTGACGTATATTCTTTGGCACAGAAAATATACTCTCGTTGCCCTTTGCCTCCTGTTTCTCATCTTTATAGATGACTTCTATCATGATATATCACCCCTTCGGGTACAAGAATAGCATATAAAAAATGCGGATTTTAGCAGAATGTAAGATGCCTGTCTCATAATTTAACGACATATTCCGCACATGCATAATTTGTTCCACAGACGGATACAATAAATCAGGACAAACACTGCGAGGAAAATCTATGACTTTTTATATTGACGCAAATAAAACCGGAGCCGCCAGAGAAATCTCTTCTCTTCTTAAAAACTGTATCCTTCACCACAGAAAAAGCTGGAAGGAGCTTGTATTTCTGTGTATCGGCACAGACCGCCTCACCGGAGACTGCCTTGGTCCCTATGTAGGCCAGCAGCTTCTCTGCAATGCATCCGAAAAAGTTCATGTATACGGAACTCTTTCTCATCCTGTACACGCCCTGAACCTTACCAGCGCAAGCCAGGACATCTGCTTCAGCCATCCGGAAGCTCTTGTGATTGCAATCGATGCTTCTCTTGGACAAAAAAAGCACCTGGGCTACGTAACCATCGGAGACGGCGCGCTTTACCCGGGTGCTGCGGTTCAGAAAGAGCTGCCCCCTGTAGGGGACATCCATGTAACCGGAATCGTAAATACAGCCGGATTACTGGAGCAGCTTACTCTCCAGACAACCCGGCTGTCTACTGTCATTCATCTGGCTGACAAGATCACTCAGGGAATCCTGGCAATGATCCCGTCTGCCATACACGAATCATATTTTATACAAAAGCTTTGATCTGTTTATAAATGCCTTCTCCATCCAGACCGTATTTCTCAAGAAGAGCAACAGCCGGGCCGGACTCGCCGAACACATCATTGACACCGATACGCTTAACCGGAACCGGCGCTTTTTCGGACAGACATTCGCAGACTGCGCCGCCAAGTCCGCCGATCACAGAATGTTCCTCAACTGTGACCACTTTTCCGGTTTCTTTTGCTGCCGCAACGATCAGATCCTCATCAAGAGGCTTGATTGTATGGATATTGATAACCTTTGCTTCGATTCCATCTGCAGCCAGCTTTTCTGCTGCTTCCAGTGATGCTGCAACACAGAGACCGTTTGCAACGATCGTCAGATCTTTTCCCTCACGGAGAACAATACCTTTACCAAGCTCAAATTTATAGTCCGGTCTGTCATTGATCACCGGAACAGCCAGACGGCCAAAACGCATATACACCGGACCCACATGCTCATAAGCAGCCTTTACCATAGCTCTTGCCTCAATGTCGTCAGACGGAGAAGCAACAACCATTCCCGGAATACTCCTCATGAGGGCAAAATCCTCGCAGCACTGATGAGTTGCGCCGTCCTCACCTACGGAAATTCCGCCATGAGTTGCGCCGATCTTTACATTCAGTTTCGGATAACCTACAGAGTTGCGCACCTGCTCAAATGCACGTCCTGCCGCAAACATGGCAAAAGTGCTGACAAAAGGAACCTTGCCTGTAGAAGCAAGTCCAGCTCCGATACCTACCATGTTGCACTCTGCGATACCGCAGTCAATATGGCGCTCCGGAAATTCTTTTTTAAACATTGCAGTCTGGGTAGCAGCAGCAAGGTCAGCATCCAGAACAACAAGATCCTCATGTTCTTTTCCAAGTTCCACCAGAGCAGAGCCATAGCTTGCTCTTGTAGCGATTTTCTTTACATCTGACATAATGCTTCACCTGCCTTTTCCAAATCTTCCATTGCCTGAGCATACTCGTCATCGTTTGGAGCTTTTCCATGCCATCCGGCCTGGTTCTCCATGAAAGAAACACCTTTGCCCTTCACTGTTTTCATAATAATTGCAACCGGCATTCCCTTTACAGTTCTTGCCTCATCAAAAGCTGCCTTCAGCTGATCCATGTCATTTCCGTCTTCCACATTGATCACATGGAAATTAAATGCTTCAAACTTTTTGTCGATAGGGTATGGAGAACATACGTCATCTACCTTACCGTCGATCTGAAGGCCATTATTGTCAACAATCACAACAAGGTTGTCCAGATTTCTGTGGCCTGCAAACATGGCAGCCTCCCAGACCTGACCTTCCTGGATCTCGCCGTCTCCCAGAAGAGTGTATACTCTGTAAGAATCATTGCTTAATTTTGCAGAAAGAGCCATGCCCACTGCCGCAGAGATTCCCTGTCCGAGAGATCCGCTTGACATATCAACGCCCGGAATATGCTTCATATCCGGATGTCCCTGAAGATAGGAACCAAGATGACGGAGAGTTTTCAGATCTTCCTTAGGAAAATATCCTCTCTCAGCCAGTACAGAATACAGTCCCGGAGCGGTATGTCCTTTGGAAAGAACAAAACGGTCGCGGTCTGCTTTTTTTGGCTCCTTAGGGTCAATGTTCATTTCTTCAAAATACAGATATGTGAATAAATCTGCTGCAGAAAGTGATCCGCCCGGATGGCCGGCCTTTGCAGCATGGACTGCTGTAACGATGTCTTTGCGGACTTCGTTTGCAATCTTCTGAAGCTCTAATTTGTTCATGTTGGTCTGTCTCCTTTAATTTAATAACACCATACACGTTACATCATACTATATCTATCGCCTGCATTCAACAGGGAAGTTCGATTCACTAAATTCATGATTCGCTTCCGCCTGCATTCATTAAGTACTCTATTTGTCTCCAAAAACAGCTCTGTAATCTTCCTGGAATTTTACGATTCCCGCATCAGTCAGAGGATGATGAAGCATCTGCTCCAGAACTTTGTACGGAACAGTGGCGATATCAGCTCCTGCAAGCGCACATTCTGTTACATGGACAGGATGGCGCACACTCGCGCAGATGATTTCTGTATCAAGACCTGCAACCTCAAACATCTGAACGATCTGACGGATCAGCTCCAGTCCGTCTGTGGAAATATCATCCAGTCTTCCAAGGAACGGAGAAACATAGGTTGCTCCGGCTCTTGCTGCCAGAAGCGCCTGATTTGCAGTAAAGATCAGAGTTACATTTGTTTTGATGCCTTCTTTTGAAAGAACCTTAACAGCCTTCAGTCCTTCCCCTGTCATCGGAATCTTAACTACCATATTCGGGTGGATCTTTGCGATCTCCCGGCCTTCAGCGATCATTCCTTCCGCATCTGTAGTAGTTGCTTTTACTTCTCCGCTGATCGGTCCGTCTACGATAGAGGTGATCTCTTTGATAACCTCATTAAAATCTCTTCCCTCTTTTGCGATCAGAGACGGGTTTGTGGTAACGCCACAGATGATTCCCATATCATTTGCCTTGCGGATATCCTCTACATTTGCTGTGTCAATAAAAAATTTCATTCTTTTTCCCTCCTGAGTTCTGCCGTCAATTTTACTGACGGATCACGTTCTTTATGGCTTCATTATAGCAAAAACTCCCAAAGGGTCAAGACAGCTTATTTTTATTAATAAATTTTGTATTAATAATTTTAAATTTTATTAATAACTTCTGAGGATATTAACCTCTTCTGCAAAATAACTATTGCAAAAATCTCCTTTTTTCTGCTGTACCGCACAAAGCAGAAAAATAATTATTAATAATAATTTTTACCGGGATATTTATTTTTTTATTCTGGCATATGCTGTGGTTTTTCGGGCGATCAGCTTGGGGGTATACTCAATATTATACAGACTGGTAGGCTGAAGCCCTGTATAAAACTGATCGTTGGTAGTAATTTTCCGGATAATAATGTCACAGGCATCTCTGCCCTTCAATGCCACAAAATGGTCTATGGTAGTCAGAGACAGCCTTCTGATTCCGGAATAAAAAATATTGTCACAGCCAATCACAGACACATCTCTTGGTACATGGATCCTGGATTTTTCCAGAGCATCAATAGCGCCAATAGCCATCATGTCATTCTGTCCTGCAATGGCAGTAAAATATTTTTCCTCCTTCAGCAGCTCCATGGTCAGCTGGTATCCCATGGAATATTCCGAGTCCATCCTTGGAAGAGTACGATCCATAGACTCATCTGCAGCCTTGATCAGTACATGACCTTTCAGCCCTTCTCTTTCAAACTCTTTTACAAAACCGTCTATCCTTCTGGAACGCTGCCACTGCCGTCTGGTGAGAGGCGGCGTAATAAACGCAACGTCCCGATGCCCCAGATCCAGAAGATGCCGCGCCATCAGACGGCCAACCATAGTATTATCCTGATTAATGGCGTCCACAGTGGTTGTTTTTTCTTTATTGCTGATAATAACAAGAGGAACCTCCCTTGCCATTTCCTCAACCTTTTTCTGAAAATCCGGATGCGGATTACAGGTATAGATGATTCCCTGAGGCTGTATGGTGCGGATCATACGCAGATATTTTTCTTCCAGAACAGCATCTCTCTGCGTATTACAGATAAAAACACCATACCCCTTCTCATTTGCCACAGCCTCGATGCCCTGAAGCAGAAGCACATAATAAGGACTGGTCAAAGTGGGACAAAACACCACGATCAGCTTTTCTTTTTTGTTGTCTCCTGTTTTTCTCCTTCCTGGAAGCTCATAGCCCAGCTCTCTGGCAGCCTGTTCTACCCGCTCCACTGTTTCCGCTGAAAAAGACACATTATTTCTGCGGTTCAGAATCATGGAAACCGTTGCCTGAGAAACTCCTGCTCTTTCCGCCACCTGAGAAGAAGTTATTTTCTTTTTTCCCACTGTTTTTCACTCTTTCTCTGCAGGTATCCCCGGGGCTCCGGATCAGAGTTCCACTCTTCCCTCCAGAGCCCGCAGAAGCGTCACCTCATCAATATATTCCAGATCGCCGCCTACCGGAACCCCACTGGCAATCCGGCTGACTTTAATGCCCGTAGGCTTGATCAGCTTGCTGATATACATTGCCGTAGTTTCCCCTTCCAGACTTGAATTGGTGGCAATGATCACTTCCTTTACATCCTTCTGGAGTCTCTGCATCAGCTCCTTCAGACGGATATCATCCGGCCCGATGCCGAGCATGGGAGAAATCGCCCCGTGAAGCACATGGTAAACGCCGTCGTACTTTCCTGTTTTTTCGTAAGCTGCCAGATCTCTTGTATTTTCCACCACCATGATCGTTGTAGGATCTCTGCGCGGATTGCTGCAGATAGGACAAAGCTCCTGGTCAGTAAGTGTACAGCAGTTTTTGCAGTAACGGACTTTTTCCCTGGCTCCTGTAATGGAAGAGGTAAGCTGCTCCACCTGATCCTTGGGCATGTTCATAATATGAAAGGCAAGTCTCTGAGCAGACTTGGCTCCAATGCCCGGAAGATGTGAAAGCTGCTCGATCAGCTTGTTAATATGTGTGCTGTAATATTCCATCAGAAAGGAAGTCCTCCGCCCAGGCCGCCAAGACCTCCTGTAAGCTTGGACATTACAGCGCTGGATTCTTCATCCACTTTGCGCAGCGCCTCATTGGTAGCTGCCACAATAAGATCCTCCAGCATTTCAATATCATCCGGGTCCACTACTTCCTCAGAAAGCGTTACTTTTTTGATCTCGCGCTTGCCGGAAATGGTTACTTCCACGGCTCCGCCGCCTGCTGCTGCAGTAAACTCTTTTTCTTCCAGAGCCTTCTGGTTTTCTTCCATCTGGCGCTGCATTTTCTGCGCCTGCTTCATTAAATTATTCATATTTCCCGGCATTCCCATGCCTGGAAAACCTCCGCGTTTTGCCATATTTATATCCTCCTGATTTTTATTACAAAAATATCTATTACGCTTTCTACTATATTTTATTGTTCACTCTGTGTCAATATGTTTACGGCGCCCATTCCAGATCACCTCTGATGATGACATTTTGCTCTGTATGCCCCGCGCCGGCTATTCGCCGGAAAGTCCTTCCGGTTCCTCCTCAATGATCACGTCCATATGGATATTTTCCCTGATCGCCTGATCTACCGTGATTCTTGAAAGATTGGTCTGCTGATGATCCTCCGCCACCAGCATATGAAGCTCCACACTCTTTCCTGTCTGCCGCTCAATAATCTCTTTCAGCTCCCGGCAGGCATCAGAATCATCCGGATAATTTCTTCCCAGAGGAGTCTGAAACTCTACATACAGAACAGGTTCTCCTGTTTCCCCATTATACTTTGGTATGGATTTCAAAAGAGCCTGTTTAAAGGCTGCTGTGGTCTGTCCCACGATCACCTTCCAGCCTGCCACAATCTTCTGCAGATCCTCCGGAGCAGCCTTCTGGGGTTTTTTCGGTTCCGGTACAGCGCTCTGATTTACCTCTCCTGCACTGCCCGAAGCCTGCTGAACGATCACCTGCTGCACAGGAGCCTCATCCATCCTCTGCTCCAGAACACGGATGCGGTCCAGAACAGAATCCAGATTCGTTTCCATTGCAGGGCGGCAGAGCTTGATCAGCGCAATCTCCACCAGAACTCTTTTCTGCGTGGCAAAGCGTATCTGATTGGAAAGCTCTGAAAAAATACGGATATACCGCATAAGAGTGTCCACATCTGTCATTTCACTTTCTTCTTTCAGAAGCTTCAGATTCTCTGAAGACACATCAATGGCATCCTCAGGGTTCTCCGAAGTTTTTACCAGAAGAAGATTACGCATGTACCAGGTAAAATCTCCCACAAACTGGCTCAGCTCCCGCCCGCCTGTGATCAACTCCTCCAGAATATGAATGGAGCCTGTTACATCACCGGAAAGCACTTTCCTGAGAAGCTGACTGAACACCTCGGTATCCACTGCTCCCAGAACTTCCAGAACCTTATCATAAGTTAAAGTCTGTCCAAGATAAAAAGCAATACACTGGTCCAGAAGGCTGAGCGCGTCTCGCATGGAGCCGTCTCCCGCCTTTGCCACATAGCGCACTGCTTTTTCCTCCGCTTCTACGCCTTCCGCTTCCAGAAGCTCTGTCAGCCGGGCAGCAATGGTATCAATAGTAATCCTGTGAAAATCATACCGCTGACATCTGGAAAGTATGGTAATAGGAATCTTGTGGGCTTCTGTTGTGGCAAGAATAAAGATCACATAGGAAGGCGGTTCCTCAAGAGTTTTTAACAGGGCGTTAAAAGCGCCTGTGGAAAGCATGTGAACCTCGTCAATAATATAAACCTTATAATTTCCCTCTGTGGGGCGATAGGTTACTTCCTCGCGGATCTCACGGATATTATCCACACCATTGTTGGAAGCAGCATCGATCTCGATTACATTCATGGATGTTCCGGCCTGAATCGCCCTGCACATCTCACACTCATTACAGGGACTTCCGTTTACCGGATTCTGGCAGTTAACTGCCTTTGCCAGAATCTTTGCCACTGTTGTTTTTCCGGTTCCCCTTGTTCCGCAAAACAGATAGGCATGACCGATACGGTTCGCCTTGATCTGGTTTGTCAGGGTTGTCACAATATGATCCTGCCCTTTTACATCATCAAAATTATCGGGCCTGAATTTACGGTACAGGGCAGTATAGCTCATAAGTCATTCTCCTCTCCTGATGCCCCGGGGCATGAAAAGGATGCTGCAGAATACCTCAGTGCAGTCTGCAGCACCCTTTATTGTTATCCTGTATATTTACTGTGCCGGTCTGTCAGTCACCAAAACTGATTCCAATCTGTTTGGCAGCCTTTACCGTCTGATCCTTCGGCGAAACCATTTTCAGCTTTCCTGCACATTCTGCCAGCGGTACGCGCTTGATCTTGCCGTTTACCACACCGATCATCACTCCGTACTCCTCGTCCAGAATCGCCTCTGCAGCGCCGGCGCCGATCCTCGTGGAAAGAACACGGTCGTAAGGGCAGGGCTGTCCGCCTCTCTGAATATGACCCGGAACAGTTACCCGCACTTCGCTGCCGATCTCCTTAAAAATCTCGTCAGCGATCTCATAGGAAACTGACGGATACTTCTTTGCTCTGGCTTCCAGCTTTTCTTTGTATTTCTTTTTGGGAAGCTTGGCATCTTCCTTAGAAATCGCGCCTTCGGCAACTGCAAGAATCGTAAAACGTTTGCCTGCTTTATTTCTTTTCTGAATGGCCTCTGTTACTTTTTTAATATCATATGGGATCTCCGGGATCAGAATGATGTCCGCTCCGCCGGCCAGTCCTGCATGAAGAGTCAGACTTCCAACCTTATGCCCCATGATCTCCACAATAAACACCCGTCCATGAGAGGTTGCTGTTGTGTGGATACAGTCAATGGCATTGGTTGCGATCTCTACCGCGCTCTGGAATCCAAAGGTCATGTCTGTGCCAAAAATATCATTATCAATGGTCTTTGGAAGATGAATAATATTCAGTCCTTCTTCTCTCAGAAGATTTGCTGTTTTCTGGGTTCCGTTGCCTCCCAGAATTACCAGACAGTCAAGGCACAGCTTATAATAAGTCTGCTTCATTGCCTCTACCTTGTCCAGGCCCTTTTCATCCGGGACTCTCATCAGTTTAAAAGGCTGGCGTGAGGTTCCCAGAATCGTTCCTCCCTGTGTCAGGATTCCTGAAAAGTCCTTTGCGGTCAGCATTCGGTATTTACCGTAGATCAGCCCTTTATATCCATCATCAAATCCATAAACTTCCAGCTCATCCACGGCATTGGACAACGCCTTTACAACACCCCTCATTGTGGCATTCAATGCCTGGCAGTCTCCGCCGCTTGTCAGCAATCCAATTCTTTTAATCATAATAGACACACCCCGCTTCGTATAGTATTCAATATCTGCCTGCTGTTTCTCATGTCCGTCAGACAGTCATATAATCAGCTGCTGTTCACAGTCTTTCTCAGAATAATGCCGTGTGAACAGTAACTTTTCACTTCTTTACTATTATATAATATCCGGGCCCCACTTGACAAGACTCCAAAAATCGTCTATACTTAAATTCCGCGCAGCCGGGGAGTTAGCGGTGCCCTGTACCTGCAATCCGCTACAGCAGGGGTGATGCCAATCTGAGGCTTGTATTTTGCAGAGCTGCCCTTTATAAGCGGCGCTGACGTCCGGGTCTCACGCAACAGGAATCCGTGAACCGTGTCAGGGCAGGAATGCAGCAGCACTAAGCGGACGCTCTTGTGTGCCGTGAGGGTGCCTGGGCCGAGCTGGCTGTAAAGGTAACGTCTGTGAGTACATTTCGAGGTGCGGCGCGCGTAAAAAAATGAATATTTTAAGGAGTTCCATGCAGATTGCAGGAACTCCTTTTTTTGTGTTTGCCAGTTTCCCATTTACCGGCAGATGTCTGCCACCACTTTATTGATCAGCTTTCCGTCAGCCTTTCCTTTCAGATCACCCATCACAGCCTTCATGATCTGGCCTTTGTTTTTTGTTGCAAGAACTTCTGCAAATTTATCCTCCAGATACCCGCGGATTTCTTCCTCGCTCATCTGCTGAGGCGCATATTTTGCAATGACGTCATATCTTGCCTGATATTCTGATCTGAGGTCTTCTCTGTTCTCCGGACAGGTATCCAGCTGCTCTTTTACTGTTTTCAGTTCCTTAAGGATTACGCGGTCTACCAGTTCTTCCGGAATATCATCCCGGCATCCCTCGTCGATTGCCACCTTTTTTGCCGCCGCAATCAGGGAAGAAACCGCTTCTTTTGTCACCTTATCTTTTGCTTTCATAGCTGCTACCATGTCTTTTCTTAAAGTTTCTAACTGCATTGCAAATTCCTCCTTAAATCTTATTGTTATAGTTTTCCCGGATTTCTCCGTTGTCTTACGATAGAACAATACTCATTCCGTATATCTTTTTCCTCTGCCTTTATAAAAAACCGCTTCAGCTTTTTTCTTCTTTTTTCATTTTCTTCTCCTGACGCAGCTCCCGGAAAAATTCAGAAAGCATGGAAGAACACTCCTCCTGAAGAATTCCTTTTGTAATTTTCACCTTATGGTTAAAGCCCTCCGCTTCCAGAAGGTTCAGAACCGACCCGGCGCACCCTGCCTTCGGATTCATACTGCCGATCACAACCTCATCAATTCTTGACTGGACCAGAGCTCCCGCACACATCTGGCAGGGTTCCAGCGTTACATACATGGTGCATCCCTCAAGTCTCCAGTCCCCAAGCTTTTTGCTTGCTTTTCTGATAGCATTCAGCTCCGCATGGGAAAGAGTATTTTTATCTGTATTTCTCCGGTTGTACCCTCTGGCAATGATCTTTCCCTCTGACACGATCACGCATCCGATGGGAACCTCCTTCAAAGCCCGGGCTTTTTTTGCCTGCCGGATAGCTTCTTTCATAAACCGTTCTTCTTCTGTCACTTAAGCCGCTCCTCTCCTGATTAACGATATATCAAAATACATTACAGAACAATTCTGCGAGAACAATAGCCTCTCTCTTTTTCTGAATTTATTATAGTAAATGGTCATTGCAAAATCAATGCGAAAAATCTAAAATAAAATCACATGATATATCTCAGGATCGGAGGTTCTTTATGAAAATATACGGTTTAAACAAAACAACTCTTCTTGACTATCCCGGACGGGTGGCTGCCACAATTTTTCTGGGCGGGTGCAATTTCCGCTGTCCGTTCTGCCAGAACAGCAGCCTGGTGCTGAATCCCTCCTCACAGCCGGAGCTCTCTGTCACAGAAGTTTTATCCTTTTTAAAAAAACGTCAGGGAATCCTGGAAGGCGTGTGCGTCACCGGAGGTGAACCTACCCTTTCCCCTGATCTGCCTGAATTTCTGGCAGAGATCCGCGCTCTTGGATATCCTGTAAAGCTGGATACCAACGGTACCCGTCCTGATCTTCTGAAAGAGCTTGCCGGGGAAGGGCTGATTCAGATGGCTGCCGTAGATATTAAGGCCTGTCCTGATAATTATCCTTCACTTTGCGGGCTCCTTCACCCTGATCTTGATGCCATTAAAGAAACTGTTGATTTTCTCATAAACGGAACCCTGGACTACGAATTTCGTACAACCGTGGTAAAAGAGCTTCATTCCGAACAGGATTTTGTCGCTATCGGAAAATGGCTTTCCGGAGCAAAAGCCTATTATCTCCAGGCATACAGAGACTCCGAAGAAGTTCTGCAGCCTGGATTCAGCAGCTTCTCTTATAAGGAGCTGGAACATTTCCGCCAGATTCTGATGCAGACCATTCCTTTAGTAGAACTTCGGGGGATTGATTAAACGGTACCAGTATCCGCCCCTGCTTTTAGGAAGCTGGATCTGTCTGCTTTCTTTAAAATACGGGAAACCAAACATATTTGCCATAAATCGTTCCTGCTGGTCATAGCCTCCGGGCACTCCCAGTATGTAATGTCCGGAACTGTTTTTTCCTATCAGCAAATGACCGAAATTATAAAATCCGTACTGCAGAAAGCGATTATTCCGAAGCGCACAGTCTCTGGGATGAAAATGACAGAGATCTGCCGGCTGTATTTTGCGGCAGTGGCAGATCTCTCCATCACCAAAAGCATTGAACGGCTCTCCGAAAGAAAGCGATTTCTCTTTTGCTTTGGTCATTTCCTGATTGCAGACAGCTACTGATTGAGATGTCAGATACTCTGTATGAATGTCATCCCCATCTGCCGTTATCGTCTTCTGTTTTAAATTATTTTCTGATGGATCAGGATTTTTTTCACTCGTTTTATCCTTCTGCGCCTCCTCCTGTACTTCTTCTGCAGTTTTTATTCCCATATTCTGAGATATCTGACAGGCATCGTCTTCCTGCGGCTGACTTTCCACTGATTCCACACCGGCTCTGATGCCCGAATTTCCCATTTTCTTATAAACGTTATTCTCTTCCTCTGTTTTTACTGTATTTTTTGTTTCCAAATTCCGGTGGATCTCTGAGACATCGTTTTCTTCTGATTGATTTTTCTGTTTTCTTTCCGTAATTTTATTTTCTGAATCTTTCTTCAGCTCAGCATTTATCTCTTCCTGCCGGTTACTCTGTATTTTTTCTTCCGATGCAGTTTCCGGATCATGCATTTCCCTGCAATTATGATCATCTTTCATTAAGGGGTTCTGCATTTCTTCCTCAGATTTTGTTTCCCCAAAAACATGCTCCTCTTCTGATTTCACTTCTTCAGCGGACTCTTCTGATGATTCTCTGTTCATGGTACTGTTTTGCGGATCAATTTCTTTATCTGAGCTTTTATTCTCTGTTTTTTCTTCCTTTACTCTGCGGAAATTCTCCGGACGAATAGGCTTATCATCCCATTCTGTCCCAAAAAACGCCCCGTTTTCCGTAAGAAGGATCATTCCCCCCATATTCTCCAGGGTCATGGCGCTTCCGCCCATATGATTCCGTTCAGTCTCCAGAACGCAGTCAGCTCTGCTGTCTTCTGTCATGCAGGATCCCAGCAGCACTCCATCCAGCAGCCCTGTCTTACGGGTGAATCCGAAGATTTCGCACTTTACATCAGGAGTAAGGCCCGGACAAAGAATATGCGCCTCCATTCTGCATACCTGTTCCTTTGCCTCCACCCGGATAAACCCGCAGTTCCTTCCTTTTTTTCCTTTTTGGTATTCATATACATATGCAACAAAACGCCGATATCCACTCAAAGGATTTCCTCCTGGCCTCTCATTTCATTAATGTATATGTATTTTATACAAAAAAAGACCCTGCCCCTTAACTTCATCCAGTTCTGCGCCATCTGGAAATTTATCTGCCAATGTGCATGACATTTCCATTGTTTTTTCAGCTATAATGGTCTTACTTGGTTTCATCGGCACAAAAACACGCTGAAGACATTGCCTTTTTCCGGGTCATATTCCCCTTTCATATAGCCCCGCTGGCCTCTTATGATCTCACGGGCAAGATACAGGCCAAGACCTACTCCCTCCTGATCTTCCGCGTTCTTTCCACGGTAAAATCTCTGAAATACTCTGGCAAATTCTTCCCGCTTCACCTTGGTTCCGCGGCTGCATACATTGATCCGAATATACATCTCATATTCCAGAAGCTCCACAAGAATCACGCTTCCCGGATCACTGTATTTCACAGCATTGTCCAGAAGATTAAAAAACACCTCCTCCGTCCATCTGCGATCCAGACAGGCTTTCAGCTTCTGATCTCCCTTAAGCCGGATATCATTTCCGTGCTGCTCCGCCTTTAACGCTGCCTGATCCACGGCCTCCAGGATCACCGGAAGCACCGGCTGAATCTCCGGCTTCAGGGAAATAATCCCTGTTTCCATACGGGAGATTTTGGCAAAGCCTTCTCCCAGCCAGCTCAGTTTCCGGGCCTGACGATCCAGATTATCTGCAAAATGCCGGTATTCCTCCGTTGTCAGAGAATCTTCTCTTAAAAATTCGCTGTACATTTTAATATTTGCAATGGGCGTATTGATCTGATGCACCAGGTCGCTGACCGAGCTGCTGATCTGATCCCTGAGCAGCTTTTCTCTTTCCTCCTGCGCTCTGTGGATCTCATAAAGACGCCCTGCCTGGGACTGAAATTTGCCAGGCAGGGTATCTTCATTCTCGGAAAAATATTTTACTTCCCGTCCCAGTATCAGCTGCTCCAGCATATCATCCATCTGAGCCATTGTTTTATCTGCCATCTTTTCCATTTTTTTGTATTTATATACCAGAAAAACAAGGGCTGCCGTCAGAAGACAGATGATAATAAAAAGCATCGCAGTCACTGTGTCTCTCATATCCGGTCACTCCATTTGTATCCAATGCCAAAAACTGTCCTGATGTGATCCGGTTCCTGAGGATTGTCCTCTATTTTTCCCCTTAGTCTCCGCACGTTTACATTCAGTGTTTTTTCATCCACATAATTCTCATAGGTATCCCACACCATAGCCAGCAGCTGTTCTCTTGTGAGCACCTGATTCCGGTGAGCCAGAAAGGCTTCCAGAAGACGGATTTCCGTGGCAGTCAGTTTTACCTCCTGCCCGTCCTTTCTCAGCTGTTTTCCATCAAAGTCATAGGCCAGCGCACCGGAATAATAAAATCTGCTGTCTGTATTTTCCGCTCGTTTCAGAAGCACTTCAATCCTCCGAAGCAGCACAGCCATAGAAAACGGCTTTGTCACGTAGTCGTCGCACCCTGCGTCAAATCCCTGCAGCATATCCGCCTCTGTATTCCGGGCGGTCAGAAGCAATACCGGAACCGTATTACTCTGCCGGATGTGTTTCAAAAACATTCTCCCGTCCCCATCCGGCAGGTTGATGTCCAGAATTACCAGACTTACCGGCTGATTCATATAGCCTGACGCTTCCTCAATATTTTTTGCGCTGTATACCAGATATTCCTTTTTTCGGAGAGCATAGGCAATGCCCTCATTCAGCATGGTATCGTCCTCTACCAGCAAAATTTTTGTATCCATTGTTTTCTCCTGTCCAAAGAGCACAGCCAGCTCCCCGTTTTCCGCACATTCTACACAATACTGTGTTTATCTTACTCAATTTCCCTCAATCTTTCAACAATAGATTTTTTGTTCAGTACCTTTACCAAAAGCCAGGTCATAAAAATGCAGATAATAATAACCAGAAGCATAAGAACAGCAGCCGATGTCAGGAACAATCCCGGATTAAATCCCGTAAACAGGGCATGCTGCGTTACAAGATAGGACATAATGCTGCCGGACAGGAGCATAAGAACCACAGATACTCTCATAAATTTCAGTGTATCTTTCAGAAGCATTGCCCACAGCTGCCTCTTTGTCATGCCAATGGACTGCATTGCAGCCAGCTCTATCTTTCTGGAAAACACATCCGAAGTGATCGTATTGACCAGATTGGAAACTCCTATGATCCCCAGAAGTCCTGCCAGCAGAAAACCGATCAGCTGGAACGTCTGTTTCTGAGTTTCCATCTGCACTCTGGTCATATATCGGGACTCCATCTTCAGCTGAGAATTGTATTCCGCAGCCATAAGACTGTTGATCTGCTGATTCTGTTCCTCTGTAATTTCTTCCTCTGTATCAATCTGAATATCGCTGATCCACTGGTCATAATCCGGGTACAGCTTTTTAAACAAAGTGTCGGACAAAATAATATTTCCAACACTAATATCACTGGTTCCGAACATACTACGCTTTTCGCACACTGCCAGAACTGTCATTTCTTTTTCAGAATAATTTCCCTGATTATCATAAAATCCAATGATTGCTGCATCTCCTGGGTGTACGCTGTCCTTAAAATCTCTTCCCATGACTTCCTGACTGTCCGGAGCTAACCATATAACGCCTTCTCCTGCAGCAAATTTATCTACATCCACAGTTCCCTCAAAAGCACCCGCACATGCAAGTTCCTGCTGGATCAGCTCTGCAGGAATCCCTTGTACACTCAGCCCCCAGCGATTATTCTTTGCCTGTTCCTGAAGCCCCGTATCTCCATAGGTACTCATAAATTTATCACTGTTTGCAAAAAATTCCATTTCATTTTTTAACGGACCGTCCAGAGATACCTCTGCCTGAGACGGCAGATAAAGTCTGCCCACTGTTGTTTCCACATAATCCGGCATCATTCTTGCCTGATACACTACATTCACATCCGTCACAAAAGGAAGGTCTGCAATTTTATCCGGCAATTCTGCAGAAACAGGCTTATAGGGCTCCTCCAGGCTCCAGCCTGATCCCTCATGAATAATCCGCGCATCATTCATATTATAGCGCTCCACCATATGATCTACGGAAAATCCCAGAGCCGCATTACAGGAAACCAGAAAGATCATTCCGCTTAACGCAAAGGAAAGAATGGTAAACAGATTTTTCTTCTTTTTGGGGGCAAATCTGGCCGCCTCTACCGGAGAGATGCGGCAGGCCAGCTTCAGAGACTTCAATGCGCTGATATATACGGTAAACCAGGAAAATCCAGCTCCCAGAATAAAGATCACCAGAACATTAGGCGCTTTATAAAACATGGCATACATGGTCTGCGCCATTACTCCCGGGCCGATCAGATTTCCCACAATATAGCCAAGAACGATTCCGATCAGAATGCCAATTACTGCCAGACGGCGGATCTGCTGCATCAGCACAGTCTTCAGCTGCCTTGCTGTAGTTCCAATGGTTTTCATCATGCCAAACCAGCGGATATCAGAGGATACAGAAATATAAAATACATTGTAGATCAGGAAATAACCGCTTAAAATAATAAATAACACAAACAGCACTGCCGGTCCTACACTTAACAGCATATTGCTCATACTGTTAGTATTCTTTGTTCCGATTCCGGTTCCCCCTGCCAGATCGCAGGCTTCCTGCAGCTTATCCATAACATCTGTTTTCAGAAGAAGAGGATTCAGGTTGTTCAGCTTCACATAAATCTTCTGAGGGATTTTTTCCATTGCAGGATTATACTGACCGATAAATTCAGGTGCTGTATAAATCTCATCATAAATCTCACTGATATTGATCAGAGGATTTTTATAGTATCCGGTAACAGTAAATGTTATTGGCGTTTCCGCCATTTCCTCATCTGTGCCGAGCATCACCAGAAGCTCCAGCTGACTGCCCACAATCCTTTCAAGCCCCAGATGTTCTGCCATAGTATCAGAAATCACGATTTCATCTGCATTCTGTGCAAATCTGCCTTCAGTCAGCTCTACAAAATTATGTTCAAAATATGACTCATCCGGCGCCAGAAGCCGCACGTCCATTCCCGAAAACTCCTGATTGTGAAGTCCGGCTCTGCTGCATTCCCTTGCCATGTCCGCCCACTGGATCTGCGGCAGCTCCTTAAGCTTATCCCGGGTTTCCTCCGTGCCGTTGATATTGCCTTCACAGCCCGGACCGGGAGCAGATTCCCCATAATTACTGATGGTAGAAATCATACTGATCCCCACTGTCCACACTGCTGTGATCAGAAGAGTAGTCAGAGCAATAGCCAGAATGGCAATACGGTTTCTGCTTTTATGAGAGGTGTAATTATCCTTTGCCAGCTCCTTTAATACTTCCTTATTAGTATTCTGAAACATGGATGTCACCTCCCACTACCCTTCCGTCCTCCAGATGGATGATACGGTCTGCCTGCTGGGCAATTTCCTCATTATGGGTGATCATAATAATTGTCTGGTTAAACTCCCTGTTGGTCATCTGCAGAAGTCCTATCACCTCCGCGCTGGTTCTGAAATCAAGATTTCCTGTAGGCTCGTCTGCCAGAACGATCTTTGGCTTGGAAGCCAGAGCCCTTGCAATAGCCACTCTCTGCTGCTGGCCGCCGGAAAGCTGATTGGGACGGTTCCTGGATTTTTCCGTCAGTCCTAAAAGGCTCAGTATTTTTCCGATAAACTCATCATCAGGTTTATTTCCGTCCAGCCGTATTGGAAGAACCACATTTTTATACACATTCAGCATAGATACCAGATTATAATTCTGAAAAATAAATCCAATATTTCTTCTGCGGAATACGGTACGCTCCTCGTCCTTCATATTCAGCAGAGACTGTCCGCCGATAATTACCTCTCCGCTGTCTGCATAGTCCAGACCGCCCAGCAGATTTAAAAGTGATGTCTTTCCAGAGCCGCTGGTACCTACAATCGCAACAAACTCGCCCTTTTCTACTGAAATGCTGATATCGTCCACGGCTTTTACCAGGCTGTCGCCCTGACCGTAATATTTTTTCAGATGCTTTGTCTCTAATATTTTCATAAAAATGTCTCCCTTCGTTATGTTGAGTCTATCATAACAAAAGGAGATTACAATCCGGTAACAATATGAAATTTTCCCTGCTGTTGTTTCATTCACCAAATCAATGATACATAAATTTTACACATAAGTGCAGAAGAAGCTCCTTCCTCTCATTTTTAATGTAACACGAACATACTTTCTTACGATATATTAACAAATAAAACAAAAAGGAACCCTTTAATTAAAGGATTCCTCACATTCCAGTCGAAGCGACAGGATTTGAACCTGCGGCCTCTGCGTCCCGAACGCAGCGCTCTACCAAACTGAGCCACGCTTCGATTTCTTTATTTATCAGCCACATCTCGCGACTGCAAAAATTATTATATTCATTTTCATAGCATTTGTCAACACTTTTTTTAAAAAATTTCAAAAAACACGAAAAAACTTTTTTGAAGATTTCAGAGAGTACGTTTTTCCTTCTTAAATATATAAAAACGCTGTCAAATACAGGGAAATCCATTGAAATCCCACAATTTTTAGGCTATATTAAAGTCACAATACCAAAAGGGGATTTTTTTATGAATGTAAAAGACATCAGCACACACTGTACACGGACAGAATTTGTCGGAACCACAGTTCTTGATACTATTGGACTTGTGATCTCCGGCATTGACGATACACTTCTTCAAAAAATGAACATCGGTACCAAATACCATGCTCTCGGGCTTTTCAGCTCCCGGACAGGCGCTGCCGGACAGCTCACCGCCATTGATGATGCGGTAAAAGCCACCAACACAGAAATTCTTTCCATTGAACTGCCCAGAGATACCAAAGGCTGGGGCGGCCACGGAAACTATATTGTACTGGGAGGAAATGATATTTCTGATGTACGTCACGCAGTCCAGCTTGCTCTGGAGCTTACCGAAAAATATGCAGGGGAGCTTTATATCAGTGAATCCGGTCACCTGGAATTTGCCTATTCTGCAAGCGCAGGTCCTGCTCTTCAGAAAGCCTTTCATGCGGAACCCGGGGAAGCCTTTGGTTTTATGGCAGGCTCTCCTGCCGCCATCGGCCTTGTTATGGCAGACACTGCCATGAAAGCGTCCTCTGTAAAAATTACAAGCTATATGACGCCTGATATGGGAACCGCTCACTCCAATGAGGTTATCCTTTCCCTTTCCGGCGATGCAAGCGCTGTAAAGGAGGCTGTCCTTAATGCCCGGCAGATTGGTCTGGAGCTTCTGATCGCCATGGGAAGCTATCCGGAAATCCCCGGTACCCCTTATCTGTAAACCAAATTCCCGGAAGCAGCAGCTTCAACTGCAGCTTCCGCAGATATTCAAAAACCCGGCTTCCAAAACATACAGGGAGCCGGGTTCTGCTTTATTCTGTTTTTATCATACGATAACCTACGCCGATATGTGTCTGGATATATTGAGGTGAATCCGGGCCCTTTTCTATTTTCTTTCGAAGCGTCGCCATAAATACACGGAGAGAGGCAACGTCATTTTCCCAGTTGCTCCCCCAGATATTCTGGGTAATGAAAGTGTGTGTCAGAACCTTCCCGACATTTCTGGAAAGGAGGCAGAGAAGCTTGTATTCAATAGGGGTCAGGTGAAGTTCCTCCTCATCCAGATATGCGCAGCCGGCAGCATAGTCAATGCGCAGAGCGCCGTTTACAAAAACAGACGCTTCTGCAGGTGAGTCATTTTTGATCATGGCCAGACGTCTCTGTACGACACGAAGTCTTGCCAGAAGCTCTTCTACAGAAAATGGTTTGGTCAGATAATCGTCGGCTCCTGCATCCAGAGCGTCAATTTTGTCCGTATCCTCACTGCGGGCGCTGATAACAATAATCGGCATGGTGGACCAGGAACGGATTCTGCGGATCACTTCCACTCCGTCAATATCAGGCAGACCGAGATCCAGAAGAACAATATCCGGATTGTGGGAGGAGGCTTCAAGAATGGCAGTTTCTCCGTTTCCGGCTACCAGATAACGATAGTCGTGTGTTTTCAGTGTGGTTGTGATCAGATTTTTTACAGAAGAATCATCTTCCACTACTAATATCAACGGTTTATTCATGTAATTGTACCTCCTCAGCTGGTAATGTAAAAGTAAATACGGTTCCATGGGGAACATTATCAGAAACACTGATAGACCCTCCATGTGCATTTATAATGGACTTACACAGAGAAAGTCCAAGTCCGAGACTCCTCCGGCTGTCTGCCACCCGGTTCGAGCCTGTGTAGAACATATCAAATATCTGCTTTTTATTTTCATCAGAAATACCCGGACCATCATCGGATACAGAAATAACAGCCCAGTTATCTTTCCGGAAAGTAGAAATCCGGATCTCCGATCCCCGGGGAGTATATTTAATTGCATTATCCACCAGATTTATAATAACCTGAACAATCAGCTTTGCATCCATTTTTGCCAGAAGCAGATCATCCTGATGCTTTACCGTAATATGATGTTCCACAGAAAGTCTGTTTACGTGGCGGAGGGCTTCTGTAACCACCTCGTCTGCCAGTTCTGTGGAAATACGCAGATTCAGCCTTCCCTCTTCCAGACGGGTAACAGACAGAAGGTTTTCCACAAGGTTGATCAGCCACATGGAGTCATCATAAATATCCTGATACAGAGTTTTTTTTGTGCTTTCGTCAAACAAACTGCTGTTTGACAGAAGATTGCTGGCGTTTCCTGAAATAGAAGTCAGCGGAGTACGAAGGTCATGAGAAATTGTGCGAAGAAGATTCGCTCTCAGCTGTTCGTTTTTTGCCAGGATGGCCGCCTCTTCTTTCTCATGGGCATTTTTCTCATTTTCCATGGCAAGAGCACATTCTCCCAGAATAGAAAGAAGAATATTGTTTTCGGAGGCATCCAGAGGCTGTTTTCCGGCTGCAATCCCCACCACTCCGTAAACAGAATCATTTACCCGGATAGCCAGATAAAGACATTTGGCATTGGAAAGCGTCTGGGTGGTAGCGCCTGCGTGACGGTTGTTTTTAAACACCCATTCAGCCACTGCGCTTTCATTTCTTGTGAGATAATCAGAGGCGGTATCTTCTTCACCGGCAGAAAATGTCATGGGAGCCGCCAGGGTATTTTTTTCCGCAGGATAGATCACTATATCTCTGTTCAGAAGTTTTGTAAGCTGATGAGCCGTAGAAGTCAGAATCGCGTCACGGTCTGTAGCCTGCTGAAGTATCTGACTGGTATCAAACAAAATCTTTGTACGAAAGGCCGTACGGGCAGACTGACTGGCAATCGTCTTCATCCGTGTGGTAAGTGTTCCGGTCAGAAAGGCTGAAATAAACATTACCACAAAAGTAACAGGATAGCCCCGGTCATATGCCATAAGCGTGAATTTAGGATCTGTAAACAAAAAGTTAAACACAAGCACACTGACAATTGAAGTGATCAGGCTGTAAACCCGGTTTACTGTTACAATGGAAGTTACCAGCACCGCAAGCACATATACCGTAATAATATTTGCCTCGTCAAAGCCAAGCTGCTGAAAAAGGTAGCCCAGGCAGCTGGCTGCTGACAGGATAAAAATACTTTTTAAAATGTCAGATGCGGAAAAGATAATATGATTTTTCTGATTGTGAACAGTCGGAGTGCGGTTCGGAGTCTGATCCGGAATAATATGCACATCCATATTTGGAGCATTGGTAATAAGCTGTTCTGTAAGAGAAGGTTTTCCCAACAGACGCTTTCCTGTGACTGTACTTCTTCCGATCACAATCTTGGAAACCCCGGACAGCTTTGCAAATTCTGCAATCTGAAGAGGGACATCGTCTCCGTAAACAGTTTCTATGGTAGCGCCAAGCTGCTGGGCAAGATAAATATTGGAACGGAGCCGCTGTCTGTCTTCTTCAGTCATGGCAGAAAACTGTGAGGTTTCTACAAACAGAGCGGTAAAAGTTCCCCGGAAAGCATTTGCCATTCTGGCTGCAGTCCGGATAATCTTTGCATTGGACGGAGAAGAAGAAAGACAGACCAGTATGTGTTCATCCGTATAATAATCGCTTTTGTTTCTGATACGGGCAGCCTCAGTTCTTTTATTTACCCGGTCCGCACACCTTCTGAGCGCAAGCTCTCTCAGCGCAGTCAGCTTTTCTAAAGTAAGGGCAGAACTGTCAGCTTCAGAGGAATCTGAACTGCTTTCAGAGGCAAGCTGTTCAAGAAGCTCCTGCGGTTCAATATCAACAAGCTTTACCTGAGCAGCATTGTCAAAAACAGAATCCGGAATGCGTTCAAGGATTCTGTTTCCGGTAATTGCTGTCACCATATCGTTAAGGCTCTCAATATTTTCTACATTGGCAGTAGTATAAACATCAATGCCTGCTTTTAAAAGCTCATAGATATCCTGATACCGCTTATGATGCCGGCAGCCGTCTGCATTTGTGTGGGCAAGTTCGTCTATAAGAATAAGTCCGGGCTTTATTTTTATGGCTTTATCAAGGTCAAACTCTTCCACAGGAGTTCCATTATGTTTGGAATGGAGAGGCGGAAGCAGTTTCAGACCGTTCAGCCGGGCCCGGGTCTGAGGATGAGCATTGGACTTAATGTAACCTACCGCAACATCTGTACCATGCTTTTTTTCCATATGGGCAGCATCCAGCATTGCATATGTCTTTCCCACGCCTGCCGCATAGCTGAAAAAAATCTTCAGATGCCCCCTTTCCGGAGAGGACATCTGATCGGATGCTGCTGCCATATCTGCACTCTGATTTTGTTTTTCCACACTATCACTCCTCGTTATTTCATACAGGCATTATAACCTATCTGACAAAATCCTGCACAAAAATATGTTGGACACAATTATTTTTATTATCATAAACATTGTGAACAGTAACTATTTTTCCAGGTATGCAGCCTTCAGCAACCGGATAAATAATTCTGCTTCCTGGGAACGGCTGCCTTTTTTCCACAAAGCATTCACAAGAAATTTCTGTGAGTTAAGAGGCATAACAGGAAGTCCCAACGGCTCACATGCAAGAATGTTTTCATCCATCAGAAAAAGAAAAGAACCCAGCTTTTGATCCGGCTCTGTGTTTACATCCGCCCGGATAAATCCAAAATCAATTTTTCCTGTATTCAGCTGCTTCTGAATATCCTTTGCAGAACCGTAGAAAAGACTCAGCTCACAGCCGGGAGCCTGACGGGAAAACCTTTCCAGAAGATCATTTAAAAGAGAGACTTCTTCTGTATGTTCAAATGCAATGGAAAGCATTGAGGGCCTGTCGGAACTGATTACAGTCCGGCTGCTGTCGCCAAAGAAAATATCCAGTTTTTTCAGTATTAGAAAGCACAGGGCAAAAACAGCAGCTACTGCGCAGATCAGAATCAGTTCTTTCATAAAATCATCCCTTCATGTTGCGTATTTACGGAAGCTTTATTCCAATCAGATGTGGAAACACTTCTGAATATCTCTGATGTTCCCAAGAACAAGCATGGTATTATTTTCCGGAACAGGAGTATCTGATTTAATATTCAGATTCATGACTCCCTGATGTTTAAATGCCATGATATTAATGTTGTGCTTGTTTCGGATGTCAAGCTGCCCAACAGTTCTTCCCACCCAGTTTTCCGGAACAGAAATTTCAAAAATAGCATGTTCGTCATCAAGCTCCACATAGTCCAGAATATGGTCTGCACTGTAGCGGATCGCTGCCCATTCAGCCATTTGCTTTTCCGGATAAATAACTTCATCAGCGCCGTTTTTCAGGAGGAATTTGGCGTGAACATCTCTGGCAGCTCTGGAAACAACATATTTTGCACCCAGCTCACTGAGCAGGGAAGTGGCTTCCAGAGAACTCTGAAAATTATCTCCAATGGCCACAATACATACATCGAAATTCCTTACTCCAAGAGATTCCATAAATCCTTCCTTTGTGGCATCACCAATCTGTGCGTTTGTAACATAAGGAAGAATGGCATCTACTCTTTCTTCATTTCTGTCAATAGCCATTACCTGATGATTAAGCTCATCCAGTTTCATTGCAATATGGCGTCCGAATCTTCCAAGTCCTATCAGTAAAATTGATTTCATCATAGTAATTGTCTCCTTTTATTAACCTACTGTAATTTTTTCCTGCGGATATCTGGAACCGTAGGAATTTCTTTCTGAAAGCGCTGCAAAAATAAGTGTCAGGCCGCCAACCCTGCCAAAAAACATAAGCAGGATCAGGATCAGTCTTGAAACCATTCCAAGGGTTGGTGTCAGTCCAAGGGACAGACCAACCGTACCAATGGCAGAGCTTGTTTCAAACAAAGCGGAAATCAGCGGAACCTTGTCAATGTAACTGATTATCATGCCTCCGCCAAGAAACAGAACCAGATACATCAGCAGAATAGTCGCAGCATTTTTGATCACACTGTCCGGAACACGTCTGCGGAAAAAATGAGCAAAATCGTTTTTGCGGAATACGGACAAAGCGGAAGAAAACAGAACTGCGATGGTAGTTGTCTTCATACCGCCGGCTGTGGAACCCGGAGAGCCACCGATCAGCATCAGGATGATCATAAGCATCAGTCCGGTTTCTGTAAGCAGGGTCAGATCTGCAGTGTTAAATCCCGCTGTTCTTGGCGTTACAGACTGGAACAGGGAGGTCCAGATCCTTTCTCCCAGAGGCAGACCGGAAAATTCACAGAAAAAGAAGTAAACAGCCGGAACTGCGATCAAGACAGCAGTAACCGTCAGAATAACTTTACTCTGCATATTATATTTTTTAAACTGCAGTTTATTTTTCTTAATATCTGCCCAGGTAACAAAGCCCACGCCACCTGTTACGATCAAAGCCATGATCGTAATGTTTACAAGAGGATTTGAAGCATAGGAGGTCAGAGAGGAAAAAGGTTCTCTGACACCAAGCAGATCAAACCCGGCGTTGCAGAAAGCAGATACAGCGTGGAACAGAGAATACCACAGACCTTTCAGAATACCGAAATCTTTGCAGAATACAGGCATCAGAAACACTGCTCCGATCAGCTCTATAAATATACTGGTTTTCAGAATAAATTTGGTCAAACGTACGATACCGCCAACCTGGTGGGCAGAAATTGCTTCCTGCATGGTGCTTCGCTGCATCAGACCGATTTTTCGGCCGGACGCAACAGCAATGGCAACAGCAATTGTCACAACGCCCATGCCGCCGATCTGGATCAGCGTCAGAATGATCGCCTGACCAAATTCAGACCAGTAGGTTGCAGTATCATGGATAATAAGTCCTGTTACACAAACTGCAGATGTGGCAGTAAAAAGGCTGTCTGCAAAGGATGCGCCATTTCCGTCCCGGGTGGAAAGCGGGAGCATCAGAAGCAGGCTGCCAAGAAGTATTACAGAAAAAAATCCCAGAATGATTACCTGAAAAGAAGTAAAATGTCGATGTTTTCGGTTTCCTGTATGATTCATTGCGGCGATTGCCTCCCTTTATCTCGTCTTTATGGTGTCTTTATCATATCTTAATTCGTATTAAGTATGTATAAATAAGAATTTGATGATGTTAAGATTGTATAAAGACGAAAGGAGTTATCCTAAAAACAGTGTAACCAGGACAATGAGAAGAGATACAACCGCCAGACTAAAAACAGGAAGGCCGATAAACATAGCCAGGACAGCTGCATGTGGATGACGAAAAGCAAAACGTTCTGCACGGTTGTCAAATTTATCCTCTAATTTGTGTATGGATCTTAAAATATTGGACATAATCATTTCTCCATTCTCCTTATTTTATGGTAAAGCTCTGTTGTCAGGCTTTCCTCTGTTCTTAAATTATGGTAACACGGAAAAAATTAAGATGGAAAAAACGCATGATCCTGTGAGATAAAAGTTCTATAAAGAAGGAGGGCCGGGCTGTATGGCCCGGCGAGTATGAAAAACAAAAATTTAATTTATGTAAAAAAGCATTCGCTTTATTTACTAAATACTATAAATGGAATTTGTGATGAAAATGTGAGGATAAATTGAAAAAAAGGTGATGTAATTCTAAAAAACCTGTAAAATCACAGGTGCCGGAACCGGGATTCCGGAATATATTCCAGAATTCTGAGACATACAGAACAAAATGTCCTCATGGAAGATGATCTGGAATGCATTTTGACCTGGATACTGTGAACGGAGTAAAAAAGGGCATAATTTTTACGGAGCCTGACCTGATGAAAAAAAATATTGTAAAATACAGCCGCCTTCTATATAATAGGAAAAGAAAAAACAGGAAAAGCAAACGAGCGCTTTGCTCATAGACAACTCTCAGGAGGAAAATAATGAAAAGAGAAACAGTTGTTGTACTTGATTTCGGCGGTCAGTATAATCAGTTGATTGCCCGCCGTGTAAGGGAATGCAATGTATATTGTGAAATCTATTCCTACAAGACAGATATTGAAAAAATAAAAGAAATCCAGCCTAAGGGAATTATTTTTACAGGCGGACCAAACAGTGTATATCTGGAAGATTCACCTGCGTATACAGAAGAAATTTACAAACTCGGAATCCCGATCCTGGGAATCTGCTACGGCTCTCAGCTTATGATGCACCAGCTTGGCGGAAAGGTAGAAAAAGCCCCTGTGCGCGAATACGGAAAAATTGAGGTTCATGTAAACACTGACTCTGCCCTGTTCCAGGGAGTTTCTCCAAAAACAATCTGTTGGATGAGTCATAACGACTACATTTCCAAAGAAGCTCCCGGCTTTGAAATTTCTGCCCGGACAAATGACTGCCCTGTAGCTGCAGTGGAAAATAAAGAAAAGAAGCTTTATGCAGTTCAGTTCCATCCGGAGGTGCTTCATACTCAGGAAGGAACCAAAATGCTGTCAAACTTTGTATATCAGGTATGCGGATGTGCCGGAGACTGGAAAATGGATTCTTTTGTAGAAGATTCCATTAAAGCGGTCCGTGAAAAGGTCGGAAACGGAAAGGTTCTCTGCGCCCTTTCAGGCGGAGTGGATTCTTCTGTTGCAGCAGTCCTTCTTTCAAAAGCGGTAGGAAGCCAGCTTACCTGCGTATTCGTGGATCACGGTCTTCTCCGCAAAAATGAAGGCGATGAGGTGGAAGCTGTCTTTGGCCCGGAAGGTTCCTATGATCTGAATTTTATTCGTGTAAATGCTCAGGAACGTTTTTATGAAAAACTGAAGGGCGTTGAGGAGCCGGAGCGTAAACGTAAAATCATCGGCGAAGAATTTATCCGTGTATTTGAGGAGGAAGCAAAAAAAATCGGCGCCGTGGATTTCCTTGTACAGGGAACCATTTACCCGGATGTTGTTGAAAGCGGCGTAGGGGGCGAGTCCACTGTTATCAAATCACACCACAATGTGGGAGGACTTCCTGACTATGTTGATTTTAAAGAAATCATTGAGCCTCTGAGAAATCTGTTTAAAGATGAAGTGCGTAAAGCGGGACTGGAGCTTGGCATTCCGGAGTATCTTGTATTCCGCCAGCCGTTCCCGGGCCCGGGACTGGGCATCCGTATTATCGGAGAGGTAACTGCTGAAAAAGTAAAAATGGTTCAGGAGGCTGATGCGATCTGGCGTGAAGAGATTGCAAACGCAGGCTGGGATAAAAAGGTAAATCAGTACTTCGCAGCACTGACAAATATGAGATCTGTCGGAGTTATGGGAGACGAAAGAACCTACGATTATGCCATTGCCCTTCGCGCAGTAACCACTACAGATTTTATGACTGCGGAAAGCGCTGAGCTTCCGTGGGAAATTATCGGAAAAGCTACCAGCAGGATCATTAATGAAGTAAAACATGTAAACCGTGTTCTTTATGACTGCACCGGAAAACCTCCGGCAACAATTGAAATGGAATAAAGAAATGTAATAAATTTATAAAAGCTGAGACAGAAAACTGACTCAGCTTTTATTTATTCAGGTTGCTTTAGAATTCCGGCTCAATAAGACCGTAAGTGTTTCCTTTACGTTTGTAAACAACATTTACCTGATCTGTCTCTGCATTAACAAATACAAAGAAGTTATGTCCCAGAAGTTCCATCTGAACACATGCATCCTCAGGATACATTGGCTTGATATCAAACTTCTTGGTACGGATGATTTTTACTTCTTCATCCTCCTCATAATCTTTTTCCAGATACTCCTGCTGGAAATTGCCAGGTGCCTGCTTCCTGTCTACAATTTTATTTTTGTATTTACGCAGCTGACGCTCAATTACTTCTTCCACCAGGTCAATAGATACATACATATCATTGCTTACCTGCTCGGAGCGTATAATATTTCCCTTCACTGGGATTGTAACCTCGATCTTCTGTCTTTCTTTTTCAACACTTAAAGTTACTACAACTTCGGTGTCAGGAGTGAAATACCTTTCCAGCTTTCCAAGCTTGTCTTCAACGGCTGTTCTAAGCCCTTCAGAAACTGTGATGTTTTTTCCGCTAATAATAAATTTCATACATCCATCCCCTTTGCTGTTTATTTGGGTAATGTCCACGCAGGTAAAAATCTGCGTCTATTACTTATGGGTTCATTATACCACATACTTATGAATTTTAACAACACTTTACGAAATTTTTATATTAATAATTGATAAATTTCGCTATTAACTGATAAAAGCAGATACTCATAGGCTCTGTTTCTTACTGCACCCCGGAAACACACATCTGAAGACTTCTGTTTTCAGAAGGATCTTCCAGAAGTTCTGTTCCTTTCTTGTCTGTTACACAGTAAAGACCTTTTCCGCTTCCTTTTGGCGCATCACTGGAAATTTCCAGACGATAGGTTTTTCCCGGCTCTACAGAGATTTTTTCTTTCAGGAAAGGATAAAGAGCTGTATTCTCTTTCATTCCATAGGTATCCCCATTTTTTTCATAAATCACCTTTCCTGTATCTTTTTCTTTCAGCACCACATTCAGGCTGTTGATCTCACTGTTGCCCGGCTCTGTGTATATACGGATCTTAATTCCGGAAAGTGTATAACCGTCTGCTGTAAATTCCTGTATCACCGGAACATTTTCTTCCAGCATAACCACATTCTCTGCTTCCATATTCTGCCTGCTGTTGTCAAAGAAATTTATTTTTCCCTGAAGGACACCTGCCGCACATACAGTCATTGGAAGTACAAATGCAGCCACTCCAAACAGAAAGGCTGCCCTTATCTGCCACACCATCCCGCCGGCAATGACATTTCCTTTTCTGCTGTGATATCTGGGATGTCCGAATACTACATAAATCAGCAATACCACCCACATGGCAGTACAGAGAAGCTCCTGGTCATGGAACCCGTAAAGATCCCACATACGTACGGAAAACTCACGGTCTTTTAGAATATATTTGAGAATACCGCTGTTCAGCACTCTCTCATCAACCATACTCTGGCTGCAGAAAATATACATAGCAAGCATAAAAATATTTGTTACCATATAAAGAAGATTTCCGTTACCATTCATCATAAAGTTCAGGACAAGGAATGGCGCCATTAAAAGGATCCACTGGGGATTCCAGGTAGAAAATCCAAAGATTGCAAAGCTTACTGCCACACAGAAAAATACGGACCATGACCGAAGCTCATCCTGCGTCTCTGCTTTTTTCTGATAAGCCCACACCAGCACAAAGGCTGCTGCCGCTGCAAGAAGATTGATCCCGCTGAAAAATCCCAGAGAAAAAGGCTTCTGTACATATTCCAGCGCTCCAAAACCAAATACATTTCTTCTAAACGCTTCAGATCCTATATTTGGAAGAATCTCTGCAAGCAAAGGAGCAAGCATAACAGCAGTATATTTAATCAGATTTCTGATCTTCTTTTCCTTCAGAAGCAGAAGTACCAGGAAATAAAGCACTGCATGATATTTAAAGGTTGCAGCAAATCCGCACATAAGGGCAAACTGCCACATTTTCCCCCGAAGGAAAAAATAAAATCCCAGTACCAGAAAGAGCACAGTAAATATGTCATACTGGCTGAAAATAAACTGGCTGAACACACCCATCGGAAATACAAGAAACGCAAACTTACACAAAAGAGACTTTTTCTCGCCAAATCCCATTTCTTTTCCGATTTTGTAAATAATCTGAGCAGTAACAAAATATAAGATAACCGGAAGAAGCTTATACCACATAATATTAATAAAACTGTTTGTCAGCATTGCTTCCGGTGCGTGTCCTGTAAGATAAAGGGGCAGATTCCAGACCGCATAGGCAATAAACGTACTTGGCAGATAATTTGCCCAGTATCCTCCTGACTGCTCATAGCTTGCCTGATAAAAATCCGCGAAATGTTCATACATCAGAAAGGAACGGTTTCCTGTAAGCTTTACATCAGAATGAGCGCAGGTCACAAAAAGAACTGCCAGTATCAGGAAAGACAAAATCCAGTCCAGTCTGCAGAGATCGTTTCCGCTCCACAGCTTCATACTGTTCCACCGGTCTTTTTTTCTGCCCATCCAGCCTGATGCATATGCTGCTTTTTTCTTATTCATGAATACTCTCCTGTTTTTCCCTGTCACTCTCTTTTCCAAAAACATCTTTAGCCTGGATAAATCCATTACGGTTTCTCTGTACTTCCCCACTGAATTTCTCAGGTTCTTTCACAGAAGCATCTGCGCTGTATCTGATACTGTCCACCTGCATTGTCTCACTGTTTTCAGACTCTTTTTCTGTTAAATCTTTTTTCCGGAACTCTGCCTCTCTGTTTTCCTGGGTTTCAGATTCTCTGTTCTGTTGACATTTTTTGTCCTCATCCTCAAAATTCAGACGCTCTTCTTCCACTACCAGAGGTCTGTCCAGTACCCTTGTATTAATACTCAGTACATATTCTCCAAGAAATCCGATAAAGAACAGCTGAAGAGCTCCCAGAAAGAACATACCGATGACCATAGGAGCAATGCCTGCCGAAAAACGATCCCAGTACATCAGCTTCAGAATCAGATATACAATACCTGCCGCAAAGCTCAGACCGCCAATAATAAAACCGGCAAAAGTTGCCAGACGCATCACTACTTTAGAATATGAGGTAATACCAATCATGGCATAATCATAAAGGCTGTAAAAATTATTTTTGCTTTTTCCTGCTCTTCTTTTAGGCTGAATATAGGGAATTGCTTTATAATCAAACCCAAGCTCTGCAATGATTCCACGAAGATAGGGCATGGGATCATGAAGGTCTCGCACCACGTCTACAAATTTTTTGTCATACAGTCCAAAACCGGTAAACTGTTCAATATGGTCGATCTCGGTGATCTTTCTGATCATCTTGTAATACAGACCACGGATCCTGTACATTCCCTTTCGTTCCTGACTGGCATTTTTCACACCGATCACGATTTTATTTCCCTGTTCCCATTCTCTGACAAATTTCGGGATCATCTCTACCGGGTCCTGAAAATCAGCGCACATACGAACCACACAGTCTCCATATGCCTGTTTCATACCGTAAACAGGAGATCTGGCCTGACCGAAGTTTTTTGCATTAAAAATAGCCTTAATGTTTTTATTATTGGCACACAGTCCGCGGATCAGCGCCTGCGTATTGTCTTTGGAATGATTGTCAATAAACAAAATCTCATAGTCATAATCACTGAGGTCGCGCTCCATTACTTCTGTAACTGCTTTTGACAGTGGAACCACGTTTGCCTCTTCATTATATGTAGGAATTACCACTGAAATTTTCTTTTTCATTTTTTATCTCCTGTACTCTGGCTTTTCAGCCAGGCAATGGTTTCTCTGATTCCCTGCTCAAACGTATACTCCGGTACAAAACCTGTATCCTGATAAAGAGAATCAATATCTGCGCAAAGGTTCATTACAGCGCCTTTGGGATATGGTCTGGCTCCGATCCCCGGATTCCTGTAATCTGTAAGCTCTGCCATTTTCTGTATATAATCCCGAAGCAGCGCAGGCTGTCCGCTTCCTACGCAGTACACGGCTCCGTCCCGTCCTTTTTCTCCAATAAGATAAAAGGCGCGGCCTGCGTCTGCGCTGAAAAGATATTCCCATCTCTGCATTCCGGGTGTAAATTCTGTAGGCTCCCCTGCCAGCATTTTTCTGAGGCCGGAGGCGATCATGGTAGTTTCTTTTTCATAAATTCCATAAACACTGAATATTCTGGGCCAGATACACTCTATTCCCAGTTCCTTGCAAAGCATCCTTGCCAGATATCCGGATGCCAGCTTTGCCGCTCCGTAAGGAGTTGTGGGATTTGCCGCGCTTTCTGGTGAAATCCTGTCCAGATCCAGCAGACCGTACTCTGCCTGGGATCCGGCTCCGATAAAACGTTTACAGCCAAGAGCTGCCGCTGCCTTTACTGCTGCTAAAGTATACCCGATGTTCCGGCTTTGAAGCTCTGTGCTTGAATTTCTGTTTTCTCCGGTATTCCCCCAGGCAATATGATAAAACGTATCGCATTCCTGCGAAATCATTTCCGGCAGCCTGTCCAGATGCTCCAGAGAACAGTCCGCAAATTTGATCAGACTGCTTTCCGGCAAACGGGAACGCTTTTTTGACCCTTCCCGTACAACTGCATAAACCTCTGTTCCATGCTTTATGCATTCTTCTATTAAAGCCACGCCGATCATACTGGTGGCTCCTGTTACAATAATCCGCTGCATAATTTTCCTTCTTATTTAACTTTTGTACTGTCTTTAGAATATATGAAATCAGAAAAACTCTTCTGTTTTTCTATTGTTTCTGCTGTCTGGCAGAATATTTTTGTCTGATTTAAAGAGCATAAAAATACTCTGGCGTATTGTCTCATTCATTTTCAGTGTAATGACGCAAAGTGAATTTTCCATCTGTAAGGCGAAGGAATAAGGCGATGCGGCAGCATCGGCGATTGACGACAGCCCGGCAGCTGGAAATTCAGACAATTATTATGCGAATGTGAATGAGACATTATACTACTTCTGCTACGGAAGAGGAATGTACATATTTTCTTCCAGCTCCTCCATGGAAAGAAACGGATACATGTCCTCAAGAGGCGCAGACACCATTTTTCCATCCGGAAGCTTTTTCGATGAGGTTTTCGGCTCGGTTTTCTGATACCTGGTTACAAAAACCTCACATACAGCCGCTCCATCCATTTCCAATACTTCCTTAATCGTATCCGCCAGTTTTTCTGAGCTGTGAATACATCTGTACGGAAATCCATAAGCCGGAATAAGCTTCTGAAGATCCGGAAAGCTCAGGTCACCGCTCTCCTGTCCAACTCCCACCAGAGGCTCTCCAAAATAGCTCTGCTGAGTCTGTCGAATGGAATGATATCCCTGATTGTTGATTACAAAAAGTTTTATCGGAAGATGATTCTGCCTGATCGTCTGCAGTTCCTGAATATTCATCTGAAGGCTTCCTTCTCCGGTTACACAGACTACCGGCTGTTTCCCGGATGCAATACACACCCCGGTTGCCCCCGGAAGGCAGAATCCCATAGACGCTGTATTAGGATTTGTAATAAAGCGCTGACCTTTTTTTACACGAAAAGCCTGACTTCCTGCAACTCTGGAAGTTCCCACACTGACCATAAGATTCTGGTTTTCCTTCATGGCTCTGGACAGTTCTTCATAAAACGCATAAATATTTGTGCAGCCATCCTCCACAATTTCATAATGACCGGACACAACAACCGGATATTTTTGCTTCCATAAAAGACACTGATTTCTCCATGCATTTCCCTGGAATAAGGGGTTTTCCTTGGAAGCTCCACGTTTTTTTGCAGCCTTTATCAGCTTTCGGATCAGCTCTCCGGCATCGCCGCATACAGGCAGACTGACATGCAGGCTTGGTTTTTTCAGTTCATTTTCATCAATATCGTTCAGAATGGTATAGCTTTCTCTTGCCCAGTCCTGATACCGGAAGCCTGTCTGTGCAAATCCCTGACGATTGCCAAGAGAAAGAAGCACGTCGCTGTTCTGAAGTGCAAAGTTACCCGGTCTTGTTCCTGTTCCCCCGCTTCTTCCCACAAACAGGGGATGATCCGACTCAATGGCATCCACGCTGCTCATACCTGTTACCACCGGAACTCCCAGAAGCTCAGCAAGCTGATAAAAGTCCTCATGCGCCCCTGCCAGCCGTACACCATTTCCCGGTGAAAGAACCGGCCGTTTGCTTTCCTGCAATTTATCCAGAATCTGCTCTACCGTCTCATCTTTTATTTCCCGGGGCTGCTGTTCAGGATTTTCTTCCGGATCATAGGCTTTCAGATCATCTGTTTCTATGACTGCCCCCTGAACATCAAGAGGAATGTCCAACCATACCGGTCCCGGCCTTCCATTTACAGCCAGATAAAGAGCCTTTTCCAGATGGTACCGGATGTTCTCCGGATGAACGATCATGTGAGCATACTTTGTCAGGCTTTTTACTACCGGAACAATATTGCATTCCTGCACTCCCATGCTGCGAAGAGGCAGACCTGAGGCAGAAACCGTAGTTGCATAGCGCGCCTGACCTGAAAATACCAGCATCGGAATGGAATCCATCCATGCCCCCAGAACCCCGGTAATTGCATTTGTAGCTCCCGGTCCCGTGGTGACACAGACTGCTGCCATTTTATTTCCAAGACGGGCATAGGCCTCTGCCGCCATGGCACATGCCTGTTCATGATGCTGATAAGTACAGTGCAGCATTTTATGATGTCCAAAAGCATCATTCATATGCATGGCTCCGCCTCCGGTAACAGTAAATACATCCCGGATTCCCCACTGTGCAATATATTCCGCTATATAATCAGATACCTTCTGTTTCATTTTCTTTCTCCATATCAACTGTTGCTTCAGCCTTCTGATATATTATCTGAAGCTTTTTTCTGCATCTTTGACATCCTACAGATACGCCTGGCATTTCTGAACGCATACCATACGCTTTCCGGATGCCTCAATAGGAATTTCATCTACATAAGTAACGTCGATCTGAGCTTCCTCTCCCAGATATTTCCGGTAGGAAGCCACTACCTCATCTTCATTGACTCTTGTCCGGTCAGCATTTAAAAGCAGCTCGTATCTTTTCTTTTCCCACTGAATGCATTTTGCCTGATGTACGATACCTTCCATATTGATCAGTACATTCATAAAAACATGAATGGACAGAGGTTCTCCCTTGCAGTTATACATCATGGAGCCGCGGCGTCCGTATATTTCTGTGAAATAACCATGTTTTCTGCCCTTTTCATCTGTTACTTCCTGATAAATTCCTGTATCGCCTGTGTCATAACGGATCATAGGAAAAGCTTTATTATAAAAATCAGTTACAACGATTCTTCCCAGTTCTCCCGGTTTCACCGGTTCATCTGAATCAAGGCTCAGCATTTCAATATAAAAATTATAAAGGTCTACCGTATACCGGTCCTCCTCGCCAACCTGGCATGCAAGAAAACCGTTCTCATTATTTCCATAAGAACGGACTGCCGAAAAGCCAAAGATTTCCCGGATCAGGTCATATGTTTTCTGAGGAAGCGCCTCGCCCATGGCGAAAACCATTTCCACATCCCATTTTCTGATATCAACTTTTTTCCTTTTCAGATAATCTGCAAGAACTGTCAGAGCACTGGAATATGCAACCAGAACCTGAATCCTGTCTTTTCGTATTTTTTCACAGATATCTGCAAGGGCATCGTCTCCCATGTTGGAGATATCGATCATGATCAGATTATTTTTAAAGGATTTCCATTTGGAGATCACATTTTTACCCGGGATCCATACACGGAACTCTCCCCGCTTCATTCCCATGCGAAATCCGTTCAGCTCCATAAAGGAAATAAAGTTCATATTCACACGGTTCATTTTATCCCCATCGCATAAAACAGTAAACGGCGCGCCTGTTGAACCGCTTGTTTTCAGACGGAACAGACTGTCTTTTCTGTCACGGAATGTATCGCAGAGAACTGCATCCATATTCTCGTTATATTTCATTTTTGTCATAACAGGAAACTCTGTAATATCCTGTGCGTCCTGATAATTTTTATAATAAGGAGAATGCTTTTTGGCATAATCAAGAAGCATTTCCACACGGCGCTGTGCATACTCCTCTGTAATTCCCTCTACAATCTCCCTTTTATTAACTTTTTTTATTTTTTCAAGCTTTCCGCCGTGAAGCTTATCCAGTATATTAAACGCTGTTCGTCTTAAAATTTCTCCCGCCTGCATTCTTTTTCCTTCCTCATTTATGATGTAGAATCAATATCATTGTTTTTTCTGTTTTGGGCCACTGCCTGCTTTCCATAATCCAAGAAGAATTACTGCTGCCACACGTATTACATTGGCAATGAGCACGGCTGCCGCAAAACCCATAATACCGCTCTTTTCTGTAAAAATCAACACAAGGACTGCAATCACAGCCAAATGTATGATCTGAAGGATCAACTGCCACTTTTCCTCTGTGAAAGTAAGAACTACAATAAAAAGATAAGCTGAAAGTACGCCAAGGATCTGACTGAGGTTTACAACTGTGATCATTCCTTTTACTGATTCATAAAGATCTCCATAAAACAGCTTTACGAAAATAGGAGTTCCAATCTGCGCTCCAAGGAAAAACACAAGGCTTACGCCTGTTCCGATTCCGGTAAACAGAAGAAACTGCTTTTTATCCATTCTCTCCTGTTTTCTTGTAAGATAAGAAATAATGATCGTATTAACAGGCGCCACCAGAAGCACCAGAGTTTTTCCGATCAGAGAAGTTACGTAATATTGTGTTACTGCCAGATGCCCCACCATATGTTCCAGCGCAAGACGGTCAATATTCAAAGTAAAATTTGTAATCAGATAAGAAAATACCAGGAAGCCTCCCCGCTGAAATGCCTGTGTAAACCACCTGCTCCGGTCAAAAAATCCTCTGAACACTGTTCCGGTTGCGGCAAGATACACCAGAGCTGCAGCCTCGCCTGCAAGAAATACCAGAAACCAGTTTTTTGTAAGGAAATAAAGTCCAAAGCCGGCTATATATCCGCCTGTCAGCACACAGTAATAGTAAAAATATTTGTTATAATTCAGGTTCAGACGGTATTCCACATCTCCGTAATAACGAAAAATTGTTGTCATAAGAAGGGCTGCCGTCCAGAAAATAACAGGCAGAGATACCATGGAATCCCTTGCCACAAAAAGAGTGACTGCTGTTCCCACTCCTCCAAACAGCAAAAGGAGGACATTATAGTCCCCGTTTTTCACCTGATAATCTCTTCGTACAACAAGACGGCTGGTATTCAGCGCCTGCCCCACAGAAGGACAGAGTATTGCAACCAGCCCCATAAGATACAAAAGCTCTCCCAGCTGGTCGCTTCCCATTTTTCGGTTCAGCAGAGGATATACAACAATCTGCAGAACCCCATTCATCAGAAGCGCTCCGCCTATGGTATACACTGTATTTGATACAATTCTTTTCTGTTTTTCTTTTGATGCCAAAGAGAAGCCTCCCCAGTTATTTTTTTATGTATTTTTCACACCGGTTTTCAAAGGATTTTCTTTTTCCGGAGCTGAGAACCGGGATCTCATCTACATACTCCACTGTAATTTCTGCTTCTTCACCAAAGTAAGGACTGATAAAATCCAGGATTGCTTTCTCATCAATTACCTGTCTGTCGCCATTCAGCCATAAAGTATATTTTGTTACATCCTCCTGGATAAAACGGTACTGGTTGATTCCCTTTGCCATAGAAAGACCGTTCAGAAGTACAAACGGAGACACAATTCTTCCCTTGCAGTCATATATCATATCTCCCCGTCTTCCATACAGTTCTTTCAGGTACAGACGGAATCTGCCGTTCTTTTCCTTTCGTTCTTCCACTGCCAGATCCCCATTGTCATAACGGATCAGGGGAATGGCATAATTATAAAGATCTGTGATCACAATTCGTCCAAGCTCTCCCGGTTCTGCAGGTTCATCACTGTCCAGCTTAAGAATCTCATAATAATAGCTTTCAGAATCAATATAATAGCTTTCATCTTCTTCACGCTGCAGACCCATAATACCGTTTTCTTCATTTGAGTACCAGGAACGTACTGTACAGTTAAAAATTCTTTCCAGATTTCGTCTTACTTCACTGGGCATGCTCTCTGAAATAGGAAGGATTGCCTTCACACAAAAGTCTCCGGTATTCATATGATGCTCTTCAATATACCGTCCCAGTTCTCCAATTGCAGATGCATATCCGATGATACACTTTACCCGTTTCTTCTTAATAACAGAAACCATTTTGCCCAAAGCTTCTTCATCCAGATTGGAACAGTCCATCATGATCAGATTCTCTGCCGTTCTGGAGATCCAGCTCTTTTTTGCGTGATCTCCTACCCACATGCGGATAAATGCTTCTTTCATTCCGATATAATATCCGCCGGCAGCCCCCAGAAAAATACTTGCAGCTGTGTTATGAAGGATTTTATTGCGATTCTGTATCATGGCAAAAGGAGTCCCCGTAGAGCCGCTTGTGTACATAATACGATTATCTGAAGCATCTTTGTAAACAGAAGACTGGCACTGCTCATAATGATTTCTGTAAGTCTCCTTATTCATAACCGGCATTTTTTCCAGAGGAGTATCCTCTGGAAAATCCTTATAAAATTCAGTTGTGCGAACTGCATGAGAGATCAGCTTCCTGATTTTCTCCTGAGTCTTTTCTATGGAAGTCCCGTTTTTATAGCTGTCACGGATTTCTTCATAATAGCCGCGTACCTTTCCTCCCTGAAGACGGTCCACCAGCCAGAATCCATACCAGCGCAGCTTTTCATCTATTACCATTTACTTTTATCCCTTCTCTGAAGTATCTTTTCCACAGCAGGCTTAAAGATTTCCGGCTTCCCGGATCACCTTTGCCATATAATCGATCTTTTCATCTGTCATGCCCGGATAAAGACCTACCCAGAAAGTATCGCGCATGATTCTGTCTGTATTTTCCAGACTTCCGGCAATGCGGTATCCTCTGCCTTCTGCTCTCATCTGATCAAAGCAGGGGTGCTTTGTAAGATTTCCGGCAAACAGCATTCTTGTCTGAACACCTTTGCTTTCAATATAAGGAACCACTTTATTTCTGTCCACTCCTTCTTTGCATGTCAAAAGGAAGCCGAACCAGCTTGGATCAGAATCGGGACAGGCTTCGGGAAGTACAAATTTTTCTTCCATTCCCTCAAGGGCTTTTCTGAGGCGCGCATAATTATGACGACGCTTTTCCACAAATCCAGGGAACTTTTCAAGCTGAGCGCATCCCACTGCCGCCTGCATATCTGTTGCTTTCAGATTATATCCAAAATGAGAGTAAACATATTTATGGTCGTAGCCAAGAGGCAGCTCTCCGTACTGTCTGTCAAATCGGTGTCCGCACACATTATCACGGCCGGACGGGCATCTGCAGTCACGTCCCCAGTCGCGGAGGGAACGGACAATCTTGTGCAGAAGCGGATTGTTTGTGTACACAGCTCCGCCTTCTCCCATTGTCATATGATGAGGCGGATAAAAGCTTGATGTGCCGATATCACCAATGGTTCCTGTAAGCTTCTTCTCTCCGTCTATCATATACTCAGAACCAAGTGCATCACAGTTGTCCTCGATCAGCCACAGGTCATGTTTTTTGCAGAAATCGCTTAAAGCCTTAAGGTCAAACGGATTACCCAGAGTATGAGCCAGCATTACTGCCTTTGTCCTGGAAGAAAGAGCTTCTTCCAGCCTGGTTACGTCAATATTATACTGAGGTACTGTCACATCTACAAATACAGGAACCGCTCCATACTGGATCATTGGCGCCACGGTTGTCGGAAATCCTGCCGCCACTGTAATCACTTCATCTCCCGGACGCACCTGGCGTTCCTTCAGAAGCGGTGAAGTCAGCGCCATAAAAGCAAGAAGATTGGCTGAAGATCCGGAATTAACCAGAGAACAGAAACGGATTCCCAGGTATTCTGAGAATTTTTTCTCAAACTCATCTGCATATCTGCCTGCTGTCAGCCAGAATTCCAGCGCACTGTCCACAAGATTTACCATTTCTTTTGAATCATAAACTCTGGATGCATAAGGAATTCTGTCTCCCTTTTTAAATGTTTTCTCTTGGTTATGATATTTACGGCAATAATTATCTACGATTCCAAGAATCTGCTCTCTTGCCTGCTGTTCTGTCATATTTTCAAACATATTTTTTCTCCTGTTTTTTATTTTATATCAGCCAGAAACTCCTGGATCTGTCTGTCCATAATTGTGTTTATGCCCTGCCCCGCCTGCCATTCCTTTGTCCACTCCACTGTTTTTTCTACAGCAGTACGAACATCCCAGGCCGGTTTCCAGCCAAAAACACTCTTTATTCGGGAACAGTCAAGTTTCAGGAAATTCGCTTCATGAGGTCCGCCCACAAAATGATTTTCCCAAGTCTGTCCATCCCCCCATGCACGGCAGAAAAGATCTACAAGCTCTCCTGTTGTCACACAGTCCCTGTCATCCGGTCCTACATTATAATATCCCGAATATCTGCTTTCTTCATACTGCATGGCAGCAATCATAAGATACGCATATAAAGGCTCCAGCACATGCTGAAACGGTCTTGTGGAATGAGGATTTCTTACTGGTATGGGCTTTCCCTCCAGAGCTGCCCGGATACAGTCCGGAATAATTCTGTCTGCAGCAAAATCTCCGCCTCCGATTACATTTCCTGCTCTTGCAGTCGAAACAGCAGGCGCTCCATCCATGAAAAATGAATTTTTATAGCTGTGAGTCACAAGCTCCGAGCATGACTTACTGTTGGAATAAGGGTCAAATCCATCCAATGGATCATCTTCCCGATATCCCCATTCCCATTCCCGGTTGTGGTACACCTTATCAGTTGTCACATTAAGAAATGATCTCACAGAATCGGTCTGACGGATACATTCCAGTATATTTACAGTTCCCATTACATTTGTTTCGTAAGTATATACCGGATTTTTATAAGATTCGCGCACAATCGGCTGGGCTGCCAGATGCAGCACTATTTCCGGCCTGTTCTCTCTGAACACTTCCAGAAGTCTGTCCAGATTTCGGATGTCGCCTGTTATACTGTTCATCTGTCTGTCCATGCCTGCCAGCCCAAAGATCGAAGGTTCTGTAGGCGGCTGCAGTGAATATCCGGTAACCTGAGCCCCCATATTCAGAAGCAGGCGGCAAAGCCATGTTCCCTTAAATCCTGTATGTCCTGTTACCAGAACTCTTTTCCCACTGTAAAAGTTGAGATCAAATTTCTTCATATTTTATCTAAACTCCTGTAATCCAATATTAAGAGTATTATACTATTCTTTCATCACAGTGGCAAGAGAGCCCTTTGCTGTTTACTTTATAAAAATATATCTTGCCTGAGCAAAATCCACCTGATCTTCGTCCTGAAGCTGATACTCTTCATCTCCTTTCAGCATTCTTCCGTTTACTGCAGTGCCGTTTCTGGAATTCAGATCTGCCAGATAATACTCATCTTCTCTCTTTCGGATCCTTGCATGCATACGACTGACAGTTGGCATCGGAATGACTGCATCTGAAGCATTTGCCAGCTTTCCTACTACCGTCAGCTCCTGTTCCAGATAAATCGTTGCCAGTTCTCCCGGCTCTCTGCTTATAAGAGCAGCCGGTCCCTTTTTCTGCCCGGCAGAAAGAACTACTGTTTCACCACAGATTTCCTCCTGACTGTCCTCCTCTTTTTTCTTTGTTCCAAAAAGCTCTCCTGTAATACTGGTTTCTGCCTTCCGTTCTTCCCGGATTGTTTCCGGATCTTTTTTTATATTTTCTTCCTTTCTGACCTGGCCTGACACAGGGCTGCTGTCTGTTTCCTGTTTTATTTTATTATGCCATTGTGCGGTCTGTTCCTGTTTCCGCTTCTTCTTTTCTGTGATCCATGCTGTAAATGCCCCTGCTCCCAAAGCCATAATTCCGATCCCCAACACTATTTCTATTGGAAGCTTTGGAATGACTCCCCAAAAACCGGCTGCCAGTACAGCCAGCGCAGCTGCACCGCCTGCTCCACAGCATAGAATCCAGTTCCATGGAATTCTTTTTTCCTTTTTCCTGTTTTTAATCTCTTCTTTTTTCTGTTCATCCGGAATCACAGAATCTATAATTTCATTCTCCTGTTTCTCTGACAGCATTTCCTGATATTTATCTTCTTTTTGAGCAGCTGCATTTTTATCCGCTTCATCTTCCTTCTGATAAATTGCCTCTTTTACCACCTCAAGCTGAAATCCCGGTTCAAGAGCTTTCCTGTAAATACCATACCCCAGCATCACCGCCTGATTATCCTCATGGTCAAGCTTTGGCAGAATATATTCTGTCAATCCCCGAAGCTGCCCCTGAATTTCTTTTTGATATCCGGGAAGGCAGCAAAAATACACTTTTTTCCTCTCTGCATCCATATAGATGTATTCCGGCTGAAGCACAAGCTGATCCGTATTCATCAGGAATTCGGCCAGCTCTTCCATTACTTTTACAAATCCTTCCAGAATGCTCTGAAGATCCTGACTCCGGAATTTTTTATCCTCAAACAGTGTTGCTATGGACTGTTTTGACGTTATGTCATAATAAAACAGCACCTCACCATCCAGATTCTGCAAATGACATTTCAGTATGGACGGAATCACATTTCCTGTAAGCATACGTACCTGATAAGATGAGGTATCTACTGCCTTTTCTTCCTGCAAAATAAGGTAATTATGACTTACATCCCTCTTATATTCTGCGCGCATTACCTTCCTCCTGCATCTGAAAAAATATCTTCTGCCGCTTTGATCTTACGAATCCATCCTACCGGATCAATGACTCTGGATTTTCCTTCTGCTCTCAGTTTCCAGGAAAATCCTCCAAATCCTGATATGGTGTCTGCCGTATAGCTTACCGTTACCTCTTTTCCATCCTTTATCTGAGTTTTCAGATTTTCAGCCCCAAAAAATCCAATATCCCCCAGCTCCTGACTGCGTTTCCCGGCTGCTTCTCCTGTGTTTCCGCCTTCCCGGTTTCCCTCCATACTTCCGGTAAGTGCGGATTCGCAGGCGGCTGCCGTCAGCCATGCCCGATTATGTACAAAAAAACAAAGATAAAGAATTCCCATGACTGCCACAAGTATCAATGACATCACACAGGCCGCTTCAATGGTAAAGCTTCCTTTTTTAGCTTTTTCCCACAAATATTTTTTTAATGTCATATAAAAATACCTCCTGTATATCCCAGAAACAAAAATGGAATAAAAGGAATTTCTGTTTTGCGGCTTCTGTGAAACACTGTCAGAAGCAGCGCTGATACCACTGCAGACAGAAACAGCCCGCTGCCAAGGGTTCTGAGGTATACTGTTGTACCAGTCATACACCCTAAAGCCAGCATCACCCATCCGTCTCCCATTCCCAAAGCGCCTCCGGTAATCACAGATGCCAAAAGAAAAATCACTCCAATAGCTGCCGGAATCAGAATATCCTGAATTTCTCTTCCTGACATAAAGCTGTAAATCAGGCCCGTACTGGCATAAATTCCTGTTAAGATCAGGGAAATCTCATGTTTTTTCCAGTCTGTCCATGCACTGCAGCCAAGAAACAGCGCTGTAACAATTTCTTCGAACATTATATACTCCCTCCTCTATCCACAACTGCTGCACGCTCCCATATTATGGACATCCGAAAGCTTTACCAGCCTGACAGTACGCTTCAGTCCGCTGCAGGAGGACTGATTGTGATACCTGTTTCCACTTTTTGTAACATAAACCGTTCCTGCAGGCTTCTGATTTCTGCTGCAGCTTTCACAGGCATAATATTTTTCTCCATACATGTTTCTGGCAGATTTTACACCCGCGCCCGACATTTGCTGCACAACAACATTCAGATATCTGCATCCCGGATTTCTGTGATATACTGTTCCTGAAACAGTTACATATACCATTCTTTCTGCCTGATCTCCATTATGGGCAAATCTTCTGCTGTCCGCGCCTGTCCAGGCATGTACCTTTACTGTATTGTGCATCCGTACTTTTGGGAGAGGAATCACTCCTCCCACCGGAGTGTAAGAGTAAACATCCGGCAAAGTGATCTCTTCCGTTCCTTTTCCATCCAGCACATAGGCATACATTCCTGCCTCCTTTGTTTTTTCACATAATGTACGAAGGTGTTCTGTCTGAATCTGATAGATATCCATAAAAGAAATCAGTGTAACCATTCCCAGAAAAAACACCGGCAGCACAAGAGCTGTCTCTACTGCAAAGCTTGCCTTTTTCAGAAAAGAGGCGCAAAGAGATACCTTTCCAGAAAACACTCTGCTTCTCCTGCCCATCGGGGTAAGCAGGTATCTGAAGCGCAACAGAGAACTTATCCTTTCTTTCCTTTTTCTGTCTACCCAGTTCTTATGATCCTTCCCATTTATGAATTTATATGTCTCCTGAAAAAGCATCTTTCTGCACCTCTTTTCTTGTCCTTTTATACATAACTGAATTGCTTTGTTACTGTAAACGTTTTTTTCCTGTTTGCCCGTACATCCACAGAAGCCTCTATTGCTTCTATACAGTGATCCAGACGGAACTCTTTCTGTCCGGTGGTATTTCTGATACAGCACTCCACCATATCCATTCCTCTCTGAAGCTTATTGCTTTTAGACTGAGATAAAAGAAGTATCTGAAGATACTCTTCGTAGGACATTCCATTTTCATCACTTTTTCTCTGACTGTCCAGTCCCTCCAGAATATGCGCAAGATTATCCAGTGAAAGCTGCCAGTTCCCGGAGTTCTTTACCAGCGGAACTTTTCCCCCATGAAACAGTTCCCTTAAATCTAAAATACTTTCTCCAAAGGACCAGCAGAACAGAAGCGCCGCCTCTATGATCACAGCAGCCGGAGGAATCAGAAAGGCAGAGGCGATGGCCAGTGCCAGACCGTGCATCTGCGCTCTCTTTGCAGGATCAGCCATAAGAAAAGCGGCATTTACGCCTTCACGGACAAGAAGCAGTCTCCTTGCAACTGACTTCAGATTTTCTGTGTCACTTGTTTTTCCGCACAGCAGATATTCCGTCTGGTATTTTAATCCTCCGGAAGCAGGATTGGTATAGCAGCCAAGCTTATCCATAAGATACTGCTGAAATAAAAGGCTGGAAGCATAGGAACTGTCTGTTTTTACCGGCTGTGTCATCTCCATTCCTTTTTCAAGATCTCGCCCGGAAAGAAGCTCAGATTTTGACACACAGTTTTCTGAAATCCCTTTTTCTGCCGGAACCACCAGATCAAGAAGGCTCATTTTACGTATTGCCTTTAAGACAGGAATCGGATTTTCTATCTTTTCTTCCGGTTTCCCGTCAGAAAGATCTTCGCCTGATGAAATATCTGTGTCTCCACTTTCTGAATTTCCGGACTCTGTCTGCTGCTGAGCTGCCTCCTGACTGTTCTGGGCTGCTGCATTCATTTCTGAATCATAACTTTCCAGGGATTTGTTTTCCTCTGCCTGCGCTCCGGCCTTCTCTGCATCTTCCACGCGATCCTTTTTTTCCTGAAATTTTTGTATCAGTTTCTGAACACCCTGACTGCCAAGGGTATCTTTCATGTATGAAACAGCCTGTCTGTAAAACACTTCTCCGTTTTCATCTGTAGCCAGACGATACCCGGACAATCCTCCCTGAACAACAGATAATTTCTGGCTGTTCTGCTTCAGTACCGGTTTCATATAGCTTTCCAGATCATCGTATACAGCAGCAAGGTTTAATGTCCCCGAACTCCCTGAGCCATTCAGAAAAAACAGATCGTATTCTTTCAGAAGCTCTCTGTCATACTGACCGAACAGAGAATAAAGCCCTATATCCAGACCGCTTAAAATCTGCGTTCTTGCTGCTGCCATTCTCACAGATTCTATACTGGTACATACCAGGGACAGTAGAAGACTGAGAATCAGCGCCAGAAAAATTGTAATACTACCCTTTTTCATAACAGATACCCTCCTTTTCCCAAAATTTCATTTCCTGCTCCCGGATTTATTCCGGACTGTTTCTCAGATTGAATTGCTCTGTTTCGTGATCTTTGAAAGAATATTTTTTACCAGACTGGTCAGCTGCTCCTTAAAAATAATAACCAGACCAATCAGAACAACCAGAATCAGAATAATTTCCACAACGCCAACTGCATCCTCTTCTGCGGCAAATCCCTTTGCCAGTTCCCACAGTTTTTTCATGTATTCACCTCCCCGCTCCTGCTTCTTCATCCATAAAAGGACAGAAATGCAGGAATCATAATAATTGCCATTACAACAGCCAGCATCATCACCATAGGCACCAGAAGCTTTGTTGCTGCCGCTTCCCCAAGAACACGGGCCTTTCTTTTCCGTTCATCCCAGGCCTCCAGGGCTTCCTGTTCCAGGATATCCGCCATTCTGCGGCTTCCCTTCTGGAGATTCTGAATCAGTAGTGTGGAAAACGTCTTATATTTCATCTGTCCGCATTTTTCCCCGAACCGTCTGTAAGCCTCGGGTTCTGATACTCCGCTGTCCATTTCATAACAGGCTGCGGCCACAGCCTCATAGGCAAAATGCCGTCTTTTCGTTTTTCTGCGCTCATAATCATCAGCCATTTTCCGAAATGCGCTTCTTGCTGTCATTCCTGCCTGGATTAAAAGAGCAAACTTCATCACCATTCCCGGATAATCCATAAGAAGCTGTTCCGCACGTCTGGCTTCCTCTTCCTGTTTTTCCCTTGTGCTTTTCAGCAGCACCACAAAGGCAGCAAACAGTCCCAGGGATGCCAGAAGCTCTCCTGTATGTTCTTTTGGACGTTCCCATTCCAACCGATGTCCCTTCCACTCTGAAGGCAGATAATAGTAATCCGGATCCTGTTTTTGCTGATTATACTGATCCAGCATTTCCTGAAATTCTTTCTGTCGTATACTTTCAGGAGATTCCTTTTCCGAAACGGTTTCTTCCTGCTCTTCCGTTTCTTTTTCCGGAACCTGGATTTTCAGAGCTTCGCTTTCCTCTCCGTCCACCGAAATCAGATACTCTTTTTCATATGAGCCTGTCTCCTCACGGGGAATTCTGTATGTATCCGGCTGTACTGTTCCTCCTTCCCCGGTCATTGTTACAGCCATTCCAAGGAAGTTCCCGCACACAGCAACTGTCAGAAACAAACGGACTCCTTTTTTATCTCCCAACGCGTCCAGATGAATCCATCCGGCCTTACTGATCAGGACTGTCCCAAAAGCCAGAATAAATATTACAATATGCACCCACATAAGCTACTCCTGTACTTTTTTCCACAATCTTTTCCTGTTTATACTTCAATATCCACAATTCTTTTCCCCAGCCAGTAGGAAAGTCCATAGATTCCCAGGCAGACTGTCATTGCGCACACGCCAAACGGATTCCCGTACAGAACCTCCAGAAAGCCCGGAGAAGTAAGCTGCAGATACAGTATAATTCCCGCAGGCATCAGACTCATGATCATCTGTTCTGCCTTTTTTGCAGAAAGAGTTGTCTCTATTTCCTTTCTGACATCAATTTTATCTCCAAGCATTCTGGCTGATGTCTGAATGATCTTGTCCATATCGCCGCCGGAACGCTTTGCTGTGCTGAAAACAGCGGCAAAATTTTCAATATCCTCAATTCCGCTTCTTTCACCAAGTCCAAGAAACAATTCTTCTACGGGAACGCTGACTTTCTTCCGGCTTTCAATGTAATGAAATTCACGGACAATATCAGCTTCCGGAGGATACAGCCGCTCCATATCCTTCATACATGCTGTCACGGCATTCTCCACAGAATAACCTGCCTGCACTGCAACACTCAGAGAATTCAGGGCATCTTTAAACTGATAATTCAAAGTCCTCTTCCTCTCCCTGATATGCTGTCTTTTTTTCCATTTTAAAAACAGCACTGCTGCCGGCACAGCCGCGATCATGCACCACCAGTTCTGATAAAACAGATAATCCACTGCCCCGCACAAAGCTGTACTCTGAAAAAGATATTTAGCGACTTCTCTTTTTGTATAATGATATTCCTCATAATTCTGCTTTGTTTTGTCCTGATTCATATTTCCACCCCTGCCCGCGCCAGCTTTTCCCGGTTCAAAAGCTCTGACACCTGTACAAGCTCCAGATCTTCCTCCCTCCGAAAAAGAGTCCGCGTTATAATCTCATTTTTTTCATAGCCACAAACTTCTGTAATCTCCAGTACTTTTCTTGTTTTGTCCCTCATTCGGCCCAGATGGATCAGAATATCCACCCCCGAGGCAATCTGTCTCCGTATTGCCTCCAACGGCAGATCCACCCCCATAAGCGTCATTGTTTCCAGACGGCTGAGCATGTCTCTGGCAGAATTTGCATGAGCTGTGCTGAGACTGCCTTCATGCCCGGTATTCAGAGCCTGAAGCATATCCACTGCCTCACCTCCTCTTACCTCCCCTACCACGATTCTGTCCGGCCGCATCCGGAGCGCTGTTTTTATCAGATCCCGGATACTGACCGATACCGCACCTTCCATATTTGCCATTTTTGCCTCCAGCCGGACCAGATTTTCCACGCCCTGAATTTTCAGTTCCGCGTTATCCTCAATAGTGATGATCCGCTCATCTTCAGGAATATAATCAGACAAAGCTCCAAGAAACGTAGTTTTGCCGCTTCCTGTACCACCGCCTATGACTATAGAATACCTGGCCCTTACCAGAGCTTTCAGAAACCGGGCACATTCACAGGTAAGACTTCCAAGCGCGATCAGTCTGTCCATTGTAATGGGAGTGTCCGGAAATCTTCTTATGGTAAGAATAGGACCGTTCAGCGCCACCGGGCTAATCACTGCATTTACTCTGGCTCCGTTCTCCAGTCGGGCATCCACAATCGGCATGGATTCATTGATCACTCGGTTGCACCGTCCTGCAATCTGCTGGATCACATCCTCAAGCTTTTCCCGGGAGGTAAAGCTTTTATCCCATTTCCCAAGCCGTCCTCCCCGCTCCACAAAGATCGCATCCGGACCGTTTACCATAATCTCTGTTACTGTTTCATCCTCGATCAGTTCCTGAAGTACATCCAGCTTGCGCACCGAATAAAACAGTTCCTGCCTGAGCTGAAGCTTTTCATTCAGAGATATATACGAATCCCTCATACGGTTCAGGATAAGCTGGTCAATCTCATCCAGTATCTCTCTGTCAGTCATTTCTCTGGACATATCCAGTTTTTCCATCAGAAGATCTCGGATCGCCTGAAAAGTCTCCCTGTTCATATGTTTTCCTTTCTTATCAGTTCTTTTACGTACTCTCCCAGCTGACTCCATGGAAGCTGTTCTACATATGCCCCGTTTCCGGAAATACTTTCGTGAAACGGAAGCTTCATTCTTACCGTTTTTGCCAGCACCTGAGGATAATCCAGCACTCGCAGAAGATTTTCAAACTGTATGATCTTACATTCTGAAAGTCCGTCTGAACACACTGGCATATAAATCCTTTTGCAAAGATCCAGCAGCTGAAACACCTCGTCAATCCCATTTCCTATATCCAGAATAAGCACCTCATAAGAACTGTGCAGAACAATTTCCTGGATCAGACAGACCCAATCCTGCCAGGAAGTTCCTCTGATATCCATAGGAGACTGAACCGGAGGAACAAAGTCAAGCTGTCCTACTGTCTCAACCATGCTGTTCAGCCTGACTGTCAGATTATGATCCCCCTGGCGCACAAAATACAGAAGGTCACTTAATGTTCCTGTAAAGCTCTTTCCAAACAGTTCTTCAAATCCCGAATATTCTTCCAGATTCAGATACAAAACAGGTTTTTCCCTGGCGGCAAGCTGACCCAGAGTAAGAGCAAAAGAAGTTTTCAGGCAGCGTCCTACCGGAGAATAAACGCCCAGTATCTGTGTGGCTTTTTTCAGAACAGGAGACTGCGCGGGCAGCACTGATCTCTCCTCTCCATAACAGGCCATAACCTCTCTTACTATCTGGGCAGAGGACTGGTACTTGTAAATCCCCGCATAGGCGCTCAGCTCCGGAGACTTAATGCCTTCTGTAAGGACGATCAGCTTTCCCACATCCAGCTCCCGTACCTCCCGGCACACAGCTGCCTCTGAGATCAGAAGGATCTCGATTCTGTTCTGCTCTGCAAAAGCCAGCAAACTCTTCACTCCGGTAAATGCCTGTACCTCAAAAGTAAGATTCTGTTTTCTGTTCAGATACTCCATAAAGTTTTTGGCATATTCAGCCTCCGTGTCGCAAACCGCAAAAATCTGTTTTTTCAATATATACCTCCTGCATAAAGCATCACACTCATAAAAACAGGAATTGTAAAGTGAAAGTTTTCCAATGCGAATCCTCTGTGATAATAGGGTTTCCTGATCCCTGTTCTCAGATAATCTTCCAGATATGAGGTCAGATAGCGCAGTCTTTCTGCAGGATTTCCGCAGAATATCAGAATCGCCAGAGATATGACGGCTCCCGCCAGAAAAGAAAATTCAATACAGCGCCAGATATCATGCACCCCCATAATTCCTCCAAGAGCACAAAATAATTTTATATCGCCCGGTCCCAGCATCCTGAACACAAACAGCCATCCAAGAGCCGCCGCCGGAATCGTTACACCAAGAAAAAATTCATATGGACCGTTTCCATTTCTGCTGAAGCAAAACAGAAAACCTGTCAGAAGAGAACAAAGGATCCAGCCATTGCTGATCCGCATGCTGGAAATATCCATTACAACACCAACCCCGGCAATTGTCAGCACTAACATTCCTTTTACAGTAATTCAGTTCCTTCCCCCTTTCTCTCTGCTGTTATTCTTTTTCATAAACAGTAAACGGGTACTTATAAAAATAATAAAATGGGATAAATCCGTCTGACCAGACGGCAGGAATACCAGAAGATTTCTGGTGAGTCTTATTATAGATCTTTCAAGCCTGTATGTCCACAAAATTCGTTCATCAAATTCCGACAGGAAAATTTGCAGATTCTGTTGTAAAACACCCTTCTTTTCATCCCCCATTCCGTCACCCTTTCTTTTTAACTGAATATTTATTCTTATATATTGCATATTTATTTGTTTTTATGTATAATATCTATATTTCTATGTGAATATATACATGAATTGTTCACAACTAATTACCGAAGCCTGATCAGCAGAATCAGCAATATACAAATACTGAAAAAGGGCAGTTCCTGTTTCGTCCTTATACCGGAACAGACAGAACTCTGTACACTTTTTCCATTTGCTTATTTACAGCAGTTATATAACTCATACAAGGAGAGATAAATATGGAAGCAAGCATAAAAAAAATAGAAGATATGTCGCTGAATGCATGGCCTTCCCATAAAATGGAACTTTATGACGGATGGATCCTCCGTTTTTCTTATTTTTATACACACAGAACCAACAGTGTGGAACAGTTTGGAACCTCCTCACTGCCCTGGCGGGAAAAAATCCCTTACTGCGAAAATGTTTACAAACGCCTGGGAACCCCGGCAATTTTTAAGATCAGCCCACTGGTTTCTCCTGATTTTGATTACACCCTGGAAAATCGCGGATATGAGATCCAGCATACAACAGATGTAATGACACTGTGTCTGAGGGATGCCCGGCTGACTGCCGCCTTTGATGACGTACAGTTCACAGAAGCCATTCCTGATTCATGGATCTTCAGTCTGTTTGACCTGAAAAAAATGACGAATCCCGTTCACAGGGAGGTGGTTCCGTCCATGTACCATGCAATTCCCAAGGAAACTTTATGTGCTTCTGTTCAGAAAAACGGAAAGATCATTGCAACAGGACTTGGAATACTGGATCGGGATTTTATTGGGATTTATGCAATTCACGTAAAAGAAGAATTCAGGGGACAGGGCCTGGCCCGCCAGATCTGCACAGGGCTTCTGAAGGAAGGAAAAAAACGCGGAGCAGAAAATGCCTATCTCCAGGTAGTACATGGAAATGCCCCTGCCCGGAGTCTTTATACCTCTCTGGGATTCCATGACCTGTATACCTACTGGTTCCGTGTACAGCCTGTATAACAGCAGGCTCCGATCATATCAAACAGCTTGTTTTCGAAATAACAGAACAGGACGCAGTATCAATACCACGTCCTGTATGGGGAATCGAATATGTAATTTTTGGTCAAAAAATTTCTCCTGCGTACCTTATACTGTTCTCTTTTCCAGTACAGCGGAAGAGCTGTGCCCTGCCACCATAGAGGTCAGAGGACTGAAATACAGAAGGCAGGTCAGTACACAGTAGATCGGAGTCATAATTGCAAACTGAACAAGTCTTCCCGGCATGATCGCATAAAAATTATATCCAAGCATAATCACCAGTCCGGCCGTTGTCAGACACAGAGAGCTGATGACTCCTGTAATGACAATAGAAACCGAAATCCCCACGGTCTTTGCCTTTCTGGATTTGCTTAAATAAAATTTTCTGAAAAGGGCCGGAAGAACGCCCCAGAGAATGGATGCCAGTGTAATAAACGGATTCACCGCATAGCCTTTCAGAAAGCATCCTACAATATCTGCGCACAGTCCGCAGACTCCGCCGGCAACCGGTCCCATCCACAGTCCGGCAAGCACGGTACATACGGTTCCCACAGTAATACGATATGGGCCCAGATCCAGTACCAGAACCCTTGTAAGTACTAGCTGCATGGCTACCAGAAGCGCCATAAAAACAAGATTTTTTACATTCCAGATAGATTTTGTGCTGTTTTTCTGCATAATAAAAACACCTCCATAATGTTATCATAAATAATATTCCCTCCACATTATGAGATGTTCTCATATGTAGCAACGGGTGCGGAAAATATATCGTAAGCTTTTTCTGTCATCAGCTTTTCGTTTCACGGCGACTCCCCAGCCAGTGAACACTTAACGCATAAATTCCTACTTCGCTATTATTTATTTATCCACAGTATAACACACTTTACAGATATTTCAACACTTTTCTGTTATAATATTAACACCCTATAACTGAATAAAGGTTACTGTTCACAGCAACTTGATCTATGAACAGTAATGAATAAAATACAGTTTTTTTACCATACTATCTCTCAAAACCATTGCCAACAGCATAAAGGAGGGGTATGATGGAACACAGAAAACTTTCGGATCACAGTTCTGTAAAAAAAACTGAAGATCCTTATCATGTATATTACGAAAATTACCTGGACACCAATGCCTGTACCGAATGTACAGGGCTGATGCCCAATGCTGCCCACAACAGAGAGGAATGGGATGCCTACCGGGAAATCTTTGATTTCACCGCCAAGCCTCCGGCTGCGGACAGCACAGAGAAACCTCTGTCCGCAAAAGACAGCCTGCAGGAAACGTCCGGTAATTGATCATACTGGAGGACATTCATGAAAAAACTATCAGCTGCTCTTCTCTGCACAACACTTCTTTTTGCCGTTTCCGGCTGTATTCCGTCTGAGACTTCTGACGGACCAGTTTCTTCTGACAAGCCGGAAATCCAGGCTGATGCTCCACAGAATCCCCGGGTATATATGGATGAGATCCGGGGAACTGTAAAGGATTTTACAGGAAGCCGCCTTACCCTCTGCCAAAAGTCAGATACCTACAGCTTTGACATCTCACAGGCAGAGCTTGAATGCAGGGAAGGACTTCTTGCCGGGGCTGACGTCTGCGTAATCTATGAAGGTCAGCTTAACACCACTGATACCAGTTCTGTCAGAGTCCTGAAGGTGGCAGATGCCTACCACGACAGAGCGGAACTGAAAGAAAAAAAGACTTACGGACAGGTTCAGGGACTTACAGAAAATACCATTACCCTGAAATCAAAAAGCGGCAAAACTGCCACTTATCCTGTTACCGGAACAGAACAGTATTATCAGAACGGACTCCGTCCCGGAGGCTGGGTCTATCTTCATTACAGGGGAGATTTTGGCCAGGGTACCTCAGAAAATCCAAATATTCTGGACGCATCACAACTGAAGGTGCTCAGAGTCTCCGATATCGATCCCCTGAAAGTACCTGAACCTACCCCCACTCCGCCGCCTCAGCCGGATACTGCTGTTCCCCAGGAAAAACAGCTTCGCACTGTGATCCGCTCTGTAAATATGAACATACTTCAGGTATCGCCTGACAATTCCGACACTGTACTGAAGCTTGACATGTCTTCTGTACCCTGTCACTTCAGCGGAGGAATTGCAACAGGAGCTCATGTGAATATTACCTACACAGGAGAATTCACCGGAACCACTCTGGATGGCATAACTGTACTGGGAATTACAGGCGAAATACCGGAACAGGCCAACAAACACTCCATTTCATCTGCAATCTCAGGCGAGATCATCGGATCCACTGCCAATACCATTACGATTATGAGCCCGGATGGAATCAGTCTTACTTTTTTTACCGATACAGCCCAGAACTCCTCTACAGGAGGGCTGCTTACCGGAAGCAGCGTAAAGCTTACTTTTGATCCGGCAGAATCCCGGAACACCAACATTTATACCTGTGTCAAAATCGAGGATGCCTGAACCGGGTTTTTATTGCATTTTCACCCTGTCTCAGCCAGTTCTCCAGATCATCGCTGTCTCCCAGAACTGACCGGAAGGCAGTATACTCATCAACAATTCCGTTTCCATGCATTACCATGTAGGCGCCGGCGTCGCTTCCCAGAGCCACCTGCGCCTTTTTCTGAAATGCAAGAAAAAGATTTTCTTCTGCTTTTCTGATAATAGGGATAAGAACTCTGTCCTCATATCGTCCGCATCCTCTGAGATTTCTCACAGTCACAAGGGTGGGGACCCAGACTGTACGGCTGTCTGCCAGCATGGAAATACATTCCTCATCCATATAATTCCCATGCTCCAGGCTGTCCACTCCGGCTTCTATTGCTGCCTGGACTCCATATACTCCATTGGTGTGGCTCATAACGGCAAAGCCTTCTTCATGTGCGATATGCACCATCTCACAAACCTCTTTTTTATCCAGAGGGGTGCCGGTCACCTTTCCCTGATCTGCAAAATCCAGAAGTCCGGTAGTCATGATCTTAATAAAATCAGCGCCCTGCCTTCCGGCTTCCAGAACAAGATTGTGGAATTCTTTTAAATCCGTAAAGCTTTTTCCCACAATACTTCCATAATGTCCTGCCTTGTGTATGGCAAAAGCAGAGGTACGATAGTCGATATCATACTCCGGCGCCAGCTTCCGGGCCAGAACAGAAGCCCCGTAAGGATCTCCTCCGTCTCTGACAAAGCTTATTCCTGCCTTTTTGTAGGCTTCCAGATGCTCTCTGATTATTTTTTCGTCTGCTCCGTCTTTATGACATTTTACAGCTTCCCGGTAATTAATTCCGTCCATAAATATATGAGCATGACATTCTCCAAACATTTTCTTTCATCTCCTGCTGACTGTGTGTGTTATAGTTTATTTCTCAAAAAATTTTCTGATCTCTGCCTCACCGGCATTTACTGAACCCTGGGCAAAAAACGGCCTTCCGCCGCCTCGCCCGTTTAAAGCCTGATTCATCTCTTTTATAAACTGCCGGAGATCTCCGTTCTTTTCTCCGACAGCATACCTGTAGCTTCCATCTGGATTCTCTGAAAAAACAGCGCAGCGGCCCTTGCATTTCTGCATCACAGCATCTGCCATTTTACGCACACTGTCTGCATCCATCCCCTGATGAAATAAAAGCACATTTCCTGCTCCCTCCCATCTTTTTGCCTCTGTATCACACAGCTCCTGTTCCAGACGGAGGATCCGGCCTTTCAGACGGTAATTTTCCTCCTGAAGCCGTTCTACTGCCCGGGCTGTTTCTGTGGCTTTTGCCGATAATTTCACAGAAACCTTATGATTCTGTTCATTCACCATATTCAAATAATCCAGAACCCTTTTTCCACTTATCATGGTAACTCTTACACCCTCACGGAAATTTTCCACACTGAGGATTTTTACCATTCCGATCTCTCCTGTATGGGTCACATGAGTTCCGCAGCAGGCGCAGAGATCTGCCCCCGGAAAACGTACAAGGCGGATTTTCCCTGTCAGTTCTTTTTTACTTCTGTAAGGCAGAGCCGCAAGCTCCTCTTTATCCGGATAAAAAATTTCTACAGGATTATCCTCCCATATGTTTCTGTTTGTTTTTTCTTCGATCTCCGCCAGCTGTTTCTCATCAAGAACACCGCTGAAATCAATGGTGATCACATCGCTGCTCATATGAAAACCAACATTATTGTATCCATATGCTTCATGCACAAGACCGCTTACTATGTGCTCCCCTGAATGCTGCTGCATCAGGTCAAACCTTCTCTGCCAGTCTATTTTACCGATCACTTCTGTTCCGGGTTCCAATTCGCTTTTTACATAATGGATCAGCTCTCCGTTCTTTTCCTGAACATCTGTAACCGCTGTATCTCCCAGAATTCCAAGATCGGATGGCTGACCGCCTCCTTCCGGATAAAATGCGCTCTGATCCAGAATCACCTGAAAGCCTTTCTCCTCTTTTCGGCATTCCACAACCTTTGCAGAAAACTCTTTTATATAAACGTCTTCATAATATAATCTTTTTGTGTCTGTCATAACATCTTCCCTCTCCTGAAATCGTTCTTAGTTTATGTCAGGTACCATATACTGTATCTCTTTTCCAGTATATCACAGGTGCCTGCCTGAGAACAGTCCCCCGGGTTCCGGCAACTTAGTCAAAATACATTCCAAATCACCTTCGGTGACGGCATTTTGCCCTGTATGTCCCCGGAATCCTGGCATGTATGCCCAAACACCTCCCGGGATGATTCCCCTTTAAAGTCCCCTGTATACAGAAAGAGCGCTGTACGACAATCCATTGAAATAAAATTATTTCTCCAAATGCCGTCTGAAGCGCTCTTCTGTTGGGTATTATCTATATTCAGTTAAAAAGAAAGAGTGTATTTTTCTACGGAAATTTCCGCTTTTCCCTCTGCCGCAAAGGTAATTCCCTCCGCATTCTGAGGAGTATAAAGGGTAAAACTGGCTGTCTGTCTTCCGCCATTGATAAAGATTTCCAGGCTGAACCGGTCCATCAGACAGCGAAGTGTTATCATACCGTCCACCGGCTCCACAGAAATCTCACGTCTGTGCATAATATCATACAGATAGCCGCTGTGGCTTCGGTCCACACAAAGTACCTTCCTGTGGATATCATAAGAAACAGAAGTATAATAATCCTCATTCTGCGCAACTTTCATGGAGAAATCCCGGAAATTATCGTCTGCCTTCAGCTTTACTGTCATATCGATCACACGTCCGGAAACTCCTTCCAGAGAGGTTTCTTCTGTTATTTTTACCTTTTCGTGGCAGACCCGGTTGCTTCTGTATGCCTCAATTTCCCGTACCGGCTTCTGGATCAGCCTGTTATCCTTAAGAGTCAGCTCTCTTGGAACTGTCATCTGTCCAAAATACTTTACTCCGTCAGGCACAAACTTGGAGTTGCTCCATGCCTGCATCCAGGCAATCATAATACGTCTTCCGTCAGGAGCTTTCATTGTCTGGGGCGCGTAAAAATCAATTCCACTGTCAAGGGGCTGCACGTCTTCTCTGGTAAAAGCATGGCTGTTTTTGTCATAGGTTCCGGTAAGATAAATCGTTCCGTGTCCTACATGGAATTTCAGCCCCTCAGGCATCATTTCCATTGGACTTACCACAAGAACCTGTTTGTTGTCCAGAGGAAAGAAATCAGGGCATTCCCACATCCAGCCAAGCTTTTTGCAGCTTGAGTCAATGACGCTGCAAAATTCCCAGTGAAGAGCATCCTGGCTTTTATACAGAAGAATGGAGCTGTTTCCTTCTGCATTGGCATTGGACGCCACAGCATAAAAGGTGCCGTCTTCCTCCTGCCATATTTTCGGATCACGGAAATCAACTCTGCTTCCGCCTTCCGGCACACTGTCTGCTGTGATTACAGGATTGTTTTCATACTTCTCATAGTCTGTTCCATCGCCAAACGCCATGCACTGTGTCTGATGATCCCTGCGGCTTCCATCCTCTTCTATGACCTTCCGCACGCCTGTGTACATCAGAAGATGGCGTCCGTCCGCAAGTTCAAGGGCGCTTCCGGAAAAGCATCCCGCATTGTCATATTCCTGATCCGGAGCCATAGCCGCCGGTCTGCGCTCCCATTTTATCAGATCCCTGCTCACCACATGCCCCCAGTGCATTGGTCCCCATTCATTGGCATAAGGATAATACTGATAAAAAAGATGATACTGGCCTTTATAATACGAAAAACCATTTGGATCATTAATCCAGCCCGCTCCGCCTGTTACGTGATACGTCGGTCTTTCCTCCGGGCTGATCTCGCTGATCCGTTTTTTCTCATATTCTCTGGCCTGTTTTAATAATTCACTTGTCGTCATATTGTATTCGCCTTTCAGATTCTTTTTACCGGCTTTTTTCAGCCCTTGATTCCTGATGAGGCAATTCCCTCCACATAATATTTCTGCATGAAAATAAACATAATGATCATTGGAATTGCAGAGACAACCAATGCTGCCATGATCGCACTGTAGTGAACCGGCTGTGTTCCAAAGAAGGACTGTACTGCAAGCTGAATGGTTCGCTTATCTTCTCCGGTCATAACCAGGAACGGCCACATAAAGTCATTCCAGTGAGCTACAAAGTCAAGAATAAACACGGTTGCATATACTGTTTTGGAAATTGGTACAACAATCTTAAAAAATGTTCCCGCAGGACTGCTGCCGTCAATGGCCGCTGCCTCGATCAGTTCGTCCGGCACATCACAGAAAAACTGCCGGAACATATAAATGGAAAAGCATTTTGCTATAAACGGCACAACAAGAGCCGGAAGTGTATTGACCCATCCAAGCTGGGACATTTCAATATACAGAGGCAGCATGATTGCTTCCATTGGAAGAACCATCAATGCAATCACAAGATTCATGATCGCACCTTTGCCCTTAAAATCAAATTTCGCCAGGGCATAACCGCACATGGAGTTTACCAAAAGATCAAAAATAAGAATCAGGCCAATGTAAAGCAAAGTATTTTTGAATACCTGAGGCATGTTCAGCCTTGAAAACACCTCTGCATAATTGTCCAGAGATGCCTGAATGGGCAGAAATGTAGCCAGGGAATCCATGTCTGCAAAAATCTTTGCCTCCGGCTTCAGAGATGCCGAGATCATCCAGATCAAAGGAGATACAAAAATAATGCCGATCACAATATTTCCGAAGTAAAACATAAATTTGCCGAATTTAGCAGAAAATTTCATTGATTTCGTCATAACCATATCCTTCTTTCTCAGTCTGTAGCCGCTGTAACTTTTTTCATTGCCATGGACAACGTTACCACAATCACAAAGAATACTGCTGCAATAGAGCAGGCATAGCCGAAGTTACCCTTCTGGAAGCCCTGGGTGTAAATATAATACACAAGTGTTTTTGTAGAATTTTTCGGTCCGCCCTGAGTCATGATATAAGGCTGGGTAAACAGCTTCATTGCCTGGATCATTGTGATCATAACAACATATTTTATAGTTCCCTTTAATCCGGGAAGGGTAATATACAGGAACTGTTTAAATTTCGTAGCGCCGTCCACCGCTGCCGCTTCATACTGATCCTTGGGGATTCCCTGAAGACCTGCCAGGAAGATCATCATCTGATATCCAGCCCCCTGCCATGCAGACATGAAGATAATCGAGTTCATTGCTGTGTCTGCGTCGCTGAGGAATTTGATAGGCTCCATTCCAAGGGAAACAAGAAGAGAGTTGATCAGTCCTGTATTTGGATTCGCATTATAAAGAACTGACCACAGAACCGCGATTACAACCATGGAAGTAAGCTGAGGACTGAAATACATTGTTCTGAAAATGGATACGCCCCGGAATTTTTTTGAGACAAGAAGCGCAAGTCCCAGAGCAAGAGCACACTGGATCGGTACAACAAGAACTGTAAAATAAACCGTATTCTTTAATGCGATCCAGAAGTTCTTATCACTGAACAGCTTCTGATAATTTTCAAGTCCGATAAATTTGATTGCGTCCGGTCTCATGATCTGATATTTGAATCCTGAGAAATATACAGTATAAATCATCGGAACAACCAGAAATGCGATCAGAAGAATCACTGCAGGAGCTACAAACATATATGCAGTAATTCTCTCATCTCGTTTCCGGCCTGTAAGTTTTTTTGTCTTTGCCATAATCTTTCCCTCCTTTTCCTGCCAGTAAAAGAAACTGAGAGGTCAGAAACAGCCGCACCGCCAGGCGATGCGGCTATCCCGTAAATTTCTCAGTCTTTATTCTGCATAATAGGTTTCATAATCGTCTGTAAATGTTTCTGCTGCTGTGTCAAGCTCGGACTGGATATAATCCTCATCCACTTCCTCATTACTGGATGCATCAGAGAAAATATTTGTCATTGCTTCTGCATATGCAGATGAGAAAGTTGCATAGGAAGGAGTTCTCGGACGCGGAACTGCTGTGTTTTCAAGCTGCTCTTTAAATACTGCGCGAACGCCTTCTTTGTATTCTGCCATTTCCTCTGTGTCATAAGCAGAAATACGGGTTGCAGGTTTTGCAATAGCCGCCGCATAAGAAGCAACATTGTCTGTATTCATCAGCCACTGAAGGAATTTACCTGCTGCTTCCGGATTTTCACAATCCTTGCTTACTGCTGCCGCCCAGTCGCCGCAGGGAGAAACAGCTTCCTTTGTATCATCATTGACCGGATAGTAAGTTACGCCCCAGTCAAACTCTGCACTTTCCTCCAGAACAGCTGTATCCCAGGAACCGCCAATCATGGTTGCGCAGGCTCCGTTTAAAAATTCATCCTTGATCGGCTCAACATTTGCATAGCCTTTTGCGATCAGATCAGCCAGGAAAGAGGTAGTTTTTACAGCTTCTTCACTGTTTACATAACCGTCAGCTTCTGTACCGTCCTCACTGATATAATCTTTTCCTGCAGAAAGATACATTGGCTCCAGTGCATAAGGAAGTCCCTCGCCGTGATCCATAATAATATGAGTGCCTACATAATCCTCTGTGGTACATTTTTCTGCAATTTCTGCAAGTTCAGACCAGGTGATCGGATTATCAATTGTGCGGGAATCAAGATCCTCTACATCCACTCCGCATTCTTTCAGGTAGTCTTTATTGTAATAAAATGCCACGGATGACTCTGTTGCGCCAATAGCATACAGATGACTATCGTATGTGTTCTGTGTGATTGCTGAATCCACAAAGTCCTTCTGATCTTCTTCTGTAAAGTAATCGTCAAGAGGAACAGTCAGACCATTGGCTGCATAATAGGATACCTGAGGGCCATCCACATAAAAAATATCCGGGAGATCATTGGATGTCTGAGCAGTGGCAATTTTGTTATCATAGGCATATGAGTCAGAACGGTCAATCGCTTCACGTTTCACCTGGATATCCGGGTTTTCTTTATTCCATTCTGCAAGCTTTTCTTCCCACCATGCTTCGATCGCTTCTGTATCTGTGGGGCTCCAGATGGTAAGCTCTGTCACATCATCTGCCATTACCGGTACTGTCGTTGCTCCTGCTGAAAGAGCAAGCGCTGCTGCCATTGCCATACTGATTGCTTTTTTCATGTTCTCTTCCTCCTTAATCTGAGTTCTTTCCGCGCGCCTGGAAAGCAGGGAACCTGTTCCATATATCACAGTCTGCGCTCTCTTATAAATTTATTTGCGCTCTCTGTGGAACCCGTTCCATATTGTGCCTTAATAATAAAACCTACTGACTTATTTGTCAATAGGTTTTATCTAAAAATCATATTCAAAATAACATTTCCGTCTGTTTTTACAGTTTTACCATTCTTTTTTTGTATGTATTGCACAATCAGAAGTTTCCGTCCAGAACAACAGGATTTGTAGTCTTCCCCTGATGAACCTCTACAGACATGATCTGTTTGTGTGGAACCCGTTCACTTCCATCAATAAGTTTTATCACTGTAGAAGCGCAGGTGTCCGCCAGAAAACGGATATTCTGATCAATACTTGTAACCTGTGGGTAACAGAGCCTGGTAATATCCATTCCGTCATAAGCCACTACTTTCAGATCTTCCGGCACTCTTTTTCCGGCCTCCATTGCAAGATGCATATAACAGAGCGCCGGCTGGTCTGCAGCAAACACCCCGTCTATTCCGTCGCACTTGCGTATGGCTTCCCTTGCGGCATCCCAGTATGCCTGATGATCAAACTTGTTCCATTCCATCATCAGATCTACGATTTCCACTCCGTGTTCGGCAAGAATCGACTCAAAAATGGCATGTCTGTCATTGGCGGCAACATTAGGCGCCACTCCGGTAATATGAAGGACTTTCCTGCACTTGTTTTTAAGGATAATCTCTGCGGCAGCCCGGCCTCCGTAAATGTGGTCGGAACCTACCATGGGAATCTCCGGTCCGAAATCCTGATCCAGAGACACGATCGTTCTCTTTCTTTTTAAGTATTCTTCCACATGAAGGGTATGGGAACCGGTTATGATCCCGTCTACCATATTCCGGTCCAGCATATTCAGATAATCCAGTTCCCTGTTGCTGCTTCCTATGGTATTGCAGATCATCACTTTATATCCTGCTTTATAAAGAGCAATCTCTGTCTCCCTTGCAAAAGCGGAAAAAAAAGGATGATCCAGATCCGGAACCAGAACGCCTATAATGCCTGTCCTGTTTTTAAAAAGATTTCTTGCCAGCTCATTTGGGGTATATTCCAGTTCACGGATCGCTGACTCGATTTTTTTTCTTGTATCTTCTGCAACATACCCGCTGCCATTGATCACTCTTGACACAGTGCCGACTCCTACGCCTGCTTTTTGCGCTACATCTCTGATACTTGCCATAATTTCCTTCCTGATAAATACTGCAGTTCTTCATCTTTCCACTGATCTGCTACTGCTGACCTCGTTCACAGCGGCCACATTCATTTCTGTCTATACACTCCTTTGCCGAAACACTGCCCGAATATCATAACCTGTCCTGTTATAGTCAAATATTATAACATATTCTTCTTACTTTACAATCTGTCCAGTGTATGAAAATAAACGGATTTTTCGTCAAACTGTGTGTTCTGTACAGCATTTTATTAAAAACTTTCCGGTTTTATGAAGTTTTTGTTCTTTTTGTTCCGTTATAATATAATGAACGGGAGAAAGAATGCCGGGAAGCTTCATTGCCGTTCATTATCCAGGCAGCATCAGGAAGGGGGATGATCGTATTTCACAGGAAGAATATTTGAAATATCTGCTGGAGCAGTATCAGAATCTGATCTACTCCATCTGTCTGAAATCCGTAGGAAACCCTTTTGATGCAGAAGATCTGACCCAGGAAGTATTTTTATCTGCTTACAAAAACCTTTCCCGTTTCGACGGCACCTATGAAAAAGCATGGCTGAGCAAAATCGCTGTACGCAAGTGTCTGGATTTTCTGAAGGCAGCCGGGCGGCGCAGTATTCCCACAGAAGATACTTATTTTTCTCAGATACCGGACACATCCTCTACTCCGGAGGCCCTGTATCTGAAAACAGATTCTGACCGGCAGGTATATACCCTGTGCCAGCAGCTCAAAAGCCCCTATAAAGAAGTTGCTGTTTCGCATTTCTGTAAACAGCTTACTGTTACAGAAATCGCCCGGCAGACTCAGAAAAATCCAAAAACCATCCAGACACAGCTTTACCGGGCAAGGGCAATGCTGAAAAAGCTCCTGGTTCCGCCGGGAAATGTCAACGAAAGGAGAGTCTGATATGCATGTTAGGGAAAAATCTCTGAATAAGATTACAGACAGCGATACAGTAAGCACGGAAGAAATGATTGCGTTTCTGGAGCATCTTGATCAGTGTGATTTCTGTCTGGATCAGATGATTGAAGAAGAAATCCGAAATACCGATCAGCCGGCTCCGGACTATCTGGCAGAACAGATTCTGAACCGTGCAGCCGCGCCGGATGTTCAGGCGGCAAAGGCTGTACGCACAACATCCAGAAAAATGCAGCTTTTTTATTATGGACTTCGCACTGCAACAGGCATGATCGCTGCTCTTTTTCTTCTTTTTGTTATTCAGCAGGCGGATCTCAGCACTTTTTCCGGAGTTTCTATTCCGGAATCCAGCAAATCTGCCATCCGCACAGAAGTCAGCGCTCACCCGGAAACACTTTCACGGCTGTCACAGAATATTTCTGCAGAGCTTTCACGCAGCTCTGATAAACTGACTGGTTATATACGAAATTTTTCAAATAAAATCTTAAATGGAGGCGATTTAAAATGACAAAACAAAAAAAAGGACTTTTGCTTTTTCTCTGCTCACTGGTTCCGGGAGCCGGAGAAATGTACATGGGCTTTTTTAAACAGGGGATCAGCATTATGCTTATATTCTGGGGAACTTTCGGACTGGCAACCTTATCTTCACTTAGTTTTATCGTCATGTTTCTTCCCATTATGTGGTGTTACAGTTTCTTCCATGTACACAACCTGAAATCCATGTCTGAGGATGATTTTTATGCGGTGGAAGACAGCTATCTTCTCCATCTTGACCAGTTTATTGGAAATGCAGACCATTTTGTAAAAAAATACCGCAAACTGATTGCTGTTTTCCTGATCATCTTCGGTGTTTCTATTTTATGGGATAATCTCAGAGGGCTGATCATGTGGCTGCTTCCGGATACTGTGGCAAATGTCCTGATCAATCTGTTTTATAATGTTCCGTCAATTATCATTGCCATTGCTATTATTGCTGTTGGCATCCACATGCTTAATACAAAGAAGCAGGAGCTTGACAGCGAAGAGACTTCAGAAAAACCCCGGAAGGAAGAACACTACTGGGAGCCTTATCGTCCTTATCAGCAGTCCCGGGAGGAAACATCTGAAGCTCCAACCGCAGAAGCACTGACGCCGGAAGCTTCCGAACAGACAGTTGTTTCTGAGACATCTTCTACTGATGAAACCGGCGCTCAGACAGTTACTGAGCCCACAGAGTCTGCTCCGGCTTCTGAGGAAGCTTCTGCCGGAACGGAAAAGACAAACTGACCCCTGAATGTCTTCACAGTCCAGATCAGCTATAACTGCTGAAAACAAATTCAAAAAATATCAAAAGCAAAGTAAATTTTACCCTGCCAAAAACGGAAGCCGTCCTTTGATAAATCATCAGGACAGCTTCCGTTCTTATTATAAATATTTCTTCTGTTTACAGGTATTTCTTCTATATAAATACATTACAGATTTTTCGTTACGCGAAGCCTTGTCATTGCCCTTGCCAGAGCCAGCTGATTCATGTGGTATTCCTGAATGCTCTGCTTCTGGCGGAGCTGTTCCTCTGCGCGCTCCTTTGCCTCCTGAGCTCTGCGAATATCAATTTCTTCCGGTCTTTCCACAGAAAGGCAAAACAGCTTTGCACGGTTATTGATCATTTCCACAAAACCATTGCTGACTGCTGCAACCACCTTGTTTCCGTCAGCATCTTCATACCGAAGCTCACCGGGAACAATTGCTACAATCACATTTGCATGATGAGCCAGAAAAGCCTTTTCTCCATCCTCTACAGGAACAACCAGAGATCTGGCGCGTCCGGCATAAGCCAGCTTATTGCTGGCATAGATTTCCAGGCCAAATGTACTTTCCATGAACTTCACTCCTTACTGTTCAAGGGTTTTTGCTTTTTCAATAACCTCGTCAATAGTTCCCACATTAAAGAATGCATTTTCAGGATATTCATCCATCTCTCCGTTTACAATGGCCTTAAATCCACGGATGGTTTCTTTCAGCGGAACGTATCTTCCGGGGATTCCGGTAAAGTTTTCCGCTACATGGAAGGGCTGGGATAAAAATCTCTGTATCTTTCTTGCACGATGTACTGTATTTTTGTCTTCATCAGACAGCTCTTCCATACCAAGAATTGCAATAATATCCTGCAGTTCCTTATATTTCTGAAGAATTTCCTGAACACGGCGGGCAACCTCATAATGTTCCTCTCCTACCACGTCTGCTTCCAGAATACGGGAAGAGGATTCCAGAGGATCCACTGCCGGATAAATACCCTGCTCAACAATTTTTCTGGATAATACGGTTGTTGCATCCAGATGGGCAAAGGTTGTTGCCGGAGCCGGGTCTGTCAGGTCATCCGCCGGGACATATACAGCCTGAACAGATGTAACAGAACCTGCTTTTGTAGAAGCAATGCGCTCCTGAAGCTCTCCCATTTCTGTAGACAGTGTAGGCTGATATCCGACTGCGGACGGCATACGTCCCAGAAGCGCAGACACCTCAGAACCAGCCTGTACAAAACGGAAAATATTATCAATAAACAAAAGCACGTCTCTGTGTTCTGTATCACGGAAATACTCTGCCATAGTAAGGCCTGTTTCCGCAACACGCATACGGGATCCCGGCGGCTCATTCATCTGTCCGAACACCAGGGCAGTTTTTTCAAGAACCCCTGATTCTTTCATTTCGCTCCACAAATCATTTCCTTCACGGGAACGCTCGCCTACACCGGTAAAAATAGAATAACCGCCATGCTCTGTTGCAATATTCTGGATCAGCTCCTGGATCAGCACGGTTTTACCTACTCCGGCGCCTCCGAACAGACCAATCTTTCCACCTTTTGCATAAGGTGCAAGAAGGTCAATTACCTTAATTCCTGTTTCCAGGATCTCAACTGCCGGGCTCTGATCCTCAAAACTTGGCGGATCTCTGTGGATGACCCAATGTTCCTTATCCTCCAGAGATTCACCGCCATCCACAGTTTCTCCAAGAACATTAAAAAGTCTTCCCAGAGTGCAGTCTCCTACCGGAACCTTGATTCCGCTTCCTGTGGCAATTACTTCTCTGTCTCTCTGAAGTCCCTCACTGGCACTTAACATAATGCAGCGCACTACGCGGTTTCCCAGATGCTGTGAGACTTCCATAATACATTTTTTTCCGTTGTTTTCCACTTCCAGGGCCTCCCGGATATCCGGAAGCTCCCCCTGCTCAAAAACAACATCCACAACAGGTCCCATAACCTGTACAATTTTACCTTTATTCATCCTTGTCACTTCCTTCTCTGGGCTTTTGCGCCGCTGATAACCTCTGTGATTTCCTGTGTGATGGCCGCCTGCCGTGCACGATTAAACTGAATGGAAAGATCCTGCAGCATCTTTTTTGCGCTGTCTGTGGAAGACTGCATTGCAGTCATTCGCGCATTATTTTCACTGGCATAGGCTTCTACCAGACATCCGTAAATAACACCTGTCAGATAATTGGGAATCATTGTATCCAGAACCACATCTGCAGAAGGAAACATTTCAATCTCCTCCTGTGGAGCTCCCACCGGAATCTGAGCCGGTGAAAAACTTGCTTTTTTCAGCGGAAGAAGCTGCATATCCACAGGTTCCATCACTGCCGCATTTTGCATCTGAGTATAAATAATATGTACCTCATCCAGCTCACGGTCAAGAAAAGCTCTTACAATTTCCTCACTGATCAGTCTTGCGCGATGCATAGTTGGCTTCTGCACAGTATAACGAAAGCTTCCGTCTACATCTGCACTTTTCTTTTCATAATACTGACGGCCTACCATTCCAAGTACATACAGCTTGTGATAACCCGGAGTTTTTTCCATAAACTCATCTGTCAGCTTTGTGATATTGTGGTTATAGGCTCCTGCCATTCCTTTATCTCCGGTTACTACAATAATTCCGGTTTTACGCTCCTGCTGAGGTACAAGATGACGAACACTGAAAAAAGGATGCTGGATATCCGGAATATGACGCAGGATTCTGGCAATAGCAGCCTGCATATTATAAAAATATGGCTCTGTATCCTCCAGTACCTTTTTGGCTTTCTTCATTTTTGAAGAGGAAATCATGTACATGGCATTGGTAATCTTCATGGTATCCTGGACGCTTTTTATTCTGCTCTGTATTTCTCTTGCGTTTGCCATAGGTTCCTCCTGCTCTTAATTATTCTGCAGCTGAACGGCTTCTGAATTCCTCTGCAATCTGAAGGATCTTTTCTCCCAGTTCATCAGAAAGCTGTTTTGACTCATTGATCTCTCTTCCCACTTCCGGATAAACATTGTCAAAGTATTCCAGCAGCTCCTTCTGATACTGCTTGATCTTTTTTGTTTCCACATGCACAAAGGCTTTATGCGTAGCTGCCCACAGGGTGATTACCTGCTCATGGAGTTTCAGCGGGCTGCAAAGAGGCTGTTTCAGAAGTTCCATCAGACAGCTTCCATAAGTAAGCTGCGCCTTTGTGGCCTCATCCAGATCTGAACTGAACTGAGTAAATACTTCCATTTCTCTGTACTGAGCCAGATCAATACGAATACTTCCTGATGCCTTTTTCATAGCTTTGGTCTGAGCGGCACCGCCTACACGGGATACAGAAAGACCTACATTAACTGCCGGGCGCATGCCTGCAAAAAACAGATCGCTTTCCAGGAAGATCTGTCCGTCTGTAATAGAGATTACATTGGTTGGTATATATGCAGATACATCTCCTGCCTGTGTCTCAATGATCGGAAGCGCTGTAATGGAGCCGCCTCCTGATTTTTCATTCAGACGGCTGGATCTTTCCAGAAGTCTGGAATGAAGATAAAATACATCTCCCGGATAAGCCTCACGGCCCGGAGAACGTTCCAGAAGAAGGGACAGAGCACGATAAGCAACCGCGTGCTTGGAAAGATCATCATAAACGATCAGAACATCTTTCCCCTGATACATAAAGAACTCTGCCAGGGCTGTTCCTGCATAGGGAACAATATACTGAAGAGGCGCACAGTCACTTGCTGTAGAGGAAAATACAGTTGTATATTCCATTGCCCCGTGTTTTTCAAGAGTGGAAACAACCTTTGCAACAGTAGAAGCCTTCTGTCCCACTGCCACATAAATACAGATCACATCTTTTCCTTTCTGGTTCAGGATTGTATCAATAGCCAGAGAGGTTTTTCCTGTCTGTCTGTCGCCAATGATCAGTTCACGCTGTCCGCGTCCGATAGGAAACATGGAATCAATAGAAAGGATTCCTGTTTCAAGAGGAACTGTTACGGATTTACGGTCAATGATTCCCGGTGCAGGATATTCAACAGGACGATACTCCTCCTCTTTGATCTCTCCCTTTCCGTCTACCGGAGCGCCAAGAGCATTGACAATCCTTCCTATAAATCCGTTTCCAACAGGAATACCTGCCTGTCTGCCAGTTCTGGATACTTTTGAGCCTTCACGGATTCCGGAATCGCTGCCAAACAGAATACATCCCATACTGTTTGTGCGGATATCCTGAACCATTCCTTTCAGACCGTTTTCAAAAACCACGACTTCACCGTACATGGCATGATCTATACCATATACTGTGGCGATTCCGTCACCTACGGAAATAACAGTACCGACCTCCTGGTTTTTGCTGATCTCGTCATAATTCTCTATTTCTTCTTTCAGAATTGAAATAATCTCATCTGGATTAATTGTACTCAAACTGTTCACCTCCGGGTCAGTTTCTGTTCCAGTCTGCGGCAGCGTCCCCGCAGACTCCAGTCATATTCTTTACCGCCTGCCTGAAGAATAAATCCTCCGATCAGGCTTTTGTCCTCAAGTACCTGAATTTCTGCTTTCTGTGCCTGAAATTCCCTGCACAGGAAATTTCGGATTCCTTCCAGCTGTTCATCTCTGGGTGGCGTCACACAGATCAGAACTGCCTGCAGGGCGCCTGCCTCTTTCCTGCAAAGCTCCTGATACTGGTTGAAAATTTCCTCAAAAAGATCTGTTTTATGATATCTGCAGGCAACCTTCACAAAGCTCCTCATATCCCGGGGAACAGCTCTGTCTATGATCCGGCATTTTGCCTCAAATGATACCAGCGGACTTCCCAGGCACTCTGTAAGTTCCGGGTTCTCCTGAAAAAGATGTTCCGTTTCCTGGACAGTTGCCCTGGAAACAGGCATCCCATACAGAACCTTTGCATAATTAACAGCTGCCGTTGTCATCGGGATCACCTGCTTTTTCTATAAATTGGTCATACATGGAAAGATCCTGTTCCTCACCGGCCTGACTGCCTACAATTCTGGCGGCAGCCTCCATTGCCAGCTTCCCGATCTCACCCTGCATCTGTCTCATGGCGTACTCACGCTCAGACGCAATATCTGCCTGCGCTTTGGCAAACAGCTGATCAGCCTGAACCCTGGCTTCCTCTGCAGTACGTTCTGCCTGAGCTTTCGCCTCCAGTTTTGCCTGTTCCACAATCTGATAGGATTCTTCTTTAGCTGATTTCAGAGCATTCTCATATTGCTTCTGCAGCTGATTTGCTCTGTCCTCTGTCTTTTTTGCCTCCTCAAACTGCTGATCTATCATTTCTTTTCTCTGATCCATGATCCGAATCACCGGTCCGAACAGAAACTTTTTCATAAGTATGTAAAGGACCAGCAGATTGATGATCGTAAAGACAAGATTCAGATTAATTTGAATCATCGTCTGTACCTGCCTTTCTGTTTTTGTAGCAATTTATCAGCCAAGCATAACAACGATCAGAAGACCTACTACAAAACCAAAAATAGCAGTACCTTCGGCAAGGGCGCATCCGAGAAGAAGGTTTTTGCTGATCTTGCTCTCTGCCTCGGGCTGTCTTGCAATTGCCTCAACTGCCTTAGATGTTGCCAGACCAATACCAATACCTGCTCCAATACCTGTTAAAGCTGCAATACCTGCTCCGATAGCGATTAAACTTGTCATGATTTTTTCCTCCTGAGTTTTCATTAGAATAGTTAAATAAAAGTGACTGCGCTGCCTGCTGCAGCGATCATTCCATTGTTTCTTTCATGAACATGGACGTCAAAAAGACAAAAATATATGCCTGTATAAAACCGTCAAAGAAATCAAAATACAGGCTGAATGGAATTGGCAGAATTGCCGGGCATACAAACTCGACAAGCGCCATTACTACAAACCCTCCGAGAATATTGCCAAAAAGTCGGAAACAGAGGGCAGTGGGACGAATGAGGACCTCCATAATATTCATCGGGAGCATAACCGGTATTGGATCCAGAAAGCTCTTAAAAAATCCTTTCAGACCCTTTTTATGGATGCCGCAGTATTCAATGAGGAACATGCTCATTACTGCAAGTGCCAGCGTAACATTCAAGTCCTTTGTAGGCGGCTTTACGCCAAAGATACCTGACACATTGGAAACTCCCAGATAAATAATTACTGTCATCATATACGGGATATACCGATCTCCGTCCTCTCCCAGGATTCCCCGGAAAAAGTTTCTCAGAGCGCCGATTCCCGCTTCCAGAAGAAGCTGTTTTTTTCCGGGATTTTCAACTTTCAGATTCCTTACCAGAATCAGCGACAATACTACCAGCACTGCCATGATCACCCAGGTAACTGCAACTGATTCAAATACCGGTATTCCTTTTCCGATCGGAATCGTAAAAACCGTTTCACAGTTCAGCTCTTCTTTTAACACTTCTGTTAAACTGTTCGTTTCACTCCCTCCTTTTCTTTCAGTCTGAGATTTGGTCAGACCGCTTTTTTCGATTTCTATATTTTACTCTTCACGCCCTGAAAGTCAATATTTTTCCCTACTATTTTGCACAAAAAAATGGGTGATTTTTTGTGCAAATCACCCAAAATTATTTTGATTATCTATATTTTTAAGGATACCTCTTCATAGGACAAAATACTCTCCGAACCGTCTTTTTCCAACACTTTGAGCCTTCCGTCCCGGCATATTTGGAGAGCTTTTGCAGTTCGTTCCCCTGAATTGTCCATAATACAGATTCTGCGTCCCACAACCATGCTTCTGTCTATATATTCCCCGGGGATGCAAAGCTTCTGTGTCTCTCTCAGAAGATGGTTGATCACTGCTGCTGCCAGTTGATTTCTGTTTATACCGGAAGCTTCTTCCTGACTTTTATAAAGAGCACCGGCAATCCCATCCAGCTCTGAAGGATATCCCTTCTCCGGTTCGTAAATATTCAGTCCGATTCCTACAACTGCAAACTCGATGTCTCCGCTCTCAAAATCCGTAACTGCCTCTGTAAGAATTCCACACACCTTTTTACCGCAGTAGTAAAGGTCATTTACCCATTTGATATCAAGGTCTTTGCCCGTCAGTTCTTTTACCGCTTTATACACAGCCACTGCCGCTTCAGCCGTCAGAACAAGACTTTCCTGAAGGCTTCCTTCCGGTTCCAGAATCACGCTGAGATACAGGCCCGCATCATACGGTGAATAAAACTTTCGTCCTCTTCTGCCTCTTCCTTCTGTCTGCCTGTAAGCCAGTACCGCGCTTCCATGCTTTGCTTCCCCGCTTATTGCCGCCTGCTTGGCCGTTCTGTTCGTAGATTCCGTCTCCGGATAAACTTTCAGAAAAACATCCGGCTTTGACAAAAAAGGACGAATCCCCTCTTCTGCCAGTTTATTGCTTTCTGCAGACAACATATATCCTTTATTGGAGCCTGCTGCAATTTCATAGCCTTCCTCACGGAGAGTTTTTACTGCTTTCCACACCGCAGCTCTTGTACACTGAAGCTCTTCCGCAATTTTTTCTCCTGATATAACTGTGCCCTTATTTTTTTCCAGAAGCTCCAGAAGCCTGGATTTTACCGTTATTTTTGTCCTCATTTCTTCCCTCATTATTTCTCAGCGCCTGTTTTAAAAAGGTTGTGTATTCTTTCCTGATCTTTTCAGGGCCAATGATCCTTACTCCTTCTCCAAGGCCTGCAAGCCAGCCAAAAAACTGCTTACCCACACAGACATGAGCCTGAAAAAGAAAATGCTCTTCATCTGACTTTCTTATGGTAACCTCTGTGCCAAATCGGTCCAGAACTGTTCCGATCAGATGATTGTCAAATTCTGCTTTCAGAAGAACGTCTCTGCCGCCTGACATTCCAAACGCATCCATGGAAAATTTACCAAGCTCAAGATCCCGGAAAATCGCAGCTCCGTTTCTTTTTTCCTTTTCCAGCTGCATATCTTTCATTTTATCTGCCTGATAATGCTTGACAACTCCGCTGTTCTCATCCAGGCCAAGAAGATAATAGCTGTCATCTCTCCAGAAAAGTTTCCACGGGCTTATTTTGCAGAAAGCTCCGTTTTTCTTCTGTCTGAGCTTTTTTTCAGACGTCCATTCATAATAAGAAAAGCTGATCTGCCTGTCTGCGGCAATGGCATTGCAGATCAGCTCAACATTTGCATATACTTCTCCATTTTCCGTTCTGTTCCCGCATTCTGTCAATGCCTGTTTCTGCATCTTCTTTGCCTGATGAATACTGGTCAGCCCTTCCAGTTTACGGATAAGCTTCTGTGCATGTCTGGCCGGAATACAGTGAGAAGACTGAACCATGTCTGTGAGAAATTTTAATTCCGCAAATTCAAAATTCCTCTCTTCCAGATAATATCCTGACACCTTTCCTCTTCGATTCAGAATATTAAGCCCAAACAGCCTCAAAGCCTCAATATCATCATAAATTGTCTTTCTCTCTGCATTAATGCCATAAGCCTGAAGATTGGCAATGATATCTCTGACCTGCATGGGATGATCCCTGTCGGATTTCTCTTCAAGAACCTTTTTTACATACAGGATCTTCAGCTTCTGATTAAATGATCTGGGCATAAACACACTCCTACCTGTCTGTCAGTCCCGCTACAACTCCAAAATATACTACCACAAATGCAAGAATCAATGCAATCCGGTCCACAGAATGAAAATCCACATGAAGAAACATCGCTCCAAGAATTATAATCTCCAAAGTCAGCACAATTCCCCAGAGCAAAGCCTTTCCTCCGGAAAGCTTTTCCTTTCCCTGTTTCCCGCGTCCTCTGCCGTATGAATCATATTTATCCGGCACAAATGCAGCCATTTCTCTGTCTATTCTCTGCCCACTCTGCATCTTCAGTTCCTCCCTGTACAAACATATTTTCTGAACACTTCTTTTTGATAAAAAGGATTATATCACAAGCTATGTCCAATAAAACGGGATGAACTTATTTTTTTCGAATCTTTGTTCGTGAATGTCTGTTTTTATCTATAAAATCTGGGGCTGTTTGCAGTTTTCCACAGCTTCTACGGTTCAATAACTATTTTTTCCACCTGATATCTCCCCGCATCCACATGCATAACAGCCATAGTGATCTCCTGATCAAATCTGCGTCGTCCGCAGCTTCCCGGATTAATCCACAAACGGTCATCAATTATTTTTTCAAAATATTTATGGGTGTGTCCGAAAACAACAACCTGAGCACTTCCAAGCTCCCATGCCACATCTTTTTTGTTATGTGTCATAAAAAACTCCACACCTTCTATGGTAAAGCGAAGAGTCCGGGACAGCCCCTCCGCCCAGTCCTTGTCATTATTTCCCCTCACTACATAAACAGACGCCAGAGGCCGAATCTGATCAAGGATTTCCGGCTTATTAATATCTCCACCGTGCAAAATGCAGTCGCAGGTTCTGAGAATTTCCAGAACCTCAGGACGCAGCAGCCCGTGAGTGTCTGATATGATTCCTATTTTTTTCGCCATGTTTACCCTCCGTTTCCTTGGTAAATTTCCTTTATAAATTTTCCCGGGAAATTTCTTTGATAAGTTTCCTCCGGGAATTTCAACTAGAATCAGGAAATTTGTACACTTTTTCAGAGTTTCTGTTTTATAGTTAATAGATTGTTATCCGGTTATGAGCAATCTCCGGATCTGTAAAAATGAACCCTACATGAGTAAATACTGATTTTGCTTTTATACTGGGGAATCTGGAATATACACATGCAAAAGAATTTTTCTTGTTGTAACAGCCTCCCTATTCTGGTTTATTATATAAAATTTCTAACAGTCTGTCCGCAAATTTTCTGTGTCCTTCCTGGGAAAAATGAACGCCGTCATATGCCACAGTAATTTCCCAGTCTCCTGTCCCTGTAAAATCCATGTTCAGCTCTTCAGCTACTTTACTGTATGTCTTATCCAGCTTTTCCGCCTCCCGGCAGATTCGTTCCTCATCTACCCAGGCTCCCCGCTTTACAGGAGGAGGGGCAATCAGCCGGACTTTCATTTCCCGGTTATTAATTTCCTGCTGCTGAACCAGTACCTGAAGAAATTTTTTCATACGATTCCCTGCATCTTCTGCGGTAAATCCTGTCTCTGTCAAAAAATCGTTTGTCCCCAGCATAATCCATATTCTTACAGGCCCTTTGATTTTACACCAGTCTCTAAGCTGTTCACAGAAAAAGTGAATCTGAGAAGAATTATGAGGGATACAGCGTCCGTTTACTCCATGATTCTTTATGAGCCACCCGGATTTTTCCTGAAGAATGCCTGTCCAGCAGATATTTTCAGGATACCTGCCCCCTGTCAGCGACTGCGGATCATATCCGTAAGTATTAGAGTCCCCATAACATATGATTGTTCCCTTCATTTTTCTCTGTTCCTTTCGCTTCGCCTTCATACACAATAGCATAAAAATAATTTCTGCTTCCAGAGCTTTCTTATGGCAAGTCTCACAGCTGAACGTCCTGCCGCCAATAACTGAGACAACATTTTTTATACTTATGCGCTTTGCTGTTCTGGCTTTGCATCCATGGTTTTACATCCATTATATATATATAAGATTCCCTTATTCAGAATTTAATTTTTACCTGTTTACAGATACAATGACCAAAAATCCCACAATAACTTCTATAACCAAAATCACCGGCACACCCACAAAGAATTTTGCTTTTCTTGTTTTATGATGAAACACCTTCATTCCCAACAACGCTCCGATGCTGCCGCCCAGAACAGCCAGTCCCAACAACGCCTTCTCTGAAATCCTCCACTGATTCCGCACAGCTCTCTTTTTATCGATTCCATATGCACAAAAAGCTATAATATTTATAAAAATCAGATACAAAGCAAAATATCTGTACATTAATTCTTTATCCTTTCAAAAAACCAAATACATGTCCCCAATATGTTTCCAAAATATCGTCCTGCGCATTAAAAATCTCATGCTTTGTTCCCGCCATCCTGATCAGAGTACAGGAGGTTTTTCCACAATTATTAATCTTTTCCGCAAAAATATCCTGCGCTTTTAATGAAACCAGGCTGTCCGTTTCTGCCTGAAACAAAAGTATTGGCGCAGCAATGTCCTTCCATGCGCTTCTCTGAAGATACCAGTTCATTTTTGCCGCATTATACAGCCACCCATAAGATGGAGAAAACGTCCGGCACTCAATATTATTCCTGCGGATCTCTTTATAACGTTCAAACCGTGGACATGAAAGACCGGAACTTGTCTCAAACTGTTCCGTTCCGTCATATGGCTTCTGGCCTGCTACATACTTCATTTCTCTCCCTGTTCTGCAGGCTGCCCGGGAAATTCTGATTGCAGCAGGATAAGGGACATTTCCCGTCAGAGGACGGATCATCGGAGAAGACAAGATTACTTTTTTGTATATATAAGGCTCTCTTGCCGCAGCAATTGCCGCTACTGCCCCTCCCATAGAATGAGCGAATAAATACAGCGGCATCCCGGGATGCGCCTTTCTTATCAGCCTTGAAACTCTCAGAAAATCCCGGCTGTATCTGTTCCAGCGGTCCAAATGAACAAGCGACGGATCATCGGTAAGACGATAACTCAGTCCGTGCCCGCAATGCTCAGGAAAATAAACATGATAATGCTCCTGCAAAAAATAATAAATCAGCTCAGGATATTTCTGCGCAGATTCCGAAAATCCATGACTGATGACCACAACACCTCTGGCCTTATCTGCCAGATATCTTAACACATGAACTCTCCCCCTGTTTTCCGGCGCACATGGAATCCATGCCTCACTTACCCTACGTTCCAAATACGGTAAAACCTCATTTTGCATTTTCAAAACATATTCATTTTCATGAATAATTTTTCTATATCTGTCATCCCTCTGCATAGCGGTAATCTCCTCTCTGCTTCTTTCGTATAAGTAAAATTACAAAATTCTGGAAACCTTTCAAAAAAAACATTCATATACTTTTCCCTTTTTAATATGACATATTCATAGTAAATTCCAGCAGCCTAAACTCTGTATGATTATAAAAACTGTCCCAGCTTTTTCAACTCATTTCTTCTTTTCTGATAATCCGGCAGTTCCTGCTCCACAATAGCCCAAAATCTGGCTGAATGATTCATTTCCTTCCTGTGCGCAAGCTCATGAACCACCACATAATCCAAAAGCGCCTGAGGCATCAGAACCAGCTTCCAGTTAAAATTCAAATTCCCCTTCTGACTGCAGCTTCCCCATCTTGTCTTCTGCTCCCGAACTGTAATTCTTCCATAATCTACGCCCATTCTCTCAGCAAAAAACGCTGTCCTCTCCGGAAAAATCTTCAATGCCTTCTGAATCCCGTCTGCCCTCTCCTGTTCCGTGATCACATGCCTTTTACCGCTCAGTTCCTGAATCCTGTCTTTCTGCTTTTCTATCCAGTCCAGATGCTCCCTGACAAAACGATCAATTTTATCTTCTGACATCCTCAACGGCGCCCGCACCACCACTGTTCCGTCCCCCTTCACCTGAAGAGCAAGACTTTTTCTTTTGGAACGGATCAATTCATATTCTTGAGAATTCTCTTTCATTTTTGTATATTTATTCATCATTTTTCCATCTCATAAGCATTTCTATTTCTCCCGTAGCCTCATCTTCTGCCTCAGAACTAATCTCAAATCCATTGCGCAAATAAAATCTGGCCACCGCCTGATTCTTTTTATATACAGACAGACTCAGCTCTTTTTTCACGGATTTTGCATAATCCAGAAGCTCCCTTCCAATACCACAGGAACGAAACTTTTCATCCACAAAAATACCGGCAATATAGTTCTCCATCATTCCAATAAATCCCCTGATATCGTCATCCTTCTCATACACATATACTTCCGCCTCCGGAAGCATGGAACGCACCTGCTGCCAGTTGCTCCGCCAGTATTCCTCCGGGATAAAATCATGAGCCTGTATATTAGAAAAAAGCCATATATCCATAACTTTATCAAGATCTGTTAACTTCATTTTTCGTATCATACGCCTGCCTCCGGTGGGTGATTTCAACAATGGAAATACATAGAAAGCGGATAAAAATGAGGTTATCCAAATCCTCTGAATATTCTCATGAGACAATCCCACAGGGATGCCAGAACCAGACTTCTCATACACTTTCACTTCCATAAAACTTAGTTGAATCTATTCATATTTTATCAATAAATATACTTACTCTGTGTTCTATTCTGATTATATAATTTCCTTTTTCTTGCAATTGAATCTTACGGTGTGGAGCCGCCAGTCCGGTGTAACAAGCCCCAGAATAATCAGTAATGAGCAATCACTATGAATCAATTATAGCAAAGAACAACAAAAAAACAATGAATTACTAACTTTAATTTACACTAAAAAATCCCAATATCCGGTTTAAAAATACAGTTATTAGAAAAACAGCAGACAATCACATAGACTACCTGTCGTTTAAGATACTTCGTATCAATTTTTATTATTAAAACTCGTCTCACAGAAGATTAATTACAGTGATCTTAATATCGTTTTCGCTACTTTTCATTGCTGTATTCGCCATATTTTCTGTCAAGATTTTGACTGGTATAAAAATTGTACTCAAATTGAACTCACGCCAACTTAACAAAAATTATTCTTTGATCAGAGGCATATTGATCAATTCCTGCAATACTGCTTTATCCGGCAACTGCAGTTTATATTCTGCTACCATCATCGGAGACATGTTTCTGCTCATCGCATGCTCCACTACTTCATCATCCTTAGAAGCACAAAGAATCATTCCCACACTAGGATTCTTATTCTCTTTCTTCTGACAATCTAATGCCTCCAGATAGAAATCCATTTTAGAGATATATTCCGGTTTGAATTTACCAATTTTCAATTCAAAAGCAGCCAGACACTTGAGTCCTCTATGGAAAAATAACAAATCAATTCGGAAATCTTCGCCACCGACCTGTACTCGATATTCTTCATCAATGAATGTAAAATCTTTGCCTACTTCCAGAATGAACTCTTTCATATTCTGAATCAGACCTTTTCGTAGATAAGACTCCTTGAAATTCTTTGGCAGATCAAGAAATTCAATAACATAAGAATCCAAAAACGGATTCTCTTTCAATCCCTTTATTGGCTCCGGCAGGAGTTTTTCTTTGGATAGAATATATCTTTCGTAATAACCACTATTAATCTGTCCATCCAGCTCTCGGGCTGAATATGATTCCTTTATGCAAAGGGTTATATAAAAATGTCTCTCTTCTGCAGTTTTTGCTTTGGACATAATAGCAAGATGGTTACTCCAACTAATTTGTGTCAACAGTGTTGACACAAATTGTTTTGGATGTTCAACCTTTCTTAATATGCAATAAATAGAACAAAATACTTTTTGTTTTCACCATGTTTCTCAATACTCATTATATTCTTGATTATTTAGACTTTTCGGAATTTTCAATTCTACAACCTAAATTTTATAAATATCCTCTGTTTTTTGCCTCTTCAATTAATTTGGGTTGAATTAGCGGATATGTCCAATTTTCTACTAAATCATCCGTAATTAATATTTTCTCTATCTCACTATGTATTTCTTCAAAAGAAAATATATCTGCAAAGAAAAGCATGCCAAATGTTTCATCGTCAATGCTTTCATTTACTCTTGTTTTTCCCTTGACAGAATCGGTTTGATAGTAAAGTCTATCGCACCCGTTTCCTCCATCAGTTCTCGCTTAGCAATAGATAAAATATCTTCGCCACTTTCCCTGTGCCCTCCTGGGACTTCATAAGTATCTCTTTCTCTATGTTTACAAAATATCCATTTACCATTTGTTTTGGAGATAATAACTGCAAATTTCAATAATTTATCATCTATGCTATCGTAAAACTTTACTTCTACCATTTATAAACACCTCTCCAAATTATTTCTCTTCTTCTCATTTTATCGCACTCAGATTCCAAACACCATTCCTGTCTTCGCTAAAAGGACAGATTCATCCAGAAAATCAGAGATGCTGAAGAACATGTGGCAAAACTCGCCATCCAGCAGTTTGGCAGTATTGAGAAATATACTGAAGAAATGAAGCATAATCTGAAGCATTTCTCTGAAATTATGGAAAAGTGGCAGTCACAGATATCGGAAGAAATACGGAGAGAAGATAAATTTCTTAAGTTGGCTTCCCATAAAGGAGACAATGTGTCCTCCAAGGCTGTCCAACAGCTTGTAAGGGATACTATAACCGGCGCACTGGCAAATTCCCCCAATCTGCTGCCCAACAATGCGGAAACCTACTGTCAAATGATTATCTCAGCAAAGTATTTGACACAAAACATGGTGCAGGAAGCAGCGAATATATTGTAAAAGCCTTCCCCTATTATTCCGAAAATAACTGCATAAAAAACAATTAGAGCCAAAGGACATAAATCAACCCCGGAAATGCCTATTTTATCAGCATTTCCGGGGTTCTGCCTGCTACTCAAATTCGCAAATAAAATCTTGTTACTATACATTTTTGTATAGAAATTATAGTTCTATCTGATTTTATATGTGTTCCACTGTCCAAAGTCCACAGACCGTACTGAATGGTGTTATCAATTTGTTATCATGATTATGTTATCAATCGAAGATTCTCGTAATATCCTGATATCGGTTAACTACTCTATAAATCTCCACATATTTATCTCCAACCTTGTAGATAATCACATAATCTTCCCATATCGCATATTTATAATCTGTCCGAAAGCTGACTCGTTTTGAAAGATCTGAGCCCATTCCCGGAAACATCTGAAGATTTTCAAATTTACCGTAAATTTCCTTTATGGTCTTTGTAGCATATTCTTCGTTATCTTCAGCAATATAATCCCGGATATTTTTCAGATCTTTTGCAACAATCGGATTGATCCGCAGTTTTAACATCCTATTCCCCCACAAGTGCTTTCAATTCGTCCAAATCCAGCCAACCTTCACCGTCTTTCACTGCTTCTTCGGCTTCCTGCAACTTCATCAGAAGTTTTTTCTCTGCACGGTCACGCTCGTAATCTTCAATATCCATAACTACAAAACGTCCTCTGCCATTCTTGGTCAAATATACTGGCTCTCCTTTATGACAGTTTTTCAAAACTTCATTATAATTTCTCAAATCAGACACTGGTAAAATATTTGCCATATTCTTTCAGCTCCTTCCTTTGATTTCATATTATTTCTACTACTTATATTATACACAAAAAGCTGTAAAATTCAACGTAGATTTTTACAGCTTTTATACGTTCATATAATTTAGCATTTGTTGTTGGAGACGTAATTGACGGTGGTATTACATATTTATCATTTAAGCCTTGTTGTGATAAGTTAAAAGACTCCTTGCGTGATACACTGTTAAGTAACCCTGAGTACCACTCTACGAAAGAAGAAACTATTATCATTGACACTATTGAGATTCAAGAAATGTAATTCAATATTCCTAAAAAAAAATTAGAGCCATTTTAGATCCAAAGGACATAAAAGAACCCCGGAAATGCCCATTTTATCAGCATTTCCGTGGTTCTTTCCGTTATTCAAACTCGGCGTGTCCTTTGCCATTCTTAACTACATTTGTTTAAGTTTTATGCAAATACACACCGTTTTTACTTCAATTACATCAATTATTCTGGCTTGCTGATTTTCTGTTGCCAATATGTTGCCACACTTTTATTATAGCAAATCCTTACAGATTGACAACCCATTTTTGAAATGTTACGCAATAGAAGCTCATTTCCGGGAATTTTGATATAAAATATTGCCTATGGTCTTATTGCGTCTGGAATTGCTTGAAATATAAGGCTTCCAGGATACCTAAAGCGTAACAATCAGTCTTAATAATGGAAATTATGCTTTTCACTTTTCAGTTTCTTTCTGTAAACTGCGATAAATATTTATCTATGTTTTCCCAATAAGGTATTTCAATCAAAGGTATCCCCTTATTTTTACAATATGACCGTTTCCTTTCATCATTCATCTGCTGACGCTCAAATTTCTTTTCACCTCCAAAAAAATCGACAATCTCAAAATGTTGTTCACCTTGATATTCGATCAACGCTATTAACTTATCATTTTTATCAAATATTGCAAAATCAAATTTCAGAGGCAAACCACCCACTAAATCAGGGAAACCATACTGGATTTCATATTTTATTTTATGTTCTCTCAAATATTCCGCAATTTCTCGTTCTCCACGCGAATTTAAGCAACCGCAAGAGATAGTTCCATTCATTAAACTGTCCTTCTGAATAACCTTCTGATTTCCGCAATCACATTGACATAAAAATTGCGGTCTCGTTCTTCCATTTTCAGGCGTTATATAGTCGTCTACCCGTTTTAATACAAGCAACATACCAAACCTTTGGCCAGATAAATCTTGAAAATGAGTTTCGCTGGTTCTTTCTAATTTATAACAGCCACAAGAATGTGTGTTTCCTAATGTTAAATCTGTTCCATTCACACATATTATATTTCCGCAATCACATTTACATTTCCAACGACTACGATGTTTTCCATTTATAGGGCTGATAAAATCTTCTACTTGATATAAAACTGTTAATCTATCGAATTTTTTTCCCGTTAAATCAAGCAATCTATCTTCTCTTAACTTTTCTAACGCATAGCAGCCACAAGATACTGAATTTCCAGATGTTAGTGAAGTACCTCTTATAATTTTTTCTGTTCCGCAATCGCAACGGCATTTCCAGTATACTCCCTTTTTCTCGGTTTCAGCTTTCTCCAATACAGTCCAACGACCAAAATGACAATTTGTTAAATCTCTTATTTGTTTTAACCTAACTTTAGCTTTGCTACACTGGTTACAACAATTAGATTTCCCACTTTTTAGCCAACTTCCACGAGTAGTATACTCTTCTCCGCAATCACATTTGCATAAATATTTTTTTTCATGTTGCCCTCTAGGACTGATATAATCCTCTGTACGTCTTATTACTGTTAAAGAGCCAAACTTAGTCCCAGGCAATATTTCTGCTCTAACGCTTGGCATTAGTATTCACCACCTATTCACATTTATAATTTTATATCATATCAATCAGATTTTTAAACAAACATAATCCGTCTGATACTACATTAACGGTTTCTGGGATTCCCGCTAATATAGATATTACATTAGCTAAATTACCAACTGTACTACTCAAAATTTCACCTTTACTGATTTTCCGATTTACACTATTATGAATTTCTTTTACTAAATCTTCAATTTCAACTCTTATCTGATTAGATTCTCTAAAATACACACCCATCTCAGTTATAAATTCATCCATCTTTTCAGCAAACGAACAATCTACATCAACAATTTGCTCTAACATTTCCTTTCCGGTAAAAGTAATTGCAATATGACTATAATTTCCCTCAATCAGTCCACTTTTCTTAAAGTCATCAAATCTACTATATGCACGTCTTATTGCTTGCCCTCTATTAAGCTGAAAACGAATTTCTCCATTTTTTAAAGTTATTTTGTCCCAACCGGCCGTCAAAAAAAGGAGTGGAAGTTCTATATCTTTATTTTCTACTAACTTCCCATCATAACCTTTAGCTTTTTCCAGTATTCTATTCAAAATATATATTTTTTCCTGCCTCATATCAGCAGGTTTCCATATATTTACAACTTCAAAATCTACTTTACAATTTTGAAATGTTTTATTTACATGATAATTATACATGGCTCTAAGCCCAATATCTTGCAGAGACATATTCATAAAAAATAAACCTCCAAATTTCTTTGAATTGATTATAGCTCTTTTCTTTTTCTAAGTAAAGGAAAGGAGCAAATCCCCACCAGCCAGTCAAGAGTGAACTGAACGGCTGTGCCGCTCTTGACTAACTGGCGGGGATTCACTTCATGGCAGCTAAGAGGGCTTTAAGCAGCCCCCCGTCTGTCAACGGGCTTCCCGATTATGTTTTCTCCTTGCAGCCCGTTTCTGCTCGCCTTCTATCTGTTCCTGTTGCTTTGCCCGGTTAATCACAGCGTTTACCTGTTCAGAGCCGACCACCGCCTTTATACGCCCGAAATCCACCGCCACTATCCGCAGCTCCCGATTTTCCTCCAAGACTTCTTCCAGTCTGCTTGTCAGCCGCTCGTTTCCGCTCCGTTCCCTGTTATATGCCGCTTGCAGCTTTGTAAACTTATTTGAAATATCCAGATACGCCGAATAAACAGAGCGCATGACTTGTACGATTTTCTTTACCAACGGCTTTGCTTTCTTTTCCCGATACGACTTTGCAGATTCCATAACTGCTGCTTCTGGAAGCGTCTGCTCCGGGTCTGCAGAAAAATCCGCCGCCAGCTTCTCCATGTTCTTAACCATAGGAGCAAGTTCATTCATGCGCTTCTGGTATTTGTCCGCCTGTTTCTGCGCTTTCTCTGCTTCCTGCCGGGACTCCTGTAAATCTTCCTGTAAGGAACGAATCTCATCATCAACCTGTAACAACTGTTCATGCAAATCTTCGTTGATTTCTTGAAAAGTAGCGTTTTCTTCCTGTAATTCCACTTTTCTCGCTTCCAATTCTGCGACTTCCTTTGCCCGTTCCTTTTTCTCAAAATCCAAGACAGATAAATGCTTCTCATGTGTGCCTTTCTTCTCCCACTCAATTCCATGTTCCAGCATGACAGCGGCAAGCTGTTCTTTCTCATAAGCCACCCACTGATTTAATTCCGTTTCCCGTCTTGTTCCGCCTTTAAATCCGAGAGCAGATAACGCCTGTTTCAGAGAAACTCTTGTATCAAGCCCTCGCTTGCTTCCTGTCGTATACGGTATAAAATCTATATGCAAGTGGGGCGTTGCTTCGTCCATGTGAAGATAGGCAGCAAATACTCTTAAAGTGGGATTGCGCTGCCGGAAACCTTGCATATATTCATCAAGCACCTTTGCCGCAAGCTGTCCGTCCTCTGTTTTCGCCCCCATATTGTCCTTATCGCCTATCTGCACAATGATTTCATGGAATGGCTTTTCCTGCTTGCCGGAACGAATTTTCTCATAATAATCGTCAATCCGGCGGTCACTTCTGGTCTGCTTCTCATTGTACCGGGTGAGTGCTTCATCAAACAATTCGTGATATACATCCTTAACGTTTTCGTTGCAGTATTCCACATTCAGACAGCTTCTCTCCGGGTCAGTATTCTTTGCATGGAATTTTCTGCTGTTATGGTTGACAGAGCCTTTTCCTGTCATAAAACTGATTGTTCGCTTCAATCAATATCCTTTCTTCCTGTCCGGGTAATCAGCGCCGGATACGGCGCATAGGCTTTGTTACTTTCGGCGAAAGTAACGCAAAAGCACTTTTGACAGCCGTTCCGTCCATCACAAGCTGCCTTTGCGCTCTGCCGAGTGCTTTTCCGCCCTACGGACGGGACGGCTGTTCCCGCCGCTTTGCTTCCGCCGCCATAGCTTTTCGGATAGCCGAAAGTACGTTTTCTACCGTACATTCCTCCCACCCAGCAAGCCATACCAGCGTCTGCATTTCTGCCGCAGTCAGTTCCACATCTCCAAAGATTTCATTGAGTGCGGCAATCCTCCGGGCTTCACTTTCGTAAAAAAATTTGTTCACGTTCCGAGTTCCCCAGTCCGGCTGAATTATCATCAAATCACACCTTTCTCGTTGTCTGCTATCCACAGGAGCGTGTCACGCTCCTGTCTGTTATCATCAAAGGAAAACTACCAGCGGAAGCTGTCCGGCACTCCACGTTTTTCCAGATATTCTCGTCTGGCTTTTTCCCGTTCTTCCTGTGTGGACGCAGTCTTATATTTCGCATATAATTCATGGCGCACCAGCGAATCCAATTTCTGCTCCAATCCCTGCCGGATTTCATTCAGACAATCATCATCTTCCATTAGATGATAGCGGAGCAACGATACAAACAATTCATAAGAAATTTGCACATTCTTCATAAAAAATCCTTTCTGCGTCGGTTTGCGTCGATAGCGTCGATATTTTCTATACCAGCCCACTGTAAAAAATACCGTCGCAACCGGCGCATATCGTCGCTTTTACTCTCTCGGCTCAAGCCGTTTCAGAATAATCTTCCTTTCATGCCCCCGCTTATTGTCATAGAAAATTCCATAGTCATTAAGCAACTGGCTATTGACTACATTCAGCTTTCTAGAAAGCACGTTTGCCTGTATCTGCATATCCGGCAACTGGCTCACAAGTTCTGTTGCCGTCCCCTCCCATTCCGGCTTATCCTGTGTCAGGAAATTGTTGATTGCTTCCAGCAGAGGATTCGGCGGTTGTTTCCACAGTTCCGTTTCTGCCTTTTTGAATTTCCAGACGCAACGCTCCCGGTCAAACTCTATGGTCAGTTCCTGATCCGGCTGATCACGCCCCACTATATCCATGACCGCCTCGTTGTCAGTGCGCTTTTTCTTGTGCACAATAAACGCTCCGTCTGCCGCTCCAAGCAGTCCGTTTGTGCCGGAAATCATATCAAAGCTATCCTCGGATTCCAGCTTGCGTGTGTGATGAACCACCAGCAGGCAGATACCGTATTTGTCGCTGAACGATTTTAACTTTGTCACAATCTCGTAATCGCTGGAATAGCTGTACCTGTCCCCTCCAACCTCACGCACTTTCTGGAGCGTGTCAATGATAATCAGCCTTGCGTCTGTATGCTCTTTCAGAAATTCCTCTAATTGCCTGTCTAAGCCCTCATTCAAGGTTTTTGCCTGTGTCGCAAAGTACAGGTTATCCGCACATTCCACACCGAACATACCGGAGAGCCGCCGCTGAAGTCTTGCGTAATCATCTTCCAGTGCCAGATATAGCACCGTCCCCTTTCGGACGGGATAATCCCACAGGGGAAGCCCCATTGCCACATGATAGGCAAGCTGCCCCATAAAGAACGATTTTCCAACTTTCGGCGCACCCACAAAAAAGTAAGTCCCTCCATAGAGGAATCCATCTACAACCGGCGTTCTCGGCGGATAGACGGTATCATACAGTTCCGTCATAGAAACGGTTTGAAGCCCGCCGCTCCCGGATTTCTCCGGGATATTTGCGGCTTGCAGATTGATTTGTGCTGTTTCATTTGCTATAATTTCATTGTGATTTTTTAATTGCGGCTGCACCCCATCTGCGCCAACAGATGCTACGGGAGCAGTCGTTTTTCTTGTTTCTGTCATTCATCTTCTCCTTTCAGACCGTCTAATGTGATTGCAATTACCTGCAACGTGTAGAGCAGTTCGTCATTGTCCGGGCTTAATGCTTCCAGCCGCTTCAATTCCTCGTAGATAGCCGCCATTTGATTTTTCAGAGCCTTATACACCCTCGGATTGCCCTGTACCACCACGTCCCGGCACAGCAGCCGCCTTGTGATATAATCCTGCTTTGTCAAGCCCGACAATGCCACCAAATCGTTAAGCAACTTTGCTTCCTCGTCCGATACCCGGAACGCTACTGTATGATTGCGCCACCGCCCTTTGTAATCAAGTGTTCTTTCCATTTGTGTCCTCCTTTGTCATTCTCTCCATTTCCAATTTCTCTGCCATTTCCGTCTGCACCGTAGGGAATAAGTGGGCATAGCGGTAAGTGATTTTCTCCGCTTCATGCCCCATACGCTCCCCAATCGCCAGCACTGAAAATCCCATGTCGATTAACAGGGAAACCGCGCTATGCCGGATATCATGCACACGAATTTTTTTCACTCCTGCCTGCTTCGCCCCTCTCTCCATTTCGTGATTGAGATAGGATTTTGTAACCGTAAACAGCCGCTCGTCCGGCTGAATGTCGTAAAGCATTTTGATATATTCCTGCATTTCCTCACAGAGAAATAGCGGCATTTTGATTGTACGGTTACTTTTTTTCGTTTTCGGGCTTGTGATAATGTCCCTCCCTTTAGATCGGTGAAATGTCTTGCTGATTGTGACCGTCTGCTTCTGAAAGTCAAAATCAGCCGGAGTGAGCGCCAGCAGTTCGCCGGAGCGGATTCCACACCAATAAAGCATTTCAAAGGCATAATAGGAACGGGGCTTATCCATCATGGCTTCGGAGAATTTCAGATATTCCTCTTTCGTCCAAAAGTCCACTTCTTTCGGAACTTCATTTCCCATTGTGCCAGCCCGCCTTGCCGGATTATAAGGCAGGTTATAGAAGTTCACAGCATGGTTGAAAATCGCTGTAAGCTGGGCATGTATGGTTTTCAGATAATCCGCCGAATAAGGCTTCCCTTTCTCGTCCCGGTACGCCATGAGTTCATTCTGCCATGCGATAATGTCCTTTGCTTCAATCTCCGCTATCTTCCGATTTCCGAAATACGGTAAAATCGTAAGCGCTTAAATCTTGGGTAGCTTTACTGTCTACGTTTTTGAACTCATAATGATAGCAAATAGATTTTTACTACACTCCGCTTGATAGGAGATAGAAATTTACTATATTTGGAGGTTTCATTATGAGTAATAAACGTGCTCCAGGACGTTCCCTGGACGAATGGATGGAACTGGTCACCGAATGCAGACAAAGTGGCCTGACAGATGCTGCATGGTGTAATGAACATGGGATATCTCCCAGCTGTTTTTACAATGCAGTTACCCGTCTCCGCAAAAAAGCCTGTCAGATACCGGATCCAGT